>JAJVIJ010000001.1:46455-97797 GCA_022072095.1 Rhodocyclaceae bacterium
GCATCACCCGGCCGAGAGGCCGGGTGCGGATTGAAACAACTCGGACCAGCTACGCAAGGCAGTACACAAATCCCGCATCACCCGGCCGAGAGGCCGGGTGCGGATTGAAACGTATGACGGCGTTTTCCCGGATGAGTACGTTGGTGCATCACCCGGCCGAGAGGCCGGGTGCGGATTGAAACTCTTGACTATGCAGGCCTCCAATGCCCATCTTATGCATCACCCGGCCGAGAGGCCGGGTGCGGATTGAAACAGTATCAAATTTGGGTAATAGCTGGCGACGTCAGACGCATCACCCGGCCGAGAGGCCGGGTGCGGATTGAAACGCATCGACTTCAACGCCGCATGCAGGGGGCATAAGGCATCACCCGGCCGAGAGGCCGGGTGCGGATTGAAACCTTCTGTCATACCCCGGTTGCGCCTGCGACAACGGGCATCACCCGGCCGAGAGGCCGGGTGCGGATTGAAACCGGATTTTGTGGATGAATCGTGCGCAATCGTGCTGGCATCACCCGGCCGAGAGGCCGGGTGCGGATTGAAACCTCAAGCCATCTCGCCTGCTGATCGAGCATGTCAATGCATCACCCGGCCGAGAGGCCGGGTGCGGATTGAAACCGAGCAGCGGGCGTGCCGGCGGAGGTGGTGAGCGCCAAAGCATCACCCGGCCGAGAGGCCGGGTGCGGATTGAAACTTGAAGCGTTTGCGTAAGCGCGTCGGGCGGTTTCGCATCACCCGGCCGAGAGGCCGGGTGCGGATTGAAACCAAAACGCGCATGGCGACAATTGCCAAATTTGCGCATCACCCGGCCGAGAGGCCGGGTGCGGATTGAAACTGCGCAGGCTGCGGTCGACCAGCCAGAAGCTCGCCGCATCACCCGGCCGAGAGGCCGGGTGCGGATTGAAACTCGGTGTGGGCCGATCCACGCATCCTGACCCGTCAGCATCACCCGGCCGAGAGGCCGGGTGCGGATTGAAACGCAATCTTTCCCGGTCCAGAATGCCAAATGTTGAGCCGCATCACCCGGCCGAGAGGCCGGGTGCGGATTGAAACGACATCTCCAGGGCGCCCTTGCACCAGGCATTGGTGCATCACCCGGCCGAGAGGCCGGGTGCGGATTGAAACAGCGTCTCGAGTTCGCGCCTCACACGCAAAAAACCTGACACTCCCACCGGCCATGCCGCTCACAACTTCTCCGTGCCGCGACATTTCGCCTTGAATCTCATCCGCCTCGCTCCTGTCCAGCGCAAGGGCGGCCTCAAGGTCAAGCGCCTCATCGCCTCCACCTCCGATACCTACCGTGCTCAGCTCCCCGGCCTGGCATAGGATTCATGCGATGGCCCTGGAGACTGCGGCCAAGCGCTGATGTCAGTGCGGGCGTGAAGTTATAATCGACCGGTTTCGACGTTAGCCAGGGTTCGCCAAAGTCTGCGAAAGTCGGCTCCAGTCCCGTCTCGCGCTGACGAACTCAACACTTCAATATCGCCCAGCCTTCGACTCTATCGCCAACTCGTCCCGGAAGCCGATCATGTCATCAGACACCCACGAAGAACACTCACAATTCATCAAGACTCCAGGGCAGCTCATCTGGGTGGTGACACTCGCTTTTGTCGTGTTTATCGGCTTGGCTGTGCTGGTCTCGCAGCTGGTGACCACGGGGCATACCGGTTCGCAGTCGCTTTCGGAAGAGAAGACCGCGCAAGCGATCCAACCGGTCGCCAAGCTGGAAATTGCCGCGGCCGGAGCCGCTGGGGGAGTCGCTCAGACCGGCGAACAGGTCTACCAGGCAGCCTGTGCGGCCTGTCACGGGACCGGCGTGGCCGGCGCGCCCAAGCTGGGTGACAGCGCAGCCTGGGCGCCGCGCATCAAGGCCGGCTACCAGGGCTTGCTGGACAGCGCGCTCAAGGGCAAGGGCGGCATGCCCGCGCGTGGCGGCAACCCGGCGCTATCGGATCTGGAGCTGGGTCGCGCCATCGTCTATATGGCCAACAAGTCCGGCGGCAGCCTGAAAGAGCCGGCGGCCCCGGCCGGGGACAAGAAGGCAGGCAAGTAAGCCCGAAGGGGTCGGCCGGCCCCCGGCTGGGGGTGTTGGCGAGACCATTTGTCCGTGCCGCAGCGTGACCCCGGCTGTTCGGTCGCACTCAACTGGGGGTCATAGCGCGCCGAATACCTTGCGCGCCAGATTGCCGGCGGCTGCGGCGGGATTTCTGCGTATGGCACGCTCCTCGTCGGCAATCATCCGATACAGCCCGTCCAGTGCCTTGCTCGTGACATACCGGTCGATGCGCGCGTCCTCCTCCTTGACCAGCTTGACGCGCGCCGCCTTCTTGGTGAGCGCCTCGTAGCGCTTCGTCAGCTCCAGTTTCTCGGTGGCCCGAGAGACGATCGGCAGCAGGCGTTCGAACAGCGGCCCCGAGGTCTTGTCCTTGAAGTAGCGCGTCACCGCATCGTCGCCGCCCGTGAGGATCGCCTGCACGTCGGAGACGCTCATCTGCTTTACGGCGGCCTCCAGCAGCGCCCGCGTTTCGGGCATCGCGGCTTCGGCGGCCCGGTTCATCGTCGTCACCAGCTCGTCGAGCTGTCGCCCCATGCCCAGGCTGCGCAGAACCGGCGCGGCTTTTTCAAGAGTATCGGGCAACGGGATGCGCACCTTCGGGTTGCCCAGAAAGCCGTCAGGCTTGCTCAACAGCGTCACGGCCTGGCCGGCACCCTGAACCAGCGCCTCTTTCAGACCGGACACCTTGTCGCGCTCGCTCAGATCGAGTGCCCACAGCGGTCCCGTGCATGCCAGCACCAGCGCAATCCTCGCAAGAGCACGTATCATTGATCGCATTGCTTTCTTCCTTGTCCCGGCGATGAAGATGAAATGGAAAGCCCTGACGGGGCTCGCGGCGGTCACGCTCATGGTGTTGGTCGGTACATTGTACTGGGCTGGGACCCGTCAACCCGATCTGCCCAGGGTGAGCTTCCTGACACTGGCCGGCGAGCGGATTCCCAGCGAGGCACTGCGCGGCAAGGTGTTGCTGGTGAATTTCTGGGCGACCAGTTGCACGACCTGCGTGAAGGAAATGCCCCAACTGGTCGCCACGCACCAGCAATACGCGGCGCGCGGCTTCGAGACCGTGGCCGTGGCCATGAGCTATGACCCGCCCAATTATGTGGCCGCTTTCGCGTCATCACGGCGTCTGCCGTTCAAGGTCGCGCTCGATCCGACTGGTGAGGTGGCGCGTGCCTTCGGCGACATCCGCTTGACTCCGACCACGTTTCTGATCGACCGCAAGGGCCGGATCGTCAAGCGCTACCTGGGCGAGCCGGATTTTCAGGCGCTGGGTGCGCTGGTGGACAAGCTGCTCGCAGCGCCCGCCTGATCATCGTCCGCATCCACCAGCCCCGCCGCGTGCGCCTGCTGGTCGGCGTGGTAGCTCGAACGCACCAGCGGTCCACAGGCGGCGTGGACGAAACCCAGTTCGCGAGCCAGCGCCGTGTAGCTGTCGAACACGCTTGGCGAGACATAGCGGCGCACGGGCAAGTGCGCGCGCGAGGGTTGCAGATACTGGCCGATGGTCAGCATGTCTACGTCGTGAGCACGTAGCGCGCGCATGACTTCGACGATTTCATCATCGTCCTCGCCGAGGCCGACCATCAGGCCGGACTTGGTCGGTACGTGCGCGACACGCGCCTTGAAAGCCTTGAGCAGCGTCAGCGAATGCGCATAATCCGCGCCTGGCCGGACGCTACGGTACAAACGCGGCACCGACTCCAGGTTGTGGTTGAACACATCCGGTGGCGTCGCCGCGAGGAGATCCAGCGCCGCTTCCATGCGGCCGCGGAAATCGGGTACAAGGATCTCGATGGTCGTGGTCGGGGACGAGCGCCGCAACGCGGCGATACAGGCGGCGAAATGGCCCGCACCGCCGTCGCGCAGGTCATCCCGATCGACGCTGGTGATCACGACATAGCGCAGCCCGAGCGCGGCCACGGTGCGCGCCAGATGTTCCGGTTCGTTCGCATCGACGGCGTCCGGACGGCCATGGCCGACATCGCAGAATGGACAGCGACGCGTACACTTGTCGCCAAGGATCATGAACGTTGCGGTACCCTTGCCAAAGCATTCGCCGATGTTCGGGCAGGATGCTTCCTCGCAGACGGTGTGCAGATGGTGAGCGCGCAGGGTTCGCTGTGTGGCGTGAAAACGCGAGTCGGCCGGCGCCACGCGGACACGGATCCAGTCAGGCTTGCGTAACGGTGCCGCCGGTTCGACCTTGATGGGAATGCGCGCAGTCTTGGCTGCGCCCTTCTGCTTCAGGCTTGGGTCGGTGGTCACGGGGTCACGGCTCTCGGGGCCGTCTCGGCCGCAAGGCTCGCGAGCAAGCGCTCGCACAGGGCTTCCGCAGCCGACTGCCGGGTGATGTCGACGCCGAGGTCCGCGAGGCGCGTGGCCCGCATGCCGGGGTCGCCACAGGGGTGAATGGCAGCGAATGGTGCGAGATCGATGTCGACGTTCATGGCCAGGCCATGATAGCAGCAGCCGCGTCGTACCCTCAGACCGAGCGCGGCCAGTTTCGCGTCGCCGGAACCGGTGCCCACATACACACCCGGTGCTCCCGGGCGACGGTGCGCCGTGATGCCGTAGGCGGCAACGGTATCGATGACCACCTGCTCCATCAAGCTCACCGTCTCCCGGACGGTAAGGCCGCGTCGCGTCAGATCGAGCAGCAGATAGCACACGACCTGACCGGGGCCGTGGTAGGTGATCTGGCCGCCGCGATCGACATGCAGCAACGGGACACCGATGTCGCGAAGCAGCTGCCCGTCGCGGCCGGCCAGACCGAGCGTAAACACCGGCGGGTGCTCCAGCAACCAGACTTCGTCCGGCGTCGTGGCGTCGCGTCGGGCCGTGAACGCCTGCATGGCCTGCCAGGTCGGCAGGTAGTCGACAAGCCCGAGCCTGCGTACGACAGGCGCCGACACGCCAGGGCGCACTACAGCACCACCTTGACGGCGGGGTGCGCCACCAGCTCCCGGTAGAGGCTGTCCAGCTGCGTGCGGGACTGCGCCTCGAACTCGCAGCTGACGCTCAGATAGTGGCGATCCCGCGAGGGCCGCATGCTCATCGTGCCGATGTCGAAACCCGGAACATGACGCAGCACGATGGCCGCCACCGCGTCGGCAAAGCCCGGCTCGGCCAGGCCCATGACTTTCAGCGGATACGCGCAGGGGAACTCGAACAGCCCGTCCGCCATGTCAAGCCTCGGGCAGAGAAAGCCCGGCCTTGAAAGCCTGATACCAGCGGTACATCCCGGCGTAGACCGGGCCGGGTCGTCCCGAACCCACCGGCCGACCGTCCAGTTCCGTGACGGGCAGCACTTCCTTGGTCGAGGACGATATCCACAGCTCGTCGGCGGTGCGCACCTCTTCCTCGCGCACATCGCGCACTTCGGTCGGCAGGCCGTGGGCGTGCGCCAGTTCGAGGACCACGTCGTAGGTGATGCCCGGCAAGAGATGATGGTTCTTCGGTGGTGCCAGCAGCGTACCACCGCGCACGACGAACACGTTGGCGGCCGCACCTTCGGTCAGGAAGCCATCGCGGAACAGGATGGTTTCGGCACAGCCGGTGTCGACCGCGCGCTGCCGCAGCAGGCAGTTGGCTAGGAGCGAGATGGTTTTCAGGTCGCAGCGCGCCCAGCGGTCATCGGCTGCGGACAGGCAGCGCACGCCCTGAATACGCTGTTCCAGCGGCGGGCTCGTGAGTGCCGTTGCCCAGACCAGGCGCGTGGGGACGGGCGGAGGCGATGGAAACGCATGGTCACGCCGATCGGCGACACCGCGGGTGATGTGCAGATAGACCGACTGTTCCGCCCAGGGTTGGCGCGCAATGACGCCGGCGATGATCTCGGCCCATTCCGACGCCGTATGCGGGTTCGTCAGACGGATGCCGGCCAGCGTGCGCGCCAGGCGTGCGAGATGCTCGGTCAGCCGGAACGGCCGGCGCGCATAGACCGGAATGACCTCGTAGGCGCCATCGCCGAACAGGAAGCCGCGGTCCAGCGGCGAGATGGCGACCTCGCCCAAAGGCAGAAAACGGCCGTTGAACCAGACCTGATCATCCGGGCTCATCGCCGCCTGCTCACTGCAACCACAGCCGAATGCTGTCCCAGAGCCGCCCCAGCCAGCCGGCCGGGGCCACCGATTCGAGTGCGAGCACCGGGTATTCCCCCAGGCTGCGGCCGTCGAGTTCGAGCTTCAGCGTGCCGACCTGCTGACCCTGGCGTATCGGCGCAACGAGTGGCTGCACCGATGACCAGCTCGCCTTGAGCCGCTCGCTCTGCCCCTTCGGCAAGGACAGCGTCAGTCCGGCCGGAAAACCGGCGCCGACCTCGCTCTGCTCGCCCTTGAACAGGCGCAGACGGCGCAAGGCCTCGCCAGCCTTGTACAGCGTTACCGTGTCATAGGACTGGAAACCGTGATTGAGCAGCTTGAGCGCGTCCTGCGCACGCACATTGTCGGAACTGGCGCCCAGCACGACCGCGACCAGCCGCCGCGGTCCGCGCTGAGCAGAGGCGATCAGGCAATAACCTGCACCTTCCGTATGACCGGTCTTGACGCCGTCGACGGTCGGATCCACCCACAGCAGGCGGTTGCGATTGGGCTGCGTGATGCCGTTGTAGGTGTAGTCCCGGGTCGAGTAGATCCGGTAGAACCTGGGATGATCCCGGATCAGCGCGCTCACCAGGATGGCGAGGTCGCGCGCGGTACTGCGGTGTTCGGGATGGGGCAGGCCGGTACTGTTCATGAAGCGGGTATTGCGCATGCCGAGACGGCCCGCCTCGCGATTCATCATCGCGGCGAACTGTTCCTCCGAGCCGGCGATGCCCTCCGCGAGCGCAATGCAGGCATCGTTGCCGGACTGAACGATCACGCCGTAGAGCAATTGCTCGACGCTGGCCGGCTTGCCGGGTTCGATGAACATCCTCGAACCTTCCGCCTTCCACGCGCGCTCCGATACCGGAATGAGCTGATCGGGCTTCAGCGTGCCCTGTGCGATCGCCTGAAAGCTGAGATACGCGGTCATGAGCTTGGTAAGCGAAGCCGGTTCGATCTTCCGGTCGGGCTCTTCACTTGCCAGGATCTGGCCGCTGGAGTAATCCAGCAACAGCCAGGCACGCGCCGACACCGTCGGGGCGGGCTGTGCTCCTACGATCGAGGCAGTTGCCAACATCGCCATCACCGCCAGCCGGCGGGCACCACGTTGCCACAACCAGCCGGTCAGCGCGCCAATCCGGCCGGCCAGGCGGCAAAGCGGGGGCTTCAAATGTTCGGAACGGGAATCGGAGCGGGACATCTTGATTCGATCGCGGGAGCGCGCAGTATATCAGCGCGGTTTGCTCCGCTTTTTTGCATTCGCCGGGCGCCCCGGCCGACGAGGGCGATACGCAAAATGTTGGCGCAAGTCGCGATGAATTGATAACCTAGCCCGCAAGGGCTTCGGCGCGCACGCCGACGATCTTCGTGCCTGCCGTCTTCGTCACAACACCGGAGAAGCGAAATGAGAACCCGCAAACCCATGCTGATACTGGCCGGACTGATGCTGCTGATGGCCGCGACCCGCTTTCATCACTTTGGCAGCATGAGTCTGTTGCCCGATGCATCGCTGGCGGCGTTTTTCATTGCGGGTTTCTACCTGCCAGCGGCCTGGGTGCTGCCGGTGTTGATTGCCGAGGCCGGCATCGTCGACTATGTCGCGATCAGCTTCGGCGGCACCAGCAGCTTTTGCGTCACGTCCGCTTACGTGTTTCTGGTACCGACCTACGCCGCGATGTGGTTCGGCGGCCGCTGGTACGCCGCACGCCATCGCTCCGGTCTCGGTCTGGAGCGCGCATCGCTGCTGGGTCTGGCGGTCGTGGCCTCGTCGAGCGCCGCTTTCCTGATCTCCAACGGCTCGTTCTACCTGTTTTCGGGGCGGGTCGAGGCGCTGACCTGGTCCGGCTACGTGGCCCAGCTCGCCGAATACTATCCGCCCTATGTCGCGGTCGCTGCCGCCTATGTCGCCGTCGTCGCCATGGTGCACACACTGGTTGCGACGCTGGGTGGCGATGTCGGCAAGTCCGTCGCCAGGGGCTGAGTTCGATCGGCGGCGGGCGTGAGGGGTACGGGCTATCCCAGACGGATTGTCTGCCTGACCGAGGAAACCACCGAGACGCTCTATCTGCTAGGTGAGCAAGCGCGCATCGTCGGCATTTCCGGTTTCACCGTTAGGCCGAGGCAGGCGCGCAAGGAGAAGCCGCGGGTCTCGGCATTCACCTCGGCCAAGCTGGACAAGATCCTCGCACTCGAACCCGACCTGGTGCTGGGCTTTTCCGATCTTCAGGCCGATATCGCGCGCGATCTGGTGCATGCCGGTCTGGACGTGCATATCTTCAATCATCGTAGTGTGGACGGCATCTTCTCGATGATACGTACCGTCGGCGCGCTCGTCGGTGCGCAAGATCGGACCGAGATGTTGCTCACCGAACTCGACACCGGCCTAGCCGAAATCAGCGAGTGCGCGGCTCGGCTGCCGCGTCGCCCGCGTGTCTATTTCGAAGAGTGGGATGAACCGATGATCTCGGCGATAGGCTGGGTGTCCGAGCTGATCGCGATCGCCGGCGGCATCGACTGCTTTCCCGAATTGGCCCGGCAGGCGCACGGCCAAGGCCGCATCATCGCGGATGCCGATGAGGTGGTTCGCCGAGCGCCCGACATCATCCTCGGATCCTGGTGCGGCAAACGCTTCCGGCCAGAAAAGGTGGCTGCGCGCCCGGGCTGGGCGGACGTGCCGGCTGTACGCACCGGTCATGTGTTCGAAATCAAGTCCGCCGAAATCCTGCAGCCTGGACCGGCGGCGCTGACCGATGGCGTACGTCGCATCCATGAAATCGTCACCGCCTGGGCCGAGGAGCGGGTCGCGACGTGAGCAGGCATACGGCTGTCCCCGTCACGCTACACCCTTACACGCCGAGCCGGAACGGCAAGGACGGCGTCGATACGGATGCGCACGCGGCCACAGAACCGATTTCCGGCAATGTCCAGAAGCTCGAAAAGCGGCTGTTGCATGCCACCGGTTCCGCCATCGCCGATTTCGGCATGATCGACGACGGCGACCGGATCATGGTCTGCCTGTCCGGTGGCAAGGATTCCTACACGCTGTTGAATCTGTTGTTGAGACTGAGGCCGCGCGCACCGGTCCGTTTCGAAGTCATTGCCGTCAACCTGGATCAGGGCCAGCCGGGCTTTCCGCAGGATGTCCTGCCGCGTTATCTCGACGGGCTGGGGGTCGCCCATCGCATCGTCACGCAGGATACGTACTCGATCGTGCGCGCCAAGATCCCGGCCGGAAAGACCGCCTGCTCGCTGTGTTCGCGGCTGCGCCGTGGCGCGTTGTACCGTGTCGCGCGTGAGCTCGGGGCCTCCAAGATCGCGCTGGGCCATCATCGCGATGACATGATCGAGACGCTCTTCCTGAACCTGTTTCATGGCGGCACCTTGAAAGCCATGCCACCCAAGCTGCGCTCGGACGACGGCCAGATCGTCATCCGTCCGCTCGCCTATTGCAGCGAGGACGACATCGCGCGCTACGCACGAGGCATGAAGTTTCCGATCATCCCGTGCAATCTGTGCGGTACCGAGGAAAACGCCGAACGTCGCAAGGTCAAGGCGATGCTGCAAACCTGGCGACGTGAGCATCCCGGGCGCATCGAGTCGATCGCACGAGCGCTCACGCAGGTGACGCCATCGCATCTGGCTGATGTACGCCTGTTCGATTTCAAGGGGCTGAAATAAAACGACCCGGCCGAGAGCCGGGTCGTTCGGGCGATACGAGTCCAGGCATGAACCCCCTCTTGGAGGCGCCGCTCACTTCTCTTTCGAGCAGTCGCGCGGCGTGATGCCTTTTTCCTTGGCGTAGCCCGCCGCCAGCTCCTCGAGCAGCGGTCGCACCAGCGCGCGGTCGGATTTCACCCAGCCGCCCTGGCCCACCCAGGTGGTGCCGTCCCATTGGTGCACCTTGACCGAACCGCCGCCCTCGTGGTCCTGGCACGAGGTTTTCAGTGGCTGGACCAGACCCGCCGCGCCCAGTTCCTTCATGCGCTTGTCGTCGAGGTTGATGCGCTCGAGCGCCCAGCGCACCTGCTCGCCGGTCACCGGCTTCTTGCCATACTTGTCCATGGCCGCGCGAATCAGTTCGACCATGACAATGCCGTGGGCGATGCCGGCATTGTAGTTCGAAGAACCGACGAGCTTCGGATCGGCCAGGTTGCCTTTCTTGTCGCCCGTGTAGTAGCGCTTGACGATCTCCTTGATGACCGGAAAGTCGGCGCCGTCGGCGTACAGCGAAATGGCGTTATAGCCCTTGGCGGCTTCGCCGGCTGCGAGCATGTCATCCGTCGTTCCGGACCACCAACCGGCGATCATTTTTTCCCGGGGAAAGCCGATGCGTTGGGCGTTCTTGATCGCCGATACGGTCATGACGCCGAGTGTGCGCATGATGATCCAGTCGGGTTTGGCCTGCCGGATCTGCAGCCAGTGCGACTGCTGTTCTGCGCCCGGCGGCGCGATCGGAATCTTGATCAGCTCGAAGCCATATTTCTTCTGCTGCAACTCCAGGACCGGCAACTCCTCCTTGCCGAATGCCGTGTCGTGGTAGATGAAGGCGATCTTCTTGCCCTTGAGCTTGGCGATGCCACCTTCCTTGCCGGCGATGTACTGCACCATCGCCGTGTTGCCGCTCTGATAGGTGGTCATGAGCGGGAACACCCACGGGAAAACGCGGCCGTCGGCAGCGTCGGCGCGGCCAATGCCGACCGTGATCAGCGGCACCTTGTCCTGGGCAGCACGCTCGGTCAGCGCGTAGGTGGCCGGAGTGTTCAGCGTGTTGAAAAACGGCATACCGGTCGGGACGCGGTTTTTCATGCGCTCGTAGCACTCGATGGCGCGGTCCGGCTTGTATTCGAACTCGCATTCCTCCCAGACCAGCTTGTGACCGTAGACACCGCCGTCGCGGTCGTTGATCAAGCTCATGTAATCGATCCAGCCGGCCGACAGCGTGGCGCCGATGGACGCCAGCGGACCTAGCCGGAAATTGGCCAGCGGCACGAACTGGTCGGCCGCCTGAGACGGCAAGGAGGCGGCGGCGATACCAAGGCCGAGTGCGGCCGCGGCCAGAGTCTTCCGAACTCCGGCCAGACTGCGAGAAGACATTGCATCACTCCTGGTAGCAAAGGTTGGCAATACACGCGCGGCGAACCCGGATCAGCGATTCCGCCGCAAACGGGGGCGTGCACGAGGCGCGCACGACCTGGGGTGGGCGGAGCCGCGGGGGGTGAACCTGCCCCGCCCACCGAACCGGGGGTCAGCTCTCTTTCGAGCAGTCTCTCGGCGTGATCCCTTTTTCCTTGGCGTAGCGGCCTGCCAGTTCCTCAAGGAACGGGCGGACGATGCTGCGATCCGATTTGACCCACTCGCCGATCAGCTTCCATTGCGTGCCGTCCCACTGCTGGAAGCGCACGGCGCCACCGCCCTCATGGTCGGCACACGATGTCTTGAGCGGCTGCATCATGCCGGCGACGCCCAGTTCCTTGAGGCGTTTTTCGTCGAGGTTCAGATGCTCGAGCGCCCAGCGTACCTGTTCGCCAGTCACCGGCTTCTTGCCATACTTGTCCATGGCCATCCGGATCGCTTCCATCTTGACGATGGCCTGCCCCAGGCCGTTGTTGTAGTTGGACGAACCGACCAGCTTGGGATCGGCCATATGGCCTTTCTTGCCGCCGGTGTAGTAGCGCTTGATGATCTCCTGCACGAGCGGGAACTGATTGCCGTCCTCATACAGCGTGGCGCCGATCACACCCTTGGCCGCGTCGCCGGCGGCAACCATGTCCTCGGTGCTCGATGCCCACCAGTTGCCGATCATGTGGTCGGTCGGAAATCCGATGCGCTGGGCATTCTTGATCGCCGCAACCGTCATCACGCCGAGCGTGCGCATGATGATCCAGTCGGGCTTGATCTGCCGGATCTGCAGCCACTGGGCCTGCTGTTCGGCTCCCGGCGGCGGCACCGAAATCTTGGTGACCTCAAACCCAAACTTGCCCGCCATGGTGTCGATGATGGGCAGGATCTCCTTGCCGTAAGCGGTGTCGTGATAGAGCACCACGATCTTCTTGCCTTTCAGCTTGGCCATGCCGCCCTCGCGTTGACCCATGAACTGGATCTTGGCGGCGGCCGCACTTTGGTAAGTGGTCATCAGTGGGAATATCCACGGGAAGATGCGGCCGTCGGCGGCATCCGCCCGACCCAGGCCAATGTTCAGCATCGGCACCTTGTCCTGGACCACTCTTTCGGTCAGCGCATAAGACGCGGGGGTATTGAGCGGGTTATAGAACGGCAGGCCGGTGGGCACCCGCTTTTTCATGCGTTCATAGCACTCCACCGAGCGGTCGGGCTTGTATTCGAACTCGCAATCCTCCCAAACCAGCTTGTGGCCATGGATGCCGCCGTCGCGATCATTCAATAGCTGCATGTAATCGAGCCAGCCGCCGGCGATGCCGATACCGATCGCGGCGATGGGGCCGACGCGGAACAGGGCCGCGGGCACGAATTGTTCCTTGGGCTGGGCCGATGCGATCGGACTCGCCAGCAGACCCGCGGCCAGCACCGCGGCGCCGGCGGCTTTCGAGAAACGTCCCGCCTTGAAGCAAACAGCCATGTGTGTCTCCTATAGCATGCAAACATTGTGCAACTGGGAAGCGGGGCGGATGCCACGGGCTCCCGCCCCGTAACAGTTCAGGGCCGCGCCCCGCCCGCTTGGTCCATCTGGTCCGCGCCCTTTGGACGCTCGCGTAGGACACAACACCCTCTTGCAGAACAGCCGGGCCGGCGCGAAGCTTAACCGAAATCCGACCGGGTCGCCCACGCTTGCGGAAGGGGCGCGAGCCGCCGCCCGGCATATGTCCAGACAATATGGGCGCCGGTCGGTCGGCCTTCGGTCCGTGTGCCCACTGGAAGTCGCGTCGGGGGGACGTGCTACACTCGGTCCGGTACGCGCTGGGTTGAGGGCCGAAAAGAGGATCAAGAGACGGGTGCCGACGGGTGCCCTTTGATCGGAGGTCGCGCGGTGGCGCTGTACTATTCGATGGCGAGCCCTGCACCGGGCAGCCTGCTTCCAGTCATTCATGTCCGCACACCTGTGATCGGCCATCCACCTCCCGAACGAATCGTCATCGCGACGCGCGCGAGCCGGCTGGCATTGTGGCAGGCTGAACACGTGCGCGCGCGACTGCGGGCGCTCTATCCGGCCTGTTGCGTCGAACTGCTCGAGCTGACGACGCGCGGCGACCGTATCCTCGATCGCCCGCTTGCCCAGATCGGCGGCAAGGGGCTGTTCATCAAGGAATTGGAAGTGGCCTTGCGTGACGGTCGCGCCGATGTCGCCGTGCACTCCATGAAGGACTTGCCCGGCGATCTGGACGCGGCGTTTCGGCTGGTGGCGATCTGCGAGCGCGAAGATCCGCGCGACGCCCTGGTCGGCGCACACACCGCGACGCTGGACGAATGGCCTCGTGGTGCGCGCATAGGCACATCCAGCCTGCGGCGCAGCGCGCAACTCAGGCATCGCTATCCGCACATCGAGTTTCGGCCGCTGCGCGGCAACCTCGACACCCGGCTCGGCAAACTGGATGCCGGCGAGTACGATGCGCTCGTCCTCGCTGCGGCCGGACTCAGCCGCCTCGGTTTGTCGGAACGGATCAGCAGCCTGATTCCGGTGGACATCTCGCTGCCGGCGGTCGGCCAGGGCGCCCTCGGTATCGAAGCACTGGCGGAGCGCCTGGATGTGGCTGCTTGGCTCGCACCGCTCGCCCACGCGGATACGGCGCACTGTGTGTTGGCGGAGCGGTCGCTGTCGCGGTCGCTGTCGGGAAACTGCGAAGTGCCCTTGGGCGGCTACGCCGAAATGCTGGCGTCGCTCCCGGGTCACGTGCGCTTGCGCGGTATCGTCGCCAGCCCGGATGGTGCACAACTGCTGTATGCGGAAGCGACCGGCGAGGACCCCGAGCGACTGGGCGAAGCGGTCGCCACGCAGCTGCGCGCGCTCGGCGCCGACGCCTTGCTCGCGGCGCGGGTGTGAGGTGATTTCCCGTATTGAGCCGAGCGTCGTGGCGGTGGCCGGGTGCATCCCGTCGGCCGATGCAGTTTCGCTGGCGCGGCCCGACATGCTCGCGTCCGCCCCAGGCGAGCCGCTGAGCGGGCGTCGGATCGTCGTCACGCGGCCAGCGCACCAGTCGGCGGCGCTCGCAAGCGGTATCGAGCGCCTGGGCGGCGCGGTCCTGCGCTTCCCCTTGCTCGACATCGAAGCACTCGATTCGACCACCGGTCTGCACGCGCTGGCCGAGCGTCTCGAAGCGTTCAGCCTGGCCATTTTCGTAAGCGGCAACGCGGTTCGCCATGCCTGGCCGGCCTTGACCGCGCGAAAGCCATGGCCGGTGTCACTGCCTTGCGTCGCACTGGGGCCGGAGACGGCGCGGGCGCTGCGTCGTTGCGGTGCCTCGGAGGTGATCGCGCCGCAAGGTCGGTTCGATTCCGAGGCGGTCCTGGCCTTGGCGCAACTCGACGGCGCCTGCGTGGCCGGGCGGGGCGTGCTCATTCTGCGCGGCGATTCCGGACGCCCCTTGCTGGCCGATGCACTGCGCGCGCGTGGCGCACGGGTCGAATGTGTGACCTGCTATCACCGTCGACTGGCTGCGACGGTGCCCGACGAGGTATACGATTTCTGGCGACGGGCGGCCGTCGATGCTGTGACCCTGACCAGCAGCGAGGCCGCACGGACGCTCGGTGATCTTCTCGGTACCCGTCCCGAGCTCGAACGCGCCCCCGTCACGATATTCGCTACGCACGCACGGATCGCCGCGGCCGCAAGTCAGGCCGGTTTTGCCCGCGTTGTCCTGACCGAGCCGGGGGACGAGGGTTTGCTGGCAGCATTGACGCAGCATTTTCGGAGGCCAGAATGACCGAGGCGCCTGAGAGTTCGGTGCCACCGGAGCACTCCGCGCTGCCCGCCGCCGGCAGTGCGGAACCGACGCCGGCACCGCCCTCCGCCGGGCATCAGCCGACCGCACGGCGTTGGGGCTGGTCATCGGGCTGGCCGTGGCTGGGTCTGCTCGTGCTGGGGCTGATGTGTTGGGCGGGCTGGGTCGGCTACACGACCCTCACCACGCTGCGCACCGAGGTGGCCGAGCGCCTGGCGCGCAGCGACGCGCGCGTCGAGGATCTGCGTGCCGCGCAGCAGAATGCCGAAGCCAGACTGGCGGCGGCCGAGAGCAAGCTCGGCCTCATGGAGGGGCGGCTTGCCGAGGCGCAGAGCCAGCAACAGGCGCTCGATCAGCTCTACCAGGAGTTGGCCCGTTCGAGTGACGAGCGCGCGCTCGCGGAGCTGGAGCAGTTGTTCATGGTCGCCCAGCAGCAATTGCAGTTGGCGGGGAACAGTGCCGCCGCGTTGATCGCGCTGCAGACCATGGATGCGCGGCTGGCGCGCTTGGACCGACCCAGGTTTCTGGCGCTGCGACGCGCACTGGTCGGTGACATCGACCGTCTGCGTACCGCCGCCCAAGTCGATTGGGGGGGCTTGGCGCTGCGTCTCGACAATCTGTTGTCAGCCGTGGACAACCTGTCGCTCGCCTATGGCGCCCCTGCGCCCGGGGGGGGCAGTCGCCCAGCTGCGGGGGCAACGAGGCGCTTCGCTGCTTGGCTCACCGAAGATCTCTGGCAGGACCTCAGGGAACTGGTTCGCATCGAGCGCCTGGACCGCCCGGACCCGGCGCTGCTCGCCCCCGAGCATGCTTTCTTCCTGCGCGAGAACTTGCGATTGCGCCTGCTGCATGCGCGCACCAACCTGTTGCAGCGCGATGGACGCGCGTTTCGTGAGGATCTGCGTCAGGCGGTGGTTTGGGTCGAGCGTTATTTCGACGGCAATGCCCCGGGCGGGCGCAAGCTGCTGAGTCAGTTGCGCGATCTGGGCAAGACCGATCTGAGTACCGAGCAGCCGTCGCTCGCCGATACCGCCAGCGCGCTGAAGGCCTTGCGTGCGCAGCGTGACCGTCTGGGACCGGACCGCTCCTGATGCGCGGTCTGATCTGGGTCATCGGACTCGCCGCGCTGGCGGTGGCCTTGGCCGTGGTGGGTCGATACAACGAAGGCTTCGTCCTGATCCAATGGCCGCCTTACCGGATTCAGCTCACGGCCAACCTGTTCATCTTGCTGTTGGTCGTCGGTTTTCTGGTCGTCCATTGGACGCTGCGCCTGGTCGCGCGCGCGTTGGCCATGCCGTCGGCCGTCGTGGCGTTTCGTGCGCGCCGGAAGAGCCGGGCCGCGCAGCGCGCTTTCGAGCGTGCGCTGACGCTGTTGTTTGAAGGCCGTTACGGACAGGCGGTGCGGCAAGCGGAATCGGCGTACGCGGCCGGCCACGCGCCCGCCCTGACCGCGCTGATCGGCTTGCGTGCCAGTCACGGTCTGCGCGACGAGGCACGGGCCGCGACCTGGCATGCGCGCGCACTGGAGCACGATGCCGAAACGCGTTCGGCACGCCTGCTCACCGAGGCCGAGGGTGCCGTGCAGGGCCGTGATTTCGAGCGCGCCGCGGGCTGTATCGCACAGTTGCAGGCATCCGGTGCGCGCCATGTGGCGGCCTTGCGGATCGGACTGAGCGCTGCCATCGGGCGGCGATCGTGGCATGAGGCCTTGCGCATCATCCGCTTGTTGGAAAAGCACGGTGGGCTGAGCGTCGAACAGGCCGGGCCAATGAAGGCGCGCGCCCATCGAGGCGCAATCGCGGAGCGGCGCGGCGACGCCTCGGCGCTTCTCGCTTACTTTCGCGCCCAGCCTGCCATTGAGCGTGATGACGCGCGCTTCGTCCATGCCATCGCCGAAGCCTTGCATGCAGCCGGGGACAACAGAAACGCCGAACGATTGCTGGAGGCTCATCTGGATTCCAGTTGGGACGAGGAACTGATGGCGCTGTACGGCCGCATCCCGGATGGCGACCTGCCTGTGCGGATCGGGCGCGCCGAGAAATGGCTCAAGCAGCGTCCGCAGGATAGTGGCGCATTGCTCGCCCTGGGGAGACTGTGCGGCTATGCGGGGCTCTGGGGCAAGGCCGAGAGCTATCTGGAGGCAGCGCTGTCCCTCGCTCCGTCGGCAGGTGCGCATCGCGAACTCGGCCGCCTGCTCGATCGCCTCGGCAGATCCGATGAGGCCAACGCCCATTATCGGGCAGCCTGCGACGAGGAACGGCAGAACGCTGCTCGGTAGTCCCGGGATATCGCCAGTGGTCGCCCGCAAGACGCTTGCCGCCACCACCCGCGCCCACTGGCGATATCCCGGGCGCCCCATGGGTACCGCGCCGCCTACTAGATGGGCCGGTTCTCGTCCTTTTCGTCCGGCCGGAACTGCGGCAACAGCAGCAACAGTCCGAGCGGATACCAGAGCGCCGTCGACACGAAGCTCGACAGGAAATAGCTCCAGCCCGGAAATTCGCCGTCCGCCGCAAGCCCCACCGCCATTTGCGTGATCTGTGCCAGCAACAGCAACGGAAGAACATGCAGGGCTTGGCCAAGATAGGTGAACCACAGAATGCGTCGCGACAGCGTGACGGCGCCGAAGGCGAGCACGACATAGGCCAGCGCATGCTGTCCCATGACGCTGCCCTGGGCAACATCGATCACGATACCCAGCATGAAGGCGCTGATGAGTCCCACCTGCAAGGGCTCACGTACGCACCAGAAGGTCAGAACCAGGGCGGTAAAGCCTGGCACACCGGGCAGCCGGCCCCATGGCAGCAGATCGAGCGCGAGCGCAAAGACCAGGCTGAGCAGAATGTGAAGGCGCCGCGCTGGCCGCAGGATACGGCTGGAGCCGTGCGTGGGCAACATCAGTGCGAGCGCCCCTTGCGGGCCGTCCTGCTGGGTGCTTCGATGGCTTCTTCCGCCAGCGCAGGGCGGCCGGACGTTGCGGCGGCCCTGCCGGACAGCACCAGGACATGCCGGTGATGTTCGACCGCGGCGATCGGCTGGCAACGAATGCGAGCGAACACCGGATCTGCGTCGCGATCGACTTTCAGTACACGTGCGACGGGCAGCCCCGGCGGGTAGAGACCATCCAGTCCGGACGTCACCAGCGTATCGCCGGCCTGAACGTCTACATTGGCCGCCAGGAACCGCAATTCCATCTGTCCGCCGCCTGCGCCGAAGACCACCGCACGCAAACCCGTGCGCACCACTTGAACCGGAACGCCCTGGTCACGATCGGTGACCAGTCGGGCTTCGCCATGCTGCGGGTACACCCGAGTGACCTGGCCGACCACGCCCAACTCGTCGATGACGGGCTCGCCGCTCTCGATACCCTGGTTGCCACCGACATCGAGCAGTACACGGCGCGTGAACGGGTCACGCGTACTGGCGACGATTTCGGCGACGCGAGCGGGTTGCCGCATGCGCGTTCGCATCTCGAGCAGCGTACGAAGCCTGAGGTTTTCCGCTTCCAGGCGATCGGCATCGGCCACGCGCGCGGCGCGCTCGATGTCGCGCTGGCGCAGGCGTGCCTGTTCCGCTCTGAGGGTGTCGACTTTGGCAAAATAACCCAGCATCGCTTGCAGACCGGAAAATGGTGCGGACAAGGCGCTCTGTACAGGCTGGGTGATGGTGGCGATGCCGTAGCGCAGCCAATCCAGATAGTGCAGTCGGGCATCGACCATGGCCATCGCGATGGCCATGGATCCGAGGACGAGCAATTTGGCCAGCGGCGTCGGGCCGCGACGAAAGAAAGGTGGGGGACTGTGACCCGCTAGGGGCATGGGGCCGTGCGTCCTGGAGCGGACTGCTTATTCGTTGGCAAAAATGCTGCCCAGCACGTCCATTTTCTCCAACGCGGTACCCGATCCGCGCACCACGCAGGTGAGCGGATCGTCGGCGATCACGACCGGCAGGCCGGTTTCCTCCATCAACAAGCGGTCCAGATCGCGCAGCAATGCGCCTCCTCCGGTCAGTACCATGCCACGTTCGGCGATGTCCGCGCCCAGTTCCGGTGGCGTTTGCTCCAGCGCGCTCTTTACCGCGGACACGATGGCATTGAGTGGTTCGGTGAGTGACTCCAGGATCTCATTCGACGAAATCGTGAAGCTGCGCGGAATGCCTTCGGCCAGATTGCGCCCCTTGACCTCCATTTCCTTGACTTCGGAACCCGGGAACGCCGAGCCGATCCGCTTCTTGATCGCTTCCGCGGTCGGCTCACCGATCAGCATGCCGTAGTTGCGCCGGATATAGTTGATGATGGATTCGTCGAACTTGTCGCCGCCGACGCGCACGCTACCCGCATAGACCATGCCACCCAGCGAGATCACACCGACCTCGGTCGTGCCGCCGCCGATGTCGACGACCATCGAGCCGGTCGCTTCGGCCACCGGCAGGCCGGCACCGATTGCCGCGGCCATCGGTTCGACGATCAGATAGACCTGTGAGGCGCCGGCGCCCAATGCCGATTCGCGGATCGCGCGGCGCTCGACTTGCGTGGAACCGCAGGGCACACAGATGATGATCCGCGGCGACGGCGAAAACAGCCTCGAATCATGGACCTTCTTGATGAACTGCTTGAGCATTTGCTCCGTGACCGTGAAGTCGGCGATGACGCCGTCTTTCATCGGCCGGATCGCGGTGATGTTGCCGGGAGTCTTGCCGAGCATCTGCTTGGCGGCCAGTCCCACGGCCTGTATGGTCCTTTTCGCGTTGGGTCCGCCTTCCGTGCGGATGGCCACCACCGAGGGCTCATCCAGCACGATGCCGCGTCCACGCACATAAATCAGCGTGTTTGCGGTACCCAAGTCGATAGCGAGGTCGGTGGAAAAGTAGGAGCGGAGAAAACCTATCATCGGCAGGGCCATCGCAGGGAAAAGGACGGTACAAACGTCTATGATAACCTAAGGCGGAATGGCCAAGACACCGGCCGGGCACCCGTCGCTTGAGCGGCCATGTGGGCGGCCGGGTCGTCTCGCCGGGCGCGACGTGTTGCCGGGTCGAAGCGGCGAGTGGTCGATGCGAGTGACCGATATTCCCATGTTGCGGACGGATGACCGACATGCCAACAGATGCGAACGCATCGACGACCAAGCGTCTGGAGCGCCGTGATGTGACGCATGTCGCGAGGCTCGCCCGCCTTGCGCTGTCGGATGCCGAGGCGGACAAGGCGCTCGACGAGTTGAACGCGATATTCGAGATGATCGCCGTCATGGCAGCGGTCGACACCTCGGATGTGCTACCGATGTCTCACGCGATCGAGATGAGTGCGCGCCTGCGCGACGATGTCGTCACCGAGCCCGACCAGCGCGACGCCCATATGGCATTGGCCCCGGCGACGGCCGCGGGCCTGTATCTGGTGCCGCGCATCATCGAGTAGCGATTCCCGCAAGCGAACCCGGTTTTGTGACGATGCACGGTTTGACCTTACACGAGCTCGGACGGGCCCTGGCCGAACGACAGATATCGAGCATGGAGCTGACGCAGCGCCTGCTCGCGGACATCGGGCGCGCCGCCGAGCCATTGAACGCCTTCATCACGGTCGATCCGGAGCGGGCGCTGGCCGCTGCCCGTGCGGCCGACCAGCGCAGGGCCATGGGCGACGCAGCACCGCTGCTTGGCATCCCCATCGCACACAAGGACATTTTCTGTGCCCGCGGTTGGCGTACGACCTGCGGTTCGCGCATGCTGGAGGGGTTCGTCAGCCCTTACGATGCCGGCGTCGTCGAGTCCTGCGAACGTGCCGGCCTGGTGTTGATCGGCAAGACCAACATGGACGAGTTCGCGATGGGCTCGTCCAACGAAACCAGCTTTTTTGGACCGGTGCATAACCCCTGGGATCCGGCCCGCGTGCCGGGAGGGTCTTCGGGCGGTTCCGCCGCCGCCGTCGCAGCGCGGCTGGTACCGGCCGCCACCGGGACCGACACCGGCGGCTCGATTCGCCAGCCCGCCGCATTGTCCGGGATAACGGGACTGAAGCCGACCTATGGTCTGGTTTCACGTTTCGGCATGATCGCGTTCGCGTCCTCGCTCGATCAGGCCGGACCGATGGCGACCTCGGCCGAGGACTGCGCCCTGCTGCTCGATGCGATGGCCGGTTTTGATCCACGTGACTCGACCGCGATCGAGTATCTGCCCGATGGCGCCGCCAATGCATCGGGCGAGCAGTGGCGTCGTTACCAGCGCGCGCTGGCTGAGCTGGCGGCCGTCGATCGACCGCTTGCCGATGTGCGTATCGGACTGCCGGAACAGTATTTCGGTCCTGGCTTGTCCGACGATGTCCGGGCTGCGGTCGACGCCGCCATCGATCAGCTCGGCCGGCTGGGTGCACGCACGAAGTCGGTGAGCCTGCCCAATTCGGCGCTGTCGGTCCCCGCATACTATGTGCTGGCCCCGGCGGAAGCCTCCAGCAATCTGTCCCGCTTCGATGGCGTGCGCTATGGTCATCGCGCGGCCGAGTATGCGGATCTGATGGAGATGTATTGTCGCAGCCGCGCCGAGGGATTCGGTGCCGAGGTTAGACGGCGCATCCTGATCGGCACCTACGTCCTGTCCCATGGCTACTACGACGCCTACTATGTGAAAGCGCAGAAGATACGTCGGCTGATCGCCGACGATTTCGCGCGCGCGTTCCGCGACGTCGATGTCGTGCTGGGGCCGACCGCGCCGTCGGTCGCCTTTCCGCTCGCGGCCAAGTCCGCGGACCCGGTGCAGATGTACTTGAACGACATCTTCACGATTCCTGCGAACCTGGCCGGGCTGCCTGCATTGTCGCTGCCCTGTGGTTTTGGGGAGGGGGGGCTTCCGGTCGGTCTGCAATGTGTTGGTCCGGTATTTTCGGAAGCCAGGCTGCTCGCCATCGCGCATCGATACCAGGCATGCACCGACTGGCATCGGCGCATGCCACCGCGGCCATGGATGTAGGCAGGGACCTGCACGCCGGACGATTCGACCCGGCACGGCGACGCTTCCATCGCTGGCTGCTCTGTGCGCCCGCGATCGGGGCGAGTCCCGGTTTCGCACAGGGCCCGTCCGTAACCGGACGATTGCTGCGTGTCGGCCCGACCCGCGACATTCGGCGCATCGCCGATGCCGCGCGCCTCGCGCGCAATGGCGATACGGTCGAAATCGACGCCGGTTCCTATCGTGCCGACGTAGCCACCTGGACACAGTCCGACCTCACGGTGCGTGGGATTGGCGGCCGTGCCGTGCTCGATGCGGCCGGCACCAGCGCCGAGGGCAAGGCGATCTTCGTCACGCGTGGACTGCGCACGCTGATCGAGAACGTCGAGTTTCGGGGCACCGCCGTCGCCGATCGCAACGGCGCCGGCATCCGGCTCGAGGCCGGCTCGCTGAGCTTGCGCCACTGTGCATTCTTGTACAACGATACCGGTTTGATGACCGCCAACAGCGGTGATATCGCGCTCGACATCCAGTACTGCGAGTTCGCGCACAACGGCATCGCGCGCGACACGCTCGCGACCCATCAGCTCTATGTCGGGTCGATCGGCCGGCTGACCGTCTGGGGCTGCTATTTTCACCATGGCCTGCGCGGGCACCTGCTCAAGTCTCGTGCGCGCACGAGCATGATCCAGTACAGTCGCCTGACCGACGAGGGTGGTCATGCGAGCTATGAACTTGAGTTTGCCAATGGCGGCGAGGCCTACGTCATCGGCAACCTGATCGAGCAAAGCCCGGCGACCGAGAACTTCAACATGGTCTCTTACGGAGCCGAGGCCGCGATATGGCCGCGCAACCTGTTCGTGGCCAGCCACAATACGCTCGTGAACCGCCGCCTGCTGGGTGGGCGGTTCTTTCAACTCAAGCGCGCGCCGGACCTGATACGGGTCGAAAACAACCTGCTGGTCGGACCGGCACTGACCGGGCTGCCTGGTGATGACGGCGTCGGGCACAATCCGCGCGCCTGGTTCGGCAGCCTGGCCGATACCGACGGCTTCGATTTTCGCTTGCGTGCGCAAGCCTCGGTCCGGGAGGCCGCGCTCGGCGACTCCTCTCCGGTCGGCGAGTGGGCATTGCGCCCACGTTACGAGTACCGTCACCCGCTCAGCGTGCGCGCGCTTGCGCCGAGCCAGCGTTTGCTGCCCGGGGCCTTGCACGAATTGGCCGGCTGATATCCAAGGGCCACTTGATCGAGACGCCGTGATGGAAACCGCGCCAAACTGGGAAATCGTCATCGGGCTGGAAGCGCATGTCCAGCTCGACACCCGCTCGAAAATTTTTTCCGGAGCCGCGACCCGTTACGGCGCCGCGCCGAACAGCCAGGCCTGCGGCGTCGATATCGCCCTGCCCGGGGTGCTGCCGGTGCTGAACCGCAAGGCCGTGGAGTGCGCCATCCGCTTCGGGCTGGCCGTGGATGCACGCATTGCCCCGGTCTCGGTGTTCGCGCGCAAAAACTATTTTTATCCCGACCTGCCGAAGGGCTACCAGATCAGTCAGTATGAGGCCCCGGTCGTGGTCGGTGGCACGGTCGCCATCGTTGTGGCCGAGGCCGAGAAGTCCATACGCCTGGTGCGCGCGCACCTTGAAGAGGATGCCGGCAAGTCGGTACACGAGGACTTGGATGCGCTGTTGCCCGATCGGGGTTCGCATGCGCTGTCGGGCATCGACCTGAACCGGGCCGGCACGCCGCTGCTGGAGATCGTCAGCGAGCCCGACCTCGCCTCGGCCGCCGAAGCGGTGGCCTACGCCAAGGCGCTGCACTCGCTGGTGCGCTGGATCGGCATTTGCGATGGCAACATGCAGGAGGGCAGTTTCCGCGTCGATGCCAACGTCTCGGTCCGGCGGGCCGGGACGACAACACTGGGTACGCGCTGCGAGATCAAGAATCTGAACTCGTTCCGTTTTCTGGAGCGCGCCATCCGCTGTGAGGCCGCGCGGCAGATCGCGATCATCGAAGAGGGCGGACACATCGTCCAGGAAACGCGCCTGTTCGACCCGGGGCAGGACGAAACGCGTGCGATGCGCTCGAAGGAGGATGCGCACGATTACCGATACTTCCCGGACCCCGATCTGCTGCCGCTGACCATTGCGGACGACTGGATCGCTGCGGTTGCGCGGGCGCTGCCGGAGCTGCCGCACGCGATGCAGGGGCGCTTCCAGTCCGACTATGGCCTCTCGGCCTACGATGCGAAAGTGCTGACCTCGAGCCCCGACATCGCTCGTTACTTTGAAAGCACCGTCGCGGCCTGCGGCGAACCCGCGGCGAGCTTCGCCAAGCCCTGCGCGAACTGGATCATGGGCGAACTGTCCGCGCGACTCAATCGTGCGGACAGCGAGGCGGGTGAAGGCTTTGAGGTTTTCCCGATCCGGCCCGCGCAGCTTTCGCGGCTCGTGCAACGTATCCAGGACGGCACGCTATCGTCGAAGCTGGCCAAGATGGTCTTCGACGCGCTCTGGTCCGGTGAGGCGGACGATGTCGATCTGCTCATCGAGCAACGCGGTCTGCGCCAAGTGCAAGGCAGCGATGCCTTGGCGCCGCTGGTCGATCAGGTCATCGCGGCCAACGCCAAATCGGTCGCCGAGTATCGTGCCGGCAAGGACAAGGCGCTCAACGCGCTGGTCGGGCAGGTCATGAAAGCGACACAGGGCAAGGCCGATCCGCAACAGGTCGGCGCGCTGCTCCGGCAGCGGCTGGAAGGCGATTGATCGACGATTGTTCTGCCTTGATCGGCGCTGATCCGCCGTGGGTCAACCGGGCGCAACCGGATGGCCCGTCGGTCAGGGCCTGCTCGACGAACTGGCGGGAGCCAGGCTCCCGCCCGCAGGCTGCGCGGTCAGTTCGCGGTAGCGCCGCTTGTCGTCGTCGAACTGTATGCGCATGCGTTCCGTTTCCTGCTTGATCGCCTCGATGGACTTGGCGCGCTCGCGCACCGCGTCCTGAGCGGAGGCGGAGGCTGCGCTGGCGTCGGTCGATGCCGACTTGCCGGGGCGTGGCGGCTGCGCGGCGAGTTTTTGCTGATGTTTGAGCGCTTCCCGATGCTGTTCCTCGGCGATCCTGAGTTTGTCAGCCATTTCACGCAGTCGTCGGTCACGCAGGTGGTCGATCTCACCTTCGTTCGCATAGCTTTGCAGCAACATCTGGTCACGCCGGGCGCGGTCCTTGCGGGCACGCTCTTCGGCCTCGCGGCCGGGTGCTTCGGCGGTGGCCGGTGCCGCCGGCTGATGCCGACGCACGGTGATGCCGCGGCCATCGATTTCCCGATACGCCTTGCCGTAGCACTCGCGCGGCAACTGGTCCGAGCAGAGCGAGCGGCCGCTCGCATCCTGGCAACAAAAGGTGTTGGCGTGCGCCGGCGCCGACGCAAGGCCCAGAAACCAGAACTGGAACAGGGCCGTCGCCGCCAGCGACGTCGCCCGGAAATGCCACCGCCTGAGCTGCCGATCACACATGAGAGACCCCATATTGTTTCCGATACGCGGTGACCGCCTGCCAGTGCTCGCGGCAGTCCGGCTCGCCGGCGAGATACGCGATCAGCTCGTCGATGCCGGCTATCGCGTGCACGTCGATGCCGAGCCGAGTCCGAACCTCGTCCGTCGCCGACAGCGTGCCCTGGCCACGTTCGCCGCGATCCAGCGCAATCAGCATGCCGACCGCGTTCGCGCCCGCTGCCCGGATAGTGTCCACGGCTTCGCGAGCCGAGGTCCCCGCGGTGATGACATCATCGACAATCAGGATACGACCCTTGAGCGGCGCGCCGATCAACTGGCCGCCTTCGCCATGATCCTTGGCTTCCTTGCGATTGAAACAAAACGGCACGGTCCGCCCACGCTGCGCCAATTCGAGCGCCAGCGCCACGGCCAGCGGAATGCCCTTGTAGGCTGGCCCGAACAGCATGTCGAACTCGATCCGGTCGCGAACCACGACCTCGGCGTAATGGCGGGCCAGTGCGCCGAGCGCGCGGCCGTCGTGAAACAGACCGGCGTTGAAAAAATACGGCGACAGTCTGCCGGCCTTGGTGACGAATTGGCCGAAGCGCAGCGCGCCCTGCGCTCGTGCCAGTTGGAAAAACGCCGAATTCATGCGGTGATCCCGATGCAGATCGTGTCGCTCAGGCAACCCCGGCCGATCGCATGCACCCGGGCCGCGCGGCGGCGAGCCGATCGCTAGTCGGTCAGGTAGTAGTAGGGTTTTTGCGGAACGCGAGCATCGCGAACCTCTTCCGTGCGCTGTAGTGTCTGTGGGCGGTCCCACCACAGCGCCCGACCTTTCTTCTGCTCGACGAGCTCGTCCGGGTGTTGCGCAAGCCATTCACGCATGAAGCGCGTGTGCTCGGATTCATATAGGGCCATATCGTGGAATCTCTGCCAAGTTGATCATGAACGGTCGCGATTCTATCCGCTACGGCCGGGTTCATTCGCCATGAAGATGGCGCTGGCGTACGGAATCGCCCTTGAGGCGAACGATGCGCACGACCTCGGGCATGCGCCGCAGGTTGCGCAGGATACGCGCGAGGTGCACGCGATCGGAAACCTGGAGCGTGAAGTAGATCGAATTGTATGGGCCCTCGTCCTCGTCCATGCCGACGTTGCGGATGTTCGAATCGGCCGCCGCGATCTCGGTCGCGATTCGTCCCAGGGAGCCCGGGCGGTTCAAGACCAGTGCCCGGATCGAGACGTCGAAGCGCCGTTCGGGGTCGATTTCCCAGTCCACGTCGATCCATTTGTCGCGCTCCCCATTCGCCCGACGCACGCTGGGGCAATCGTGCGTATGGATCATCAGACCCTGGCCTTTGCGCACCAGCCCGACGATTGGGTCGCCTGGAATCGGCCGGCAGCAGCTCGCCAGCTGGACGGACCCGCCTTCGCTTCCCCGAATGAGCAGGGAACCGGAGCTGCGCGCATCGGGGCTCCCAGCCTTGTCGGCACGCTCGGCGAGGCGACGGGCGACGATGCCGGCCAAGCGCTTGCCCAGGCCGATGTCGATGAGCACATGCTGCCGGTCCTTGGCGCCGATTGAATGCAGAAACTTGCCCCACATGGCTTCGGAAATGGCGGCCGGCAGCAGGCCAATGTGGCGCAGAGCCTGCGTGAGCAGGCGTTCGCCGAGGTCCGCTGATTCGAGGCGCTGCACATTCTTGTGGAACATGCGGATCTGCGCGCGTGCCTTGCCGGTCTTGACGTATGCCAGCCAGGCGGGGTTCGGATGCGGATGCGGTGCCGTGACGATTTCCACGCGGTCGCCATTGCGCAGTGCCGTGCGCAGCGGCATCAGTTCGTGGTTGATCCGGCACGCGACACAGCGATGGCCGATATCGGTGTGCACCGCGTAAGCGAAATCGACCGGGGTCGCGCCGCGTGGCAAGGCGAAAATCTTCCCCTTGGGCGTAAACACATAGACTTCGTCGGGGAACAGGTCGACCTTCACGTGTTCGAGGAATTCGTGCGTGTCGCCACTGGTCTGCTGCAGTTCGATCAGCGATTGCAGCCAGTTATGCGTCTTGCGCTGCAAGTCGTCGAAGTTGCTGCCACTTTCCTTGTAGAGCCAGTGCGAGGCGACACCGCTTTCCGCGACACGGTGCATGTCGTGGGTGCGCATCTGCACTTCGATCGGTGTGCCGAACGGTCCGATCAGCGTGGTGTGCAGGGACTGATAACCGTTGGCTTTCGGGATGGCAATGTAATCCTTGAACTTGCCCGGTACGGGTTTGTACAGCGAGTGCAGCGCGCCCAACGCGAGATAGCACTCCGGCACGGTCGCGACCGTGACGCGGAAACCGTAGATGTCCAGCACCTCGGAAAAGCTCAGGTGCTTTTCATGCATCTTGCGATAGATGCTGGCGAGGCCTTTTTCCCGTCCACTCACCTCGGCGACGATGTTCTGTTGCCGCAAGCGGCCACGCAGCGCCGCCAGAATCTTCTCGACGACCTCGCGACGATTTCCGCGAGCGGCGCGCACGGACTTGTCCAGGACCCGGTAACGCATCGGGTAGGCATGGCGCAATGCCAATTCCTGCAATTCCCGATACAGGCCGTTCAAACCCAGGCGGTTCGCGATGGGCGCGTAAATATCCATGGTCTCGCGCGCGATGCGTCGCCGCTTGTCCGGACGGAAGGAGCCCAGCGTGCGCATGTTGTGCAGGCGATCGGCAAGCTTGATCAGCATCACGCGCACATCGCGCGCCATGGCCAGCAGCATCTTGCGATAGTTTTCGGCTTGCGCATCCTCGAAGGACTGCGATTCGATGCGATCGAGCTTCGACACGCCATCGACCAGTTCGGCCGCCTGGCGCCCGAAGCGTGTGGCGATCGCTTCCTTGCCGATCGCGGCGTCTTCCATGACATCGTGCAACAACGCGGCGATGATCGCCTGGGCGTCGAGCTTCCAATCGGCGATGATTTCGGCGACCGCGAGCGGGTGGGAGATGTATGGGTCGCCGGAGATGCGGAACTGCCCGGTGTGGGCTTCGGCCGAGAATCGGTAGGCGTCCTCCACGAGCGCCAGGTCCTCGGGCCTGAGGTAGGTGCTCAGCCGCTCCCTGAGTCGGATCAGTCCGGCGTTCGGGACGGCGCTGCCGGACGGCTCAGACGGATGGAGCGCGATGGAAACGGCCGCGGCCTTGTGGGCGGCAGCCGGGTTCGAATCGCGAGGTTCGTGGGTAGGGAGCGCCATGCTGGCGAGATCGCTCGCGTGCGGCGCCAACGCGCGGGGCGGCGCTAGGCTCGCCCGCGGTTCAGCACCTCGAGCCCGACCAGGCCATCTGCCATTTCGCGCAAGGCGATGACCGTGGGCTTGTCCTTGTTCGCGTTGACGAGCGGCGTGCTGCCGGATGCGAGCTGACGCGCGCGGTAGGTCGCTGCAAGCGTCAGCTGAAAACGGTTGGGGATCCTGGCGAGACAGTCTTCAATCGTGATCCTGGCCATGTTGCCTGACTCCTTCGTGGGGCGTTCGTGCCGGTTCGGCCATCGACGAATCGGCACCGCGAGAAAACAAACCAGCACTACGGTCCTACATAGACCATACGAGCTCGGGAATGATTCAGCTGGGCAAGAATGCCTGCGGATGGTGCCGTCGCTGGCGGGCCGGAACCAGCCGCGAGCTGCGTACGATCGCCAGCAAGTCGGCCACGGCGAATTCCAGACAGTCGTTGATTATAACGTAGTCGTAACAATCGGCTTCCGCCATTTCACGCCGCGCGTTCGCCACGCGCAGAGCGAAGCTGTCTGCGGAAACGTCGCCGCGGCCGCGCAGGCGACGCTCCAGCTCGGCAGGTGACGGCGCCAGCACGAAAATGCTGACCGCGTCGGGATGGGCCGCACGCACCAGGCGCGCACCCTGGATGTCGATCTCCAGGATCACCTCATCCCCGGCAGCCAGGCTGGCATCGAGCCAATCCCGGCCGGTGCCATAAAAGTTGCCGTGGACCTCGGCCGACTCGACGAACGCATCCTCCGCGCGCATGGCCATGAATTCGGCCGCGGTCACGAAATGGTAGGCGACGCCGTCCAGCTCGCCGGGACGAGGGGGCCGCGTCGTGTAGGAAACGGACAGGCGCATGCCGGGTTCGGCTTCGAGCAAGGCGTGCACGAGCGTGGTCTTGCCGGCCCCGGAGGGCGCACTGATGATGAACAGGGTTCCAGGCGTCACGATTCGATTGCAGCTTGCTGCGTCAAGGTTTCCGGTCAACGAAAGAAAGGGGCTTCCCCGTTCCGAGAGGCTGGCGGAAGGCGGTGGAGGCCGGCGGCAGCGCAGGCTGCCAAGGTCGATTTCCAGGCTGAATCGATCGATCGTAAGGGAAGATCCATGAGCATGGCCGTCGTCGGGATCGATCTCGCCAAGAACGTTCTCTTGCTGTTCACGGTGTGATGATAAGGCAAGGTGGTACTGGGCAAGTCCAAGGGGGCTCGTGACGTGCTGCTGGTGTGGGCGCAACCGGCGCCGAGGTGGCTCGGCATGGAAGTCTGTTCTGGCGCGCGCCATTGGGCGCGCCAGATTCTCCAGTACGGCCCACCCCTCACAGGCGCTGTGCCATGCGTCGATCGATCTGATCGCGCACCAGCCGGATATGCGCGCGCAGGTGATAGTAGTGGTCCGAATAGTCAAGCGGGACCGACAGCCGGTTGACCGCTTCCTCGAGGGCGTCGAGCCGGGCGTTCAACACCTCCCGCGCCGATGGATCGGACATCAGCCAGGCGTCGCGCTCCAGGAATTTCAGTTCGCCATACCAGCGGTTCATGCGTCGCTGGATACGCCAGCCATAGAGCTGGGGTGCGTAGCGCAGAATGGGGAGCAACAGGGCGATGAAGGGCAGCAGCAGGACGATCGTGCGGTCGACCAGGTTGGCGATCCGGAACGGCAGATAACGTTGCAGAAAGGGCGGTCCGGACTGGTAGAAACGCTGTGCCCGCGGGTGGATGGGAAAATCGCCAAGCCGGGGCGCCGGAAACTCGCCGGCCGCCTCGAACAGCCCCGGCGAGGCATGCACGGCGCGCATCGCCTGCAACATCAGGTCGACATGGGCGGGATGGCTGTCCGCGTGGGCTACCATCTGCACCGGCGTGCCGACCAGAGCGATGTCGCGCTCGGGAATGACGCGCGCCAGGTCGATCGCTCCGCGTGGCAGCGTCAGCGGCGTCAGGAAGGGAAAATGCCGCGCATGGGCAGGCGCGTCCGCGAGGCTCAGCAACGTGGCACGACTGGAGAACAGCGCCAGCCAGATTGCGGCCGAGCGATGGGCGCCGACCAGCATGATCGCATCCACCTCGCCGCGCTCCAGCGCGGCGACCGCGGCGGTGCCACCCAGGGGGGACAGGCGCGTGGGCGAGGCGGCGATGCCGTAGGCTTCCAGTAGGGACAAGGCCAGTGCGCGCGTGCCACTGCCTTCGGCACCGATGGCGATACGCCGACCGGCCAGGTCCCGAAACTGCTGCACGCGGGCGCCGCGGGCATGAAATACCCAGAGCGGCTCGTAATAGAGCGCGCCCAGCGACAGCAGGTTGTCGTCGTTGATGCCCGCGCCGATGCCGCCCTGCACGAAGCCGAAATCGACTTCGCCGGCACGCAAGCGCCGCAGGTTCTCGACCGCGCCGGCCGTGGCGATCTCCGCGATGTGGAAGCCCAGGTCCTCGGCGCCGGGCCGGTAACGCGCGGCATACAGGCTGTAGGCGCCGGACGGCGTACCCGTGGCGACGCGCAGCGTACCGGGCGGGGCGGGTCGGATGTACTGGGCCGCGAGCCAGAAGCCGCCGATCACCAGGGCCAGGGCCGGGACGCCGACCAGCGCCAGATCGCGCCAGGCGAACTGGCCCAGCCAGCGCAGGATCGGTCGCCCGGCTGTCCGGTTCATCGCGTCATACCGCATCCAGGCTGGCCGGATGCCATTGTTTCAATGCGGCCCTGGGTTCCGCGAACCCCGGCAGCAGTTCTTCCAGCGTTTGCCAGAATCGTGTCGAGTGGTCTAGCACTTTCAGGTGGGCCATCTCGTGTGCGACGACGTAGTCGATGATGGCTGGAGAAAAATGGACGAGCCGCCAGTGCAGACGAATCACGCCGTCGTGTGTGCAACTGCCCCAGAGGGTGCGCGCCGAGGACAACACGATACGACGAGGGCGGTGGCCGAGCCGGATCGCGAAGCGCTCGACCGCCGCCGTGAACACCTTGACTGCCTCGGCCTGCAGCCAGGCGCAGGCGGTGTCGCGCAGCCGCTCGGCCGTGGCCGTCGCCGGCAACGGCAACACCAGCAGCTTGGTGTCGGTGCACTGGACGCTGCGGGCGCCGGCGTCCAGGCGCAAGCGCAGCGTGTCGCCGAGAAAAGGCAGTTCGCCACCATCACGCCACTGCGCAACCAGGCGTGGGCGTGCGCGCCAGGCCTCGAGCCGCGATGCGATCCAGCCGGCTTTTTGTGCGATCACGCGCTCGATTTCGCCGATCGACACGTGGTGGGGCGCGGTGACCGCCAAGTCCCCCTCGTCGATCATCAGCCCGATCGTGCGCCGCCTCCGCCGCGACAGGCGATAGCGCAGCCAGGCGCCATGGATCTGGATGTGCCGATGTGTGCCGGCCACGCCGGGCGGCGAATGTTGTCCGAACGGCAAACCCAGTTGCAGGGGTTCAGCGGCCGCGTTCTTGCGCATAGTGATGTGGAAACAGGCGTCGCATTTCGCCCTCGATCCAGTCTTCCGCACGTCGGGAAAGTGTTTCCGGGTCGAGCCCGTCCGGGTAGCACGGCGGACCGATCGAGACCACCACCCGCCCCGGCCGCTTCAGAAAGCTGTTTCGTGGCCAGAACTCGCCGGCATTGTGCGCCACCGGTACCAGCGGCACGCCAGCCGTGAGCGCGAGTTGTGCGCCGCCGATCTTGTATCGGCCCCGGCGTCCGGGCGCCACCCGTGTGCCTTCCGGAAACACGACCACCCAGAAACCCTCGGCGAGGCGCGCGCGGCCCTGATCGATCACTTGCAACAGCGCGTCCCGGCCGGCGGCGCGATCGATGGCGATATTCGGCAACGAGCCCAGGCCCCAGCCGAAGAACGGGATGCGCAACAGCTCCTTCTTGAGCACGAAAGACACCGGCGGAAAGATCGCCTGCAACGCCATGGTTTCCCAACCCGACTGGTGCTTGCAGAAGATGACACTGGCAATTCTTGGAATGTTCTCGGCGCCGCGAATTTCCCATTCGATGCCGGTCACATGGCGGACGAGCCAGAGTGCAATGCGCGTCCACACGGTCACGATCCGGTAGCGCCACCGTGCCGGCAGGGGTCGGACCAGGATCGCGATCAGGCCAAAGACCGGGGTGATGACAAGTAGCCCCAGCGTCAGCAGCGCGGAGCGGAGCCAGTTCATGTGCCGACGAGTGCCGCGGCGAAGGCCGCCAGGTCGGCATGGACCTGCGTGCCGTCGGGCAACGCAGGGTCGAATCGGGATTTTTCGCCTTTGCCGGTGAGCACCAGATGCGCCTGGGCGCCGACCGCGGCGGCTGCCTGGGCGTCGCGCACGGCGTCGCCGACACAGGGCAAGCCGTGCAGGTCGCAACCGAAGCGCGCGGCGATTTCCCGCAACATCCCGGGTCGCGGCTTGCGACAGTCGCAGTGCTCGTCCTGGGTATGCGGGCAAAAGAAGATCGCATCGATGCGGCCACCGGCGAGGGACACCGCCTTGCACATCTTGTCGTGGATCGAGGCCAGCGTGGCCATGTCGAACAAGCCGCGTCCGACGCCCGACTGGTTGGTTGCGACCACGATCCGGTAGCCGAACTGGCACAGCAGCGCGATCGCCTCCAGTGAGCCCGGCAGCGGCAGCCATTCATCGGGCGACTTGATGAACTGGTCCGAGTCGTGATTGATCACGCCGTCCCGGTCCAGCACGACGAGCTTCATTTGTCGACGACCAGTCGCGACAGGTCGGCGACCTGATTCATGATCCGGCCCAGGCCGTCCAGCAAAGCCAGCCGGTTGCCGCGCAGCAAAGTCTCATCGGTCATCACCATGACCTCATCGAACAGGCGGTCGACCGGTGCGCGCAGACTGGCCAGCGTCGTCAGCGCATCGGTGTAGTCCTCCGCAGCCAGGAATGAATGTACGGTGGGGGCGAGGCCGATCAGGGTCGCGAACAGCGCGCGTTCGGCTGGTTCGACGAACAGCGCGACGTCGGGCTCGTCAGGGATGGTCTCCGATTGCTCACGGGCCTTTTTCAGGATGTTGGCGATGCGCTTGTACGCGGCCGCGAGCGCCGCCGCTTCCGGCAGCGCGAGGAAGTCGCGCACGGCATCCAGTCGCGCGGGAATCTGGTCGATGCGTGTCGGCCGCAGTGCGAGCACGGCCTCGACTTGGTCGTGCGGGTGCTGCGCTTCGCGCAGGCTGTGTCGCAGGCGCTCGAACATGAAGTCCAGCAGCCTCTCGCGCACGTCGCCGTGCTGGCCGGTGCTCTCGTAGCCGGCCAGCGCCTGGTCGATCAGCACGCCCAGATCGAGCGCGAGCGGCGTTTCCATCAGGATACGCAGCACGCCCAGTGCCGCGCGGCGCAACGCGAACGGATCCTTGTCGCCGGTCGGGATCGCATCGATACCGAAGAAACCGGACAGGGCATCGAGCTTGTCCGCGAGCGCGACCGCGCAGGCCAGGTTGCCGGTCGGCAGCGCGTCGCCCGCGTGGCGCGGGCGGTAGTGCTCCTCGATCGCCCGCGCGATGGGTGTGCCTTCCCCATCGTGCTCGGCATAGTAGCGCCCCATCGTGCCCTGAAGCTCGGGAAACTCGCCGACCATGCCGGTCAGCAGGTCGGCCTTGGCGAGCAGCCCCGCCCGTTCGGCTGCCGCGGGATCGCTGGCCAGCTGCACGGCGATCCCGCGCGCCAGCCGGCCGATGCGCGTTGCGCGCGCGCCCAGTGTGCCGAGCCTGTTGTGGAACACCACCTGCTCGAGTTCGGGCAACCTCGACGCGAGCGAGCGCTTCCGATCCTGCTCGAAAAAGAAACGGGCATCGGCGAGCCGTGGCCGCACCACGCGCTCGTTGCCGGTGACGATCTTGCCGGGATCGTCGATGGCCATGTTGGACACGATCAGGAAGCGCGGCAGCAAGCGTCCGTCGCGCGTCAGCAGCGGGAAATACTTCTGGTTCTGCTGCATGGTCAGGATCAGGCATTCCATCGGCACGCTGAGAAATTCCGCGTCGAACGCGCCGACGTAGACCCTCGGCCACTCCACCAGTGCCACGACCTCGTCGAGCAGGTCGCTGCTGCGAGCGCGTGCCTCGTCCGAGAGATCCAGCAAGGTCTGCGGGTCGGCACCGCGGTGGCCGATCCACACGCCGTGTTCGCGCCGCGCCGCGGCATCCAGCTCGGCGGCGATGCGCGCGCGCCGGACCTCGGGATCGGCGATCACGCGGCCGCGCTCGGCGAGCAGCGCTTCATAGCGATCGGCGTGTCCGATCTCGATTTCGCCCTCTGCGAGGAAGCGGTGACCGAGCGTGCGCCGACCGCTGGCGACGCCGAGCACCTCGCCTTCGATGACGCGCTCGCCATGGATCATGACGAGTCCATGGACCGGGCGCACGAACTCGGCTTCACCGGCCCCCCAGCGCATCAGCTTGGCCACCGGCAGCCTTTTCAGCGCGCCCTCGACCAGCCGGGCGAGATGCCGATCGAGCGCGTCGCCCACGCGCATCGTGCGCGCGACGAAATACTCGGCCTTGCCCTCGGCCACGCGCGCAAGCTGTTCGAAGCCTACGCCGGCCGAGCGCATGAAGCCTTCCAGCGCCCTCGTCGGGCGGCCGTCCGCGTCCAGGCCATTGGCCACGGCCGGTCCCTTGCGTTCGATGAGCCGGTCCGGCTGCATCGCCAGCACGTCGGCACACAGCACGGCGAGCCGACGGGGCGTCGCCCAGACCCGGGGGGCGCGATGATCGCCATCGCTCCCGATGAAGTCAGCTTCGCGCAGCGCCTGATGCAGCGCGCCCGCGAACGCCGTCGCCAGCCTGACGAGCGAGCGCGGTGGCAGCTCCTCCGTGCGCAGCTCGATCAACAGATTTGCACGGGCGCTCATCGTGACCCCGAATTCGCGAGCATCGGGAAACCGAGCGCCTCGCGCGACGCGAAATAGGCCTGGGCGACGGCGCGCGCCAGCGCGCGCACGCGGCCGATGTAGGCGGCGCGTTCGGTCGTCGAGATCGTTCCGCGCGCGTCGAGCAGATTGAAGGTGTGCGAGCACTTCATGACCATCTCGTAGGCCGGCAGCGCCAGACCGGCCGCGAGCAGCCGGCCGGCTTCGGCTTCGTATTCGCCGAACAGCCGGAACAGCCAGGCCGGGTTCGACGATTCAAAGTTGTAGCGTGACTGCTCGACCTCGTTCTGGTGGAATACATCGCCGTAGCGGATGGTCCCGGCCGGGCCTTCGGACCAGATCAGGTCGTACACGTTCTCGACCCCTTGCAGGTACATCGCCAGTCGTTCCAGTCCATAGGTGATCTCGCCCAGCACCGGCCGGCAGGGCAGCGAGCCGACCTCCTGAAAGTACGTGAACTGGGTCACCTCCATGCCATCCAGCCAGACCTCCCAGCCCAGGCCCCAGGCACCCAGCGTGGGCGACTCCCAGTCGTCCTCGACGAAGCGGATGTCGTGTTCGCGCGGGTCGATGCCCAGCGCCTCCAGCGACTCGAGATAACGGTCCTGGATATCGAGCGGAGAAGGCTTGAGCACGACCTGGAACTGGTAGTAATGCTGCAGGCGGTTCGGGTTCTCGCCGTAGCGCCCATCCTTGGGTCGGCGGGAGGGCTGGACGTAAGCGGCGTACCAGGGTTCCGGTCCGATCGCGCGCAGGAAGGTGGCGGTATGAAACGTGCCGGCGCCGACCTCGATGTCATAGGGCTGCAAGATCGCGCAACCCCGCTGCCCCCAATATTGCTGCAGGCGAAGAATGATGTCCTGAAAGGTCGGGCAAGCGGCCGACATGGCGGTACCTGACTGAATCGAGCAGCGGCGCATTCTAGCAGCCCGTGAAACCGGGGTCGCGATGCCTCGCAGCGGGGCGGTCCGTGCGGCGTTGGCGGCTGTCGGAGTTTTTTACAAGCTTCCGCCACGAGTCGGGACGAACTTTCGTAATACATTGATTATTTGCAATAACATAATTTGGCACGGCAATTGCTATGTGCCTGGTGGCGGCGTTCCGAATCGGTTCGGGCGCCCGATAACACTGGGAGATTCGACATCATGAAACAACGCATGAGGCATTCGGTGGCGGCGCTCGTCGCCAGCGCATTCGTGGCGGCGCCGGCGGCGGCGTCGTTGACGACGTTCAAGACCTTCGTGGGCAACGTGGGCTATTCGGCGGACGGATTCGGCTCGACCAGCCAGTCGGGCACGATCTCGGCCAGCGTGCCGGTGGGCGCCACCGTGCTCGGTGCCTATCTGTACACGGGGATGTACGACGATACATCCAGCCCGGCCGGCACCACGCTGAACGGCGGTGCGGTCAGCTTCGGGCCGAATAAGGTCAATACCTCCTTTCTGTCGTCCGCGCGCGCCGATGTCACCAGCATCGTCAAGCCCGTGATCGACGCCGGGCCGGGCGGCGTCTACAACTTCTCGGTGGTCGAGAGCAACAGCTTTCAGGATGGCGAAGCCCTGGTCGTGGTCTACAGCCACGCCAGCCTGCCCGAAGCGACGGTCGGCATCCTGGATGGCTTTGCGGCGCTGTCCGGAGACACCACGTCGATCAATTTCGCCAATCCGCTGAATCCGGCTGCGCCGGGCTTCTTCGCCGAAATGGCGCTGGGCATCAACTTCAGCTGCTGCGGCCAGCTGTCCCATGTCGATGTCAATGGCCAGGCGCTCACGCGCAGCGCCGGCAACAACGACGATGGCGTCGGCTCGATCTCGAACGGCCAGCTGATCACCGTGGGCGGTTTCGACGATCCGTATTCGCCCGCGAACCCGACCTACGATCAGGACCACGAGCGCTACAACCTCGTGCCCTTCATCACCGCTGGTGATACGTCGATCACGGTGGACACCATCAACCCATCGAACGACGACAACATCTTTCTGGCGATGTTCCATGTCTCCGGCCGCGCCGGCGTGAATGAGCCGCCGCCGCCACCGACGAACCAGGTGCCTGTTCCGGGTACGCTGGCGCTGGTCGGGCTGGGGCTGGCTGCCCTGGGCGCACGCCAGCGCGCTGCGGGTTCAGCTCGCGGCTGAACGAGGTCTGGTGCGGCCACCGCACCGCCGCAGCTTCCAAGGCCCTGCGCCCGATTGGCGGCGCGGGGCCTTGTCGTTTGGGGACGGCGATGTTGGTCGGGCGCCGCGGTCGGCCGAGCAGCCTGGCGGAGCATTCGGCGATCCCTGCTTTCTCTCCCGTGCATTTTCGACGGCGATGCGCCGAAGTAGCGGTTAGCATCGCGCAGTCCCATACTTGGCGTCGACCATGATCCGTCCTCGGGGAAACTCCATTTCGCGTCTGCTGCGTTGGGCGCTCGCCTCTTGTTGCGCGGGGGCGCTGTCGTGGCCACTGGCGGCGCCGGTCACGCGCGACCCCGCCATTCCCGGAAGCCTTGCGGCGCCGGCACTCAAGTTGCTGCCGCAGGAGTCGCCGGCCTTTGCGCAATTTCGCAAGGGCGTGCAGCATCTTGCGCGCGGCGATCTCGCCGCGGCCGAGGCGGCGTTCAAGCTCGCGTCCGGCAAGGACGCGCGTCTCGCCGCGCCGCTGATCGGGCTTGCTCACGTCGCCTTGGGGCGCGGCCAAAGCAAGGAGGCCGAGCGCCTGCTGTCTCGAGCACTCGAGCTGGAACCCGGTTCCGACGAAACCTGGGTCGCATGGGGGCGATTCAAGCGTGCGCAGGGCCAGTTCGCGGACGCCGAAGCGGCGTTCCGCAAAGCGGTCTCGCTAGGCAATCCGGTGACCGCAAAACTCGAGCTTGGCGATCTGTATCTGACGGACATGCACAAGGTGAGCGCGGCACTGAGCCAGTTTCGCGAGGCCGCCACCGCCGACGCGAGCAGCGCCGCGGCGCATTACCGCCTGGGGGTGGCGCTGGCGGTGAATAAGCAAGCCCAGGACGCGGTGCAAAGTTTCGAGCGGGCGGCGTCACTCGCCCCCCGTGACCCGGAACCCGTGCGGGCCATCGGTCGCCTGCAAGCCGAGCAGGGCGATTTCAAGCGTGCGGCGGCCACTTTCGACCGCGGGCTCGTGATCCGCCCCGATCTGGCGCCGTTGCTCGTCGATCGTGGTGACGTCGCCGCCGCGACCGGCGATTGGGCGTTTGCCGCCAATTGTTTTCGCAAGGCACTGAACGCTGCGCCCGGGGTCGCCGCGGTCTGGCTCAAACTGGGCCTGGCCGAGGTGCAACTGAAAAATCTGGACGGTGCCGACAAGTCGTTCCGCAAGGCCATCGAGCTCGCCCCCAAACAGCCGGAAGCCTATAACAGCCTGGCCTGGCTGCTCGTGGAGAGGAAGGTCAAGCTGGACGAGGCGCAGCGGCTGGCTGAGGTCGCGGTCCGGCTGGCACCACGCGATACCTCGGCGATCGACACGCTCGCCACCGTGTATCGGGCCCGTGGCGATCACGCGAAAGCGCTCGAAGTGCTGCTCGGGGCAAGCCAATTGCTACCCGACAGCGCGGCGCTGCAATTGCGTCTGGGCAGCTTCGCAGTGGAGGCCGGAGACAAGGAACGTGCGCGGCGTGCCTGGGCGCGTGTCTTGGCGCTGGACCCCAAGGGCGAGCAGGGTCGCGAGGCACGCCGGCGCATCGAGGCACTCTAGGGGGCAGGTGTCGTGCCGCGAGGTCGCAAGCTCGCGGTCCGCGCCTTCGGTCCCGCGCCAGGCCGGACGGTCCGTATGGAAAAGTCCGGTCACTCGGGCTTGATGCCGGCTTCCTTGATGATGCGTGCCCATTTCGGAATGTCCGTGCGCACCAGTGCGCCGAGCTGGCCTGGGCTCATGACGAGCGGCTCGAGACCCTGCTGAGCGAGGCGCTCGCGGATGTCCGGCAGACCGAGGATGCGGCCGATCTCGGTGTTGAGCTTGTCGACCACTTCGGCGGGCGTGCCTGCCGGCGCGAACACGCCTAGCCAGCCGGTGAGCTCATAGCCGGGCACGCCGGCTTCGGCCACGGTCGCCACCTCCGGCAACAGGCCGAGCCGCTTGGCGCTGCCTACTCCCAGCGCCTTCAGCTTGCCGGCCCTGACGTGGGGCAAGGCCGTGACCGTGTCGGTGAACATCATCGAAACCTGGCCCGAGAGCAGGTCGGTCACGCCCTGGGGGTTGCTCTTGTACTGGACGAGGACGATGTCGATCCCGGCCATGGACTTGAACATCTCGCCGTTGACGCGCGACAGGCTGCTGCCGCCGGCAAAGCTGAGTTTGCCGGGGTTGGCCTTGGCAAGCTGGATCAATTCCTTGACGTTGCCGACGCCCAGCGACGGGTTGACGACCAGCAGGTTGGCGGCGGTCGCCAGCGCCGCTACGGGCGCGAAGTCCTTGACCGGGTCGTACGGCAGTTTCGCGAACAGCGCAAGATTGGCGACCTGGGTCGTGTTGCTGGTGAAAAACAGCGTATGGCCATCGGCCGGCGCCTTCGCGGCGGCCTCGGCAGCGATGACACCGCTCGCGCCCGGCCGATTGTCGACGATCACCTGTTGCCCCCAGGTTTCGGTCATCTTCGCGCCAACCAGGCGCGCGAGCACGTCGGTCGCGCTGCCGGCCGAAAACGGCACGATCACGCGGATCGGCTTGGTCGGGTAAGCCTGTGCCGTGGTCATCAAGCCCAGCAGTCCGGCAACACCGGCGCAGACGTTGATGACGATCGCATTCAACAGCCTTGGACGCATTGCAGTCTCCTCGAGTGATGGGTCATCGCCCGATGTCGGACGATGTCGCGATGATCCCAGAAACGCCATGGAAGGACGCTCGGCCTTGCCACGACCGAATGGACGCTACCCATCGCCACGGCAGGCAGGGGTGCGGCGTCGCCGGTTCCGTGGCGGTGGCGAACGGGTTCAGAGTATTCTTGAGTGATTGTTGCGAAATGCGTTTGCGAGCTGATGAAATCGAAAGACAAAACGCCAGCGGTCGGCTTCGTGTCGCTGGGCTGCCCGAAGGCAACCGTCGACGCCGAGCGGATACTGACGCAGTTGCGCGCCGAGGGCTATGCGCTGGCGGCGGACTATGCGGGTGCGGATCTGGTCGTGGTCAATACCTGTGGCTTCATCGACGCCGCCGTCGAGGAATCGCTCGACGCCATCGGCGAGGCGCTGGCCGAGAGCGGACGCGTGATCGTCACCGGCTGCCTAGGTGTGCGCACGACGGCCGAGGGTGAAGGCCTGGTGCAAAGTGCGCACCCCAAGGTGCTGGCGGTGACCGGCCCTAACGATACCGCGGCGGTGATGCAGGCGGTGCATGCGCATCTGCCGCGGCCGCATGACCCCTACCTGGACCTGCTGCCGCCGCAGGGCATCAAGCTCACGCCGGACCATTACGCCTATCTGAAGATTTCGGAGGGCTGCAATCAGCGTTGCAGCTTCTGCATCATCCCGTCGATGCGCGGTGATCTGGTGAGCCGGCCGCTGGCCGAGGTCATGAACGAGGCCGAGACGCTGGTGCGTGCCGGCGTCAGGGAACTGCTGATCGTGTCGCAGGACACCGGCGCCTACGGTGTCGATCTGCGCTACCGCACCGGCTTCTGGCGCGGCCGGCCGATGAAAACGCGCATCACCGAGCTGGCACGCGCGCTCGGCGATCTGGGCGTCTGGGTACGGCTGCACTACGTCTACCCCTACCCGCATGTGGACGAGTTGCTGCCGCTGATGGCCGAGGGCCGCATCCTGCCCTACCTGGACGTGCCCTTGCAGCACGCCAGTCCGCGCATCCTCAAGCTGATGCGTCGTCCGGCCAACGTGGACAACACGCTGGAGCGCATCCGGCGCTGGCGGCAGATGGTGCCCGGCCTGGTGTTGCGCAGCACCTTCATCACCGGCTTTCCGGGCGAGACCGACGCCGAGTTCGAGGCCTTGCTGGCATTCATCGAGGAAGCCCGTCTGGACCGGGTCGGCTGTTTCAGCTATTCGGACGTCGAGGGCGCGGCTGCCAACCTGCTGCCGGACCCGGTGCCGGAGGCCGTGCGCGAGGAGCGGCGCCAGTTGTTGCTGGAAACGCAGGCCGCGGTCAGCATCGAGCGGCTGGAAGCCCGGATCGGCGGCGAGATCGAGGTGCTGGTCGATGCCATCGACGACGACGGCGCCATCGCGCGCACGTATGGTGACGCGCCGGACATCGACGGCATCGTGCACGTCAACGATGGCGGCCATCTGACGGTCGGCGAGTTTGCGCGTGTGCGCATCACCGATTGCGACGCACACGATCTGTATGCGGAGTGCGTGCCATGAAACCGGCGGCGCTGATCGAACAGCTATCGGGCCTCATCGGCGCCACCCATGTGCTGAGCGATGCTGCCGAGATGGCGCCCTATGTCACCGACTGGCGTGGTCGCTACCATGGTCGGGCCGTGTGCGTGGTGCGCCCGGGCAGTACGCAGGAGGTGGCGGCCGTGGTCGCCGCCTGCCACGCGGCCGGCCGGCCGATGGTGCCCCAGGGTGGCAATACCGGCCTGTGCGGTGGTGCCACGCCGGACGATCGCGGCGACGCCGTGCTCATCAGCCTCGCCCGCCTGCGTGCGATCCGCGCGCTCTCGACCGACGAGGACTGCCTGATCGTCGAGGCCGGCTGCACGCTCGCCGAGGTGCGCGCCGCGGCCAGCCGCGCCGGACGCCTGTTTCCGCTCAGCCTCGCGTCCGAGGGCAGTTGCAGCATCGGCGGCAATCTCGCCACCAATGCCGGGGGTATGCAGGTGCTGCGCTATGGCAACATGCGCGAGCTGGCCCTGGGGCTCGAGGTCGTGCTGCCGGACGGCCGGGTCTGGCATGGCCTGCGCACGCTGCGCAAGGACAACACCGGCTACGACCTGAAGCACTGGTTCATCGGTGCCGAGGGCACGCTGGGCATCATCACGGCTGCGGCGCTCAGGCTGTTTCCACTGCCGCGCGCGCGCGCGGTCGCCTGGGTAGGACTCGCCGAACCCGTCCACGCGCTGCGACTGTTGCAGCGTCTGCGCGATGAGCACGGTGAGCGCGCCAACCTGTTCGAGCTGATCAGCCAGAGCACGCTGGATCTGGTGTTACGGCATGTCCCGGGCACGCGCGCGCCACTGGCAGGGGCCCATGCCTGGCATGTACTGCTCGAACTCACCGACACGCAGGCGGAGGCCGCACTCGTGCCGGCGCTCGAAGGCCTGCTCGCCGACGGTCTGGCACAGGGCGTGCTCAGGGATGCCGCGATCGCTCAGAGCGACGCGCAGGCCGCGTCGTGGATCGCCTTGCGCGAAAACGCCTCGGAGGCGCAAAAGCGCGAGGGGGTCAGCCTCAAGCACGATATCAGCGTGCCGATCGGCGCCGTGCCGATCTTCCTCGCCGAAGCGGAGCGGCGTCTGCGTGCGCTGCTGCCGGAGCTGCGCATCGTCGCCTTCGGGCACATGGGGGACGGCAATCTGCACTACAACCTGTTTCTCCCTGCCGCCGGCGACCGTATGCACGCGCAGGTGGACGAGGCCACGGCCGGCGAATCGGTCCAGCGCTGCGTGCACGATCTCGTCGGCGAGCTGTCCGGCAGCATCAGTGCGGAACATGGGCTAGGCCAGTTGAAGCGCGCCGAGATCCTGCGCTTCAAGAGCCCGATCGAAATGGACTTGATGCACCGCCTGAAGCAGGCGCTCGATCCGCAGGGGCTGATGAACCCGGGCAAGGTGCTGTAGGCGGAGGCGTGCGGCGCGCTCGCTTCCTGCGCTCGGCCGTCGTCGCCCTCAGCCGGCGACCAGCGCGACCTTGGCGAATTTCCGTTTGCCGACCTGTACGATCAGCTCGCGACCCGGTGACAGCTGCAGCGACTTGTCGCTGATCTTCTCGCCATCCAGACGCACCCCGCCCTGGTCGATCAGCCGCAGCGCTTCCGAGCTGCTCGTGGTGAGTCCGGCAAGCTTCAGCAGCTGCGCGATCGGCAGTGGCGAGGGCAGCACCAGCGTGATCTCGGGCATGGTTTCGGGCAGCGCGTGGTCGCGAAAGCGGGCCTCGAATGCCGCGCGCGCGCGCTGCCCCGCCTGCGGTCCATGAAAGCGGCCGACGAGTTCCAGCGCCAGCTCGATCTTGATGTCGCGCGGGTTGCGACCCTCCCCGGCCTGCCGCCGCAGCACGGCGATCTCGGCAGCGCTGCGGAAGGACAGCAAATCGAAATAGCGCCACATGAGCTCATCGGATATGGACATCAGCTTGCCGTACATGTCCTCGGCGGCTTCGGTGATGCCGATGTAGTTGCCGAGCGACTTGGACATCTTGGCGACGCCATCGGTCCCTTCGAGCAAGGGCATGGTGAGCACGACCTGCGGAGTCTGGCCATGCTGCTTTTGCAGCTCGCGCCCGACCAGCAGATTGAATTTCTGGTCGGTGCCGCCCAGTTCGACGTCGGCGGCCAAGACCACCGAGTCGTAGCCCTGGCACAGCGGATAGAGGAACTCATGGATCGCGATCGGCTGGTGCGCGCCAAAGCGCTTGCCGAAATCATCGCGTTCGAGCATGCGCGCGACCGTATAGCGTGCCGCGAGACGGATCAGGCCGTCGGCACCCAGCGGCGCCATCCACTCCGAATTGAAGCGGATCTCGGTGCGCTCCGGATCGAGGATCTTGAACACCTGTTCCTGGTAGGTGAGCGCGTTGGCGCGAATGGCCTCAGCGGTCAGCGGTGGTCGGGTCGCGTTGCGCCCGGTCGGGTCGCCGATCATGCCGGTGAAATCGCCGACGAGGAAAATCACCTGATGACCCAGCTCCTGAAACTGCCTGAGCTTGTTGATCAATACGGTATGGCCGAGATGCAGGTCGGCCGCGGTCGGGTCGAAACCCGCCTTGATGCGGAGCGGGCGGCCGAGTCCGAGTTTCTGTTTGAATTCGCTCTCGAGCAGCAGCTCGTCGGCGCCGCGCGCGAGCTGCGCGATCTGGGCATCGGGATCGTGGTCGGACATGCGAAAGGTCGGCGGCGGTAGTGGTAATGAATTGGGGAATTGGGGAGTTGGGCTGAGTCAGATCTCGGTGAGGGCCAGGCAAGCCGCGAAGGCAGGAACAAGGGCCGGAAAGCGCGTCTAGTCGTAGGTTTGTCGCAGCCGTGATCTTTGTTACACTGCCGCGTCTTTTTGAGGATAGCGGCCAAGAATGATAAATCACCTGCCTGACCTCGGCGACATTCGGCGCAAGCGCCTGGGCAAGGTCGGTATGGCGCTGCTGGCTTCGCTGGGCATGGTCACCGCATTCGCCGTAGCCCCGGAACTCGCCAGCATCAAGCCCGAGCAGGCGTGGGTCGTGGAGTCCATCGCGGTGCAGGCGAGGATCGCGGACGCAGCCGGCGTTGGCGAAGTCTCGGCAGTCTCCACCTCCGGCACGCCGACCACGGCGGCACCTTCTTCCGCGCCGTATTTCGTTCGCGAGGAGCGGATCCTTTCCGGGGACACGATCGCGCGCGTGTTCCAGCGCATGGATATCGACGATGCCGCGGCGCTCGCGTTTCTGCGTACCGATCGTGCGGCCATGCGCATCGTCAGCTATCTGAAATCCGGGCGCAACCTGCAGGCGCAGGTCGATGCAGCGGGCCGGGTCATGGCCTTGTATCTGGTGGTGGGAGCCGATGAGCGTGCGCTCGGCATTCGTCGCGAGGGCGAGGGCTTCGTGGTCTTCGACGAAAAACTGCAAACCGAGACGTTCCTGACTGTGCGTGCCGGCGAAATCCGCGCTTCCTTGTTCGGTGCAACCGACGATCTGGGCATTCCGGATGGGGTTGCGGTCAAGATCGCGGAGATATTCGGTTCCGAAATCGACTTTCACCGCGACCTGAAACGCGGCGACCGTTTCTCCGTCGTCTATGAAACAGTGATGCATCATGGCCGGCCTTTCCGCTCCGGGCGCGTGCTCGCGGCCGAGTTCACGAACAACGGCAAGACCTACCGTGCGTTCTACAACGACCGTGGCGACGGTAGCGGCGACTACTACACCGACGAGGGCAACAACCTGCGCAAGGCCTTCCTGCGATCGCCACTCGAGTTTTCGCGGGTCACGTCCGGATTCGGCCTGCGCCTGCATCCGATCCACGGAACTTGGCGCGCGCACAAGGGTGTCGATTACGGTGCGCCCACCGGTACGCGGGTATTGGCCACGGCCGACGGCAAGGTCGAAGAGGCCGGCAACAAGGGGGGCTACGGAAAAATGGTGCTGCTGCGCCACCAGGGCAAGTACGCGACCGCGTATGCGCATCTGAGCGGGATCGCGGCCGGACTGCGCGCCGGCCAGACGGTGCGCCAGGGCCAGGTCATCGGCTATGTCGGCAGCACCGGCTGGGCGACCGGACCGCACCTGCACTATGAATTTCGCATCGATGGCGTTCATCAGAACCCGCTCGCGGTGGCGCTGCCGACGGCGGTGCCGCTGTCCAGGACGGAAAAGACCGAATTCATGCAGCGGACGGCGTCGCTGCGCACCCATGTGGCGATGGTACGTGGCCGAGTGGTCGGCTCGGCGGATTGAGCGCAGGGCCTGAGCCTGGCGGGCTGTATGTCGGGCTGATGTCCGGCACCAGCCTGGATGGTGTGGATGCGGCGCTTTGCGACCTTCGTTCCGGACTGGTGCTGCTGCGCACGCACTATCAGGCTTTCACCGAGGGACTGCGCGACGAATTGCTCGCGCTGCACTGGGTCGGCCATGACGAACTCGGGCGTGCGGCGAGCGTGGCCAACCGGCTCGCGGACCTGTACGCGCAATCGGTCGAGGGTTTGCTCGCCGACGCGGGCATCGGGCGTGGCGAGATCGCTGCCATCGGTTGCCACGGACAGACGATACGGCACCGTCCGCGGTGTGGCTACAGCCTGCAACTGAACAACCCTTCGCGGCTCGCCGAGCGGACCGGACTCACCGTGGTCGCCGACTTCCGCAATCGCGACATCGCAGCCGGTGGGCAAGGCGCGCCGCTGGTCCCGGCCTTCCATGAAGCCGTTTTCAGGGATCGTGACGAGACGCGTGCCGTGGTCAATATCGGTGGCATCGCTAACGTCACGCTGATTCCGCCCGCGGCACAAGCGTTTGCGCCGACACGCGGTTTCGATTGTGGGCCGGGCAACATGTTGATGGACGCCTGGTGCCGTGAGCACACGGGTCAGTCTTTCGATTGCGATGGCCGCTGGGCGGCGTCGGGCCGCGTCCCGCAGGGCTTGCTGGCGGCGATGCAGGCGCACCCGTTCTTTGCGGCGACACCGCCGAAGAGTTGCGGCCGCGAAGATTTTTCGATCGACTGGCTGCACGGCCTGCAGCCGTCGCGTTTCCGTCCGGAGGATGTCCAGGCAAGTCTCTTGGAGCTGACCGCATGGAGCATAGCCCAGGCGGTCGGCGTGGATGCAAAGCCGCCCGCGCAGGTGCTGCTGTGCGGCGGCGGCACCCACAACGCCCAGCTGCGCACGCGTCTGGCCGAGCTGATGCCGGATAGCCGAGTGAATACCACCGCCGTGGCAGGACTCGATCCCGATTGGGTCGAGGCCTGTGCCTTTGCCTGGCTCGCCAGCCAGACCATGGCTGGCCGGCCTGGCAACCTGCCTGACGTGACCGGCGCGAGCGGACCGCGCGTGCTGGGCGCGATCTACCCGGCATGAAGCGGTCGGCGGTGATCCCGGCGCAGCGCTGCAAGCGCAGTCGGCGCATGCATTGGCGGCCCGCGATGCTGGCCGTGTTCGTGCTGTGGTTCCAGTTTGCCGCACTCGCGCATGCGGCCACTCACTGGGCTGGCGCGGGCGAACACGATGAGGGCTCGCCCCCGCCTCACGGCGTGTGCATCGCTTGTGTCGCCTACGCCGCGGCCGGCTCGGCACCGCCCCCCGCTGCCATCGCATTACCGATTTTTCGGGCAGCTGTCTCGTCGTTTCCCGCGATCGAATACCACCGCGAATGTCGGCAGGCGTTCCCGGCCTATCGTTCGCGCGCCCCTCCCGTTCCGCCCGGGTCATCGTTCTGACCGACGTGCCCGGCACAGATCGTGCCGGGCGGGCCAACTTGGATCGGCGCCTGGGCGCGCCGGTACCGACGGGAGACATTCATGCAGAGAACATTGCCGGCCGCGGTGGTCGCGGCCTTGTTATGTATTGCGCCATCGACGCGCGCTTCCGAAACCGACGCCAGGCTGGAAATCGAACGCCTGCGCACGGAGTTCGAGCAGCGCTTGCGACAGCTGCAAGAGGATTACGAGAAGCGCCTGCGGGCGCTGGAGGCGCGATCCGAGCGCGTCGGCGACACGGGGCTGAGCGCGCGCACGGCCGACGCGACGGGCGCGCCGGCTGTGCCCACCGCGTCGACACCATCAGGTACTGGCTTCAATCCCGAGATTTCGCTGATACTGCAAGGGTCCTACCAGCAGCGCAAGGACCTGGCCGAGCGCGGACTGAGCGGTTTTCTCGGAGCAGGGCATGAGCACGGCTCGGAACGCGGCTTCAGGCTCGATCATTCCGAGCTCGTCATGCAAGCGAACGTGGATACGAATTTTCGCGCTTACCTGAATGCCGCGTTGGTGGACGGCCAGGCCGAGGTCGAGGAGGCCTGGTTCCAGACCCTGGGGCTCGGTCAGGGCATGAGTGTGAAAGGGGGGCGTTTCTATTCGCGGCTGGGCTATCTGAACACCCAGCACCCGCATGCCTGGGATTTCGCCGACGCCCCGCTGATGTATCGGGCGCAATTCGGCGAACGGTTCTCGCACGATGGCCTGCAACTGAGCTGGGTGGCGCCGACCGAGACCTATCTGGAACTGGGTGCGGAAGCCGGCCGGGGCGACAGGTTCCCGGGTTCGTCGGGCGGCGGCAACCGAAATGGTGCCGGCGCGTGGACGCTGTTCGCGAAGCTCGGCGGCGATATCGGTGAATCCCACAGTTGGCGTGCCGGCATCGCGCAACTGAGCGCCCGTCCGCTGGCACGCCCCGGCCATTGGGAGGACGACGCCGGTGTCGAGACCGAGGTCGCCTGGTCAGGTCTGTCGCGCACCTGGGTCGCGGACTTCATCTGGAAGTGGGCGCCCGATGGCAACCCGGTCGAACGGAACTTCAAGCTTCAGGGCGAGTATTTCCGTCGGCGCGAAGGGGGCGACCTGAGCTGCATCGATAACACGGCTGCCGGGGGCGCCTGCGCGGGCGTCAGCGATCGCTACGACAGCACTCAATCCGGCTGGTATGCGCAAGCGGTCTATCAATTCATGCCGCGCTGGCGCACGGGCATGCGCTATGACCGACTGGATTCGGGCAGTCAGGCGCTGGGGCCGGGCTTCGCCGGCGTGCTGTCGACGACGGACTTCCGTCCGAGCCGCTGGAGTCTGATGGCCGATTATTCGCCGTCGGAGTACGCGCGCCTTCGCGTGCAGTTTGCTCGCGATCGTTCGCAGCTCGGGCTCACCGAAAACCAGATCACGCTGCAATACCAGATGAGCCTGGGTTCGCATGGCGCACATCGATTCTGAGGGAAAGATCATGAACATCCAGAAATGCATGCAATGCTTGCTCGTCACGGTCTGCGCGCTGTGGGGCTTGGGTGTGTCCGCCGCGCAGGCGGCACTCCAGGTACTTGCTTGCGAGCCGGAGTGGGCCGCCCTGGTCGGCGAGCTGGCCGGCGACCGCGCCCAGGTCGTTTCGGCCACGAATGCGCGCCAGGACCCCCACCGCATCGAGGCAAGGCCATCGCTGATCGCGGCCGCGCGGCGCGCCGATCTCGTGGTCTGTACCGGTGCCGATCTGGAGACAGGCTGGCTGCCCCTGCTGCAACGTGAATCCGGCAATGCGCGCATCCTGCCTGGTCAGCCCGGCTACTTCGAGGCGGCCGCTGCCGTCCGACTAATCGAGCGACCGGCGGTTCTGGACCGGGTGCTGGGCGACGTGCACGCAGCCGGCAATCCGCATGTGCACACTGACCCCCGCAACGTCGCGCTCATCGCCAAGGCGCTCGCGCAACGGCTTGGCGAAATCGATCCGGCCGGGGCCACGATCTACGCGGATCGCCACCGGACCTTCGCCGCACGCTGGGCCGAGGCCAGCGCTCGCTGGCAGCGCCAGGCCCAGCCGCTGCGCGGGCTGCCCGTGGTCGTGTACCACCGGAACTGGAGTTATCTCGCCGAGTGGCTGGGGCTGCGTGTCGTCGCCGATCTCGAACCCAAGCCCGGCATCGAGCCGTCCGCGCGTGATCTCGAACGCCTGATCGAGCAATTGCGCGCGCAGCCGGCGCGCATGGTGCTGCGCGCACCCTACCAGTCGCCGCGCGCGTCCGACTGGATCGCGCAGCGCAGCGGCATGCCGGTCGTGATGTTGCCCTACACCGTGGGCGGGACCGCCACGGCGCGCGATCTGTTCGAACTTTTCGACGACACGCTGCGTCGGCTGCTCGCTGCCGCGCAATGAGTCTCTCGTTCGTGGAATGGGGCTATCTCGCCCCGGCCTTCGTCGCGGGGCTGCTGGTGCTGGCCACCCATGTGCCGCTGGGACGGGAAGTGCTGCGCCGCGGCATCGTCTTCCTCGATCTGGCGATCGCGCAGATCGCCGGTCTGGGTGGTCTCGTGGCCCACGCCATCGCCGGGCCCGATGCCGGCTGGACGGTGCAACTCGGCGCCGCCACGGCGGCGGCCGCCGGCGCGCTGCTGCTGCGCTGGCTGGAGGGGCGGTCCGGTCGTCACCAGGAGGCCGTGATCGGTGTCGCGTTTGCGGCCGCCGCCTGCCTGTCCATGCTGCTGATGGCCCACGACCCCCACGGCGCCGAGCACTTGCAGGACCTGTTCGTGGGCCAGATTCTCTGGACCACCTGGGCCGATCTCATACCGCTGGCGCTGTTTTCGGCATGCGCGCTCGCGCTCTGGTTCGGCGCGGGCGTACGGCGTTCGCCGGTCGGTTTCTACCTGCTGTTCGCGCTGACCATCACCGCGTCGGTCCAGGTCGTCGGCGTATATCTGGTGTTTGCGAGCCTGATCGTTCCGGCGCTCGCGGCGTCAGGCCGCCTGCTGCGCGCGTACGCCCTGGGCGCGGTGGGCTACGCGCTGGGATTGTTCGCATCCGGCACCTGGGATTGGCCCGCCGGCGCCGCGATCGTCGTCGCGATGATCCTGGTGGCCGCGGCTGTTGCGGCCATGCTCGGCGATGGCGGTTCGAGAGACGCTCAGAGCTGATCGGGGCCGATCACCAGCCTGAGCCAGGCGTCCACCTGTGTCGAGGAGGTGGTGGCGAACCACCACACGGCACCCTTGCGTACTCGAAAGCTCACGGATTCCCCCGCGAGCAGCTGTGCGGCCAGGGCCCCCAGGGTCGGCTGGTGACCGACGATGAGCACCGTGCCGCCGCGATCGGGCCAGCCGGCGGCTGCGAGCAGGTCGTCAACGCCGGCGCCCGGCCCAAGCTCGGGGCGGGTCTCGAACGGTCGTCCCAGCGGCGCCACGGTCGCCAGCGTGCGCGTGCTTGGGCTCACCAGTATGCGGCAGTGCTCGGGCAAGCGCGGGCCGAGCCAGGCGGCCATGCGCCGCGCCTGATCCTCGCCCTTGTGGGTCAGGCGTCGGGCCGAATCGGGGAAGCCGTTTTCTGCCTGCGCGTGGCGCCAGAGTATCAGTTCCATGGTCCCATGCTACCAAGGAAGCGGTGAGTTCGATAAGGCGCGGATGTGCTCGGGCAGCCGCTTGCGCGCCCTTCTGGCGCGTTCGCCATGCCAGGCCGCGATCCGCACCACGGC
>JAJVIJ010000028.1 GCA_022072095.1 Rhodocyclaceae bacterium
ACCCTGCTGGCCCCCGACATCATTGAGCAGTTCATGGCGGGCAAGCAGCCACGGCGGCTGACGCTGATGTGGTTTCAGCGAAACCGCCTGATGGTCGACTGGCACGCCCAGCGCCAGCTCATGGCCAGTTTTGAGGAGGAGGCATGAGTCTCAAGCATCGCGGCCGGGCCAAGGGCGACCCGGTGACGTATCAGACGCCGTTGCCCGCTGGCGGCGTGCAGATGGAGACCTTCCTGCCCTGGACGCTGGTGCGCCGGGGTCTGAAGAAGCAGGTCATCACGCCGCTGGACGCGCCGCAGGAATTCCTGGACGAGGCCCGCCGCGAGCGGCAGGTGCGAGAGATGGCGCAGGACACCCCCTTGATGCGAGCGCTCGGCCTCGCGCACCACTGGCAGCGTCTGCTGGACGAGGGACGGTTCAGTTCCATGACCGAGATCGCGGCGGCCGAAGGCATCGACCTCGGCCAAGCCAGCAAGATGAGCCGACTGGCGCAACTGGCCCCCGACCTGATCGAGAGCATCGCCCTGGGACGCCTCGAGGTGGGCGTCAGCCAGCTGCTGCGCGGCAAGTTGTCGGCGTCCTGGCTGGCGCAACGTGAGGCGCTGGTGGCAGGCTCTCGCTGACAGCCACGCCGCACGGTCACGCCGCCGCAGGGCGGTTTTTTTTGTGCCTTTCGCTGTCTCGGTCGCGCGCTCCCGAGCAGACGAAGATGCAAACCGATGGCCCGCAAACCCGCGCCCATACACGACTTCGGGCCTTGAATGCTCAAGAGGGCAGCAGAGAACAGAGAGAAAAAAACGGCGGAATGCGCGCCCGGAACGGCGACTTCGGGAGGGGTGTGCTCAAGAGGCCAAGGCGCGAAACCGCGCCAACACTGGCGTTCCGGGCAAAAAAATCCCAACCGATAAGGGTTGGGATTTCAAATTGTGGTGGTGATGGGGGGACTTGAACCCTCGACCTACGGATTATGAATCCGTCGCTCTAACCGGCTGAGCTACATCACCGAACCGGCCATGTTAAGGAATCTCTTGGCTTGGGTCAATGCGTACGCGTCCTTCTTCGCGGAGATGGGCGGGGAATGGAGGTGTGCACGGGGCGAAGACCGCACGCAAAGACGTGCGGTTGCAGCGGCTGATTCACGGCTATACAATAGCCCCTTTTTTCTTTGGGTCCATCGTTATGGCCAATACTGCCCAGGCGCGCAAACGCGCACGGCAATCGATCAAGCGGCGCGCCGACAATTTTGCCTTTCGCTCCCGTGTCAGGACGGCGATCAAGCGTGTGCGTCAGGCAATCTCGGCAGGGGACAAGGCGGCTGCCGAGGCCGTGTTCCGTGAATCAACCGGTGTGATCGACTCGATCGCTGCCAAGGGCATCATCCATCGGAACAAGGCGGCCCGGCACAAGAGCCGGCTATCCCAGGCGATCAAGGCGCTATAGGTAGGGTAGCTAGGTCGCTTAGAACCCCGGGGTCCTGGCGGGCGCAGCGGATCGGGCGTCCCTTCGAACCGTATATCGGGCCGGCAGCGGAAGCGGAGGCTGTCTGATGTCGGGGTGGTCGAACGGGGAACGGGCACGGCGGTGTGAGCCGCCGTGCCCGTTTTGGCTTTTGCGCAGGGCGCTCAGAGCAACTTGCAAGGAGGGTGAGTGGTGTCGCATGTGATGAACACTTATGGCCGCCTGCCGGTGGCCTTCACTCACGGTGAAGGCGCTGGTATCTATGACGAATCCGGGCGCCGTTACCTGGACGCGCTCGCCGGCATTGCCGTGTCGACCCTGGGGCACGCGCATCCTCGCCTGGTGACCGCGCTGGCCGAGCAGGCCGGGCGTCTGCTGCACACATCCAACCTGTATCGCATACCCGAGCAGGAGCGCCTGGCCGAGCGGCTGTGTGCATTGTCGGGAATGGAGGAAGCCTTTTTCTGCAATTCCGGCTGCGAGGCCAATGAAGCTGCGATCAAACTGGCCAGGCTTTACGGGCACGAGCGGGGCATCGAAGCACCGGCGATCGTGGTGATGGAGCGTGCCTTTCACGGGCGTACGCTTGCGACGCTGTCGGCCACCGGCAATCGCAAGGTCCAGGCCGGTTTCGAGCCGCTCGTCACGGGTTTCGTGCGCGTCCCGTTCGGGGAATTGGCCGCCCTGCGCCAATCGCTGGAATACAACCGCAATATCGTCGCCGTCATGATCGAGATCGTTCAGGGCGAGGGCGGGATTTACCTGGCGTCGCCCGATTATCAGCGTGCGGTACGCGAGTTGTGCGATCGGCACGAGCTGCTGCTGATCACTGATGAGGTCCAGTGCGGTGTGGGTCGGACCGGGCGCTGGTTCGGGTTTCAGCACGCCGGCGTGCTGCCGGATGTGATGACGCTGGCGAAGGGGCTCGGGTCGGGTGTGCCGATCGGGGCCTGCCTCGCCGCCGGCCGCGCGCAAGGCGTGTTCAAGCCGGGAAGCCATGGCTCGACGTTCGGCGGCAATCCGCTCGCCTGCGTGGCGGCGCTGACGACGCTGGCGGTGATCGAGTCGGACGCATTGCTGGCCAATGCGACCCGCGTTGGCACGCGTATCCGCGACGGTCTCGCGCAGGGCTTGTCCGGCGTCGCGGGGGTGCGCGAGGTACGCGGACTAGGGCTGATGGTCGGTGTCGAGCTGGAGCGCGCGTGCAAGGATCTGGTGGCGCAGGCACTGGATGCTGGCCTGCTGATCAATGTCACCGCAGACAACGTCGTCAGGCTCCTGCCGCCGCTGATCTTTTCCGAGGCGGACGCCGATCAGCTGCTGAGTGTGCTCGTGCCGCTGATTCGCGACTTTCTTGCGAAGGCTGCCTGACCATCATGAGCCGCCCCAGGCATTTTTTGCAGTTCAAGGACTTTTCCAGAGAGGAGTTCGAGCACTTGTTTCAGCGTTCTCGCTGGATCAAGGATCGATTCAAGCGCTACGAGCGCTACTGGCCGTTGTCGGACCGGACGCTGGTCATGATTTTCGAGAAAGCCAGCACCCGCACCCGCCTTTCCTTCGAGGCCGGGATGCATCAACTCGGCGGGTCGGCCATTTTTCTCAATACGCGCGACTCACAGCTCGGTCGTGGCGAACCGGTCGAGGATGCGGCTCAGGTCATTTCGCGGATGAGCGATATCGTCGTGATCCGCACCTTCGAGCAGGACATTATCGAGCGCTTCGCTGCGCATTCGCGGGTGCCGGTGATCAACGGACTGACGAACGAATATCATCCCTGCCAGATTCTCGCGGACCTCTTTACCTTCATCGAACATCGTGGTCCGATCCAGGGCAAGACCGTGGCCTGGATCGGTGACTCGAACAACGTCTGCAATACCTGGCTGCAGGCGGCGGAAGTGTTCGATTTTCAGGTGCATGTGTCGACCCCGCCCGGCTACGAAGTGGAGCCTGACCGGGCCGGCTTGCTAGGTACCGCACATTATCGGGAGTTTGCGGACCCAATGGCCGCGGTGCGCGGCGCGGCGCTGGTGACCACGGACGTCTGGACTTCGATGGGTTTCGAGGCGGAAAACGACGAGCGTCGACGCGATTTCGAAGATTGGCAGGTCGATGAGGACATGATGCGCGCGGCCCGGCCCGATGCCTTGTTCATGCATTGCCTGCCGGCTCATCGGGGTGAGGAAGTGTCGCCCGGCGTCATCGATGGCCCCCAGAGCGTCGTCTGGGACGAGGCCGAGAACCGATTGCATGTGCAGAAGGCATTGATGGAATATCTGTTGCTTGGACGCGTGGCAGAGTGATTGAACACCACGGGCGTTTTAGCCCATGGTCATCCATTGGAAGGGGAAATGTCGAATAACAAGCAGCTTGCAGTCCGGAAGGTGGTCCTGGCTTACTCGGGCGGACTCGATACGTCGGTGATCCTGAAGTGGTTGCAGGACACCTACCGATGCGAGATCGTGACCTTCACGGCCGATCTGGGTCAGGGCGAGGAGCTGGAGCCGGCGCGAGCGAAGGCGATCAAGCTCGGTGTCAAGCCTGAAAACATCTACATTGATGACTTGCGCGAAATTTTCGTCCGGGAATTCGTCTTTCCGATGTTTCGTTGCAACACCGTTTATGAAGGGGAATATCTGCTCGGAACCTCGATTGCGCGGCCGCTGATCGCGCAGCGCATGATCGAGATCGCCCGCGCGACGAACGCCGATGCGGTGGCGCATGGCGCAACCGGAAAAGGGAACGACCAAGTGCGTTTCGAGCTCGGGGCGTATGCGCTGATGCCGGGCGTGCGCGTGATCGCCCCATGGCGCGAGTGGGATCTGACTTCGCGCGAGAAGCTGCTCGCCTATGCCGAGGCGCATGACATCCCTATCGAAATGAAGCACAAGGCCGGCGGCTCGCCCTATTCGATGGATGCCAACTTGCTGCATATCAGTTACGAGGGGCGCCATCTGGAAGACCCATCGGCTGAACCGGAGGAGTCGATGTGGCGGTGGACGCTCGCTCCGGAGGATGCGCCCGAGGCGCCTGAACGCATCGAAATCGAGTTCGAGCGGGGTGATCCGGTGGCGATCGACGGTGTCCGCATGGCGCCTCATGCGCTGCTCGCGGAGTTGAACCGACGGGGGGGGCAACATGGCATCGGGCGGCTTGATCTGGTCGAAAACCGGTATGTCGGCATGAAATCCCGTGGCTGCTACGAGACGCCGGGCGGCAGCATCCTGCTCAGGGCGCATCGCGCGATCGAATCGGTGTGCCTCGATCGCGAGGTTGCGCACCTCAAGGACGAGCTCATGCCACGCTATGCCAGTCTGATTTACAACGGCTACTGGTGGAGTCCCGAGCGTCGCGCACTGCAGGCATTGATCGACACGACCCAAGCCCAGGTAAATGGCTGGGTGAGGCTGAAGCTCTACAAGGGTTCGGCAACGGTGTTGTGTCGTGATTCGCGCACCGACTCGCTGTTCGATTCGGGCATCGCGACGTTCGAGGACGATCGCGGGGCCTACGACCAAAAGGACGCCGAAGGGTTTATCCGGCTCAACGCGCTGCGCATGCGCATTGCGGCGCGGGTGGCCGAAAAGAGGGGACGGCAGCAATGACGACGACACGCCTCGAAAACGTCAGTATCGCCACGTGCGCGAATGTGTTTTTCGACGGGCGATGCATCAGCCATACGATCGAATCGGCAGATGGTACGCGCAAGAGCGTCGGCGTGATTCTGCCCGCTACCTTGAACTTCGATACGGCTGCACCGGAGATCATGGAGTGCGTCGGGGGTGGCTGCAGGGTGCGCCTGCGCGGTACTTCGGCGTGGCAGCAATACGGTCCGGGCGAGTCCTTTGCGGTACCGGCGAACTCGGGCTTCGAGATCGAGGTGAGCGGCGAGCCGTATCATTACATCTGCCATTTCGGCTGAACGGAGTGAGCCATGCCATCCTTTGATGTCGTCTCCGAAGTCAATATGGTCGAGCTGCACAATGCCGTCGACCAGGCCAACAAGGAAATCGGCAACCGTTTCGACTTCAAGGGCTCGGACGCGCGGGTCGAACTCGGCGACAAGACGATGACGCTGTATGCCGATGACCCGTTCAAGCTCGACCAGGTCTACGACGTGCTCGTCGCCAAGCTCGGCAAGCGCGGCGTCGATGTTCGTTGTCTGGATCGTGATGACGTACAGAAGATCAGCGGCAACAAGGTTCGGCAGGAGATCCGCGTCAAGGTCGGGATCGAGAGCGAACTGGCCAAGCGCATTACGCGGTTGATCAAAGACAGCAAGCTCAAGGTGCAGACCAGCATCCAGGGCGATGCCGTCAGGGTGACGGGTGCCAAGAAGGATTTGCTGCAGGAAACGATCGCGCTGGTCAAGAAATCCGTCGACGACGTGCCGTTACAGTTCAATAATTTCCGCGACTGACCGTCCCAGGAGGGTCCCCATGCGGCTGATTCAGGCGGGCATGTCGGCCGTCGGATCGGTACGGCATTCGTAGTCGAGCGAGACCTCACCGTCTTCGTGCAGCGTTTCGAGCCGGACGGTAAACCCCCACAGTCTGGACAGGTGTTTCACCACTTCGCCGGAGTCGTTCGAAAGCGGGCGGCGCTGGTAGGCCCGATGCCGCAGTGTCAGCGCCCGGTCGGTGCGGACGTCGACATTCCAGACTTGGATGTTGGGTTCGCGACTGCCAAGGTTGTATTGGTCCGAAAGTTTCTGCCTGATTGTTCGATAGCCACTTTCGTCGTGGATGGCGGATACGTGCAGCTTGGGGTTGCTGTCGTCGTCGAGCACCGAGAACATCCTAAGGTCTCGTATCAGCTTGGGCGATAGGAACTGTGCGATGAAGCTCTCGTCCTTGAAATTGCGCATCGCGAAATCAAAGGTTTGCAACCAGTCCGATCCGGCAATGTCGGGAAACCACCGCCTGTCTTCATCGGTCGGGTTTTCACAGATGCGACGGATGTCCGTCCACATCTGAAATCCGAGCGCGTAAGGATTGATGCCGTTGAAATAAGGACTGTTGAACGCCGGCTGAAACACGACGTTGGTATGGGACTGCAGGAACTCCAGCATGACCGAGTCGACAAGTACTCCCTCGTCGTAAAGCGTGTTCAGGATGGTGTAGTGCCAATACGTCGCCCAGCCTTCGTTCATGACCTGGGTTTGGCGCTGGGGGTAGAAATACTGAGCGATCTTGCGCACGATACGCACGATCTCGCGTTCCCATGGCTCCAGCAGTGGCGCGTTCTTCTCGATGAAATACAGCAGGTTTTCCTGCGGTTCGGCAGGGAAGCGCCGTTCCTCGAGTTTCTCTTCGCGTCGCCCCCGTGCGGGCAGGGTTCTCCACAGTTCATTGACCTGCGCCTGAAGATGAGCTTCCCGCTCACGCTGCCTCGCCTGCTCCTTTTCCAGCGACAATCGAGGCGGGCGCTTGTAGCGGTCCACGCCGACGTTCATCAATGCGTGACAGGAGTCGAGCAACAGCGCAACCGACTCCTCGCCATGCCGTTCTTCGCACTTGGCAATGTAGTTGCGCGCGAACACCAGGTAATCGATGATGCTTTCCGGACTGGTCCAGGTGCGAAAAAGGTAATTGCCCTTGAAAAAGGAGTTGTGCCCATAGGCGGCGTGCGCGAGCACAAGTGCCTGCATCGCCAGCGTGTTTTCCTCCATCAGATAGGCGATGCATGGGTCCGAGTTGATGACAATTTCGTAGGCAAGCCCCATGTGTCCCCGACGATAGTGCTTTTCGGTTGTAATGAACTGTTTGCCAAAGGACCAATGATGATAGTACACGGGCATGCCTACGGAGGCATACGCGTCCATCATCTGTTCGGCCGTAATGATTTCTATCTGGATCGGATAGGTGTCGAGCCGGAAAGTCTCCGCCACGCGCGCGATCTCGCGATGATAGGAGTCCAGCAACTCGAAGGTCCATTCCGATGGGGCCGGGAGTGACGGCCGAGCGACGCTCATGCAGTTTTCTTTCTGAACAGTTCGCGGAATACCGGATAGATGTCGGTCAGCGTCTCGATGCGCTGCATGGCAAACCGTTCCGGCCAGAACGGCAGTGTTTTGGCATATTCACACCAGAGGTTCTGCGGTTGCCCCTGAGTGATCTCGATATAGGCGAAATACTGCACGTAGGGCAGGATGGCGGTGGTCAACAGCTCGCCGCAGACAGGTGAGTCATTCTCCCAATTGTCGCCATCGGATGCCTGAGCGCAGTATATGTTCCACAGGTCGCTCGAATAACGATCCTTGATGATTTCCTCGGCGAGTCTCAGCGCGCTGGACACGACGGTCCCTCCGGATTCGCGCGAGTGAAAGAAATCCTGCTCGTCGACTTCCTTGGCAACGGTGTGATGCCGGATGAAGACCAGCTCGATGTGATCGTAGTTCCGGATCAGGAAAAGATAGAGCAGCATGAAGAATCGTTTGGCGATTTGCTTCCTTTCCTCGTCCATCGAGCCGGACACATCCATGATGCAGAACATCACTGCCTGACTCGTCGGTTGCTCGCGCAGGATACGGTTGTTGAAGCGGAGGTCATAGGAGTCGATGAACGGTACGCTTTCCAAGCGCTTTCTTAGGCGCTCGACCTCTTCCATGAATGCGCGCACCTCGGGGTCGGAGTCGCCCAGTCTACGCCGCAGATCTTCGAGGCGTTGTTCAGCCGCGCGCAGTGCCGCCGTGCGCGGAGCACTCAGCGCCATCCTTCGGCCGGCTGCACCGCGCAGCGAGCGCACGATGTTGATGTTTGTGGGCACTCCCGTCGGCGTATGCCCGGCGCGTACCGACTTGAATTCTTTCAGGCGTGCGAGCTGCGTCCTGACCAGATTCGGCAGCTCCAGATCTTCGAAGAAGAAGTTCAGGAACTCCTCTCTGGACAACTGAAAGACGAAGTCGTCCTCGGATTCGCCGCTATCGCTCGCACTTCCCCGACCACTGCCGCCACCACCGCCGATCGGCCGTGGAATTTCATCTCCGGAAACGAACTGGTCGTTGCCCGGGAATATGGTTTCCCAGACGCCGCGACGATCGAGCGAAAAGTTGGGCTCGTTCAGATCCTTGGCGGGGATCGTGACGCTTTCCCCCTTGTCGAGATCGCGTATGCCGCGTCCGGCCACCGCGTCGGCAACGGCCTTGCGGATCTGTCCGCGGAAGCGTTTGAAAAACCGTTGCCGGTTGACTGCGCTCTTGTTGCGGCTGTCGTAACGACGATCGACGATCCGTGCCACGAGGCGGCTCCTGTTCAGGATGTCTTGCGAACACGCAAATACCACTCCGCGAGCAGCCTGACCTGTCTTTCGGTGTAGCCCTTCGCGATCATCCTATCGACAAAATCCCGGTGTTTCTTCTGGTCATCGGTGTTGCCCTTCGCGCTGAAGGAAATGACCGGCAGAAGATCCTCCGTGTTCGAAAACATCTTCTTCTCGATGACGACACGCAGCTTCTCGTAACTCGTCCAGAGCGGGCTCTTGCCACCGTTCTTGGCGCGGGCGCGAAGCACGAAATTGACGATCTCGTTGCGAAAGTCTTTCGGATTGCTGATGCCCGCTGGCTTCTCGATCTTCTCGAGTTCGTCATTGAGTGCGGCGCGATCGAAAATCTCCCCGGTATTCGGGTCGCGGTACTCCTGATCCTGAATCCAGAAATCGGCGTAGGTGACATACCGATCGAAGATGTTCTGCCCGTATTCCGAATAGGATTCGAGATACGCCGTCTGGATTTCCTTCCCTATGAATTCCGCGTAGCGCGGTGCCAGGTATTCCTTGATGTAGCGCAGATACTTCTGCTCGGTCTCGGCGGGGTACTGCTCCTGCTGGATCTGTTGCTCGAGCACGTACATCAGGTGAACCGGGTTCGCCGCCACTTCCCGGTGATCGAAGTTGAACACCTTGGACAGGCTCTTGAACGCGAAGCGGGTCGACAGGCCGGTCATGCCTTCGTCCACGCCGGCATAGTCCCTGTACTCCTGGTAGGACTTCGCTTTGGGGTCGGTGTCCTTCAGGTTTTCGCCGTCATAGATGCGCATCTTCGAGTAAATGCTGGAGTTCTCCGGGTCCTTCAGACGCGACAACACCGCGAACTGGGCCATCATGCGCAGCGTATCCGGGGCACACGGCGCCCGCGACAGCGATGAGTTCTGCAGCAGCTTTTCGTAGATCTTGATCTCCTCCGATACCCGCAGGCAGTACGGTACCTTGACGGTATAGATGCGGTCCAGGAAGGCCTCGTTGTTGCGGTTGTTCTTGAACGCCAGCCATTCCGACTCATTCGAGTGAGCCATGATGACGCCATCGAATGGTATGGCACCAAAGCCTTCCGTGCCCTTGTAGTTACCTTCCTGGGTAGCCGTGAGCAACGGATGCAGGACCTTGATCGGTGCCTTGAACATTTCGACGAACTCAAGCATGCCTCGATTTGCCTGGCATAGGCCTCCAGAATAACTGTAGGCGTCTGGATCGCTCTGGGAAAAATGCTCCAGCTGTCTGATGTCGACTTTCCCGACCAGCGCGGAAATGTCCTGGTTGTTTTCGTCACCCGGTTCGGTCTTGGCGACCGCCACCTGCTTTAGAACAGACGGAAAGACACGCACCACGCGAAACTGCGTGATGTCGCCGTTGAACTCGTGCAGCCGCTTGACCGCCCAGGGTGACATGATCGTGTTCAGGTAGCGCCGTGGGATGCCGAAATCATCTTCGAGAATGTGGCCATCTTCCTCGGGGTTGAACAGCCCGAGCGGCGACTCATGAACAGGCGAGCCGGCAATCGCATAGAACGGTATCCTTTCCATCAGGTGCTTGAGTTTCTCGGCCAGGGACGACTTGCCGCCGCCGACGGGGCCAAGCAGATAGAGAATCTGCTTTTTCTCCTCCAGTCCCTGTGCGGCGTGCCGAAAATACGCGACGATGTTTTCGATCGCCTCTTCCATGCCATAGAAATCTCTGAAGGCTGGGTATATCTTGATGATCTTGTTGGAAAACAGTCGTGACAACCTGGGGTCCTGACGCGTATCGACATATTCGGGTTCGCCGATCGCGGCGAGCAGTCGTTCTGCGGCTGTCGCATAGGCCATGCGATCGGTTCGGCAAAGGTCCAGGTAGTCCTTCAAGGACATTTCCTCTTCCCTGGAGGCCTGAAAGCGGCTTTGGAACACGTTGAACAAACTCATGGTCGCCCTCCTTGAGGCTTGCAGCCTGATGCGCCCACCGCGGTCAGGGTGCACGATCTGTTTAACGGCGCAGTGGCCGATTGGTTGAATGCTCGATCCGGAAAACTGAACTGGCCGAACCGAAATTTGTCGATTGGCTGTGACCCAGCGATTGCGGGCATTTGCGTCGCCTCGATCATAGGCCATTCCGAAAGGGTGTCGACGTTGTCTGATCGAGGTCACCGCTCATTGGTTCCGGATTTATCGAGCGCAGGCATAAGGATCATCCACCATGGCCATGGACGGGCGAGGTGGGCGGTCGGCGGGTTCCCGCGGCTGCTAAAATCGCCCGGCAGCGTTTTCCATTTGTGCGGTCGTAGGTCGCCCCTGTCGGGGGTACCGTTTCTTTCCTGGACGAGAGCCTTTTATGCAACAGACTTCCGAAATCAATCCACTGGAGCGGCGTGTCGAGTTCGTCGTGCCCATGGCCGATGTCGAGCGCGGTATTCAGGCGCGTCTGATCAATCTGAAGAAGACCGCCAAGATGGCTGGTTTTCGCGCGGGTCGCGTACCGCTGGATCTGGTTGCGCGGCAGTATGGACCGAGCGTCAGGTCGGACGTGCTTTCCGAACAGGTACAAAAGGCATTGTCTGCAGCAATCTCGGAGAAAAATCTGCGCATGGCTGGCCAGCCGATGCTCGAGGCGCGCGACGACAGTGAGCCCGGAGTGCTCGGGTTCACGGCCGTGGTCGAGGTTTATCCGGAATTCGACATAGCCGATATCGGTGACGTGACGCTGGAAAGGCCGACGCTGACCGTGACCGAAGGGCATGTCGACAAAACCATCGAGACCTTGCGCAAGCAGCGCATGCAGTATCGCGTGGTCGATCGGCCGGCAGAACTTGGCGACAAGGTTACGCTCGATTTCGTCGGCACGGAAAACGGCATCGAATTTCCCGGCGGCACCGGAAATGGTGTCGATCTGACGCTGGGCTCCAATGCCGTCGTGCCCGAATTCGAGCAGGCCGTGTTGGGTATGCGCGCTGGTGAGGAGAAGGTGGCCGACGTACGCTTTCCGGACGATTACTCGGTTGCGGAGCGTGCGGGCAAGCTTGTTCAGTTCCGGATTACCTGCAGACAGGTGAGCGCCGGCGAACTGCCGATGGTCGACGCCGATTTCGCCAGGCAGCTGGGTATCGAGGATGGCAATCTCGATCGGTTGCGCGCGGAAGTGACGGCCAATCTCGAGCGTGAGGTGCGCAAGCGCTTGGATGCGCGCCTGAAAGAGCGTGTCATGGACGTTCTGGTCGAGGCGCATCGCTTTGATTTGCCGAGGGGTGTCGTGCAGCAGGAAATGAACCGGCTGGCCGATGCCGCGCGTCGCGAAATGGCCTCGATCGGACTTGGCGAGCAGAATCTTCCGGTCGAGCCGGAGTGGTTTCGGGACCGGGCCGAGCGCCGTGTCAGGCTCGGGCTGGTGATGGGTGAAGTGATAGCGCGGCATGAGCTGATGGCTAAGCCTGAACAGGTGCGAGCATTGATAGGCGAGTTTGCCGAGAGCTATGAAGACCCGGAGGAGGTGATACGCTGGCACTATCGCGACAACGAAAGGCTGGCTCAGGTCAGCGCGCTCGTGGCCGAGAATAACGTGGTGCAATGGGTGGTCCAGCGAGCTCGGTGCGTCGATACGCCTATCGACTTCGAAGAGTTGATGGGAACGCGTCGTTGATGACTGATTTGAGGGGAATGGCGATGGGAATGGGGTTTGTCGATTCACGGTCCTCGTCGGCACGGGACGCAGAGGCGCTGGGGCTGGTCCCCATGGTCGTCGAGCAGAGTGGTCGTGGGGAGCGGGCATACGATATCTACTCGCGCCTGTTGAAAGAGCGTGTGGTGTTTCTGGTCGGGCCGGTGACCGACGTTTCAGCGAATCTGATCGTTGCCCAGTTGCTGTTCCTGGAATCCGAAAATCCGGACAAGGATATTTCCCTGTATATCAACTCGCCTGGAGGCTCGGTGGCCGCCGGTCTGGCGATCTACGACACGATGCAGTTCATCAAACCCGATGTCAGCACGCTGTGTATTGGTCAGGCAGCCAGCATGGGCGCCTTCCTGCTATGCGCCGGCGCGAAGGGCAAGCGCTATTGTCTGCCGAACTCACGTGTGATGATTCACCAGCCGATGGGTGGGTTTCAGGGCCAGGCGTCCGACATCGAGATCCACGCGCGGGAAATCCTGTCGTTGCGCGCCAAACTGAACGCATTGATGTCCCTGCATTCCGGTCAGCCTGTCGAACGAATCGAGAAGGACACCGATCGTGACAACTTTCTATCGGCTTCCGAGGCAGTGGAATATGGCCTCGTAGACCGTATCCTGGTCAACCGTGCCGAAGCGGCGGCTGGCTGAACGACATCAACAGGATTTTTGGGGTTGCGCGATGACCGAAAAAAAGTCAGGTAGTGAAAAGCTGCTGTATTGCTCGTTCTGCGGCAAGAGCCAGCACGAAGTGCGCAAACTGATCGCCGGCCCGTCCGTGTTCATTTGTGATGAGTGCATCGAGCTTTGCAATGACATCATTCGCGACGAGATCGCGGGCGATGCCAACCCCAAGAGCCCCAAAGGTGATTTGCCTCCGCCGCAAGAGATCTTTTCGATTCTCGATCAGTACGTGATCGGACAGTCGCAGGCCAAGCGGGTTCTTGCGGTTGCCGTGTATAACCATTACAAGCGTCTGCGCCACCTGTCCCGGAGCGACGAAGTCGAGCTGGCGAAGAGCAATATTCTGCTCATCGGCCCTACGGGCTCGGGCAAGACGCTGCTCGCCCAGACTCTTGCGCGGCTGCTGAACGTGCCGTTCGTCATGGCCGATGCGACGACGCTCACCGAGGCGGGCTATGTCGGCGAAGATGTCGAGAACATCATTCAAAAGCTGCTGCAGAAATGCGACTACGACGTCGAGAAGGCTCAGCAGGGAATCGTGTATATCGACGAGATCGACAAGATCTCGCGCAAATCGGACAACCCTTCGATAACCAGGGATGTATCCGGTGAGGGGGTCCAGCAGGCACTTCTTAAGCTCGTCGAGGGAACGGTCGCGGCGGTGCCCCCACAAGGCGGACGCAAGCATCCGAATCAGGATTTCGTTCAGGTCGATACCACCAATATTCTGTTCATCTGCGGAGGCGCATTCGATGGCTTGGACAAGGTGATTCGGGGGCGGACGGAGCGTGCCGGAATCGGGTTTGGCGCCGAGGTGGCAAGTCGCTCGGGGAAGAACATCACGGAGGCGCTGAATGCGGTTGAGCCCGAGGACTTGATCAAGTATGGCCTGATTCCGGAGTTCGTCGGACGCCTGCCAGTGGTGGCCGTGCTGCACGAACTCGATGCCGACGCGTTGATCCAGATCCTGGTCGAGCCCAAGAACGCCCTGATCAAGCAATATCAGAAACTGCTTGCCATGGAGGGGGTCGAGCTCGAGGTTCGCCCTGCTGCACTGCAGGCCATCGCGCGCAAGGCTTTGATGCGTAAGACGGGTGCGCGCGGTTTGCGCTCGATATTGGAAAACTCCTTGCTCGATACCATGTACGAGCTGCCCAGCCTCAAGGATGTGGCGAAGGTGGTCATCGACGAAGGTACGATCGAAGGGGACGCGCCGCCGATCCTAATCTATGCGGATCAGACCAAGGCCGCGAAGGGGTCGAGTTCCGCCGCTTGAAAGCCGCCTGCCCAGTCCCTGCTTGAGCTGGCGGCGGTTGCGTGCCCAGGATGGGGGGCACCTACCGTGCAAGGCCGCGTTGCTGGCTCAGCTTGGCGTATTTCTTGCGCGGGTATTTGCCGGTTGAATTTGCGTGCATCGCCCAGAAATAGAAATAACCCCTAATCCGACACGAGACACGTCACAATGCCTAATACCGAATTGCCTGCCGACGCACTCGAGCTGCCGCTGTTGCCGTTGCGTGATGTGGTGGTTTTCCCTCATATGGTGATTCCGTTGTTCGTGGGAAGGCCGAAGTCGATCAGGGCGCTCGAAAATGCGATGGAGGCAGGCAAGAGCATTCTGCTGGTCGCGCAGAAATCGGCAGCCAAGGACGAGCCGGCGCCGGAAGATCTCTACCGGGTAGGCTGCGTCGCGAACATCCTGCAGATGCTCAAGTTACCGGACGGGACCGTCAAGGTCCTGGTCGAAGGCGTACAGCGCGCCGAAATCGACGAAATCGTCGACAGCAAATCGGTCTTCGCCGGTCTCGTGAGGCCGCTCGCGGCGGTCGAGGCGCCGTCGAATGAGTCGGAAGCCATGCGTCGCGCGCTCCTTGCCCAGTTCGATCAGTACGCCAAGCTCAACAAGAAGCTGCCGCCCGAGATCCTGACGTCGCTGTCCGGAATCGACGAGGCTGGCCGTCTGGCCGACACCGTTGCGGCTCATCTGCCGTTGAAGCTGGAACAGAAGCAGGAAATTCTCGAGTCCTTCCATGTCATGGGGCGGCTCGAACGCCTGCTTTCACAGCTCGAATCCGAACTCGACATTCTGCAAGTCGAGAAGCGAATTCGCGGACGCGTGAAGCGCCAGATGGAAAAAAGCCAGCGTGAGTACTATCTGAACGAGCAGGTCAAGGCGATCCAGAAGGAGCTCGGCGAGGGCGAAGAGGGCGCCGATCTTGACGAAATGGACAAGCGCATCAAGGCGGCGGGCATGCCCAAGGAGGCCGCTGCCAAGGCCCAGGCCGAATTGAAGAAATTGCGCATGATGTCGCCGATGTCCGCCGAGGCCACCGTCGTGCGCAACTATCTGGAAACGCTGCTGGGGCTGCCGTGGAAGAAAAAATCTCGTATCAACAAGGATTTGTCTTCTGCAGGGAAGGTGTTGGACCGTGACCATTTCGGTCTCGAAAAGGTCAAGGAGCGTATTCTCGAGTACTTGGCCGTACAACAGCGCGTAGACAAACTGAAGGCGCCGATATTGTGCCTGGTCGGCCCACCGGGCGTTGGAAAGACCTCGCTGGGGCAATCGATCGCACGTGCGACCGGTCGCAAGTTCGTGCGCATGTCGCTCGGTGGCGTACGTGATGAGGCCGAGATACGCGGTCATCGCCGCACCTACATCGGTTCGATGCCCGGCAAGGTGCTGCAAAACATGTCTCGGGTGGCTGTCCGCAACCCCTTGTTTCTGCTCGATGAAGTCGACAAGATGGGTATGGACTTTCGCGGTGATCCATCCTCTGCGCTGCTCGAGGTGCTGGATCCGGAGCAGAACGGCACGTTTGTCGATCATTACGTCGAGGTCGAATTCGACCTGTCGGATGTCATGTTCGTCGCCACTGCGAACACGCTGCATATTCCGGCTCCGTTGCTGGACCGGATGGAGGTGATCCGGCTGTCGGGTTATACGGAAGACGAAAAGATCAGCATCGCCCAGCGTTATCTGCTGCCCAAGCAGATGAAGCAGTCGGGGCTCAAGACCAATGAGATCTCCGTCACGGAGGATGCCCTGCGCGACATCGTGCGCTACTACACGCGGGAGGCGGGAGTACGCAGTCTGGAGCGCGAGATATCGAAAATCTGCCGCAAGGTCGTGAAAGCGATGGTCATCGGCCGACGGCGTAGCAAGGTCGTGGTCAATCCAAAGAATCTCGACAAGTTCCTAGGGGTCCGGCGATATATGTTTGGCGTCGCCGAAAAAGAAGACCAAGTCGGGCAGGTCACCGGTCTGGCCTGGACAGAGGTTGGCGGCGAACTGTTGACGATCGAGGCAGTGGTGCTTCCCGGGAAGGGGAAAACCGTTACCACGGGCAAGCTTGGCGAGGTGATGCAGGAGTCCATCCAGGCTGCTGTGACGGTTGTACGCAAACGCGCGCGTCAGCTCGGGATCGACGAAGATTTCTACCAGAAATCGGATGTGCATGTGCACCTGCCAGAGGGTGCCACGCCGAAAGACGGACCGAGTGCCGGCATCGGTATCACCACCGCCTTGGTCTCGGCGCTATCCGGAATTCCGGTGCGCGCGGATGTTGCGATGACCGGCGAGATCACACTTCGTGGTGAGGTGTTGCCGATCGGCGGTCTGAAGGAGAAACTGTTGGCTGCCGTTCGGGGTGGCATTCGCGTTGCGCTGATTCCCCAGGAGAACGTCAAGGATCTGGCTGACATCCCCGAAAATGTCCGCCAGGCGCTGGAAATCATCCCAGTGAAGTGGGTCGACGATGTGTTGCGGCTGGCGCTCGCGCGCGAGCCGGAGCCGCTTCCCAACCCCGAAGAAAAGCCTGCGACAGTCGTGGAGGCGCCGATCGCGCTACCGGGTGGAGCTGGGGAAGCGGCCCAAGTGGTCAAGCATTGACGGGTGATGTGGCGTTGACGGTACTCGTCGCCACACGTTATATGTTTCAGCTTTCAGTGCTTGGAGGCCGTTCGGGCTCGTCGATAGCGGATACCATCCATGGGGAGGGGGGAATGCATGAATAAGTCGGAGCTGATCGAGCGCATTGCGAAGGAAGCGGACTTGTCGAAAGCCTCGGCAGGACGTGCACTGGAGGCGGCTTTGTCTGCCGTGCGCACCGCATTGAGGAAAGGTCAGACCGTGACGCTGGTCGGGTTTGGTACGTTCTCGGTGACCAAGCGGGCTTCCAGAACGGGCCGAAACCCCAATACCGGCGAGAAATTGAAGATCAAGGCAAGCAAGGTCCCGAAGTTTCGGCCGGGAAAGGGCTTGAAAGACGCGGTCAATTGAATGTCGCCCAGTCCGCGCGTGGTGCGTTGTCGTTGTATTTGGCGGCTGGGTATGTCTCAGGCGGTCAGGCGGGTGCTTAGCTCAGTTGGTAGAGCGTCGCCCTTACAAGGCGAATGTCGGCGGTTCGAGCCCGTCAGCACCCACCATATCGGCGATTTCTGCTTGCCGCAGGCATTGGCTGCGTCGTAGGTCGTTCTGGGTCAGCAGTGGAGCACGATGGTAGGTCTCGATCGGCGGGCCTGGCGGTCGTCCGAATTCCCAAACTTGTTTACAGTCATCTCGACAGGGATCACTTTCCATGTTCGATGCCGTTCGCGGTAGCAAACGCGCCGTACAGTTTGTTCTCTTGCTATTGGTGCTGCCCTTTGCCTTCTGGGGTGTGGAGTCGTATTTCAGGGATTTTGACCGCACGACGGATATCGCTCATGTTGACTCGGCTCGTATTTCCACCGCGGAGTTCGACGACGTGCTGCGTAGTCAGCAGAACAGGCTGAGAGAGCAGCTGGGGGCGAATGTGCCCAATGATGTGCTGGACAGCCCGGAACTGCGCCGTGCCGTTCTGGACAGCCTGATCCGGAAGCAGTTGTTGCAGCTCCAGATCGCGCGTCTGCGCCTGTCGGTTGGAGACGCCCAGGTCCAGGAGGTCATCGCCAGCGCTCCGGAGCTGCAGCAGGATGGTCGCTTTTCGATAGACAAATACCGCCAGTTCGTGCAGGCCCAAAACATGACGCCCGCGATGTTCGAGGCGCGTTTGCGGGACGATCTGCTCATGCGGCAGCTCGTCGGAACCATAGGCGAAACCGCCTTCGTGCCCAGGGCGTGGGTCGCGCGTTGGGCACGCCTGGAAGGGGAAACAAGGCTCGTTCGCGAGCATGTGATCGCGGCACGCTCGCTCGCCGACCAGCTGTCGATCGATGACGCTGCCGTCGAGGCGCACTACAGGAAAAACATCGAGCGCTTCCGTTCCCCGGAGCAGGTGCGCGTCGACTATGTCGTGCTGGATCAGCAGATGGTCGGAAAGGGTATTTCAATTTCCGACGACGAGATCAAGCAGGCTTACGAAAGCAGCGCCGCGCGCTACGCGCAAGCGGAGCAGCGTCGTGCAAGCCATATCCTCGTCCAAGTGCCGAAGGACGCCCCAGCCTCGACGATCGCAGCCGCGCGTACCAAGCTGCTCGAGCTGCGCAAGCAGTTGGTAAAGGATCCGGCCGCATTCGAACGATTGGCGAAGGCTCATTCCGAAGACCCGGGTTCCAAGGACAAGGGCGGGGATCTCGGATTTTTCGGACGTGGCGCAATGGTCAAGCCTTTCGAGGACGTCGTGTTCGGCATCAAGGAAGGCGAGATCAGCGATGTCGTGCGCACGGACTTTGGTTTGCATCTGATTCGCGTGACCGGGATTCAGAAGGCGCACCAAAAATCGCTTTCGGAGGCGCGTGACGAAATCGCGGCCCAGTTGCGCAACGAACGTGCGGCGCGCGCCTATGCCGAGGCGGCGGAAGGGTTTAGCAACACCGTTTATGAGCAGTCCGACAGCCTGCAACCGGTGGTCGATAAATATCACGTGAAGTTGCAGCGCAGCGACTGGATCGCGGCTTCGGGCCCGGCCGTCGCCCCCTTCGATCATCCCAAGCTGCGTGCCGCGCTGTTTGCGAAAGAGGTGCTGACGGATCGGCGCAATACGCCGGCGATCGATGTCGGCGGCAATGTGCTGGTCGCCGCGCGCCTGGTCGATCACAAGCCTGCGGCCGAGCGCCCGCTGGCCGAGGTCAAGGCCGACATCGTGAACGAATTACGCATGCAGGAAGCGGTGAAAAAATCCAAGGCACTTGGCGAGGCTCGCCTCGAAGCGCTGCGTGGGAGCGCTCCACCCGATGTCACGTGGTCGGAGGCTCGTACCGTGTCGAGGGCTCAGGCGATCGGCTCAGGTGCCGAAGCCGTACGCGCGATTTTTCGCGCCGGTGCGGCCAAGCTCCCGGCATATGTCGGTGTCGAACAGCCAGGGCAGGGTTATGTGATCTACCGGATCGAGTCCGTCACGCCGCCGGCCGAAGCCGACGTCGACAAGCGCCTGGTCACGATGCGTGATCAGCTCGTCCGTGTCACCGGCGCACAGGATTTTTCGGGCTATCTCGCGAGCCTGCGTGACCGCGCAAATGTCGAGATCAAGGACAAGGCGCTCGATCCGGCACGTGCTGCCTCCCCGGGGCCGGCACGCTGATCAGGAATCCGCCAGTCCGGCGACCGTCGAGTTGAAGCCATTGTCGACGAACAGGATTTCTCCGGTAATGCCGCTCGCCAGGTCCGAAAGCAGAAAGGCCGTGGCGTTGCCAACCTGTTCGATGGTGACGTTCTGCCGCATCGGCGAATGGTCGGAAACGAACTTGAGAATCTTGCCGAAGCTGCCGATTCCGGAGGCCGCGAGTGTCTTGATCGGGCCGGCCGATACGCCGTTGACGCGGATGCCTTCGGCACCCAGACCCAGCGCCATGTAGCGTACTGCCGCTTCCAGGCTCGCCTTGGCCAGTCCCATGGTGTTGTAATTGGGAATGCTGCGGGAGGCGCCAAGATAGGTAAGCGTCACCAACGATGCCGCGCGGCCGCGCATCAGCGGCCGTGCCGCGCGCGCCAGCGCTGGAAAACTGTAGCTCGAGATATCGTGCGCCGTGCGGAAGTTTTCGCGCGTGCAACCGTCCAGGAAATCGCCATCGATGGCTTCGCGAGGCGCGAACGCGATCGCGTGTACCAGGCCATCCAGCGTATCCCAGCGTTCGCGAAGCGCTGCGAACAGGTGTTCGATCTGGGCGTCGTCGCCGACATCGCAGGGGATCACCAGGTCGCTGCCAAACCCGGCCGCCATCTCGGCCACGCGCTCGCGAAAACGCTCGTTTTGATAGGTGAAGGCCAAATCGGCGCCCTCTCGGCGGGCCGCCTCGGCCACGCCGTAGGCGATCGAGCGATTGGACAGCAGCCCCGTGATCAGAATGCGTTTGCCGGCAAGAAATCCCATCCAGCCCTCCTCAAGTGTCGGCGGATTATAGCGAAGCGCCATGATGCAACGAGACGCCCTGCCCGGCGGCATACAATCGGGGACATGAACACCCATTCGTTGAGCGCGCCGGCGCGCATCGTGGCGATCCTGGCCGCAGTGTGGCTCGCGGGCTGCGCTGACGTCTGGAACGATCCCTACCCGGCGCGGGACAGGCACGCGAACGTCATGTACACGGCGTTTCTGGATCGGCCGAAGCATCTCGATCCGGTCCAGTCCTACAGCGAGGATGAGGCCACGTTTACGGCGCAGATCTATGAGCCGCCGTTGCAGTACCACTACCTCAAGCGTCCTTATGAACTGATTCCGGCCACCGCGCAGGCCGTTCCCCGACCGCGATATTTCGACGTAGATGGCGAGGCTCTGCCTCAGGATGCGCCGGCGGAAAAGGTCGCCTACTCTCTATACGAGCTGTCGTTGCAACCGGGCATACGTTACCAGCCTCATCCCGCTTTCGCGCGCGTCGCCGGCGGAGCTTACCGATATGTCCCGATCGGAGAGGGTGAGCTGAAGAAGTACAGAACACTCGCCGATTTCCCGGATACCGACACGCGCGAACTGACCGCCGAGGATTACGTTTATCAGATCAAGCGACTGGCGCATCCGCGCCTGCATTCGCCGGTTTTTGGCTTGATGAGCGAATACATCGTCGGCCTGGGCGAGCTAGGCAAGCGCTTGAAATCGCATGTGGACACCCTGCCGGCCCAGGCGCGTGGTGGCTGGATCGATTTGCGCGACTTCCCGCTGGAAGGCGCCGAGGTCGTCGATCGCTATATCTACCGGATCAAGGTCAAGGGGAAATATCCCCAGTTCATCTATTGGCTGACCATGCCCTTTTTTGCACCCATGCCTTGGGAGGCCGATCGGTTCTACGACCAGCCGGGTATGTCGCGGAACAATCTGAGCCTGGACTGGTATCCGGTCGGGACCGGCCCGTTCATGCTGGTCGAGAACAATCCGAACGCGCGCATGGTGCTGGCGCGCAACCCCAACTTCCGCGGTGAGCGCTACCCCTGCGAGGGTGAGGCCGAAGACCGGGCCAGGGGTCTGCTCGTCGATTGCGGCAAACTGCTGCCGTTCGTGGACAAGGTGGTATTCACTCGTGAAAAGGAGCAGATCCCGTACTGGAACAAGTTTCGGCAAGGCTACTACGATCTTTCGGGTATCAGTTCGGACAGCTTCGATCAAGCTGTCCAGCTGACCGGCCGCGGTGATACGGTCCTGACCGACGAGATGAGCGCTCAGGGGATCGGGCTGCTCACCGCGGTCGCGACCTCGGACATGTACATGGGCTTCAACTGGCTGGATCCGGTTGTCGGGGGCGTACAGCAAGATCCGGCAGCACGCGAGCGCGCGCGCAAGCTGCGTCAGGCCATTTCCATCGCCATCGATCAGGAGGAATTCATTTCCATATTCCTCAATGGACGGGGGATCGCTGCGCAGGGGCCGATCCCGCCCGGTATTTTTGGTTACCGCGATGGGCAGGAGGGTGTGAACAAGCTGGTCTATCAGTGGTCTGGCAGGGCTGACGACGCCCGTCGACGCAGCGTGGACGAGGCAAGACGCCTGCTTGCCGAGGCGGGATATCCGGGTGGCCGAGATGCGGCCAGCGGGGTGCCGCTGGTGATCAACCTTGACACCACGGCGACCGGTGTCGGTGCCAAGTCACGCGTCGACTGGTTGAGCAAGCAATTCGCCAAACTCGATATCCAGCTGGTCGTGCGCAGTACCGACTACAACCGCTTCCAGGACAAGGTGCGCAAAGGGAGCGTACAGCTATTCTATTTTGGCTGGAACGCGGACTATCCCGATCCGGAGAATTTCCTGTTCCTGTTGTATGGGCCACAAGGTAAGGTGAGGTTTCAGGGCGAGAATGCAGCCAACTACCAGAACCCCGACTACGACCGACTGTTCGAGCAGATGCGCAATATGGACAACGGTCCCGAGCGGCTCGCGCTGATCGGGCGCATGGTCGAGATCTTGCGCAGGGATGCGCCGTGGGTCTGGGGTTTCCACCCCAAGAGCTATACGCTGCAGCACGCCTGGGTGTTCAACCGCAAGCCCTCGAATGTCGGCAACAACACGCTGAAGTATCAGCGTGTCGATCCGGCCCTGAGGGCGCGCATGCGTTCCGAATGGAACCGGCCGGTGCTCTGGCCATTGGGCGTTGTGGCGGTCGCCTTGGTCGCGCTGGCCGTCGTTGCCGTCAGGCGGTTCCGTGCGCGGGAGTGGGCCCGGATGCTCGCCGACTGACAGAAAATGTCGGACCCGATGATGCACACACGATTGAGCCCGAGATGAAGGTTGCAACCTGGAACGTCAACTCGCTCAAGGTCAGGCTTCCTCACGTCCTGGGGTGGCTCGAATCGGCCAGACCGGATGTGCTGTGCCTGCAGGAGACCAAGCTCGCGGAGTCCGATTTTCCATACGCGGCCATCGAATCGGCCGGCTATCGTGCCGCGGCATACGGGCAGCGCACCTACAATGGCGTTGCGATACTGGCGCGCTCGGAGTTGCGCGATGTCACGCTCGGCATCCCGGGTTTCGAAGACCCGCAGAGCCGGGTCATTTCGGCACGCGTCGATGGCCTGTGCGTGGTCTGCGTCTACGTTCCGAACGGTCAGGAGACCGGCTCGGACAAGTATCGATACAAACTGGAATGGCTCGATCGTTTGTGTGCCTGGCTTCAGGGCTTGCTGGCGATCGAGCCCAATGTCGTCGTCGCCGGCGACTACAACATCGCGCCTGAATCCAGGGATGTCTACGATCCCGCGGCCTGGGAGGGCAAGGTACTATGTTCGGGGCCGGAGCGTGCCGCGTTCCAGAGGCTGCTGGCGATCGGTTTCGCGGATGCGTTCAGGCTGTTCGAGCAGGCGGAGCGCAGTTATACCTGGTGGGACTATCGCATGATGGCGTTCCGGCGCAAAATGGGCTTGCGCATAGATCACTTGCTGGTGTCCACGCCGCTCGTGCCGCGTTGCGTTGAGTGCCATATCGACGTCGCACCGCGCCGACTGGAACGCCCGTCCGATCATGCCCCGGTCTGGCTCACTCTGGCAGACGATCACTCCGGCGAAGCTGGCGCATGAGTGTCGGGTATGCGCGTACGACCGTTTCCTACCTGCATGTCGTCGCAGGCAGTTAATCGATTGATGAACCACTGATCGGAGGAGCACCATGCAAATCAATGTCGGAAGTACGGACCGGGTCATTCGTGGTGTCGTCGGGCTGGCGCTGATCGTTGCGGCGCTGACCGGTGCGATCGGCGTCTGGGGCTGGATCGGCGTCGTGCCACTGGCGACCGCGATCTTCCGCTTCTGCCCCGCCTACACCCTGTTCGGTATGAACACTTGCCCAGTCACGAAGACGGAGCGGGGGAAATAGACCGGGCATGCTCGCCGTCGCGCCTGAGATAGGCGGCGATGCGCGCGTAGGTGTCGATGTCGAGTGCCTCGGCCCGTTGTCCAGGATCGAGCGACAAGTGCGCGAAATCGTCGCTGCCGAGCCAGCGGGACAGGCTGTTGCGCAAGGTCTTACGTCGCTGTTGAAAACCGGCGGCGACGATTGCTTCGAACAGGGGCATGTCGGCGGCCGCGACCACGGACTGGTGCTCGGGTTCCAGGCGCACGATGGCCGAGCGCACCTTGGGGGGCGGTCGGAAGGCCCCCGGTTCGATGACGAACAGGCGGCGCATGCGAAAGCGCGCTTGCAAGGTCAGCGACAGCCGACCATAGGCGGCGTCGCCGGGCTGCGCGACCATGCGGTCGACGACTTCCTTCTGCAGCATGAAGAGCGCGTCGCGCAGTGCGGATGCCTGTGAGGCGATGTGGAACAGCAGGGGCGTCGAAATGTTGTAGGGCAGGTTGCCGATCAGACGAATATTCTCGCCCAGCGCTGAAAAATCGAACTTCAGCGCGTCAGCGGCGTGGACGGTGAGTCGCTCCGGCGGAAATTGGGCACGCAGCTCGGCCACCAGATTCCGATCGATTTCGACTACGTGCAAGTGTGTCAGCCGTTCCAGCAGCGGGCGCGTGAGTGCACCCAGGCCCGGCCCGATCTCGACTACGTTGTCCTCGCGCGCCGGGCCGAAGGCGTCGAGGATGCGGCGAATCGCCGTGGTATCGACGAGAAAGTGCTGCCCGAAGCGTTTGCGCGGGGTGTGAGAGCTGGTCACGCCGCCATTACGCCGTACGCGCGGTGTGCGCCAGCGTGCAGGCCAGATCGACCGCCGCGGCAAGGCTGCCCGGATCGGCACGCCCGCTGCCGGCGAGGTCGAAGGCGGTGCCATGGTCCACCGAGGTGCGGATCACGGGCAGACCGAGCGTGACATTGACGCCGTGGCCGAAGCTCGCATGCTTGAGTACCGGCAAACCCTGATCGTGATACATCGCGAGCACACAGTCGCCCTGCGCCAGTGTGCGCGGTACGAACAGCGTATCGGCAGGCAGTGGGCCGACGAGCTGCAAGCCACGCTCGCGCAGCTTGTCGAGCGCCGGGGCGATGACGTCGATCTCTTCGCGTCCCATGTGCCCGCCCTCGCCGGCATGCGGGTTCAGTCCGGCGACCAGGATGCGTGGCGTCGGCAGGCCGAAGCGCCGCACCAGATCGGCATGCAGGATGGTGATGGTTTCGGTGAGCAGTTCCGCGGTGATCGCGGCCGGCACGGCGGCGAGCGGCCGATGGGTGGTCGCGAGCGCGACACGCATGCCGCCGCCCACCAGCATCATGACGACACGGGGTGTCGCGGTCTTTTCGGCCAGGTATTCGGTGTGCCCGGAAAAGCGGATGCCGGCATCGTTGATGATGGCCTTGTGTAGCGGTGCGGTGACCATGGCGTCGAACTCGCCCGACAGGCAGCCCGACAGGGCACGATCGAGCAAGGACAGCACATACCGTGCGTTGGCCGGATCGGGCCGTCCCGGCTCGACGGGGCGGACGAGTGGCACGTGCAGGACTTCGGTGGCCCCCGGATCGACCGTACCCGCGGGCGCGTAGCCTTCGATCCGGATCGAAGGCTCGCGCGCTGAGGCGTCCGCAAGCGCGTGCACGCGCTCTGCGAGCAAGGCTGCATCGCCGAGCAGAACCAGCCGTGCCGAGCGGGGTCTCTTCGCCAGCATCAATGCCAGTTCGGGGCCGATCCCGGCCGGCTCGCCGGTGGTGACCGCAATGCGGATGGCCTGGTTGCCGGCCATCGGTGTCGTGTTGCCCCGATCAGGCATGCCGTCGCTCAACGTTCTTCGAGGCGCAACTCGACATAGGCGCGGTCGCGCAGTTGCCGCAACCAGTCCTGATAGGCTTCGTCGGCCTTGCGCTCGCGCAGGATCTGACGCGCAACCTGGCGTCGGCGCTCGGACGAGACCGAGTCGGTGCGGCGTTCGATGAGCTGGATCAGATGCCAGCCAAATTGCGTCTGCACCGGGTCCGAGATTTCGCCGGACTTCAGGTTCCTCACCGCCTGCTCGAACTCCGGTACGGTATCGCCGGCATAAACCCAGCCTAGATCGCCGCCCTTGGCGGCCGAAAGATCGTTCGAGTGCAGACGAGCGAGCTCGGCGAAATCGGCACCGTGGGTGACGCGCTGCTTGATTTCCATGAGCCGCCGGCGTGCTTCGTCATCGCTCTTGACTTCGGTGTCGCGCAGCAGAATGTGGCGCACATGGAATTGGTCCACCGGTGTGTTGTCGACCAGATTGTTGCCGCCGCGACGGTCCGTGATGCGGATGACATGAAGTCCGGCCGGCGAACGCAGGATCCTGGACAGTTCCCCTGTCTTGAGCGCCTTGCCAGCGTCGACATACAGGTTCGGTAGCCGTTCGACCGGCCGCCATCCCAACGAGCCGCCATTGTTCGCGTCCGGCGCCTGGGAATAGGTGGCCGCGACCTTTGCGAAGGGTTCACCCTTGTTGATCTGTGCGATCGCTTCCTGCATGCGCGCCTGGATGCGGTCGAGTTCGGTCGGGCTCGCCTGCTCGGGTACGCGGATCAGGATGTGCTCGACCAACCACTCGCCGGCCTGCGGAGTGCCCGGGTTCGAGAGCAGATTGTCCACTTCGGCATCGGTGACGACGATGCGGTTGGTGACCTCGCGCTCCCGCAGTCGCGACAGCAGCATCTCCTTGCGGATATCGTCGCGAAAGCGCGACCAGGGAATGCCATCGCGCTCGATCGCGGTGCGCATCTCGGCGAGCGTGACGCGATTGCCCTCTGCGATGCGGGCGAGTGCTGCATCGAGCGCGGCATCGTCCACCTGTAAGCCAGTGTCGCGAGCGAGTTGCAGTTGTACGCGCTCAAGGATCAGGCGTTCGAGCAACTGCTTTTCCAGCGCATCGCGCGGCGGCAGTTCGATGTTTCGTTGCCGCAGTTGGGACTCGGTCTGGACGGTACGGTGACGCAATTCCGAAAGCGTGACGGCTTCGTCGTTGACGATGGCGACGACACGATCGATCTCCGCCGGGAGGGACTGCGCTGGCGGCGTGGGCGATTGCGCGAACACGCTCGCACCGAGCCCGCCGGCGAATGCGACGAGGGCCACCAACGCCAGCCCTCGCGGCAAGCTCGACGGCAAGAGGCATCTGGGGGTTGAGAAAGACATTGGAGAGCTCGGCTCAGGGCTGGGTCGGGTCGACGTTGATGATGCCGTAGCCCGGGATGTTGCGACGTAGCAGATCGAGCGGACTCGAGCCGACGCTGGTGAGGCCGTTCAGCTCGAGTTGAAGGAAGATGGCGGTGTTCGAGCGCTGGTTGATCGTCGCGAGCTGTTGTCCGACCACACGGAAGGCCCAGCAGCCGCCGTCGTATTCGAGGCCGCCGATGGCCTGTGTGACGCGCTTGTCCTTCACCGAATAGTTGTAGCGCCCGACGCCATACCAGCCGCTGCCCAGGGGCCATTGGGCAGTCAGGTCCAAGTCGCGCAGGATGTCGCGGTAGTAGCGGTAGGAGGCGGAAAGGACGCGGGTGGGGCCCGGGTGCCAGCGGGCGGCGATGGTGTAGCGCTCCGTGCGGGCCTCGCGCGGATTGTATTGCCAAGCGAGATCCATGGTCGTATCGGGCAGCAACGTACCCGACAAGGCCGCCAGGAGGTCGGCGACACGGTCGGTGCGCCCGGCAACGCCGGGCAGCGTCACCTCCTGGTCACGGAAGTAATAGCGCTGTGCGACCGCTCCGCGCAGCAACTCCGCCCCGGTCTGCGGATCGATCAGCCGGCTCACGACTGCCGCCGTCAATTGATTGGTATCGCCGATGCGGTCGCTGCCGACGAAGCGGTTTTCGGAGAAGATCTGCGCAAAATTGAATTCGGCCAGTGCCGAGTCGAATACCGGGATCTGGCTCTGATCCTTGCGTGGTGCATAGACGTAGAACAGCCTGGGTTCAAGTGTCTGTGTCAGCGCGCGCCCTCCCCAAGTAGCGTCGCGCTCGAACACGACGCCTGAGTCGACGCTGAGTATGGGCAGGTTGCGCGTGATCTGGTCCGGCACGCCGGCCGCCTGCTGGCTCAGGTGGTAGCGGGTCATGTGCAGACCCAGCTTGGGCGTGACGTAGAACGCCTGGCTTTCCAGCGGCAGCGAAATCTGCGGGTATAGGACCGTGCGTGCTGCATTGACCGCGGTGCTGTGGCTGAATCGGCTGAAGCCGCCGGTCAGGTTGAAGCTGCTGCCGTAGAGGAATTCGGGCCGGTTGGCATAGACGCTGAGCTGGGGCAGCAAGGCATAGGCCTCGGCCGAATTCAGCAATGGCTGGTAACGCTGCATGTTGAGCGTGGCGCCCCACCAGGTCGAGCCGTAGCTCAGCACTCCCTGCCGCAGCAGATAGGCCTGCGAGGTGCTGGTCAGGCGGCTCGCGAGATCGGAGTAGTAATTGCGATCCGAGGCGCTGTTCAGGTTCAGCGCTCCGGTCCATCCGGGCGCCAGCGTTTGCGTGTGCATGAGCGAAAAAGCGTTGCGGCCTTCACCGAACACGCGATCGTTCGGCATCACCTCCAGGCGCGCGACGCCGTTGTAGCGCTGATCCAGATAGCGGAACTCGCCGTTCATCGCGATGCCGCGCTTGCTGATCATGCGTGGCGCGATGGTCGCATCCATGTTGGGCGCGATGTTCCAGTAGTACGGAAACGAGAAGTCCAGCCCCTTGCTTTCGGACGTGCTGAAGCTGGGTGTGAGAAAGCCGGACTTGCGCTGGCTGTTCAGCGAAAAGCTCAAGGACGGTGCGTACAGTACCGGGACATCCTTGAACCAGATCGTGCCGTTGCGCCCATGGCCGATTTCACGGTCATGGTCCAGGCGCAATTCGGAGACCCTGGCATACCAGTCCGGATCGTTCGGGCCGCAGGTGCTGTAGGTCGCGTTCGTCATTGTCTCGACGTCGGGACCTTCGAAGTCGATCCGCGCTGCGGTCCCGTAGGCGTTCGACGCTCCGCGCTGCTGGCCGAGTTTGGAGGGGCGGCTGATCAGATAGGTCGGGTTCAGAAAATGGCCTTCTCGACGGCTGAGCTGCATGTTGAGCTCGGGGCCGGTGATCACATCCTTTTCCTGGGTCAGCACCACGTGGCCGCGCGCCCGGACCTCGTCCGTGGGCAGCAGATAGGTGATTTCATCGGCGGTCAGCGTCGAGCCGATCCGCCGCAGTTCGGCGTCGCCCTTGACCACCGCGATGTCATCGGTTCGGCCACGGATCTCTTCGCCCAGCAGGAAGGTCGGGCGCTCGTCGTTGCTGACGCGCGGAAGCGGTGTCAGTGCCGGAGCGGGCTTCAAGCCCAGCAGCGGCGACGGGTCGCGCTCGGCGAGTCGAGATGCTGTGCCCACATGCGGTTCGGCTGGTGGCAACGCTCGCGGGGCATCGGCCGCCGGTGTGGCGATCGATCCGGTGGCCCCCGTCGTTGCAGCAGGTGGTGCGACTGCGGTGGCGTCGGGCGGCGACGGCCGGGACGCCGACGGTGCCGACGGCGCCCCGGCTGGTGCAGGGGCGGTTCTTGGCACGGCTACAGCTTGTCCCGATTGCACGGGAGCCAGCGGACGTGCTTCCTTGTCGCCGGCCTCGCTCGTCGCCGGTGCGGCAGACTTCTCCGGTTTTGCGAGCGGAGGGGCGGGGGGCAAGGCCGCGCCTGCGGGGGTCGTTGGGGCTGCCTGCGGCGGCTGGGGCTTACCCAGCAGGGTCGGGTCGACGCGAAGGGGTGGCAGTGCGTCGGCCGCATAGGCGGGCGCACCGCACGCGCATGCGGCGCCAATACAGGCTATCGAAATCAGGGCACGCACGGCGTTGCTGGAACCAGGTCGTCGAATCAGGGCAGTTGGGTCAGGTCGGACTTGGCCTCGGCGCTGGGGTACACAAAAAAGTAAGCGCTAACAAAAAGGCCGGATGACGGTGGGTGGCACATGCGGGATGCACCGCGGACGAATGATAGACTGCCAATTCTAACCGCGGTGGCGTCGCCAAGGCGCACACATCCGCGCCGCGCAAGCAGGTACCCGGAATGTCCGCTAGCCATGATCCCCGCCTCCAAGCCCTGACGCAGTGGCTCGACACCGTCGGGCCCGGTCGACCGGTCGGCGTCGAGCCGGCATCGGCCGACGCCAGCTTTCGCCGCTATTTCCGCGTCAGCTACGCCGATGGCCAAACGCTCATCGTGATGGATGCGCCGCCCGCGCACGAGGACTGCCGCCCGTTTCTGCACGTGCGAGCGCTGTTCGCTGAATGTGGCGCCAGGGTGCCGGAAGTGCATGCCCAGGATCTGGGCCGCGGGTTTCTGCTGCTGAGCGATCTGGGGCGGACGACATATCTGGCGGCGTTGGCGACGATGCCGGCCGATCCGCTTTATCGAGCGGCGGCGGCGGCCTTGGTGGCGATCCAGGCGGGCAGCCGCGCGGGCGTGTTGCCGGATTACGACAGAGGCCGGCTGCAGGCCGAGATGGAACTGTTTCCGGAGTGGTACGTCGGCCGGCATCTCGGCGTGAGCCTCACCGACGCGCAACACGAGCAGCTGAAGACCGTGTTCGACCGCGTTCTGGCGGTGAATCTGGCCGAAGCGCAAGTATTCGTGCACCGCGATTACCACAGCCGCAATCTGATGCTAGGTGCCCAATCGTCGGCGCCGGTGGGTGCTCCGCCCGGGATACTGGATTTTCAGGATGCCGTGTACGGCCCGGTCAGTTATGACCTGGTGTCGCTGCTCAAGGACGCCTATGTGAACTGGGACGAGGAGCAGGTGCTCGATTGGCTGATCCGCTATTGGGAGCTTGCCCGCCGGCGTGGTGTGCCTGTGCCCGCCGATTTTGCGCGTTTCCACGAGGATTTCGAATGGATGGGGGTGCAGCGCCACCTCAAGGTGCTGGGCATTTTCGCGCGGCTCTACCATCGCGACGGCAAGGATGGCTATCTCGCCGACATGCCACGGGTCGAATCCTATCTGTATCGCGCATGTCGGCGTTACCGGGAGCTCATACCGCTGGCAGCATTGCTCGACGAGCTCGCCAACAGACGTGTGCAGGCAGGGTATACGTTTTGATGGTGTCAAATCGCAAAGGAAGTACATGTTCGAGAAGTTAAAGAAGAAGGGATTCCAAGTTCTTGCCCTGCACCATGCCGAGGCAATTCTGAAGCACGACATGGTTGAGGCGGCCTCCGAACTTGAGCAGGTGTTGCTCAATGTTGAGATTCCAGCCGAGGAGCTCGTTCGTGGTGGCGGTGGAGAAGGCGAGTTGACCCAGCGCATTCGGAAATCGCTAGCCAACGAGCATGGATGGAAGAAACACAACTTCGAGATCAAAAAGATCGTGGACGGCGAAGAAAAGGAATCGATCTCTCATGAAGTCGATCATGTGAAACGATTCAAGGCGGGTACGTGTGCGCTAGAGATCGAGTGGAACAACAAGGACCCGTTCTTCGACCGAGACCTTGAAAACTTCAAACGGCTGCACGCCGATGGCGTGATTTCCATTGGCTCCATCGTTACCCGGGGCGAATCGCTCCAAAGCTCTCTCCGGGAGATCGTAGGGCAGTTCGCGCGCAAGCACGGCATCAGTAATATTGCGGCCCTTTCAAAGTACTACGCACCAACAGCGCGCCAGCTCGAACTCATTGAGCGAACAGCGAGATCCAGGAAGTCGTTCGAGGATGGCTGGGCTCATGCTTTCGTGTCTGACAAGTTTGGGGAAGCGACAACGCATTGGCGCAAGCTTGAAGATCGCGTTCACCGCGGCGTTGGAAACCCATGTCCGCTGTTGCTGATCGGCATCCCCAAGCAAGTTGTAGTAGTCTGAGGACCAAGAACAAGGAGGCACAATGACAGCCAAGGTCTACAGAGTCGCCGAGCCGAATCCGTCTGAGGATTTGCTAGCCAAGATGGGAGGCCAATACTCAACGATTCTGGCTGATCCGCCTTGGCAGTTTCAGAATCGCACAGGAAAGGTGGCCCCGGAGCACCGTCGCCTTTTGCGGTACCCGACGATGGAGCTCAAGGAGATCATAGAGCTGCCGGTGGCCAAACTGGCCGCAGCGCAGTCGCACCTTTACCTGTGGGTGCCGAACGCCTTGCTTCAGGAGGGTCTTCGCGTTATGGAGGCCTGGGGCTTTACGTATAAGTCGAACCTCGTCTGGCACAAGATCCGTAAGGACGGTGGGCCAGATGGGCGGGGAGTTGGCTTTTACTTCCGCAACGTAACCGAGTTGGTCCTTTTTGGCGTTCGAGGGAGCATGCGTACGCTGCCGCCGGGGCGGAGACAGGTGAACATCCTCGCCACGCGGAAGCGCGAGCATTCCCGAAAACCGGACGAAATCTACGACATTATTGAGTCGTGCTCTCCCGGCCCCTACTTGGAGGTCTTCGCACGCTTTCGCCGCGTGGGCTGGAAGCAATGGGGCAACGAGGATGTAGAGGAAAACTCTATCTACGGTGTTGCCCGTCGCAAGGGACATGTGGATCCACAGCTTCGTTTGCTGGAGATGCCTCGCGGTTACGGCGCAAAGAGCTGACGTCCGACGAATAGGCTGGGTCGCGCGCCGTCGCGATCTGGACCATTTGTTGGATGGTCCTGACCCTGGGGCGCGGTGCCCATGGCAATAGCTTTTGATGTTGTATTCCGGTCGTATTACGGGAGGGTGTCGGCAGGCGGCAAAGTTGCCGCTGTGAAACCTTCGCTGGAGTTTGGGTCGCCAGTTCATGCGCGAATTGGCGCCGGCGAGCGGTTCCGGATCAGCCGCTGGCCTCGAACGCAAGCAAACAGCGACAAGTCACGACAACAGAGGACCGAGTTTGGCTGATCCGCTATTGGGAGCTTGCCCGCCGGCGTGGTGTGCCTGTGCCCGCCGATTTTGCGCGTTTCCACGAGGATTTCGAATGGATGGGGGTGCAGCGCCACCTCAAGGTGCTGGGCATTTTCGCGCGGCTCTACCATCGCGACGGCAAGGATGGCTATCTCGCCGACATGCCACGGGTCGAATCCTATCTGTATCGCGCATGTCGGCGTTACCGGGAGCTCATACCGCTGGCAGTATTGCTCGACGAGCTCGCCAACAGACGTGTGCAGGCAGGGTATACGTTTTGATGATGGCGCCGATGGGTCCGGAGCCGGACGCGCTGGCCAACTCGAGGCCGGTCGCTGCGCCGGGCCGACCATGAAGGTGATGGTATTGGCGGCAGGTCGTGGCGAACGCATGCGGCCGCTCACGGACCACACGCCCAAGCCCTTGCTCGAGGTTGGCGGCAAGCCGCTCATCATGTGGACGCTGGAGCGGCTGGCGCGCGCCGGCCTGAACGATGTGGTGATCAATGCGGCCCATCTCGGCGACCAGCTGCATGCCTCGCTGGGGGATGGCGCGCGATGGGGCGTACGTATCAGCTGGTCCGACGAGCCGGCCGGGGCACTGGAGACGGCGGGTGGCCTGCGCAATGCGCTGCCGCTGTTGGGTCCGGGCCCGTTTCTGGCCGTCGCCGCGGACGTGTATTGCGACGCCTCCTTTGCGCAGCTGGCACGTGTCGCGACGCAGCTGCGGGCGGATGCCGATCTTGCCCATCTGTGGCTCGTTCCCAATCCGCTGCACCATGTCGAGGGGGATTTTCGGCTCAGCGGTGATCGCGTATTGCCGACCGGCGAAGGCAATCTGACGTTCAGCGGCATCGCGGCCTATCACCCGGCACTGTTTGCCGACTTGAGCCTGGGGGTGCCGGTCCGGCTCGCCCATGTTCTGGCTCCCGCCATCGCGGCCGGTCGGGTGGGCGGGGAGCGGCTGGCCGCAGAGTGGTGGGATGTCGGCACGCCCCAGCGGCTCGCTGCACTCGATGCGCGTCTTCGCTCGCCCGGTGGCTCGGCGCGCTCCCTATAATCGTGCCGACGGATCAACTCGGAAGCAGGTGAATCGATGGGCCTGGATACGACCCACTATGCGGCGCGACGTCGTCGTCTCGCCGAGCGCATGGTCGATGGCGTGGCGGTCATTCCGACCGCGCCGGAACGGCTGCGCAACCGCGACACCCACTATCCGTATCGTCATGACAGTTACTTTCATTATCTGACCGGCTTCGACGAACCTGAAGCGGTGCTGGTGCTGGAGGTGCGCGCCGGCGTACCGACCGCGAACCTGTTCTGCCGGCCCAAGGATGCCGAGCGCGAGATATGGGATGGGTTTCGTCATGGCCCCGAGGCGGCTTGCGAGGTGTTCGGGCTGGACGCCGCGTGGCCGATAGGCGAACTGGACGCCAGGCTGCCGGAGATACTGGCCGACCGTCCGCGGCTGCTGTACGCGTTCGGCCACGATCCGACCTGGGACGGGTGCATCGCGCGCGCGCTGGAGGCGGTGCGCCAGCTCGCACGCTCGGGGCGCACGACGCCCGAAGCGATCGTCGATGTACGCGCGTGGCTGGATAGGCTGCGTGTGACCAAGGATGCATCCGAAATCGACACCATGCGCCGTGCTGCGGAGATTTCCGGGCGCGCGCACCGGCGGGCGATGCGCAGCGTGCGCGCCGGCATGTGGGAGTACGAACTGGAGGCGGAGCTGCTGTACGAATTTCGCCGCCATGGCGCGCAATCGCCTGCCTATCCTTCGATCGTCGCTGGCGGCGCCAGCGCCTGCGTGCTGCACTATGTCAGCAATGATCGTCAGCTCGCAGACGGCGACCTGGTCCTGATCGACGCTGGCTGCGAGCTCGATGGCTACGCCTCGGACATCACGCGCACGTTTCCGGTCAATGGCCGGTTTTCCGTCGCTCAGCGTGAGATTTACGAGTTGGTGCTGGCGGCCCAAGCGGCGGCGGTCGCCGCCGTGGCACCCGGGCGTCACTTCAACGAGCCGCACGAGGCCGCGGTGCGTGTGCTGTGTCAAGGTCTGTCGGACCTGGGGCTGTTGTCCGGATCGGTCGACGACATGATCGCCGAGGAGCGCTACAAGCGCTTCTACATGCACCGCACCAGCCACTGGCTGGGGCGCGACGTGCACGACGCCGGTCCCTATCGGGTCGGCGAGACCTGGCCCGTGCTGGCGCCGGGCCAGGTGCTGACCGTCGAACCGGGCTGCTACATTCGTGCGGCCGGCGACATCCCCGAAAAATACTGGCACATCGGGGTGCGCATCGAGGACGATGCACTGGTGACCGAGGCGGGTTGCGAGCTCATCACCGCTGCGACGCCCAAGACGGTCGCCGAGATCGAAGCCTGGATGGCGGGTCGGGCATGAACCCGGCGAGCCGCGTAGACATTCTCATCGTCGGCGCCGGCCCGGCCGGCTTGACGCTGGCGCTTGCGCTCGCCGACAGCGGCCATACGATGGCCGTGGTCGACGCAGGTGAACCCGAGCGGGCCGCTTGCGACCCGCGCGTGCTGGCGCTGTCACACGGCTCGCGGCTGATGTTCGGGCGTCTCGGCATCTGGGGACGGTTTCCGGCGACCCCGATCACCGAAATCCATGTCTCGCAGCAGGCGGGCTTCGGTCGTACGCTGATCCGGGCCGACGAGCTGCATGTGCCGGCCCTGGGTTATGTGGCGTCCGCAGGTCGCATCGCCGAGGCATTGCGCATCGCGCTCGAGGCAAAAGGGGTGCGGCCCAGCTATGCCACGCGCTCGGTCCCGGATGCCGATACGGCCTCGGGACAGGTCCGGGTCGTGGGTCCGGCGGGAGAGACGACCCTCGAGGCCCGGCTGGTGGTCCACGCAGAAGGCGGTGCCGGCACCGGAACCGAGGCGGGCCAGGTGAGCGTGCGCGACTATCGGCAACATGCGATCGTCACCGACATCGAACCGGCGCGGCGGCATGGCGGTCGCGCCTGGGAGCGCTTCACGCCGGGGGGGCCGGTCGCATTGCTGCCTTTCGGCGAGCGCTACAGCCTGGTCTACACCTGTGCCAGCACCGAGGTGGATGCGTGCCTTGGCAGTTCTGAAAGCGCGTTCATCGAGCGCGTCGAGGCGCATCTTGCCGGCCGGCTGCGCTTTGTGGGTACCGGCGCACGACAGGCGTTTCCGCTCGCGATGCGCCGTCGCCGGCAGCCGGTCAGTGGCCGGCATGTCTGGCTCGGCAATGCGGCGCAGACCCTGCACCCGGTCGCCGGCCAGGGATTCAATCTGGCCTTGCGCGACATCGCGGTCCTGACCGAATGCCTGGTGCGCGAGCGCGAACTGGATGGCCCGATGCCGGGATTGCTGCGTGATTTTGCGCGTGCGCGCCGCGTCGATCGCCTGGGTGCGCAAGTCGCGACCGACGGCCTCGCGCGCCTGTTCATCCTCCCGGGGCGGCTGGCGGCATCGATGCGCGGCTTCGGGCTGCTCGCGCTGGACCTGTGTCCTTCCATGCGTGGCATGCTCGCCGGACGAGCGATGTTCGGCTTGTGCGCGCGAACCTGAATCACTTCCAGGGTCACGTCGCCCGGCATCGCGGGACGGCGTACCATGCGCATGGCTTTGTATCTTGCTGCGGCGATGATTGCGCGCCGGTCCCGTGGCGATCGCGGATAATCATCGCAGTGGCGCCTGACCACAACTGAACAAACTTGGGGGAGAGAAATGGACGGTAGTCAGCTCAAGCAACCGGTACATAGCGAGAAGCGCGGTGCGACCCAGCTCATCGTCATGAACCGTCCGGAAGCGCGCAATGCGCTGGATCTGGAGATGCGGGCAGCGCTCGGCGATGCCGTGGCGGCGGCACGCGATGACGCCGAGGTCAAGGTGGTGGTGATCACCGGTGCCAACGGCGCTTTCTGCGCGGGCGGTGACCTCAAGTCGCTGACCGAGGAGCAGCGGCCGATCTATGCCGACCGCGAGCGCATCCGCCGGCTGCATCGCTGGTTCCGTGAGCTGGTCAATCTGGAGAAACCGGTGATCGCGGCCGTGGATGGCCCGGCCTTCGGGGCCGGGCTGAACCTGGCACTGGCCTGCGATTTCGTGCTCTGCTCGACCAGCGCGCGCTTCTGTGCGGTGTTCGGCCGCATCGGTCTGGCCCCCGACCTGGGGGGCTATTTTCTGTTGCCGCGCATCGTCGGCTTGCAGAAAGCGAAGGAGCTGGTGTTTTCCACGCGCGAAGTCACCCCGGAGGAGGCCGTGGACCTGAACATCGCCTACGCCGTGCATGCGCCCGAGACCTTGCTGGATGAGGCGCTCGCGCTCGCCGCGCGTTTCGAGAATGCGTCGACGGAGGCGCTGGGCATTGCCAAGAATGTGCTCAATCGTTCGTTCAATCTGGATTACGACACGCTGTCCGAGCTGGAATCGGCGGCCCAGGCGATCGTCATGCGGACCGACTATTTTCGCGAGGCGGTCGGTCGTTTCATCAACAAGAAGCCGCTGAAAATGCAGTGGCCGAACAAGGGCGGGCGATGATCGTGACGACCCAGTTTGCGTCGGGAGGGCGCGCATGAGCGGGCCGATCGACGACCAAGGGCTACTGCGCCTGTACGAAAGCATGGTGCTGATCAGGCGTGCCGAGGAGCGTCTGTCGCGCCTGTTCGCGGGGGGGGAGATCCCGGGATTCGTGCACCTGAGTCTCGGTCAGGAGGCGGTTCCGGCCGGCGTGTGCGCGGTGCTGGAGCACGCCGACAGTGTCGCTTCGACGCACCGCGGCCACGGCCATGCGCTCGCCAAGGGGGTCCGGGTCGAAGGCTTCTTCGCCGAGATCATGGGCCGCGCCGGAGGCGTATGCAAGGGGCGTGGGGGATCGATGCACGTGGCCGACATGAGCATCGGCATGCTCGGGGCAAACGGCATCGTCGGTGGCGGCTACTCGCTTGCGCTGGGCGCCGCGTTTGCGCATCAGGTCAAGAAGCGTCCGAACATTGCGGTCACTTTCTTCGGTGACGGTGCAATGGCCGAGGGCGCCTTGCATGAGTGTCTGAACCTGGCGGTGCTGTGGAAGCTGCCGCTGTTGTTCGTCTGCGAAAACAACGGTTGGTCGGAGTTCTCGCCCGTTTCGCGCCAGTTCGCGGCACGGCTGTCGGATCTGGGCGAGGCGTTCGGCATCGGCTCCGAGCACGCCGATGGCACCGACGTCGAGGCCGTGTTCGCGGCCGCGACACGCTGTGTCGCACGCGTGCGTTCCGGTGCGGGCCCGTACATTCTGGAATGCCGCACGAATCGCTGGCATGGCCACTTCGAGGGCGATCCGCAGAAATATCGCGAAGCGTCCGAGCTGGCTGCGGCGCGCGGCGAAGATCCGCTGGTGGTGACCGCGGGTCGTCTGGCCGCGCGCGGCATCGTCGAGGCGACGCTCGCCGATGTCGATGCCCGGGTCGTTGCACGCATCGATGCCGCCGTCGAGGCCGCACGTGCCGATGCCGAGCCGGACGTCGCCGCCGCCTTTGCCGATGTCTACGCCACCGGAGAAATCCATGCCTGACATGATCTTTCGCCAGGCGATCAACTCCGCTCTGGCCGATGCCATGAGTGCCGATGCGGACGTGGTCTGTTTCGGCGAGGATGTCGCGGCGCCGGGCGGCGCCTTTGCCGTGACGCGTGGGCTGCTTGCGAAATTCGGCCCCGAGCGCGTGCGCGACACGCCGATTTCCGAAAACGCGATCGCCGGGGCTGCGGTCGGTGCGGCGCTCAGCGGTTTGCGGCCGGTGGTCGAAATCATGTTCATGGATTTCATGACATTGGCCATGGATGCGCTCGTCAATCAGGCCGCCAAGGCGCGCTTCATGTTCGGTGGGCAATGCAGCGTGCCGATGGTCGTGCGCACGCCGCATGGCGGCGGGCTGAATGCGGGCCCGCAGCATTCGCAGTGTCTCGAGGCCTGGTTCGCGCATGTCCCGGGGCTGAAGGTGGTCGTGCCGAGCAACGCGGCCGATGCCTATGGCCTGCTGCGTGCCGCGATCATCGATCCGGATCCGGTCATCTATGTCGAGAACAAGGCCTTGTATTCCGCCAAGAGCCCCGTTCCGGAGACGCTCGCGATCGTGCCGATCGGTAGCGCCGCGACGATGCGTCCGGGTCGGGATGTGACCGTGGTCGCTTACGGCATCGCGGTGCGCCAGGCGCTTGCGGCTGCGCAGACACTGGCCGCCGAGGGCGTCGAGGCCGAGGTCATCGACTTGCGCTCGATCCAGCCATGGGACCGGCAGGCGGTCCTGGATTCGGTCCGTCGCACCGGTCGTCTGGTGATCGCGCACGAGGCGGTGACTGCGTTCGGGGTCGGCGCCGAGATCGCCGCCTGGGTCGGCGAGCAGGCCTTCGACAGTCTGCGTGCGCCGATCGGCCGGGTCGGGTCGGCCTTCATGCCGACGCCTTTTGCCAAGTCGCTGGAGCGCCATTGCGTGCCGGCGGATACGCATGTCGTCGCGGCCGTCCGCTGCGCGGTTGCCTATAAATCCTCGAGGAGCCCTTCCTGATGAGCGCCATTCTGAGTGAGCGCCAAGATGCAGTTGGCCTGCTGACCATCAATCGTCCGAAAACGCTCAATGCGATCGATCTGCCGACCATTCTGGAATTGGAGCAGTCTTTCCTGGCGATGGAGGCCGATCCGGCCGTGCGCGTGATCGTCATCACTGGCGCCGGCGAGCGTGCCTTTGTCGCCGGCGGCGACATCGCCGATCTGAATTCGCGACAGGGCCTGCAGCACTACCGCGATTTCGCCGAAGCGATCCACCGCCTCTTCCGGCGCATCGAAGCCTGCGACAAGCCGACCATCGGCGCGGTCAATGGCTGGGCATTGGGCGGTGGCACCGAACTCGTGCTGGCACTCGACATGCGCATTGCCGCCGACAGTGCGCGCTTCGGCCTTCCCGAGATCAATCTCGGCTTGTTTCCCGGCGCCGGCGGCACGCAGCGCATCATCCGTCAGCTGCCTTTGTGCCGCGCCAAGGAAATCATGTTTACCGGTGACCAGCTCACCGCCCAGGAAGCGCTGGCCATCGGGCTCGTCAATCGCGTGGTGGCGCGCGAGCAGGTGCTGGACGAGGCCATGGCACTCGCGCGCAAGGTGGCGGGCAAGTCGCCGCTGGTGCTGAAGCTGTTGAAGCGCACGCTGCTGCATGGTGCCGACATGCCGCTGGCGGCGGCCCTGCCGTTCGAGCAGGCGATGATCGGGCTGGTGCTCGACAGCCGCGACGCGCACGAGGGCTGCGCGGCGTTCATCGAGAAGCGCCCCGCCAATTTCGCGGGAGAATGACGATGGTCGTACAGCAATTGGTTATGCCCAAGCTGGGTCTGACGATGACCGAGGGCACCGTGCTCGAATGGCATGTCGGCGAAGGCAGCACGTTCAAGCGTGGCGACATTCTGGTCGTGGTCGAGTCGGACAAGGTCGCGAACGAGGTCGAGGCGCCCGAGGATGGTCGTTTGCTGAAGATCATCGTGGCCGCCGGCGACACCGTGGATGTGGCGACGCCGATCGCGGAATGGACTGCCGATGCGGAGGCTGGTGCGGCGGCCGCTGTCGTCCATGCCGCCCCCCCCCAGGCGGTCGTGGCCGCGCAAGTGGCGGTCGCGCCTGCCGGTCCGCGCCGGCGTCGTGCCAGCGCGACCGAGGCGACCATTGCGCGCCGCCTCACCGAGGCGAAGCAGACGATCCCGCATTTCTATCTGGCGACCGAGGTCGATGCCGGGCCGATGCAGGCGCTGCGCGCTCGCTGGAAGGCCGCGAACCCGCAGGCCGGGTTGACCGTGACCCATCTCATCGTCATGGCACTGGCGCGTACGCTCGCTGCGCATCCGGAGCTGAACGTGGTCTGGGAGGGTGACGAGTTCGTCGAGCTGGAGCGGGTGGACATCGGCATCGCGGTGCATGTGTCGAGTGGCCTGGTGGTGCCGATGCTGCGCGCCGCCGACCGACTCGACATCGCCGGCATCGCGCACAGCGTCTCGGCACTGGCCGAGCGCGCACGCGCCGGCGAGCTGACCGCCGAGGATTTCGGCGGTGGCGCCGTGTCGGTATCGAATGCCGGCATGCATGACGTGACCTACATGAGCTCGATCATCAATCCCGGCCAGGCCGCGATCCTCGGAGTCGGTTCGGAGCGCAGCAGCTATCGCCCCGGCAAGGATGGTTCGCCCAGTCTCGTGCGCGAAATCGGCATGGTGTTGTCCTGCGATCATCGGGTCCTGGATGGCGTACGCGGGCTGAAACTGTTGAATGGTGTCAAGAGCCGACTGGAAAATCCGGCCGAGTGGCTGGCCTGAGCGAGGAGGGAGCGAACGATGGATTTCCGACTGAGCGAAGAGCAGCGCATGATGGCGCGTGCGGCCCGAGAGGTCGGCGGCCGCTTCGGCATGGACTACTGGCGCGAGTGTGACGAGAACAAGGCTTTTCCGGCCGAGTTCTGGCGCGCGGTCTGCGAGGCCGGCTTGTGCGGGGTCGCGCTGCCGGAGCAGTACGGCGGGTCGGGGCTGGGCATGCTGGACATGGCGATCATCGTCGAGAATCTCGCCGCGAGCGGTGGCGGGCCGACGGTCGGTCAGTTGTTCATGCTGAACCCGATCTTTGGCGGCGTGTCGATTTCACGCTTCGGCACGCCGGCCATGAAGTCCGAGCTGCTGCCCAAGCTCATCCGCGGCGAGATGTGTTTCTGCATGGCGCTGACCGAACCGGATGCCGGCACCAACACGCTGGAGCTGAAGACCTTCGCGCGCGCCGACGGCGATGGCTGGCGCCTGAACGGCCGCAAGATCTGGATCACCGGCGTGCCCACGGCCGCCAAGATGCTGGTCATCGCGCGCACGCGCAAACTCGAGGCCGGCATGCGCCGCACGGAAGGGCTGTCGCTGTTCATGATCGATGTCGACCGCGCCGGATTGAGCCATCAGACCATCCCGAAGCTGGGCACCAATACGCTCGCGTCGAGCAACGTCTATTTCGACGACGTGCGCGTCGAGCCGCACGAGGTCATCGGCGGCGTCGACCAGGGCTGGACTCAGCTCTTGGAAGTGCTCAACACCGAGCGCATCGTCACCACGGCCGCGCTGGCCGGTGGTGGCGAGCTGGTGCTGAAGCTGGCGGTCGACTACGCCGCCACGCGCAAGGTGTTCGGTGACAAGCCGATCGGCAGCTACCAGGGCCTGCAGTTCCCGCTGGCCCAGTGCCATGCCGAGATCGAGGCGGCACGGCTGCTGAATTACCGCGCCGCGGCTCATTGCGATGCCGGTCTGCCCTACGGCAGCGATGCCAATCAGTCGAAACTCCTGCTCGCGCAGGCCGTGGCACGCGCCACCGAACGCGCCATGCAGACGATGGGCGGCATGGGCTTTGCGAAGGAATCCCATGTCGAGCGCATCTGGCGTGACGCGCGCCTGTTCCGCTTTGCGCCGGTATCGGAGGAGATGATCCTGAATTACATCGCCCAGCACGACCTGGGCATGCCGAGGTCTTACTGAGCTTTCAGGAGGAGATCATGGTCGCCTTGTCTGCTGCCGTCCGCTTTCACGCCCGCCAGGAGCCGGGACGTCTGGCCCTACAGTATGGCGACGTGCGCATCAGTTATGGCGAGCTGTACGAGCGCACCGAGCGGGCGGCCGGGCTGCTCGGTGCGCGCGGCATCGGCCAGGGCGATATCGTCGCGGTGCTGATGAAGAACAGCGCCGCCTTCATCGAGCTGGCGCTGGCCGCGAGTCATGTCGGCGCCGTGTTCCTGCCCGTGAACTACCGGCTCGCCGCCGAGGAGGTGGAGTACATCCTCGGCCACGCCGGTGCCAAGCTGTTGTTCGTCGATGAAGAGCTGGTGGCCGCTGCCGGCGGATTCAAGAATCGAATCGTGGTCGATGCCAAGGCGCAGGCGGACAGTCGGCTGCTCGCGGGTAGCGCGCCGCCGGCCGGCCGTCATGCGGCGCTCAAGCCGGATGACCTGTTCCGCCTGATGTACACCTCCGGAACCACCGATCGGCCCAAAGGGGTCACGCACCGCTACGAGAACTACTACTGGAAGTGTCTGGACCACATCGTCACGCTGGGCATCGCGCGATCCGACCGGTTGCTGGTGGTCGGGCCGCTCTATCATGTCGGCGCTTTCGATCTGCCGGGCCTGGCGCTGTTCTTGGTGGGCGGCAGCCTGCATGTGCAGCGCGAGTTCGTTGTCGAAGACGTGCTCGAACTGATTCATGCGGAGCGGCTGACCTGCGGCTGGATGGCGCCGGTCATGCTCGGTGGCGTGCTCGCAGCACCGGGGCGAGCTCGTTACGATCTGAGCAGCTTTCGCTGGCTGATCGGTGGTGGCGAACGTACGCCGGAGAGCCGCATCCGCGAATTCACCGGCCTGTTCACGCACGGTCGTTACATCGACGGCTACGGCCTGACCGAGAGCTGTTCGGGCGATACGCTGATGGAGGCCGGCCGCGAGATCGAAAAGATCGGCTCCACCGGGCGCGCGCTCGCGCACGTCGAAATCGAGATCCGCGATGATCAGGGGCAGAGTCTTCCGCCCGGCGAGAATGGCGAGGTCTGTCTGCGCGGCCCGAAGGTGACGCGCGGCTACTGGAAGGATCCCGAGAAGACCGCCGCCAGCTTTTTCGGCGACTGGTTCAGAACCGGCGATGTCGGCTATCTCGATGGCGACGGTTTCTTGTTCCTGACCGATCGCAAGAAGGACATGATCATCACAGGCGGCGAGAACGTCGCCTCGTCCGAGGTCGAGCGGGTGGTCTACCAACTCCCGCAGATCGCCGAAGCGGCGGTCATCGGGCTTCCGGACGAGCGCTGGGGCGAACGCGTGACCGCGGTCGTGGCGCTGAAACCGGGCCAGATCCTGTCCCACGAACAGCTCGAACGCCATTGCCGCGAACACCTCGCCGGCTTCAAGGTGCCGCGCGCGACCGTATTCGTCGAAGCGCTGCCGCGCAACCCGTCGGGAAAAGTGCTGAAACGGGTGTTGCGGGATCAGCTCAAAGGCTAGGCGAGCTAGCGGCGCGCCGCTTTGTTTGCAGGCTGATGGGCTGAACGGTGGCCTCGGCGCGTCCGCTCGTTTCCCTACAATCAATAAGTATTCGAGGAGACAACATGAAGAAGCGGTCGATTCCCCTGAGATGGTTCGCGATGTATTGCCTGCTCGGCGCCACGCTCGCATGGGCTCAGCCGTATCCGCACAAGCCGGTGAAGCTGATCGTCGGCGCTGGCGCCGGGGGCACCACGGACATCGTCGCCCGCCTGCTCGCCGAGAGGCTGCGGCCAGTGCTGGGGCAACAGGTCGTCGTCGAAAACCGGCCCGGCGCGAACGGCGTGATCGGCACGGACGTGGTCGCTAAATCGCCGGCCGATGGATATACCTTGAACCTGGGGTCGGTGTCGACCCATGCGTCGAACGCCAGTCTGTACAGTCGCCTGCCCTACGATCCGGTGCGCGATTTCGTCGCCGTTGCGCTGGTCGGCGACGCCCCCTATCTGCCGCTGGTCCGGCCCGATTTCCCGGCCGCCACCTTGGACGCGTTCATCCAGTCGGCACGCGCGCGTCCGGGTAGCTTTCACTATGGCGCCGGAACGAATGCGGCGCGGATCGGCACCGAGCTGATCGGTCTGTCGGCGCGGATCAAGATCAATCATGTGCCCTACCGCAGCACGCCGCAGGCGCTTGCCGACCTGCTGGCCGGCCAGATCGATCTCGTGTTCGAACCGCTGGTCACGGCCTTGCCGCAGATCAAGTCGGGCAAGCTGCGCGCGCTCGGCGTCAGCTCGCTCGCTCGCCTGCCGATGCTGCCGAACGTGCCGACCATGGCCGAATCCGGCTTGCCCGGCTTCGAATACACCGGCTGGCTGGCGGTGTATGCGCCCGCCGGCACGCCGGACGACATCGTCCAGAAGCTGAATGCGGACATCAACAGGATCCTGTCCAACGCGGAAGTCGTCGAGCGCATGCGCCAGGTCGGGTTCGAACCGCGCAGCGGCACGGCCGCCCAGGCGGCGGCATTCACCCGTGCCGAGGTCGCCAAGTATGCGCGCGTCGTCAAGGAAGCCGGGATCCCGGTGGAGTAGCGGGAAAAATGGGTGCGTGCGGCGCCGCGGTCGCTCCAATCATGGCTGCGATCGATCCACGATGATCGCGATTCCTGGTTTCAGCACGCCTGCCGCGGGCGCCGACGCGCCGCTCGAAATGCTGTCGGCCTGTCACGCCCGCATCGAACGACAATGCGCAACGCTGTTGCGGCTGGCGGCGCATCTGTCGGCGCGCGGTGTCGATGACGAGGCACGTCAGGCGGCGACGAGCGTGATGCGCTACTTCGATCTGTCGGCCCCCAACCATCATGCCGACGAGGAGCAGGACCTGTTCCCGGCTTTGCTCGAATCGGTGGCCGGTTCCGATGCATCATGCCTGCGCGCGCTGATCGACGGCTTGTCGGCCGAGCACCGCGCGCTCGAAGCGGGCTGGCGGCGCGTGCGCGCGGCGCTCGTCGGGATTGCCGAGGGCGATGACGCGCTGTGGCGGGCGAACGATGTGAACGAAAGCGAGGCGCTGGTCGCGCTCTATGAAAGGCATATCCGTTGCGAGGAGGATGAACTGCTGCCGATGGCGGCGCGCCTGCTCGACGATGAAGCGCTGGCAGGTATCGGCCGGGCCATGGCCGAGCGCCGGGGACTCTGAGGCCGATCGGTGTCGCGCCCGCATTCGCTCATTCAGACCAAACCAAACCGAGGAGACGAGAACATGATCAAGACCAATGCGCCGTCAGCGCTTCCCGTTCGCAGAGTCCTAGCCGGATGTTGCGTGACGGCCATGCTCGGATGGTCGGCTTCGGCGTTTTCACAGGAAGCCAAAATCGTGTTGCGTGTGGCCGATTCGTTTCCGGCTTCGGGGCATTATTTCGCCGAACCGGGCGCCAAGTACTTCATGGATGCGGTCAGCAAGGCGTCCAACGGTCAGGTGGTCTTCGAGCACTATCCCGCCGAACAGCTGGGCAAGGCCAAGGATCTTCTGGCGCTGACGCTGTCCGGCGTCACCGACATCGGTTCGGTGATGCCCTCGTATGTCTCGGACAAGATGCCATTGTCTTCGGTGGCGGAGCTGCCGGGGAACTTTGCCACATCGTGCGAAGGCACGCTGGCGTACTGGAGGACGGCGCGAGACGGCATCATCGCGCAGAAAGAGTATGCGCCCAACGGCATTCGCATCCTGTTCACGCTGGTCAGCGTGCCCTACCAACTGCTGATGAAGCAGAAGATCGTGTCCATCAAGGACGTGGAGGGAAAGAAGATGCGTTCGCTCGGTTCGTCGATGGACATCGCCATGCGCAAGCTGAAGGCGGTGCCCATCCGCATGGCCGCGCCCGAGGTCTATGAGTCGCTGTCGCGCGGCACGCTGGACGGCGCGGTGCTGTCCTATAGCGCCGCGGTGTCGTACAACCTTCACACCGTAGCCAAGTCTGTGACGGTTGGCGAAAACTTCGGCAGCGCCGTGCTCACCTACTCGATCAGCGAGGCGCGCTGGAAGAGGCTGCCCGAGAACGTCCAGAAGGCGATGCTGGAAGCCGGCGATGCGGCGACGCGCCGTGTCTGCGCGCTGATGGACAAGAACACCGAGCCGGATCTGGAGAAGGTGCGCCAGGCCGGCGTCACGACGGTACGCCTGCCGGCCGCCGAAAAAAAGGAGTTGCAGTCCTTGTTTGCCACGGTCGGCAAGGAGTGGGCCGAGGATCTGGATCGCCGCGGCAAGCCCGGCTCAGAGGTATTGAAGGCTTATCAGGAAGCGTTGCACAGCGGTCGCTAGTCCGCGCACGCACTACAATCGTAGCCTGGCTGGCTGGGACCCGGACCGTTCGCCGCCGAGCGGAGGGTGAGCGCCGGCTCGGGAGAATGGTTCATGGATCTGGATCTCAACGCCGCTGCACTCGAATATCATCGGAAGCCGACTCCCGGCAAGATCGCCGTCACCCCCACCAAGGGATTGGTCAACCAGCGTGACCTCGCCCTGGCTTATTCGCCAGGCGTGGCTGCCGCGAGCCTGGCGATCGCAGCGAATCCCAGCGAAGCCGACTCGCTGACTTCACGCGCCAACCTGGTCGGGGTCATCTCCAACGGCACGGCGGTGCTCGGGCTGGGCGACATCGGCCCCCTGGCCGCGAAACCGGTCATGGAGGGCAAGGCCTGCCTGTTCAAGAAATTCGCCGGCATCGATGTGTTCGATATCGAACTCGCCGAAAAGGACCCCGACAAGCTCGTCGACATCATCTGTGCGCTGGAACCGACGCTGGGTGGCATCAATCTCGAGGACATTCGCGCTCCGGAGTGTTTTTACATCGAGCAGAAACTGCGCGAACGGCTCGGCATCCCGGTGTTTCATGACGATCAGCACGGCACCGCGATCATTTCGGCAGCCGCGCTGATCAATGGGTTGAAGGTGGTCGGCAAATCGATCGATGCGATCAGGCTGGTCTGCTCGGGCGCGGGCGCCGCGGCCATCGCCTGCCTGGATCTGATGTGCGCGCTCGGTCTGCGGCGCGATCATGTCTGGGTGCTCGACAGCAAGGGCGTGATCCATGTCGGGCGCGACGAGCGCATGGAGCCGAACAAGGCTCGTTACGCCCAGGCCACGGCGGCCAGGACGCTCGCCGAGGTCATCGACGGCGCCGACGTATTCCTCGGGCTGTCGACCGGAGGTGTGCTGAAGCCCGAGATGGTGGCGCGCATGGCGCCACGCCCGCTCATTTTCGCGCTCGCCAACCCGGTGCCGGAGATCATGCCCGACGCGGCCCGTGCGGTCCGGCCCGATTGCGTGATCGCCACCGGCCGTTCGGACTTTCCGAACCAGGTGAACAACGTGCTGTGCTTCCCATTCATTTTCAGGGGCGCGCTCGATGTCGGCGCGACCGCCATCACCGATGCGATGAAGCTCGCCTGCGTGCAGGCCCTGGCCGGGCTCGCCGAGGCGGAGCAATCCGACATCGTCGCGCAGGCTTATGGTGGCGAGGACCTGAGCTTCGGGCCGAACTACATCATTCCGAAACCCTTCGATCCAAGGCTGATCGAGCGCATCGCGCCGGCGGTCGCGGAGGCGGCGATGGCCTCCGGGGTCGCGACGCGGCCGGTCGCGGATCTCGATGTCTATCGCCAGCAGTTGTCGAATTTCGTCTATCACTCCGGACTGACCATGAAGCCGGTGTTTGCGGCGGCGAAGGCGACCCTGCCTGAGCGCAAGCGCGTGATCTATGCCGAAGGCGAGGACGAGCGCGTGCTGCGCGCGTTGCGTCCGGTGATCGATGAGCGGCTCGCCGTGCCCATCCTGGTGGGCCGGCCGCAGGTGATCGCGAAGCGTATCGAGCGAGCCGGCCTGCGCCTGAAGGCGGGCGAGGATTTCACCGTGGTCAATCCCGAATCCGATCCGCGCCATCGCGAGCTGTCGCAGGAGTATTACCGCGACATGGCACGGCAAGGCGTGACCCCGGAGATCGCCAAATCCGCGATGCGCGCGAATACCACGCTGATTGCCGCGATGCTGCTGCGCCATGGCGATGCCGACGCCATGGTCTGCGGCGTCTACGGCCGGTTCGAAGTCCATCTGCGCACCATAGAGGAGGTCATCGGACTGAAGCCTGGTGTGCGACTGTTGTCGGCGATGAATCTGCTGATGTTGCCCAAGCGCACGCTGTTCATTGCCGACACCTACGTCCACGCCGAGCCGAATGCCGACGAGGTCGCCGCCATCGCGGCCATGGCGGCGGACGAGGTCAGGCGCTTCGGCATCGTGCCGCGGGTCGCGCTGCTGTCGCATTCCAACTTCGGCAGCGCCGATTCCGTTTCGGCACGCAAGATGCGTACGGCACGGGCCTTGCTGCGGGCCGCGGTGCCGGATCTCGAAGTCGAGGGCGAGATGCACGCCGACGCGGCGCTGTCGCGCGAAATCCGCGCCCGCGTTCACCCCGAAGCCGAGCTCACCGATGAGGCCAATCTGTTGATCATGCCCAATATCGACGCCGCGAACATCGCGTTCAATCTGCTCAAGGTGATCAACGGCGAGGGCATCACGGTCGGCCCCATCCTGCTGGGCGCGGCGCGCGCGGTGCACGTGCTGACGCCGAGTGCGACCGTGCGCCGCATCGTGAACATGACCGCACTGGCGACCGCCGATATCGGCGCCGTGCGCTGACCGGCGGGGGGATCATGGCCCACGCGATTTGCATCGAACGGACCGGCGGTCCCGAGGTATTGCAATGGCGGGAGGTGGCCGTGGCCGATCCCGGACCCGGGCAGGTGCGCATCGTCCAGCGCGCCGTCGGCGTCAACTACATCGATATCTATCATCGTGCCGGCGTCTACCCGCTGAATCTGCCCAGTGGCATCGGCATGGAGGCGGCGGGCGAAGTGGTCGCCGTCGGTCCCGGGGTGGACACCTGCAAGGTGGGCGATCGCGTCGCCTACGCCTCGGCCCCGCTGGGTGCGTACGCCACCGAGCGCTTGATGCCCGCCGACCGCCTGGTCGGGTTGCCATCCGATCTCGGCGACGAGCAGGCCGCGGCGGTATTGCTGCAAGGGCTCACCGCGCATTACCTGCTGCGTCGCACCTACCGCGTGCAGCCCGGAGAGACCATTCTGGTCCATGCCGCGGCCGGTGGTGTCGGCCTGATCCTGTGCCAGTGGGCGCGGGCGCTGGGCGCGACGGTGATCGGCACCGTTTCCACCGACGCCAAGGCGGAGCTGGCGCGTGCGCACGGCTGCGCGCACACGATCATCTATGGCCGTGAATCGTTTCCGCAGCGTGTGCGCGAACTGACCGATGGCGAGGGTGTGCCCGTGGTCTACGACTCGGTGGGTCGCGATACCTTCGAGGGCTCGCTGAGCTGCCTGCGTCCGCTCGGCATGATGGTCAGCTTCGGCAATGCTTCGGGCGTGGTGCCGCCGATCGATGCCGGCAAGCTGTCGCGCATGGGTTCGCTGTTTTTCACGCGGCCAGGGCTGGCCCATTACGTGGCCCGGCGCGAGGATCTGCTCGCCGGCGCTGCCGCGCTGTTCGATGTCGTGAGGAAGGGTAAGGTGCGCGTCGAAATCCGCCAGCGCTACCCTCTTCGGGACGCCGCGCGCGCGCATCGCGATCTGGAGGCGCGGGCGACGATGGGTTCTTCCGTGTTGCTGCCCTGATCGATTACCATTGGCTACGTCGATGACATATGTCGAGCATGAATCGATTGCAGGTTAGGCGCAGGGGGTGGCTCGTGGCGCGGGTGGCGGCGGTGGTCTTCGTCGTCGGCGCCGTGGGCGTGAGCGCGCGCGCCGAGCCGCCATTGTCGCCATCTCAGGCCGCCTTTCTGAAGGCAGAGCTGAAGCGCGGTGAAGATGCCTTCGTCGCTGAGCTGTCCCGTATTACCGGTCTGCCCGAGGCCAAGGTGAGGAAGGCCCGACCGGCCAAGGGGAGGATCGTCGATCCGCTGGCCCGCACCATGTCCGCGCTGGAACGCGAACTCGCCCAGCCGCTGAATGATGAGCAGAAGGCCGCGATCATCGCCGCCGAGGCGGTGCGCAAGCAGACCGTCGAACAGGCGCAAGCGGAAGCGCCAAAGCGATGACCCGATGACGATCCTCACGGCCGCCAAGGCCGGGGTACCCGGACGTCCTGCGAGGGCCTGTTAAGCTGCAAACCTGTTCAACTCCGTGGTCGCGCGCCGGTCGGCGATGGGCGACTTGGCGATGGATATTGCGTTACTGCTGGTTCTGATCCTGCTCAACGGCGTTTTCGCCATGTCGGAAATCGCCGTGGTGTCTTCACGCAAGGCGAGGCTGCAAAAACTGGCCGATGACGGCAGCCCCGGAGCCGGGTCGGCGCTGGGGCTGAGCAACGACCCGTCCAACTTTCTCTCCACCATCCAGGTGGGGATCACCACGATCGGCATCCTGAGCGGTGCCATCGGCGAGTCGGCGCTGGCCGACCCGCTGGCCGCCTGGCTCACCGGCTATGCCCCGTTCGCGCCCTACGCCAAAGCCATCGCACTCACCGTGGTCGTGATCGTGCTGACCTATTTTTCCATCGTGGTGGGCGAGCTCGTCCCCAAGCGCCTGGGTCTGCTGGCACCGGAAGGCGTCGCCTCGCTGGTCGCGCGGCCGATGGCCTGGCTCGCGCGCCTGGCACGGCCGCTGGTGTGGCTGTTGTCGTCGTCGTCGGGTCTGCTGATCCGTCTGACCGGCGTCCACCTGCGCGCGGAGCCGCCGGTCACCGATGATGAAATCAAGGTGCTCATGGGGCAGGGCGCCGAAGCCGGCATCTTTCACGAGAGCGAGCAGGCCATCGTGTCCAATGTGTTGCGTCTCGACGAGCAGCGCATCGGCGCGATCATGACGCATCGCTCGGACATCTATGCGCTCGATCTGGATGAGCCCGAAGCCGAGCTGCGCCGGCGCATCGCCGAAAGCCCGTATACGCGGGTCGTGGTGTGCCGCGATGGCCTGGAGCACATCGTCGGCATGCTGCGTACGTCCGACCTGCTGCGCCCCGCATTGTGCGGCGAGCCGCTGGCGATCGAGCGTTCCCTGCGTCCGCCCCTGTACGTGCCCGATACGGTGAGCACCACGCAATTGTTGGAAAACTTCCGCAGGGCGCGCATGCAGTGCGCGCTGATCGTCGACGAGTACGGCGAAATCCAGGGGCTGGTGACGCTGACCGACGTGCTGACGGCGATCGTCGGCGAACTGCCTTCTGCCGAGACCCCGGACGAGCAGGATGTCGTGGCGCGCGAAGATGGTTCCTGGCTGATGGACGGCGGCATCACCATCGAGCGCCTGAAATCCGTGCTCGCTCTCGAAGACAGCCTGCCCGGTGAGGAAGAGAATGCCTTCAACACGCTGGGCGGGCTGGTCATGCACCGGCTCGGCCGCGTCCCGGCCGTGGCGGATCACTTCGAACTGGCTGAATGGCGCTTCGAGGTCATGGACATGGACAAGAACCGTGTCGACAAGGTGCTGGTCGCGCACCACGCGCCTGCGCACGCGGCGGGCGGCTGACCCAAGCCAGGGCTTGCCGGCATCGGGCCGTTCAGTCCGGACTTGTCGCCGGTGGAGTTTCGGATGCGGGCTCGGCCTCTGTTTCGACAGACGGCACACGATAGGCTTCGTTCGCCCAGGCGCCGAGATCGATATGCTTGCAGCGTTCCGAGCAAAACGGACGGTAGCGGCTTTCAGGCGCCCATGCGACAGACTTGCAGCAGCGCGGGCAGCGGACCAGGTTCGGGGTAGGCATCGGCCAATTCTGCCAGAAGGCTGTCGGCCGATCAGCGGGGATCGCGGGTCCCAGCCCAGAAAAACGATATTGACGGCGACCGGTGTCGGTCGCTAGACTCAAATCCGAGTGGATCACTCGGGCTTTGTCTGCCGCCGTGCCGCGAGCCCTCAGATCGATCGGCTCGCTGCCCTTCCAATTTTTGGACGATTGCAATGAGTGTTCAGGAAAAAATCCGCCAGACCGTCACCGGCCACCCGGTCGTGTTGTTCATGAAGGGGACGCCGCAGTTTCCGCAATGCGGCTTTTCGGCCAATGCCGTGCAGTTGCTGAAGCTGTCGGGCGTGAATGCCTTCGCCGCCATCAATGTGTTGTCCGATCCGGACATTCGTCAAGGCATCAAGGAGTTTTCCAACTGGCCGACGATTCCGCAGCTCTACGTAGGCGGTGAGTTCGTCGGTGGCTCGGACATCATGCGCGAGATGTATGAGACCGGTGAGCTGTCGAAAATGCTGGCCGGTGTGGGCGCGATCCCGAGCGTTGCCTAGCGGGCCGTGGCCTGTCTCCGGCCCACGCGCGCAAGTGGGCTGCGAAAGTGGAGCAGGGTGTCCATGTGCGCCGCCTAGCGGCCGGATGGTGGCCGATGCCAGTTTTCCGACATTTCTAGCCCTGGTGGCGTCGATTCCGGACGGCTGCAATCCTTCAACCGGCCCGGATCGTGACGCTCGCGTGCGTCGGGGCGGTGGCCGTGGCATCGCGCATGTTCAGCGCACGCTCGATGCCCTCGTCGATGTTGTTGGCGAACTCCAGTTGTCCGCGTTGCTTGCGGATGCCGATGCGGCGCAGTTTCACCTTCAGCCGGGGGGTGAGCCCGCAGAACACCAGACCAAGGTGGTGGCGCCGGGCGGCTTCGATCAGCGATTCGAGCGCGACCAGCCCGGTCATGTCGACCAGGCTGACGTCGCGCATGTCGAGCACCACCACTCGCAGCCCCGGGGTCACCGTCATCAGCGTTCCCAGCGCCTTGTGCGCGGCACCGAAGAACAGCGGGCCATTGATGTCGTAGAGGGCGACCTGCTCGGGCATCTGCTCCGCCGGTAGCAAGGGGCGCTCGACCAGGCGCCCCTCGGTCAGATCAATGGTGCGCTTGACGAACAGCAGTGCAGCCATGCCGATGCCGACGGTGACGGCGATCACCATGTCGAACAGCACGGTCAGACCAAAGCAGGTCAGCAGCACCAGGATGTCGTTGCCGGGCGCGATGCGAATGACACGGACGAAATGGCGCGCCTCGCTCATGTTCCAGGCCACCACCAGCAGCAATGCCGCCAGCGCCGCCATCGGGATATAGCCGAGCAGACCGGCCAGACTGACCATCGCCCCCAGCACCACCAGCGCATGGATCACCGCGGCGAGCGGCGACACCGCGCCGGCGCGGACATTGGTGGCGGTGCGGGCAATCGCCGCAGTGGCCGGAATGCCGCCAAAAAAAGGCGCGACGATGTTGCCGAGGCCCTGGCCGATCAGTTCGCCATTGGAGTCGTGGCGGGTGCCCGCCATGCCGTCGGCGACCACCGCGCAGAGCAGCGATTCGATCGCGCCGAGCATGGCGATGGCAAAGGCCGGTCCCAGCAACGCCTGAACGGTGTCGAAATCGAGCGCCAGCGCCTTGCCATCGGCGCCGCTGAAGCGCCATGGCCAGTCAAAGTGCGGCAGCAGCGGCGGGATGCCGTGGCCGATGACGCCGCCGATGTGGTACTGGAAGCGGGAGCCGATGGTGGCCACCTCGAAGCCGGGCAGCCAGCGCGTCAGCAGCAGGGCGGCGACACTGCCGACCAGCAGCGCCGCCAGATGGCCGGGAATCCTGCTGACCCAGCGCGGCCACAGCAACAGCACAGCCAGCGTCAGCAGGCCGATCAGGCAGTCCTGCCAGTGCAAGCTCGGCAACGCCTGCAGCAGCGCCCACAGCTGGGACAGAAAGTGCCCCTGACTCGCGCCCACATCGAGGCCGAGAAAATCCTTCAACTGCAAGGTGGCGATGACGACGCCGATGCCGGCGGTGAAGCCGATGGTGACCGGGTAGGGGACCAGCTCGATGAAGCGCCCGAGCCGGCCCAGCCCCATCGCCAGCAGAATGACGCCGGCCATCACCGAGGCCAGCAGCAGGCCGCCGAGGCCGAACTTCTGCGTGATCGGCAGCAGCACCACGACGAAGGCGGCGGTGGGACCGGAGATGTTGACCCGCGAACCGCCGGTGAGTGCGATCACCGCGCCGGCGATGACCACGGTGTAGAGGCCATGCTGCGGCGGCACGCCGCTGGCGATCGCCAGTGCCATCGCCAGCGGCAGCGCGACGATGCCGACCGTCACGCCGGCCAGCAGGTCGGCGCGCAGGCGGGTACGGTCGTAGCCGTGACGCAGACTCTCGCGCAGCGCGGTGGCGAAATGACGAGTACGCATCATGTTTCCAATCTCAAGGCTCGCCCATAGATTTTTTCAGCGATCGCCGGCTTCTTGCGGTAATCCGGATGTAGCGACATCCTCAGACATGTCATTCCAGGTTCTGGATCTGTTCACGCATTTGCTCGATTAGCAATTTCAGGTCGACGGCAGCGCGTGTCAGTGCCGAACTCATGGACTTCGATGCGAGTGTGTTCGCCTCGCGATTCAGCTCCTGCATCAGAAAGTCAAGTCGTTTGCCGACGTGGCCGCCCGCATCGAGCACGCGTTCGACCTCGCTCAGGTGCGTGTCCAGTCGGGCGAGTTCCTCGGCGACATCGATGCGGGCGGCGAACAGCCCGACCTCCTGCCGCATGCGCTCGGTATCCAGATCGGCGACGGCCGCGCGCAGACGATCGGCCAGTCGCGTCTCGAAATCCTGCAACCATGCTGGGAGCGTCGGCGCGATCTCGGCGATCAGCTGCCGCATCGCGCTGACGCGCGCGCGAATTTCGCCGGCGAGCCGCGCACCTTCCCGAGCACGGCACGCGATCAGCTCTCCGATCGCCTCGGCGATCAGCTCGGCGGCCGTCGTCGCCATCTGGTCGATGGGTAAGGTCAGGTCGCCCATGATGCCGGGCCAGCGCAGGATTTCGCCCACGGTCAGGGCGGGTGCAGCGGGCAGCTCGGCGCGCACCTGGCTTTGCAGTGCGATCAGCTGGGCGAGTACGGTGGGGTCGACGGTGCTGCCGCTGCGGCCGGCCGCAGCGACCCACTGCAATCGGCAATCCACCTTCCCGCGCCCCAGCTTCGCCGTCAGCTGCTCGCGCAGCACAGGCTCGACACTGCGCCACTCTTCGACGATACGGAAGCCCAGGTCGAGAAACCGGCTGTTGACGGCGCGCAGCTCAAGATGAACGCTACCGGCGCCGATATCCTTTTTTGCCGTCGCGTAGCCCGTCATGCTTTGGATCATGCTCATTTCCTCATGGTATGGCCGGACTTGCCACTCAAGGCCGGATGGGGTGTTGCTACATCGCAGACCGATCTGGTCGGAAGACGCGTTGGTCTGATATTTTAGAATCGCTGCTTTTTCATCGGACTCTTATTTTGGAAGGCCGTCCAGCCCAGGCGATCATGAGAGCGTGCCTGCATCGTCACCCGCCCATGCGCGCGGAACTCATCATGTTCCTTTTTTCTGGGGGCGGCGCATGTGTACCCGAGCCGTTCCAGCCTCATGAGTCCATCGCGCCAGGCCGCAGACACACCGATGTCGCAAGAGACCAGTAGCCCGCTGCCCGAGGGCTATCAGCTCGAGGAATATCAGATCGAACGCCAGCTCAGCGTCGGCGGGTTCTCCATCGTCTATCTGGCCCGCGATGCGCAGGGCGGCGCGGTCGCGATCAAGGAGTATCTGCCCAACACGCTGGCGATGCGCCGGCCGGGGGAAACGGTGCCGAGCGTCAAACCGGATCACCAGGCGGCGTTCCACTATGGCATGCGCTGTTTCTTCGAGGAAGGGCGGGCGCTGGCAAACTTGATCCATCCAAACGTGGTGCGCGTGCTGAGTTTCTTTCGCGCCAATCAGACCGTGTACATGGTGATGCGCTACGAGCGCGGGCGGACGCTGCAGGAGTACATCCAGCGCCGGGAGGAGCGGGTCAGGGAAAGCTTCGTGCGCTTCGTCTTTTCGCGCTTGTTGAACGGCCTGCGCGAAGTGCATAGCCACAAGCTGCTGCACCTAGACATCAAGCCGGCGAACATCTACCTGCGCAACAACGGCGCGCCGGTATTGCTCGATTTCGGCGCAGCGCGCACGACACTCGCGTCGGAAAGCATGGTGCTGAAGCCGATGTACACGCCGGGTTTCGCATCGCCGGAGCACTACAGGAATCGCGAGCTGCTCGGACCGTGGAGCGACATCTATAGCGTTGGCGCGACGATGTACGCCTGTCTGGCGGGAAAGCCGCCGCAATCCGCGGACCATCGGGCCGACATGGATGCCGTCGTGCCCGCGGTCGAGCGCTGGGAAGGGCGCTATTCCAGACAGCTGCTGGAAACCATCGATTGGTGCATGGAGCTGCCACACGTGAAGAGGCCGCAAAGCGTGTTCAGCCTGCAAAAGGCATTGACGGACTGGAACATGGATATGGAAATCACCGTCGTCGACGAGGCGCCTCCGCAACCATGGCTCGCGCGCATGCGCAGCCGATTCGGTCACTTGCTGCGCCGATGAAGTTCACCATCTATCAGGAGAGCAAGCCGGGGCGGCGGCGAGCCAATCAGGATCGCGTGGGCTACAGCTACTCGCGCGATGCGCTGCTGATGGTCGTGGCCGATGGCATGGGCGGCCACATGCATGGCGAAGTCGCGGCGCAGATCGCCGTGCAGCTCGTGACCGAGCATTTCCAGCGTGAAGCGAAACCCCGGATCGACGACCCCTTCCGGTTCTTGTCGCAGTCGCTGACCAACGCGCATTTCGCGATCCTGGACTACGCCCGCGAGCGTGCGCTGACGGATGGTCCGCGCACCACCTGTGTCGCCTGCGTGGTCCAGGACAATGTCGCCTTCTGGGCGCACGCCGGCGATTCGCGCCTGTATGCCTTGCGTGACGGCCGTGTGCTCGCGTATACGCGTGATCATTCGCGCGTGCAGCAGATGATCGAACGCGGCCTGATCGGCGAGGGCGACGCCGCCAACCATCCCGGCCGGAACCGGATTTTCAGTTGTCTGGGCGGCACCCATCCACCGCAGATCGACTACTCGCGCAAGACCCCGCTGAGGGCGGGCGACGTTCTATGCCTGTGTACCGACGGGGTCTGGGGGGGGCTGGCTGCCGAGGATCTGGTACGCGGACTGTGGGGCGTGAATATTCTGGAGTCGGCCCCGAAACTGATGCAGACCGCCGAAGAGCGCGGAGGAGCAAGCTGCGACAATCTGACCATGCTTGCGCTCACTTGGCATGACAATTACGACGAAGGCCAACATGCGGTGTCGACGCAAACCCTGCCGCTTGCCGCACACACCACCGTGCTCGAACCCTTCGGGACGCGAGGACCGAGCGGCATTCCGGATGCGGTCGATTTCGACGAGACGGCCATCGAGCGCGCCATTGCCGAGATCAACGCGGCCATTGGCAAATTTTCCGGGTAGCCGGCCATGACCGACATGTTGGCAATCGTCCGCGCCGATGGGCGCACCGCCGGGGCGCTGCGCCCAGTGCGCATCGTGCGCGCGTTCACCCGTCATGCAGAGGGCTCGGTGCTCATCGAAATCGGTGACACGCGGGTGCTGTGCACCGCCAGCGTCGAGGAGAAGGTGCCATCCTTTCTGCGTGGCCGGGGGCGCGGCTGGGTCACCGCGGAATATGGCATGCTGCCCCGGTCCACGCACACGCGCTCGGAGCGCGAGGCCGCGCGCGGCAAGCAGAGCGGCCGCACTCAGGAGATTCAGCGGCTGATCGGCCGCAGCCTGCGCGCCGTCACCGATCTCGACGCGCTCGGCGAACGCCAGATCACACTGGATTGCGATGTGTTGCAGGCCGATGGCGGCACCCGCTGCGCGGCCATTACCGGCGCCTTCGTCGCGCTCCACGACGCCGTCAGCGGCCTTCTGGCCAGGGGCCTGATCCGCCAAATGGCGCTGCGCGAACACGTCGCCGCGGTCTCGGTCGGGATCGTTGGCGGCGAGCCGCGTCTGGACCTGGACTACACCGAAGATTCCGCATGCGATACCGACATGAATCTGGTCATGACCGCGTCCGGCGGCATCGTCGAGATCCAGGGGACCGCCGAAGCTGCGCCGTTCACGCCGGCCCAGCTCGATCTGTTGCTCGAGCTGGGCCGACAGGGCATCGCTGAATTGATCGCGGCGCAGCGGAGCGCGCTGGGGTCGGGCTGATGCGTCTCGTGCTCGCAAGCGGCAACCGCGGCAAACTGGCGGAGTTCGCGGCGCTGTTGCGTCCGCTGGAGATCACGCTGCTGCCGCAATCCGACTTCGACGTCGGTGAAGTCGCCGAGCCCCATTCCACTTTCATCGAGAATGCCATTGCGAAGGCACGTCATGTCTGCCGCGTGAGCGGTTTGCCCGCGCTCGCCGACGATTCCGGCCTGTGCGTGCGGGCGCTGGGTGGTGCACCCGGCATCCGGTCGGCCCGCTACGCCGACGGCGCGGGTGAGCGCCGCGTCGACGAACGCAACAACGCCCGCCTGTTGTCCGAGCTGGACGGCGAGGCGGATCGGTGCGCGGTGTTCGTGTGCGTGCTGGCCTTGCTGCGCGATGCCGACGATCCCAGGCCGGTGATCGCGGAGGGCGAATGGGCGGGCGAGATCCTGACGGTCCCGCGGGGCCACCACGGCTTCGGCTACGACCCCCTGTTTCTGATTCCGGACCTCGGCCAGACGGCGGCCGAACTGGATGCCGACACCAAGAATGTGCTGTCGCACCGGGGCATGGCGGCGCGCCGGCTGATGGCGCGGCTGGCGACCGAGCTCGCGTACCGTTGACCGACCGCGTCATTCCGATCCGCCTCATGGGCAGCATGCCGGCGAGTGCGCCCAGGCCGGTCGCCCCGCCGCCGCTCGCGCTCTATGTGCATGTCCCGTGGTGTGTGCGCAAGTGCCCCTACTGCGATTTCAACTCGCACCCGCAGCGGGGACCTTTGCCCGAAGGTCCGTTCCTCGCGGCGCTGATCGCGGCGCTCGAGGCGGCGCTGCCGGACATCTGGGGACGGCGCGTGGTCAGCCTGTTCATCGGCGGCGGCACCCCCAGTCTGTTGTCGCCCCAGGCGGTGGATGGTCTGCTCGCCGCCGTGCGGGCGCGGCTGAGCTGCGCGCCGGGCATGGAGATCACGCTCGAAGCCAACCCGGGTACCGTGGAGGCCGCGCGGTTTGCCGGTTTCCGTGCGGCCGGCGTCAATCGATTGTCGCTGGGTGTGCAGAGCTTTGCCGACGGCCAGTTGCGGGCCCTGGGACGCATTCACGATGGTGACGGTGCGCGCCGTGCCCTGGCCATCGCGCGCAAGGTGTTCGACCGGGTCAACGTCGACCTGATGTACGCGCTGCCCGGCCAGACTCCCGAGCTGGCCCTGGCCGATGTCGAGACCGCGCTCGCCTTCGATCCGACACATCTGTCCTGCTACGAGCTGACCATCGAGCCGAACACGGCGTTTGCCCACCAGCCGCCTGCGCTGCCGGACGAGGATTGCGCCGCAGACATCCACGATGCCATCGAATCACGCCTGCTCGCGGCCGGATGGGAGCATTACGAGGTCTCGGCCTACGCACGCCCCGGCCATGCCTGCACGCACAACCTGAACTACTGGCGGTTCGGCGACTACCTCGGCATCGGGCCAGGCGCGCACAGCAAACTCACCATGCCCGATGGCATCCGGCGCGCGCTGCGCCACCCCCACCCCGATGCCTATCTGTCACGCGCCGGAAAGAGCGATTTCCTGCAGTCGCAGCATCGGGTACCGGCCGAGGACCTGCCGGTCGAGTTCATGCTGAATGCGCTGAGGTTGGCCGACGGCTTTGAATTCGAACTGTTCGAGGCGCGCACCGGCCTGCCGTTTGCGACCTTGCAGTCCGATCTCGAGGGTTTCGCGGCACAGGGTCTGATCACGCTGAACGAGGGGCGCGTCCGGCCGACGGCCCGTGGTTTCCGTCTCGCCAATACCATGCTCGCTGCGCTGCTGGATCGTCGGCACCAGCAGCCCTGAGCAGGCGCGACCAAGTCCGGTATCGAGGTTGTGCGGGGGTGAGTCCGGCGCGTCAAATCCGCAGCTCGGCGATCGCTTCGTGCCGCCCCTCGAGCTTCAGGCTCATCGCATAGCGATAGCGGTCGATCCCGGGGTGGGTATTGACTGCAACCTCGATCAGCTTGTCGCCGGAGTAATAACGGCGCGTGATGGTCAAGGCGGGCCAGTGCTGTGGCATCTTGAGCAGGCGCGCGATGGCCGGCGCAACCGGGGCCGCGGCGAATTCCTGTTCGACGCCGGTAATGGGCAGCCCGAACTGTCGCTCGACCAGCGCATAGACCGGCAGGCCGTCGACGCCGATATGAGCCTGCACGCCGGCATAATCGGCATGCAGATAGATGCGCACATGGCCGATCGGCAGTTCGGACGTGGCGCTTTCGCGCAGCGCGTCGACGCGCAGCCAGCGCGAGCCGCGCGGCGCAACGCCACCCGGCACGGTGTCGGCGGCGACCTCGCGCGTGCTGCGCACGCGCAAGCTGGTCTCGGCGGCCGAGTGTCCGAGGTCCGACATCGAGGAAATCGTCTCGACATAGCGGGTGCGGGGCATGCGCGCCTCCACCCGCGTCCCGACCCCTGGCCGGCGTCGCACCATGCCCGCCTCGAACAGTCTGCGCAGCGCCTCGCGTACCGTGTATCGGCTGACGCTGAAACGCTCGCACAGCTCCAGTTCGGTCGGCAGCAGGCTCCCGACCTCGAACCGCCCTTCGGCGATTTCCCGGGAAAGTATCTCGGCCAGCTCCAGATAGCGGGCCTGACGAGCCTTGCTCTCGCCCGCCGACAGCGTTGTCATATTGGTGTCTCCCCCCGAACGGAGTGTCGGCGCCGGCCCGGGTGCTGTCAAGCGTCATCGCGGCCGCTTGCCGTGGATGATCCCAGAAACCTCAGTTGACCGCTCCTTGCCGTTGCGGACATCGTGTGCACGCTGACTTTTCCGCCTTTGCTCGCCTTCACCTGTTGGGTGAGATCGCTACGCACCCGCTGGCACGCCCGCTCACGCGCCTGCCTTTGTCGCGCCTCCTTGCAGGCCCCGGCCTGCGGCGTCGTTGCTTCGTGGCAGGCACGCGATCAGACGCACCATCGGGCGCGTCCAACTGCCGTTTCTAGGATGATCGTTCAGGGCGAAGTCGAACCCGAGCCGGCGGCTGCGCGCGCGAGCCGATCGCGAACCGCCTCCCAGGGCGGTGTATCGGGCACCGATTCGACCCATATCCGATCGACCGGCGCGGCGTCGGCCGCGCGCAGCGCGGCATACAGGCCGTGCGCATAGCCCTCGGGATCGTCCGGCAGGTGCCAGGCCCAACCGCTCGAAATCGGCTCGCTCCAGCAGACGATGGCGATGCGGTCACGCTCCGGTCCGGCAGCGATCAGGTGCGCCTGCAATGACGCCCGGGCAAGTAGAAGCAGGGGGGTTCTCGGCGCATAGTGGCCGGGCAGGCTGCCCGGTACCCGCGGGTGATCAGGACCTCGACCGCCGCTTCCGCCCAGGCAATCCGCAGCGAGCCCCATGGCGGCGGCGAGATCGGAGCGAGCGATCGCGCCGGGCCGCAACAGGCGTGGCATGCCACCACTCAAGTCGACGATCGTGGATTCGATGCCGTAGCGGCTGGGGCCGGCGTCGAGCACCATCGCGACCTCGGTACCGAATTCTGCGCGCACATGCTCCGCACAGGTCGGGCTGATGCGGCCATAGCGATTGGCCGAGGGCGCCGCGATGCCGGAGCCGAACGCCGCAAGCAGCGCCAGTGCCACCGGGTGAGACGGGATGCGCAGGCCGACCGTATCCTGACCTCCCGTGACGATGTCGGGCACGCGCACATGGCGTCGCAGCACCAGCGTCAGCGGTCCCGGCCAGAAGGCGTCCGCGAGGCGTATCGCCGCCGGCGGCACATCGCGGGCCCAGTCCTGCAATGGCGTGCCGAGCGGGAGATGGACGATCAGCGGATGGTCGGCCGGGCGGTGTTTGGCCGCGAAGATCTTCGCGACCGCTGCCGGGCATAGCGCATCGGCACCCAGTCCATAGACGGTTTCGGTCGGGAATGCGACCAGGTCCCCGGCTGCAAGCCGGGCGGCGGCGGCCGCGATGTCAGCGTCCATCGACGATGCCGAGTTCGGCACGCAGCCGATACGCCAGGGCGAGCGCCTCCTCGATATCGGGGTCGAGAACGGCGAAATGCCCCATCTTGCGCCCGCGCCGGGCATGGCGTTTGCCATAAAGATGCAGATGGACGGACGGGTTTCGCAGGAGGGGAGACCAGTCTGGTTCGCGTGCCTCGTGTCCCCCGTGCCGGAACCATAGATCACCGAGCACGTTCACCATGACCGCCTGTGTGTGCTGAACGACCGGCGCCAGTGGCAGTCCGCACAGGCTGCGGACCTGATAGCCGAACTGACTGAGCAGACAGGCGTCCAGGCTGAAGTGACCGCTGTTGTGCGGACGCGGTGCAATTTCGTTGACGCGCAGCACGCCGGCGCTGACGAAGAACTCGACGGCCAGTACGCCGACATAGCCCAGCGTGCGCGCGATGCGCTCGACGAGCGCGCGCGCCTGATTGACCAGCGCGGGTGCCAGTGTCGCCGGCGCGATGCTGACATCCAGGATGCCGTCCCGGTGCCGGTTTTCCACGGCCGGGAAAAACACCATGTCGCCTTCCTCTGTGCGCGCGGCTATCAGGGAAAACTCGCTGTCCAGCGGCAAACGCTGCTCCAGCACGCAAGGCTCGGCGCCGATTGCGTTGCGCGCTTGCACGAGATCGGTGCGCGCTGCCACCGAGTGCTGGCCCTTGCCGTCGTAGCCGAAACGGCTGACTTTCAAAATGGCCGGGAACGGAAAGTCGCGCGGAAGCGCCGCCAGCGCATCGTCGTCGTCGATCACCGCGAAAGGAGCAAGTGGGATGTCTTCCGCGCTGAGAAACCGCTTCTCGCCGATCCGGTCCTGGGTGATGGCCAGTGCCCGGGCGCTCGGTCGAACCGGAATGTACTTGGCCAGCGTCTCGAGTGCACCGGCGGGGACGTTTTCGAATTCGGTGCTGACCGCGGCGGCCTCACGCGCCAGCGTCTCGATCGCGTCGAGGTCATCGAAAGCGGCCACCAGATGCCGGTCCGCGGCCCGCCCGGCGGGGCTCATCGCGTCCGGGTCGAGCACCAGCACGCGGTAGCCCTGATCCTGCGCGGCGCGCACGAAGTAGAGGCCGAGCTGACCGCCACCCAGAAGTCCCAGCGTCGCCGGGGGCAGGATGGGCTGCCCTGATCCGGTCATGTGCCTTGGGTCTCGTCGCCGTTCACAGGCAGACGGCTGCGCAGGACCGTATCGCGCTGTTCGGCACGAAACCGCTCCAGCGCCACGGCAAGCCGGCTGTCGGTCGTCGCCAGCATGGCCACGGCAAACAGTGCCGCGTTCGCCGCCCCCGCTTCGCCGATCGCGAAGGTCGCCACGGGTATCCCCCTGGGCATCTGCACGATCGACAGCAGGGAGTCGAGCCCGCGCAGCGCCTTGGACTGAACGGGCACGCCCAACACCGGCAGACGCGTCTTGGCGGCGATCATGCCCGGCAGATGGGCGGCCCCCCCGGCGCCCGCGATGATTGCGCGCAGGCCGCGCGATTCGGCCGTGGTCGCGTAGTCGAAGAGCAGGTCGGGCGTGCGATGGGCGGAGACGATGCGCGCCTCGAAGGGCACGAGGAAATGGTTCAGCAGCTCGGTCGCGACGCGCAGGGTGTCCCAGTCCGAGTGCGAGCCCATCACCAGCCCGATCAACGGAGATTCCGGCGCGGCGGGAGCTACATCAGCTTCGGAACTTGCCATGAAGGCGTGACCCCGCGAAAAAAAGCGGCGCAGTGTAGCACCCGCGCCGGCGGGCAGGCCTCTCGCGGACGCTGAAAGTGCGAATCTTCTCGATGCCGGGAAAGCGGATCAAAAATTACAAAATACCAGTTCGAACGGCACGTCGCATTCGGCCGCCCGCGGCCGCTGGACGCTGTCCGGATGGGTGAAGCGGATGTTCAGCGCGTACTTGTTGGCACTGATTTCCGGTACGCAGGCGGTGCGGCGCGCGACCTTGAGGCGCAGCAGCAGAGCGGTCCGGCCCGAGAGCATGAGCTGAAAGCTGCCGCCGACGGCAAGCTGCTGTTCCGGCCGTCCCGAAGCGCGCAACAGACGCAACACGATCGCCATGCCGTCCCGGATCGGCAGCATCGGGCCCAGCCAGGATTCCAGGTCACGCATGCGCTGCTCGGAGTCCTGGTTCAGCCAGTAGTGGTAGGAGGGCAGGTCGAACTCGCAGAGCCCGCCCGGTATCGACGCACGGCTCTTGATGCTCATCAGCCATTCGTTGTCGCGAATGTGCTGCCCGATCTTGCCGACCATGGTCAGCAGCGCCGCGGACGCCTGTTCGATCTCGTAGAGCGCACCCGAGAGCGCCTCTTCCGAAATGGCCGGGTTGTTGCGGAAACCGAGCAGCGTCTGCCGCTGACGCTCGAGCTCCTGAACCAGGTCGACCTTGAGGTCCGCACGACCGGCCACGTCGAGAATCTCGAACAGCGTCACCAGCGACATGTGGTGCTCCGTCGCGCCGGTGGATTTCAGGAAATACGACGACTTCTCGAACAGGTCTTCGAGGCGCAGTATCGTCCTGATACGTTCGTTGAGCGGATATTCGTAGGTGATCACGCTTGGGGTCGGCCGCCTGTATCCCGGGGATTGTCCCCGAATAAGCGGGCGATCACAACGGTCGCAACCGCCACGGGCTCTTCGGCGTGCCGGCTCATCCGGCCCGAGCGAGCGTCTGATACTGCGCGTGCAGGTTCAGCACCTGACGACGCAGTTGCTCGAGATCCCCGCTGTTGTCGATGACATCGTCCGCAGCTTCAAGGCGTGCCGCCCGGCTCGCCTGGTTGGCCATGATCGCGCGCACCTCGTCCGCGCTCAAGCCGCTGCGCGCCGCGACCCGATCGATCTGCATCGATTCCGGGCAGTCGACCACCACCAGGCGTGCGATGTGATTGAGATAAAAGCCGGTCTCGATCATCAGTGGAACGACCAGCAGCACATAGGGTGCCGAAGCGCCGACCCGATCAACTTCGCGCAGCGTCTCCTCGCGGATCATCGGGTGCAGGATGCCTTCCAGACGTGCCTTGGCGTCGGCTTGGGAGAATACCTTCTGGCGCATGGCGGCTCGGTCCATGGCGCCATCGGGCGCGATGACGTCGTCGCCGAAAGCGGCGCGAATCGCCGGGATCGCCAGACCGCCGGCCGCGGTGAGCCGATGCGCGATGACGTCCGTGTCGACGACCGCGGCGCCCAGTGTCGCAAACAGTGCGGCGGCTGCGCTTTTGCCACTGCCGATGCCGCCGGTCAGTCCGATGAGATAGATCATGTTGTCTCCTGGCAAGACTTGATGGTGGGTGGCGCGGGGGCTAGGGGTTTTCCGGCGCTGGCGCGGGCTTCCAGCTCGGCCATGAGCGGACGCAATTTCTCCGGCGGTCCGGTCAGCTCGATGATCGGACCCTCGGGCGCCGGCCGGACTTCGACGCGACCGTCGGTCACGCCACGAGCGCTCAGGCGTTTGACCAGATCCGCCGCGGCCGCTTCACTCTTGAACAAGCCCAAGGAGATCGCGTTGCGATGCGGGCCGGGGTCGGTGACCACGAAAGGATCCGCCTGACCTTGCGCACGCAGCTCGGCAAGCCGCTTGTCCGCGGCGGCACGGCTGGGTGAGGCAGGGATATAGACCCACCAGGAACGCCCGCTGCTTTCCTGCTCGACCAGCCGGATTTCGGGCAGATCCTTGATCCATCGGCGCAGGAAGTCGGCCGTGTCGCGATTCAGCCCGGTGATGCGCTGACAAACCCGCTCGCCGCTGTCTCGATCCGATGCCACCGATGCGCCGCCGATCAGGCGCAGTTTCTCCGGTGCGATCTGCTGAGCGAGCCGCTGCGGTTCGGTCAGCTCGCGCTGACCCAGGTAGCCACGCGACCACGCATAGAACAACAGGTTTGCGAGCGCCAGCAGCAGCACGACGCTGCGCCAGAGTGTCATTGCTGATCACCGGCCGATGACGCGCTCGCCGGAGTCGCCGCGCCCAGAGCGGCCAAGCCTTCCAGCACCAGCTCCGGTACGGGCCGGTAGGGGATCGACAGATGCGCCGATATTTCGCTGGCGCCTCCTCCGGTGAGCAGGCACAGCGCCCCCGGTCGACCACGAACACTGGCATACATGCGCTCGATTGCGCCGACCTGCGCATGCGTGCAGCCGCTCGCGATGGCATCGTCGGTGTTGCGCGGCAGGTCGGTGTAACGACCCTGGGAGAATGGCAGGTCGGCGGTGCGCTGCGACAGCGCGGAGCGCATCAACTGCGGACCGGGGAGAATCAGCCCGCCCAGGAACACGCCGCGTTCGCTGAGCACGTCGACGGTCGTGGCCGTGCCCACGCTCACCACCAGACAGGCTCCGGCGTGAAGCCGCCTGGCACCGATGAGCGCGGCCCAGCGGTCCGCCCCCAACTGCTCCGGGCGCTCGTAGTCGTTGCGTACGCCGCACTGGCTGCGCCGAGCCTGCACCGTCAGGACCGGCATGCCGAGGCCAGTCAGCGCATGCTGGATGGCCTGCGCAACGCCCGCCCCGGCCACATTGGCGATCACCGCGCGGTCAGCCGTCGCCCAGCGTGTGCGCAGGGTGTCCCGACCCAGCTCGGCATAGTCGAAAATATCCTGCGCGAGCCAGCGATCGACGGCGCCATTGACGACTCCATTGACGAGCCCATGGCCGGTATGGAGTCCCCACTTGCCACGCGTGTTGCCGGCATCGATGCAAAGCAGGGTCATGTCGGCCGCAGGCTGAGCTCACCGCTCAGAAAGTGCCGCCGGCCGCCGGCCGTGTCCACGACCAGTGCGCCGTCTTCATCGACACCTTGGCAAATGCCCGAAATGTACGCGTCGTCGCGCACGCCCTTGAGGCAAACATCGACACCGTCATAGGCATGGTGGGCATTCCATGCTTGCCGGAACGGCCCGAATCCGCTCTCGGCGAAGCGCGTCAGCTCGCCGAACAGCTCCTCGAGGATGCGTGCCATAAGCGCGTTTCGTGATATCGGGCCGGAAAGACAGGACGCCAGCGCGGCCGCATCGACCGCCGCCTCGGGCGCGCGATGCACGTTGATGCCGATGCCGATGACCACGGCGTCCGGTTGCCGCACTTCGCACAGGATGCCGGCCACCTTGCCAGCAGCGCAGATCAGGTCATTCGGCCATTTGAGCCGTATGGAGCGTGCCCCTAGGGCGGACACGGCGCGCAGCAGGCCGAGCCCAACCACCAGCGACAAACCCGACAGTCGCGCCGGCGCGTGCGGCCACGGCCAGAGTATCGAGAAAGTCAGGCTGGATCCGGGCAGCGATGCCCATGAGCGGCCGGACCGGCCGCGTCCGGCCGTCTGGACCTCAGTCGCGAGCACGACGATGCGCCCATCAGAGGGGAGCGATTGTCGCAACAGCTCGCTGCTGGTGCTGTCGCAATACGGTCGGACTCGGATCTCGAAGCGGGGCGACAGCGCTTCCAGCAGGCCGCCGACGATGCCGGCGTCGAGGGGATCGGACATGGGCCGCGGCATGGAAGTGCTCATGGCGGGATTATGGCCGAAAGCCGGGCGACGGTGCAGCGCGCGGCCGGCGCGCGCGATCAATCGTGCGGGGTCTCGGGTGCGTCGCGCTCGGAGCCCATGCCGAGCTCCTGGATCTTGCGCGTGATCGTGTTGCGGCCGATGCCGAGCAGGAGTGAGGCTTCGATGCGTCGTCCGCCGGTTGCCGCCAGCGCGCGCTCGATCAGCGTGCGTTCGAATACCTTGGACAGGCGATCGAACACCTCGCCGGGCTGGCGCGCGATCAACTGATCGGCCTCGCGCGCCAGGCTCTCGGTCCAGTCGTTCTGGACGATGTCCGATACCGGCGTCTCGCGCAGTTCGGATGGCAGGTCGGCGATATCGACGTTCTGCCCGGGCGCCATGACCGTGATCCAGTGGCACAGGTTCTCGAGCTGTCGGACATTCCCCGGAAAGTCAAGCGTGGCCAAGTACTTGACTGCGGCCTCGGTGAGGCGCTTGGGTTCGACGCCGAGGTCCTGCGCGCTGCGTGCGAGGAAGTGTCGGCTCAGCAGCGGAATGTCCTCGCGACGCTCGCGCAAGGGCGGCAGTCTCAGCCGGATGACGTTGAGGCGGTGGAACAGGTCTTCGCGAAACAAGCCATGCTTCACGCGCTCTTCCAGGTTCTGGTGGGTCGCCGCGATGACGCGAACATTGGCACGTATCGGCGCGTGTCCGCCGACGCGATAGAAATGACCATCCGAGAGCACCCGCAGCAACCTCGTCTGAAGCTCGGGCGGCATGTCGCCGATCTCGTCCAGGAACAGCGAGCCGGTCTCGGCCTGTTCGAAGCGGCCGCGCCGCTGCGTCGCGGCACCGGTGAAGGCACCGCGTTCGTGGCCGAACAGCTCGGATTCGAGCAAGTCACGCGGGATCGCCGCGGTGTTGATGGCGACGAACGGGGCATCGCGGCGCGGGCTATGGCGATGCAGCGCGCGCGCCACCAGTTCCTTGCCACAACCGGATTCGCCGGTGATCAGCACGGTGGCGTGACTCTGCGACAAGCGGCCGATGGCGCGAAAGACCTCCTGCATCGCCGGTGCCTGGCCGAGGATTTCCCGCGACGGCCCTTCGTCGGGGCTGGCGCTGTCCCGATGCGCGCTTTGCATCAGCGCGCGTCGCACCAGGTCGATCGCCTGATCGATGTCGAACGGCTTGGGCAGGTACTCGAACGCGCCACCCTGAAACGCAGAAACGGCCGAATCGAGATCGGAATAGGCGGTCATGATGATGACCGGAAGATGAGGGTGGCGGGCCTTGACCTTCTGCAGCAGCTGCAAGCCGGTCTCTCCCGGCATGCGTATGTCGGAGACCAGAACCTGGGGCGTGGCCCCGGCATCGAGTGCGCTGAGCGCATCGGCGGCCGAACTGAAGCTCTTGAACGGGATGGATTCGCGGGCAAGCGCCTTCTCGAATACCCAGCGGATCGAGCGGTCATCGTCGACAATCCATATGGCATTCATTGCGCGCCTCCGCTGGCATTGCCGATGGGTAACAGGATCGTAAAGGTCGTCTGCCCGCGCCGACTGTCGAACTCGATGGTGCCGTGATGTTGATGGATGAAAGTCTGCGCGAGGGTGAGGCCGAGTCCGCTGCCACCCTCGCGACCGGAGATCAGTGGAAAGAAAATCTTGTCGCGAAGGTCTTCGGGAATGCCGGGGCCGTTGTCCACGACCTGCACCTCCAGCGCCAGACGGTAGCGCTTCTTGGCCAGTGTCGCTTGCCTGCGCGCACGCGTACGCAGCACGATCTCGCCCTGTCCGGCCAGCGCCTGAGCGGCGTTGCGCACGATGTTGAGAAAGGTCTGGATCAACTGCTCGCGGTCGCCCATGATGGTCGGCAGACTGGTATCGAAATCCCGACGGAGAAGGATGGATGGAAATTCGGCCTCGATCAGACGGCGAACACGCTCCAGAATCTCGTGGATATTGACAGGTGTCTGCTGGGTCATGCGGTGAGAGGTCAGCAGCCGGTTCATCAGGTCCTGGAGACGATCGGCCTCCTTGATGATCACCTGGGTGTATTCGCGCAGCTGCGGTTGCCCGAGTTCGCGTTCCAGCAGTTGCGCTGACCCGCGTATGCCGCCGAGGGGGTTCTTGATTTCATGCGCCAAGTTTCGAATCAGCTCCCGGTTCGCTTTTTGCTGTTCGGCCAGGCGCTCCTCCCGCGCAACCCGGAGTTGTGCGTCGATCGGGCGGAACTCGAGCAGCAGGCTGGCGCCGGCAAAGTCGATCGGTGACACCGTACAGTCCAGATGCAGCGCCCGCTGGCCTGGGCGACGCAAGGTGATGTTCTGACCGGTGTGCGACCAGTTGTTGCGCAAGGCGCTGTCCAGGGCGATGCCGAGCCCGGGCGGCTCTCCGAGCAGGCGGGAAATCGATTGCGTACACATCTTGCGTGTGGACACCGCAAACAAGTTTTCGGCTGCGGCATTCATGTAGCAAATCCGCAGGTCGCGGTTCAGCAGGATCACCGCCGACGACAGCAGATCGAGTCCGGCATAGTTGGCCAGGTCTGGGGGGTCTTTTTGCATGCCCGAGACACAGCAAGAAGCGCGCCAAGCCTGGGCTGGGGCGCTCGTCAGTTCGTGCGCGCGGCGCGGCCGAGGCTGGCGAGCTCGCGCTTCAGTGCTTCGACATTGCGCTCGTGCAGGCTGACCGTGTCCTTCAAGCGCTGTATCCGATCGAGATACTTCTGGTAATTGCGTTCGTCGCCCAGGCGCACTGCCTCCCCCTCGCTCAAGGCCTGCCTGGCCTGCTGCAGCGCTTGCTCCTCCTTCGCGAGTTCGTCTTCCAGTATCCGCTTGCGACTGTCATCGCGGGATTTCTGCGTGTCCGAGTCGACGCGCGGGAAGGTCTGCGGCGTCGTGGCCGGCGCACGCGGCGGGGGTCTCACGGCCGGAACGGTCGACACCGGCAACTCCACGGTCAAAGGCTGGCAGCCCTTGGTGTTGACCTTGTTGTTGGTGTAGGTGACATGACCGTCCGCGTCGATACATTTCCATACCTCGGCGTGGGCCGGCAACGCCAGGGAGCCGCAAGTCAGGATGCAGGCGAGAGACCGTTTCATGGACGGTGAGACCAAAGCGTGAACAGGAGCGTCAAGTGTAGCAAGGGCGCCTGGTTGCCCCAAAAAAGAAAGGGCGGCGAAGCCGCCCCTTCCTGGTCACACCGAGGTCGCTCAGGCGCTGTAGTACATGTCGTATTCGACCGGGTGCGTGGTCATGCGGAAGCGGGTGACTTCCTCCTGCTTCAGCGCGATATAGGCATCGATCATGCCGTCGCTGAACACTCCGCCACGGGTCAGGAACTCGCGGTCCTTGTCCAGGTACTCCAGAGCTTGATCCAGCGACGAACAGACGGTCGGGATCTTCGCGTCCTCTTCCGGCGGCAGGTCATACAGGTTCTTGTCGGCCGGGTCGCCCGGGTGGATCTTGTTCTGCACCCCATCGAGGCCGGCCATCATCATCGCGGCGAACGCCAGATAGGGATTGGCCGTCGGGTCAGGGAAACGGACCTCGATGCGCCGCGCCTTGCTGCTGTTCACGTAGGGGACACGGATGGATGCGGAGCGATTGCGCGCCGAGTAGGCGAGCTTGACCGGGGCCTCGAATCCAGGGACCAGGCGCTTGTACGAGTTGGTGCCGGGATTGGTGATGGCATTCAGCGCGCGCGCGTGCTTGATGATGCCCCCGATGTAGTACAGCGCAAACTCGGAAAGGCCCGCGTAGCCGTTCCCGGCGAACAGGTTCTGGCCATCCTTCCAGATCGACTGGTGGACGTGCATGCCGGAACCGTTGTCGCCCACGATCGGCTTGGGCATGAACGTCGCGGTCTTGCCATAGCTGTGCGCGACGTTGTGCACCACGTACTTCAGGATCTGCGTCCAGTCCGCACGGCGCACGAGGGTATGGAACATGGTGCCAATTTCGCACTGGCCGGCGGTGGCGACTTCGTGGTGATGAACCTCCACTTCGACACCGCATTCCTCCAGCGCCAGGCACATGGCGGCGCGGATGTCGTTCAGGCTGTCTACCGGCGGCACCGGGAAGTAGCCGCCCTTCACGGTCGGCCGGTGCCCGGTGTTGCCGCCGTCGAACTTCTCCGCGGACGCCCAGGCCGCTTCCTCCGAAAACACCTTGCAGTACGAGCCGGCCATGTCTACCGACCATTCGACCGAGTCGAAAATGAAAAACTCGGGTTCCGGACCGAAATACGCGGCGTCGCCGATCCCGGTCGATTTCAAGTAAGCCTCGGCGCGCTTGGCCAGCGAGCGCGGGTCACGATCGTAGCCCTTGCCATCGGAAGGCTCGACGACGTCGCAGGACAACACCAGCGTCGTTTCATCCATGAACGGATCGACGAAGGCGGTTTCCGGATCCGGCATGAGCAGCATGTCGGAGGCCTGGATGCCCTTCCAGCCGGCAATCGACGAACCGTCGAAGGCATGGCCGGATTCGAACTTGTCGGCGGAAAAACTCTTGATCGGAACGCCTACGTGTTGCTCCTTGCCGCGGGTGTCAGTGAAGCGAAAATCAACGAACTTGACCTCCTTGTCCTTGATGATCTGCAACACGTCTTTCGGTGTCATATGTGCTCCTGGGTCATGAGGGAAAGCGCCCTGAGTGGCAAGCAGGTATCATGCCACCGATGAGCGCATGATTGTGCCACATTCGTGCGCGCTCCCGGCACTTCAGTTCGCACCAAGTGTGTGCGCAGTCAGTCAGCGACGCACCTAAAAGGTGCCGATCTGGGCGTGATGGTCTTAAAGGCTGCGATGCAGCCGTATCGTTTGAAAAACCGGGTCCCGCTCCGACAGTTCGCGGGCGCTGGCGACGAGTGCGCGCACCTGCTCGGAACTCCGCAGGCTCCGATCGTCGATGAACAGCTCCACTTCGACGCCGTCCTTCAGGTAGTGCAGCAGCGGCGGTTGGCTGAACGTGGCCAGGCCGGCAAATTGCCGGTTCAGACGTTCGACCAATTCCCGCCGGTCAGGGGCAAGCCGCTCGTTGTCGGGCTCGCCGCTCGCGTCGGCCTCCGAGTCGACATGCACCAGCACGTCGAGGGCTTCGGGGAAGCTCGCCAGGAAACGGGCGCGCGCGCGTTCGGCGATATGGTGCCCTTCAGACACCGAGATGCGCGGTGCGACCTGGATGTGGGCGTCGATCAATACCTTGTGACCGGTACGCCGGCTACGAATGTCATGCAGCCCGACGACGCCGGGCGAGGTATTCAGACAGTGTTTCATGCGCTCGAGCGTCGGCATGTCGACCGCGGTGTCGATCAGTTCGGACAGCGAATCCCAGGCCAGTCGGCCACCCATGCGCAGGATCATGAAGCCGACCAGGATGGCGGCAACCGTATCCAGCATGGGCAAGCCCGCCAGACTGCCGCCGACGCCGACGACCACGACCAGGGCCGATGCCGCATCGGCGCGCGTGTGCCAAGCATTGGCCATCAGCATCGGTGATCGCAGGCGCTGCGCCACGCGCAGCAGGAAATGAAAGAGTGCCTCCTTGCTGATCAGCGTCAGCAGCGCCACCCAGAGTGCGGCCCAACCGACCGTGGTGATGTCGCCTGGGGCGCGCAGACGCTGGACCGCGTCCGCGAGAATCGCCGCGCCCACGACCACGAGCGCGATGCCCAGACTGAGGGTCGCGACCGTTTCGATACGGCCGTGTCCATATGGGTGCTCGTCGTCGGCGGGGTGCGCACTTTTTCGTCCCGCGTAGATCACGAGGAAGTCGGACAGTAGATCGGAAAACGAATGCAGCCCGTGCGCGGTCAGCGACTGGGAATGAGCCAGCCAACCAAACAGCAGTTGCGCCGCGGACACGACCAGATTCACCAGGACACTGAGCCAGGTGGCGCGTTCGGCGATGCGCGCTCGCTCGCGGCCTTCCGGAGGGTCGGGCGCGGGCGGGACGTCGGCTTCGCGCTGGGCGGCGTGGGGCTTGGTCGAGATCATGCTTGGGGCGCTCTCATGAGCGGGTAGCGTAGCGCAACCGGGGATGCCCTATACTCGCACCATTCGTACAGATCATTCTACGATTGGGCCACCATGGGAAAATTGAGCGAAATTCTCCAGTTGTCGGCCAAGCGTGCCGCCGACCTCAAGCTGCCCTACGCCGGTGCCGTGACGCCCAAGGAGGCGTGGGAGTTGTTGCAAGGGCTGCCGGAAACCAGACTCGTCGATGTGCGCACCCAGGCCGAATGGGACTACGTCGGTCGTATCCCGGGCGCGATCCAGATCGAGTGGCAGACTTATCCGGGCAACCAGCGTAACCCGAATTTTCTAGCGCAACTGAAGCACCAGGTCGACCCCGAGTCACTGGTGCTGTTCGTATGCCGAAGCGGAGGCCGATCGGGCGCCGCCGCGGCCACGGCCGCCGCCGCCGGCTTCACAAATTGTCACAATGTTCTCGAAGGCTTCGAAGGGGACCGGGACGCCTTCGGACGGCGCAACACGGTCGGCGGCTGGCGAGCCGCCGGCCTGCCGTGGGAGCAAAGTTAGCCCTTTGCGGAAGCTCATCCAACAAGCATCACGCCTCGGCCCCAAACTCGCCCGAAGCGTGCCCGCGCCTCCGGGACGGCGCGTGTTGAATAACACGCCATAGCTGTCGCATTTGCCGGAATGCGAGTGCAGCATTCCAGTTACTGCGGCTGTGTCACGGTTCGTGGTTTGCCCTGATCAACCACGAGCGTATTCTGCAAGCGTGCTGGCGATGTTCCCACGTTGCGGAAATAGTGAATCGGCCCCCGAGGATTGTGCCAGGCTTGTCCCGCTGTGAAACGGCGCGGATCCTGCCCCTCAACGACAAGCTCCACGGTACCTTCGAGTATCGCTCCGTAGCAGTCGCCTGGATGAGTGTGGCGTGGAGACGATGCTCCGGGGTCCATCGCAACATCGAGCAATACGATTTCCTTCCCTTCAACGCCGCTGATAGGCGCCACCAGCATGGGTTTGGTTGCAAACCCTTTGGCCGTGATCTGGGCATTCACTGCCGTTGACACAAGGGTTGCGATGATCAGGGACGTCCTTCCGAGCATCGTTGCGACAGTTTCATGGCGATTCATCACAGGCTCCTTTCATGTGGGGAGCGCCCACGTCGAGACGGCGAGGCGACCCTTTGGCTTGGTAGCGGGTGTGCTTTCTCATTCCCGGCTACTCGAGCCACAGTGTCCTTGAGACCGATGGTGCGTTTGTTGCGCAGGATCAGCAATTCCACGGAAAGGCAGTAAAGCGGACGTATCGTCGTCCGAGCTTAGCCGGAGGAGGGGCTAGTCGTTGTCTACCGCGGCAGACAAACCGCACAAAAGGTGTCGCAAAGCCACCAACTGTTCAAAGCGTCTTAAGGTTCGCGTTCGTAACCATATGTTTATTATGGTCTAAGTGGACGGATTTGGTCTGGCCCGATTCCTGCATGGTCAAGGCTGACCGGCCGGCTTTCCGTCCGGCTTAGCGAGGCCCGCGATGAGCACCCTGTCCAGCACCGTCCAGAACGTCTTCAACGAGCCCGGTTGTGGCAAGAACCAGGGCAAGTCGGACAAGGAGCGCAAGAAGGGCTGCACCAAGCAGTTGCAGCCCGGCGCGGCGGCCGGCGGCTGCGCCTTCGACGGCGCCAAGATCGCGCTGCAGCCGATCACCGATGTGGCCCACCTGGTGCACGGGCCGATCGCCTGCGAGGGCAATTCCTGGGACAACCGCGGCGCCAAGTCGTCGGGCTCGCTGCTCTACCGCACCGGCTTCACCACCGACATCAACGAGACCGACGTGGTGTTCGGCGGCGAGAAGCGGCTCTACAAGGCGATCCGCGAGGTGATCGACAAGTACGACCCGCCGGCGGTGTTCGTCTACCAGACCTGCATCCCGGCGCTCACCGGCGACGACATCGACGCGGTGTGCAAGGCGGCGCGCGAGAAGTTCGGCCGGCCGGTGATCGCGATCAACGCGCCGGGCTTCGTCGGCAGCAAGAACCTCGGCAACAAGCTGGCCGGCGAGGCGCTGCTGGAGCACGTGATCGGCACGGAAGAACCCGAGGTCACGACGCCCTACGACATCAACATCATCGGCGAGTACAACCTCTCCGGCGAGCTGTGGCAGGTGAGGCCCCTGCTGGACGAGCTCGGCATCCGCATCCTGGCCTGCATCTCGGGCGATGCGAAGTACCGCGAAGTGGCGCAGTCGCACCGGGCGCGGGCGGCGATGATGGTCTGCTCCAAGGCCATGATCAACGTGACGCGCAAGATGGAGGAGCGCTACGGCATCCCGTTCTTCGAGGGTTCGTTCTACGGCATCGGCGACATGAGCGAGTCGCTGCGCGAGATCGCCCGCCTGCTGATCGAGCGCGGCGCCGATGCCGAGCTGATGGCCCGCACCGAGGCGCTGATCGCCCGCGAGGAAGCGCGCGCCTGGGCGGCCATCGCGCCCTACAGGGCGCCGCTGGCCGGCAAGCGGGTGCTGCTGGTCACAGGCGGGGTCAAGTCCTGGTCGGTGGTGGCGGCGCTGCAGGAGATCGGCATGGAGGTGGTCGGCACCTCCACCAAGAAATCCACCGCCGAGGACAAGCAGCGCATCAAGGAGATCATGGGCGAGGAGGCGCACATGTTCGACGAGCTCTCCCCGCGCGAGATGTTCAGGATCCTGAAGGACGCGCAGGCCGACATCATGCTTTCGGGCGGCCGCTCCCAGTTCGTGGCGCTGAAAGCCAAGATGCCCTGGATGGACGTGAACCAGGAAAAGCACCACGCCTACGCGGGCTACGTGGGCATGGTGGAGATGGTGCGGCAACTGCACCTGGCGCTGACCAATCCCATCTGGGGCCAAGTGCGGCAACTTGCTCCCTGGGAAAGCACCACGCTGACGCTGGATTCGCCCGTCGTGGCCGACGCGGCATCCGCCGCGCAGGTGGAGGCGGCCTGATGGCCACGGTGCGCCATTCCAAAAAGGCCTGCGCGGTCAATCCGCTCAAGATGAGCCAGCCGATCGGCGGCGCGCTGGCCTTCATGGGGCTGGCCGACACCATGCCGATCCTGCACGGCTCGCAGGGCTGCACGGCGTTCGGCATGGTGCTGTTCGTGCGCCACTTCAAGGAGTCGATCCCGCTGCAGACCACCGCCATGAGCGAGGTCGCCACCGTGCTCGGCGGCTTCGACAACGTCGAGCAGGCGGTGATGAACATCTATTCGAAGTCGCGCCCCGCCATCATCGGCATGTGCTCGACCGGGCTCACCGAGACCAAGGGCGACGACGTGGAGGGCTACCTCAGGCTCACCCGCCAACGCCACCCGGAGCTTGAAGACACCGCGCTGATCTACGTCTCGACGCCCGACTTCAAGGGCGCCTTCCAGGACGGCTGGGCGGCGACCGTGCTGCGCATCCTGCAGGTGCTGGTGGAGAAACCCGCCGCGCCGCGCGAGCCGGCCCGGGTGGCGGTGCTGCCGGGCGGTCATCTGACCGTCGCCGACATCGAGGAGCTGCGCGAGATTCTGGAGAGCTTCGGGTTGGAGCCGGTGTTCGTGCCGGATCTGTCCGGTTCGCTCGACGGCCACGTGCCGGAGGATTTCAGCCCCACCACGATCGGCGGCACCCGGCGCGAGGCGATCGCCGCGCTCGGTTCGGCGAGTCTGGTGCTCGCCGTCGGCGAACAGATGCGCACGGCCGCCGAATGGCTCGGCCAGCACATCGATGCGCCGGTGCAAATCTTCGACCGGCTGCTGGGCCTCGGCGCCACCGATCGGCTCATGGCCTTTTTGGCCGACCACAGCGGCCGGCCGGTGCCCACCAAGTACCGCCGCCAGCGCAGCCAGCTGGTGGACGCGATGCTCGACGGCCACTTCTACACCGGCGGCTGCAAGGTGGCGATCGGCGCCGAGCCCGACCTGCTGCACGGCGTCGGCCGGTTCCTGGCCGAGCTCGGCTGCGAGCTCGCCGCCGCCGTCACCACCACCGACTCGCCGCTGCTGGAACACCTGCCGGTCGAGGAAGTGCTGATCGGCGATCTCGAAGACCTGGAAGCCCGCGCCGCCGGCTGCGATCTGCTGATCACCCACGCCCACGGCCGGCAGATGGCGGAGCGGCTCGAGATTCCCTTCCTGCGCATGGGCCTGCCGATCTTCGACCGCCTCGGCGCCGCGCATCGGCTGGCGCTCGGCTACCGCGGCAGCCGGGATTTCATCTTCGAGGTGGCCAACGCGCTGATCGCTCACGGTCACGAACCGCATCCTGATGAATGGCGCCTGCCAGCGCAGGCGTCTGCTCAGCCACTGCAACACACGGGGTGAATAGCCATGAAAGTCGCATTTGCAACGCAAGACCTGCAACGGGTCGACGCACATTTCGGTTGGGCGAAAAACATCGCCATTTATGACATCGATCAGAACGGGTACGACTTCATCCAAACCCATACCTTCGAGGGTGATCTTCAGGAAGACGGCAACGAGGACAAGCTGGCGCCCAAGCTCGAAGCGATCCGCGATTGCGCGATCCTGTATGTCGCGGCCATCGGCGGCTCGGGCGCGGCGCGTGTCGTCGCGCAGAAGATCCACCCGGTCAAGGTGAATCAGCCGGAGCCGATCTTCGACATTCTCGACCGCTTGCAGGACGTGCTCGCCGGCACGCCGCCGCCCTGGCTGCGCAAGGTGATGAACAAGGGTGAGCCGCGCGCGTTCGATTTCGACGAGGAGGCCAATCATGACTGAGTCCGCCACCGTTGCCGAGGGCGCAGCGGTCACGCTGCAGCAGCAACCTTTCGTCAAGGAGCTGATCAAGCAGTGGCGCGCACAGGATGCGCACGGCACCTGGGAGGGCAAGTCCGATCTGGATCTGCTGGCACCGTATCTCTTCACGCGCGAGCAGCGTCGTGAAATCCCGCTCATCGGCGATCCCGACCCGGAAACGCTGTGGCGTCTGGAGCTGTTCTACAACGCGGTCGGGCTCTCGATCGAGCGCGCCACCGGCGTCATGGTCACGCCCATGATCAAGATGCACCACGAAGGTTTTGGGCGCATCGTGTTGCTGGCCGGCCGGCTGGTGGTCGTGAACAAGCAGTTGCGCGATGTCCACCGCTATGGGTTTCTCGGTCTGGACAAGCTCGCCGAAGAAGGCGAACGCCTGGTCGCCGCCGGTGTCGAGATGATCGCCAAGTTTCCCGATGTCGCGCGTTACGGTCAGTGACGGCCGCGCCATCAATGAACCAATGAAGGGAGCCCTCGTGCAAGACCTCGAATCGGACAAGGAAGCGCTCAAGGCCAGGATCAAGAAGCTGAATGCGCAGGCCACCGCGCTGAAAATGGATCTGCATGATCTCGCCGAGGATCTGCCCACCGGCTGGGAGCGGATTCCGGATGTCGCGCAGCAAGCCTACGAGGCCCACCGCGCGCTGATGAGTGCGAGGCAGGCGCTCGACGCGGCCGGTTAGCCCGTTCAGGAGAAACCGGACATGTCGACATTCACCGTAACCTTGCCGGGTGGTCGCATCTGGACCCCGCAATTCGTTGGCGCGATCGCCGAAGAGAAGTGCATAGGCTGCGGTCGCTGTTTCCGCGTCTGCGGGCGCGACGTGCTGCAACTGGTCGGCATCACCGAAGACGGTGAGCGCGTGGCGGTGGCGCTGGGCGCCGAGGACGACGAGGAATATGAGAAGAAGGTCATGACCATCGCTCATCGCGAGCGCTGCGTCGGCTGCGAAGCCTGCTCGAAGATCTGCCCGAAGAAGTGCTATACCCACGGGCCCGAGGAGGTTTGAGCACGCCATGGGTAACGCCGCCGCGCTCACCGCCGGTAATCGAATGCCGGCCCGTGTCGCTCGAATGCAGATCGACAGGGAAGCGTTGCTGGCGTGTTCGGCGACACCGGGCAGGCTCGTGACCATCGCCATCGCGGGCGTCATCGCTCAGTCTGCGCAGCGTCCCGCGCCTTACGATGTCCCGATTTACGGTCTTGCCGAGCCGGCTTGGCAAGCGCTGCTGGCACGCCACTTTCCTCATTGGCGGTCGCCACCGCCGCTGCGACAGGACATGGGCACGGCGTCCGACAGTATGCCATTGTGCGCCATGGGCTGCACGCACGACGATGCCCGACCGGGGGCGACGTTCGACGAATATGCCGATCTGGTCGAGCTGTTCGCCGAGCATTGCCAGCCGAGCGCCGACGACGACACGGACGCCGATGCGGCCGCGCTGCATCGTGCGCTCGCTACCGCCTGCATGGGCGCGAATCACCTCTGGCAGGACATGGGCCTGCCGAGCCGGGCGCACTTGAGCCGCTTGCTGGCCGAATACTATCCGCGGCTGGTCGAGCGCAATGCCGAAGACATGAAGTGGAAGAAGTTTCTCTATCGCATGTTGTGCGATCGCGCCGAGGTGTCGCTGTGCAAGGCGCCCAGCTGCGATGTGTGCAGCGATCGCCCGCTGTGCTTCGGTCCGGAAGCCGCCTGCTGAGCGTTTGACCAGGCGCTGTCTGCTCCGCGGCCGGCCCGGGCGGCCGCACACGCCGGGTGTCGCCGAGTCCTGTTCCGGTGCCTGATCGCGTGACATGCGCCGGCTCGTGCGAAGCTGATCGCGCACGGTGACGGGCTGTCACATGGCACGGCATCCCGAGCCCATAGGGATGGCCCGTGTCTTGCAGGGGGATTCCCCGAGAGCATCCATGACAGGCTTCCACCATGGCGACCACATCTGCTGTGCCGCGCGTTCCGGAGATTGCCGCGCAACAGGCTTGGCGTAACCAGCTCGAGCTGTTGCTGGCGTCGACCGGAGAGGGCGTGTATGGCATCGATCTGGATGGGCACTGCGTGTTCATCAACCGCGCCGGTGCCGAAATGCTCGGCTATCGCCCCGATCAGGTGCTCGGGCGCAATATGCACGAGCTCATGCACCATACCCGTGCGAACGGTTTGCACTACCCGGTCGAGGAATGCCCGATCTATCAGGCTTTCCGCCAAGGCGCGCCGTGCCGGCTGGACGGCGACATGCTCTGGCGCGCCGACGGCACGCCGTTCCACGCCGAATACTCGTCCTATCCGATCCGAGACGGTGGCCGCATCATCGGTGCAGTGGTCACCTTCGTGGATATATCGGAACGCAAGCGTGCCGAGGAACTGCTTCGGCTAGCACACGATGAACTGGAGCGGCGGGTTGCCGAGCGCACGCAGGAACTGAGCGATGCGCTCGCCGAGCTTGCGCGTACCAACGCACGTCTGCGACGGCTGTCGGCGCACCTGCAAACCGTGCGCGAGGACGAGCGTTCGCGCATCGCGCGTGAAATCCACGATGAGCTCGGCAGCGTGCTGGTGGCGCTCAAGCTCGAATTCGGCTGGCTGCGGGCGCGGCTCGCGCCGCAGCCGGAACTGCTCGCCAGGACAGCGGCCATGTCCGGCCTGATCGACAATGCGGTCACCGAGGTCGGGCGCATCATCACCGACCTGCGTCCGTCCATCCTCGACCATCAGGGCCTGTGGGCCGCGCTGGAGTGGCACGCGCAGGAGTTCCTGCAGGCCACGGGCCTGCGCGGCGGCTTGGACCTGCGCATCGACACGCAGATCCCGGCGCCGGATGGCGATCTGGCCACGGCCGCCTACCGCATCTTTCAGGAAACGCTCAGCAATGTCGCGCGCCACGCCAACGCCACCGCGATCGAGATGCGGGTGCGCGCGGATGCGCGCGGCCTGACGATACGGGTGCGTGACAATGGCTGTGGCATCACGCTCGAGCAGCTGCGCCATCCCGGCGCGCATGGCGTGCTCGGCATGAGTGAGCGCGCACGCCACTTCGGTGGGCGCCTCGCGATCGGACCGGCGCTGAGCGGCGGTACCCAGGTACGCGTGTGGCTGCCGTTTGCGCGAGGCGGCGATGGGGGGGCGGATGATCCGGTTGCTGATCTGTGATGACCATGCCATCGTGCGCCAGGGCCTGAGGCTGGTTCTGGCCGACGCGCCGGACATGGTCGTAGCGGCCGAAGCCGCGGACGGGCCGGAGGCGATTCGACGGGTCCGCGCCGGCGGCATCGACGTGCTGCTGCTCGACGTCGCGCTGCCCGGGCGGGACGGGCTGGATGTGCTCAAACAGATCCAGCAGGAATTCCCGAAATTGCCGGTGCTGGTGGTCTCGACCTATCCCGAGCGACAGTACGCGCTGCGCTGCCTGCGTCTCGGTGCCGCCGGCTATCTCAACAAGGGCGCCGATCCCGCCGAGCTCGTCGCCGCCACGCGCAAGGTCGCGCAGGGCGGGATGTTCGTGAATCCGACGGTGGCCGAGGCGCTGGCCAGCGCATTGCGCAAGGATACCGACCGCGCGCCGCACGACTTGCTGTCGCCACGCGAATATCAGGTCTTCCTGCAGATTGCCGCCGGCAAGTCGCTCAGCGAGATCGCCGCGCGCATGTCATTGAGCCTGAACACGGTCAGCACCTATCGCGCGCGGATCATGGAAAAAATCGACACGCACAACGATGTCGAAACGGCGCTCTATGCGGTTCGGCATCACCTGGCTGGTGTGGCGTCGTGATGCCGCCACCGCGTAGTAGCACTACTACGCGAGATTGGAAGCCGCCGCGATAGTCGGTCGCGCCTTCAGTTCCTATCATGGCCACCGCCACATCGGCATCATGCATGGAGGGTGCGCCATGGCTCAGCCGGTCTCTCAGCAAGCCAAACAGGGGTTTCGCCTCGGCATATACGTTTTCAAGGACGCCGAGGTCGTGGACTTCGCCGCACCCTACGGCGTGCTGTCCGTCGCACGCCGCTACGATCCCGAGCTCGATGTCTTCCTGATCGCGGACAGCAATCGGCCGGTTCAGGCGCAGGCGGGGTTTACGGTGCTGCCGAATTACTGCTTCAACGACGCCCCGGCCATGGATGCGTTCCTGATTCCCGGCGGATTCGGCACACGCCAGGAGATGCACAACCGGCGGCTGTTCTCTTACATCGAAGGCTTGCCGAAGGCCACCTTGCTCACCAGCGTCTGCACCGGCTCGTGGATTTACGCGCGCATGGGGCTGCTCGACGGCTTGAGCGCGACCAATCGCAAGGAACCGGACCGGATCGAGTCGTCGAGTCTGGGCATGGTGCCGATCGATCGGCTGGCGAAGCTCGCGCCGGCCTGCCGTGTATCGCGCGCGCGGCTGGTGGATAGCGGCCGCGTCGTCACGGCGGGCGGCATCGCCGCCGGCATGGAGATGGGTTTCCATCTGCTGCGGCGCGCCGGCTACGCCGAGGACTGGATCGCCGATATCGCGCGCACCATGGAATACAAGGCCGCCTACGATCTCTACCAACGCGACGTCGAGTACGCAGTACCGAAACCGTCCGGTGCCGTCGGATCCGCCAACCCTTGACCTGATAGGAGTTCGCCATGTCTCTGTTCGATGATCCCTTCGACGCCGATGCGCGGCTGCACGCCGTAGGCTGCGCCTGCTCGACCTGCGCCGGCACGCACGTCAAGGCCGATGTGCCCGACAATCAGGAGGGGCTGATCGATCGCATCGTCGTCAGTTCACTGGTGCGCGAGGTGTTTGGCCATCATGACGCGTCGCGTCGCCACTTCATTCGCGAAGCCGGCGCCGGGGCGCTGGCGGCGGCACTCGCCGCGGTGTTGCCTGTAGACAAGGTCATGGCGGCCGTGAAGGATGGCGGTGGCCCGGTGGAAAAAAAGGACCTCAAGGTCGGCTTCATCCCGATCACCTGTGCCACGCCTATCATCATGGCGGCGCCGATGGGCTTCTATTCCAAGTACGGGCTCAACGTCGAGGCCATCAAGACCGCCGGCTGGGCGGTGATCCGCGACAAGGCACTCAACAAGGAGTATGACGCCGCGCACATGCTGTCGCCGATGCCGCTCGCGATCTCACTTGGCGTCGGCTCGGCGGCCCAGCCCTATTACATGCCGGCCGTGGAAAACATCAACGGCCAGGCCATCACGCTCGCGATGAAGCACAAGGACAAGCGTGATCCGAAGCAGTGGAAGGGCATGAAATTCGCCGTGCCCTTCGATTACTCGATGCACAATTTTCTGCTGCGTTACTACCTCGCCGAGGCTGGCCTCGACCCGGACAAGGACATTCAGATCCGCGCGGTGCCGCCGCCGGAGATGGTGGCCAACCTGCGTGCCGACAACATCGATGGCTTCCTCGGCCCAGACCCGTTCAACCAGCGTGCGGTCTACGAGGGCGTCGGCTTCATCCATCTCCTCACCAAGGATCTGTGGGACGGCCATCCCTGCTGTGCGTTCGCCGCCAGCGAGGAGTTTGCAAAGACTCTGCCCAATACCTTTGCGGCGCTGTTCAAGGCGATCGTGGATGCCACGCACTACGCTTCCAAGGCCGAGCACCGAGCGGCCATTGCCAAGGCCATCGCACCCAGGAACTACCTGAACCAGCCGGAAGAAGTGGTCGCGGCCGTGCTCACCGGGCAGTTCGATGATGGCCTGGGCAACAAGAAGAGCGTGCCCAACCGCATCGATTTCAATCCGTTCCCATGGCATTCCATGGGCATCTGGATCCTGACGCAGATGAAGCGCTGGGGCTATATCAAGGGTGACGTGGACTACAAGAAGATCGCCGAGCAGGTCTACCGCGCTGCCGATTGCGGCCGGCTCATGAAGGAACTCGGTTACACGCCTCCGGCCAGTACCTACGCCAAGTACACGATCATGGGCAAGGCCTTCGATCCGGCCCAGCCCGAGGCGTATGTGAAGAGCTTCAAGATAAGTCGGGCGTAGGCAGAACATGGCGCCGTCGTCGCTGCCGCTGCGTGCAGCAATTCTGTCGCTGCTGTTGCTGGCGATCCTGCTTGGGGCCTGGGAGTTGGCCGTGCAGCCGCCGGCTAACACGCACGGCGCCCGTGTGCCCGGACCATCGAAGATCTTCGAGCATGCGGTAAACGAGCTGAGCGACCCGTTCTACGATGCTGGCCCCAACGACAAGGGCATCGGCTTGCAACTCGCGTACTCGATCGCGCGCGTGCTGTCGGGCTACCTGCTGGCGGCCATGATGGCGATTCCGGCGGGTTTCGTGATCGGCATGTCGCCACTCTGGCGGCGTGCGCTCGATCCCTACATCCAGGTGCTCAAGCCGATTTCGCCACTGGCGTGGATGCCGCTGGCACTGTATGTCATCAAGGACTCGGCCACGTCCGCGATCTTCGTCATTTTCATCTGCTCGATCTGGCCGATGCTCATCAACACGGCTTTCGGTGTCGCCAGTGTGCGGCGGGATTACATCAACGTTGCCCGTACTCACGAGCTGTCACCGCTGGCGACGGCCCTGCAGGTGATCCTGCCGGCCGCTGCACCAACCATCCTCACCGGCATGCGCATCTCGATCGGCATTTCATGGCTGGTGATCGTGGCCGCCGAAATGCTGGTCGGCGGCACCGGCATCGGTTACTACGTCTGGAACGAATGGAACAACCTGAACCTGGCGAGCGTGATCTTTTCGATCATCATGATCGGCCTGGTCGGCATGCTGCTCGACCAGTTGCTGGCCTACGCCCAGGGCCTGGTGCAGTACGAAGACTGAGACAGACCGTGTCCGATTCGTTCGTCAAGATCGAGAATCTCGCACGTCGCCACCCGGCGCCCAAGGAAGGCGCACCACTGGTCGTATTCGAGCGCGTGAACTTTTCCATGAGCAAGGGCGAGTTCGTCTGCATCATCGGGCACTCGGGCTGCGGCAAGTCGACCCTCCTCAATGTGCTCGCCGGTCTCGATCAGGCGAGCGAGGGAGCGGTGATCATGGATGGGCGCGAGGTGTCCGGCCCTTCGCTCGATCGCGGTGTCATCTTCCAGAACCACAGTCTGTTGCCCTGGAAATCGGCACTGAAGAACGTCAGCTTCGCGGTGCAGTCGCGCTGGCGCGACTGGAGCAGGGCAAAGGTGCGGGAACACAGCCAGCGCTATCTCGATCTCGTGGGCCTTGGGAGCGTCGGCGCGCGCCGGCCCGCGCAGCTCTCGGGCGGCATGCGCCAGCGGGTCGGCATCGCGCGCGCCTTCGCCATCCAGCCGAAACTGCTGCTGATGGACGAGCCATTTGGCGCACTGGATGCGCTCACGCGCGGCATGGTCCAGGAGGAGCTGATCCGCGTCTGGCAACAGACCCAGCAGACCGTGTTCATGATCACGCACGACGTGGACGAGGCGATCCTGCTTGCCGACCGCGTGCTGCTCATGACCAATGGCCCGAATGCACGCATCGCCGAGTCGGTGATGATCGACATCCCGCGCCCGCGCGAGCGCACGCAGATCATCCACCGCCCCGAGTATTACGCGATCCGCAATCACTTGGTCGAATTTCTCGTGAAGCGCTCGAAGACCTGGCGCGAACAGTTTCCCGACGATGACGACGCGCGCGAGCCCGTACTCGTGCGTCCCGGGCTGGATGCCGCGCCCGCGGCGCGAACCGATTCTCCTCATTGACCCCCAGAACGCCAAGGAGTGCGCCATGACCCGCAATGAAATCACCGAGCAAATCATCGCCGCCAAGAACCGTCAGGGCATCAAGTGGGCCGACGTGGCCAAGGCGGTCGGCAAGAGTAAGGAGTGGACCACCGCCGGCTGTCTTGGACAGATGACCTTCACCAGGGAGCAAGCCGAGGCCGTCGGCAAGATCTTCGGTCTGTCCGACGACGCCGTGCAAGGGCTGCAAGTGGTTCCGTACAAGGGCTCGCTGCCCGGCTCGGTGCCGACCGACCCGTTGATCTACCGCTTCTACGAGCTGGTGTGCGTGTACGGCACGACCATCAAGTCGCTGATCCACGAGGAATTCGGGGATGGCATCATGAGTGCCATCGACTTCAGCATGGACATCGCGCGCGAGCCGAACCCGGCCGGCGATCGCGTGCGCATCACCATGAACGGCAAGTTCCTGCCCTACAAGTCGTATTGATGCCTGGATGCAGGCCGGCGGCCCGCGCCCGATGGTGAAGCCCGCGATCGCTCAACGGGTCTCGCGGGCGAGGTTGACGGTATAGCGGGGCAGTTCGATCGTCAGGTCTTCATGCCGGATCACGACCTGGCAGGCGAGCCGCGAGCAGTCTTCCACGCCCCAGGCGCGGTCGAGGCGGTCTTCCTCGTCCTCGCGCGCCGGCGTCAGGCTGGCGCCGCCCTGGCGCACGAGGACATGGCAGGTGACACAGGCACAGGCCATGTCACAGGCATGTTCGATGTCTATGCCATGGCCCAGCAGCGTTTCGCACAGCAGGCTGCCCGGGCGGGCCTCGAAACTCTTGCCTTCCGGGCACAGACTGGCATGGGCGAGGATGGTGATGAGCGGCATGGTGGGCTCGGTCGGATGAATGCTCAGAACAGCCCTTCGAGCGCACTGACGCGCTGGCCGGTCATCGCCCGGCGCACACTGGCGTCCATGCGTCGTCCGGCGAATTCGGTGCTGCCGCGATTGAGCGCGTCGGTCGCGCGCTTCAGCTCGGCAAGATCATCCGGTCCGCAGGTTTCCAGCGTTTCGGCGAGCCGGTACATCAGCTCGCGCAGGTGGGCGCGTTCGGGCGGTGCGAGCAATGCCTCGCCGTCCTCGGCCAGGGCCGCCTCGGTGGCGTCGAGCAGACGCCGAGCGTCGACTTCGGCCTCGCGCAGCATGCGCTGCTGCATGTCCTCGGCCGCGGCCTGCTGCGAATCGGCGAGCATGCGCGTGATCTCGTCGTCGCCGAGGCCGTAGGAGGGTTTCACGGCGATCTCTGCCTCGACCCCCGACGACAGTTCGCGCGCCGCGACGGACAGCAGGCCATCGGCATCGATCTGGAAGGTGACACGTATGCGTGCCGCGCCGGCCACCATCGGCGGCATGCCATGCAGTGTGAAGCGGGCGAGCGAGCGGCAGTCGCTGACCAGCTCGCGTTCCCCTTGCAGCACGTGCAGGCTCATCGCCGTCTGGCCATCCTTGAAGGTGGTGAATTCCTGCGCCCGTGCGCAGGGAATGGTGGCATTGCGCGGAATGATGCGCTCCATGAGCCCGCCCATGGTTTCGATCCCCAGCGACAGCGGCGTCACGTCGAGCAGCAGCCAGCCATCGCTGGCGCGGTTGCCGACGAGCAGATCGGCCTGGGTCGCGGCGCCGAGGGCGACCACCTGGTCCGGATCCAGGTCGGTCAGTGGCGCGCGCCCAAAGAATTCGGCCACCGCGTTGCGGATCTGTGGCATGCGCGTCGCACCGCCCACCAGCACGACACCCTGGATGGCGTCGACGCCCAGGCGGACATCGCGCAATGCCTTGCGGACCGGTGCGAGCGTGCGCTGCACCAAGTCACCCGTGAGCGCCTCGAAAGTCGCCCGCGACAGCACCAGCGCGACCTCCGTGGTGGCGAGCGCGACGCGCACCGGCACGCTGTCGACTTCGGACAGCGCCTCCTTCGCACACCGTGCCGCGGTGAGCAGGCGCCGCCGGTCGGCGAGCGTGATGTCGCCCAAGCGGCATTGCTCGATGACCCAGTCGGCGATGCGCGCGTCGAAATCGTCGCCCCCCAGCGCGGCATCGCCACAGGTCGCACGCACCTCGAACACGCCGCGCATCAGTTGCAGGATCGACAGGTCGAAGGTACCGCCGCCCAGGTCGTAGACGGCATAGAGGCCTTCCGCGCCCCGATCCAGACCATAGGCGATGGCGGCGGCGGTGGGTTCGTTGATCAGGCGCAGCACGTCGAGGCCGGCGAGTCGCGCCGCGTCCTTGGTGGCCTGACGTTGCGCGTCGTCGAAATAGGCGGGTACCGTGATCACGGCACCTTCGATATCCCCATCCAGTGCGGCCTGCGCGCGTGCCTTCAGCGCCGCGAGCAGCGTGGCACCCACTTCGACTGGCGTGAGTACGCCGGCCACGGTGTCGATGGCGACCTGACTGCTACGGTCGACCAGCCGATAGGGCCACGGCGCGCTTCGATCCAGATCGGCCAGTGCCCGCCCCATCAGTCGCTTGGCCGACGCGATCGTATTGGCTGGGTCCGCGGCCATGCAGGCGAGCGCCTCGTAGCCGGTGTGGTCCGGGCCTTCGGCCTGGTAGTGGACCACTGAGGGCAGCAATACACGTCCGTCGGCATCCTCCAGGGCACGGGCGACGCCGCTTTGCACGCAGGCGACCAGCGAATGCGTCGTGCCCAGGTCGATGCCGACCGCCAGGCGCCGCTGGTGCGGCGCGGGTGCCAGGCCCGGCTCGGAGATGTGCAGAAGCGCCATCGGTTCGGTGACTCAGACCGCGAACGACTCACCGCAGCCGCAGGCGCCCTTGGCGTTGGGGTTGTCGAACTTGAAGCCTTCGTTCAGGCCCTCGCGCACGAAATCGAGCACCGTGCCGTCGAGATAGGCATGGCTTTTCGGGTCCACCAGCAGCGTGACGCCATGGCTGTCGAAATGCAGATCGTCGTCAGCTGCCTGATCGGCAAATTCCAGCGCGTAAGCCAGTCCGGAACAGCCGCTGGTCTTGACGGCGAGCTTGAGACCGATGCCCTTGCCACGCTTGGCCAGAAAGTTCTGCACGCGCTGCGCCGCGCGCTCGGTGAGCGTAACGGTCATGATGTCCTCATACTGAAAACGAGCTGCCGCAGCCGCATGAGCTGCTGGCATTGGGGTTGCGGATGACGAAGCGGGCGCCGTCCAGTCCGTCCTCGAAATCGATTTCGGCGTTGCTCAGGTATTGCATGCTCATCGAATCGACGAGCAGCGTCACGCCGTGGCGATCGAAACGGAAATCGTCTTCGCCGATGCGCTCCTCGAATGCGAAGCCGTACTGGAATCCGGAGCAGCCGCCGCCGGTTACATAGACGCGCAGCTTCAGTGCCGGATTCTGTTCCTCGGCGATCAGCTCCTTCACCTTGGTGGCGGCGCTGTCGCTGAAAAACAGCGGTGGCGCATCGAGGTCAATGGCAAGTTCCGACATGGTGAGGGTCCTCGTTCGGAGAGTCATTCGGGATCAGTCGGCGGTGACCGACGCGCACACCGGGTAATCGCCGGTGGTCTCGCCGGTCGTCTGCCTGGCGCGGAAATCCGCGACGGCGGCCTTGATGGCATCCTCGGCGAGGATGGAGCAATGGATTTTGACGGGGGGCAGGGCGAGTTCGGAGGCGATCTCGGTATTCTTGATGGTCATGGCCTCGTCGAGCGTCTTGCCCTTGACCCATTCGGTCACCAGGGACGAGGACGCGATCGCCGAGCCGCAGCCATAGGTCTTGAAGCGCGCCTCCTCGATCACGCCCTCGGCGTTCACGCGGATCTGCAACTTCATCA
>JAJVIJ010000014.1 GCA_022072095.1 Rhodocyclaceae bacterium
AAGTGCTGCTCGCCGATCGCCAGGCGCTGGAAGCGGAACTGAATGCCGAACGCGCACGTGTGGAGGCCAATGAGAGCGTGGCCCGGTTGGCGCTGGACAGCCATCAGCTGTGGCTGCCCGAGCCCGACGCCGAACATCGCTGATCCGTGTGCTGGTCAGCGCTACCGACCGACGACGTACCGCGGTTCGCGTGATGCAGGGCTGACTCCGAAGCGGCGGTGCTTCGCTGGCGGGTACGGCGTGTGCCGTAGCCTTACACGAGTGAACGGGGTCCGACACGACTATGTTCGGAACTGATGTGAATGCGGAACTGATAATCGTGTCTGACCCCGATGGACCGATGGATGCATGTTCCCGGATGACGCCGCGGTAGAGGTAACGACCGAGGTAGATCAGCGCCTTCTCGCCGCTGCCCACCGATTTGCAGTGCGCCACCCATTGCCGCGGATAGCACGCCGGCAGGGCGCCTCGATCGCCGCGAGCATCTTTGCCCGGAAGACCTTGGCCATCGCTTTCTCGTTGAACAGGCGCCAGAAGCGGCGCAAAGCTTGATGGGTCGCGTGCGGCAGCGGAACGAAGCGGTCTTTATGGCCCTTGGCGTCACGAATGTGCATGCGAGCGCGCACGGCATCGATATCGCCGACCTGAAGGCGCAGCCCTTCGTCCAGGCGCAGTCCGAGGCTGTAGAGGGTGAAGAAGAACACCCGGTAGCTCGCCACGCGCGGGGCGGCGATGATCCGCCGGGCTTCCGCGACCGTGACAATGTTGGGCAGCCGCTGTGAGCGCGGCGGCTTGATCAGACCCGGCGCCACCCACGGCTGGCGCAAGACATGCTCGTAGTAGACCTTCAAGCCGTACAGATCGAGCTTGACCGCGCTCCACGAGTGCACTGCCCCAGCTACCACTGGTCGTCACTGTCCAAATAGGCTAAATTCAGTACCGAGACGGGTACCTTTGACGAAATCGATGATGAACACCATACCAGCCCAGGAAATCAAGCGGCGGGGCATTTCTGCCCTGGACGAGATGCTTAAGAAAGGCCCTGTGCACGTCATCAAGAGTAACCGGCCGCGGTATGTCGTAATGACCGAAGAAGACTACGCGCGGCTGGCCGAGCGTCCCGGACTCTGGGACCTGCTCGAGCGGCCGGCGAGGGCAACGCGTTCCAAGAAAGACATCGACGCGCAACTGCGTGCCGAGCGCGACGCCTGGGGCGCGGCGCGGTGATCCTGTTCCTGGATGCGTGCATCATCATCTACTGGATCGAAGCCTCCGACCCCTTTCACGCCCGCCTGATGGCGCGCCTGCGTGCCTTCCGGCAGAAGGCGCCCGAGACCACCTTCGCTGTATCCCGCCTGAGCTGGCTGGAGTGCATGGTCAAGCCGCTGCGCGATAAGGATCGAGCGCTGGTGGACGAATACCGCGCGTTCTTCGACGCCAAGCAGCTGTCCGTCATTGAGCTCACGGCCCCGATTATCGAGCGCGCAACAGCATTGCGTGCCGAACATGGATTGAAGACGCCGGATGCTCTCCAGGCCGCCAGTGCCCTCGAACTCGCGGGCGACGTGCTGTTTCTTACCAATGACCAACGTTTCGGGAAGGTGGCAGGACTGCCGGTGGAGATTCCGGCATGAGTAGGCGCTTGGGCAGCAGGACCACCTCAGGCTTCCCAAAGGCAACATGAGTCGTGGAACCCTCCGCGCTGACACGGCAGACCGGCCAATCTGACCGCGTCGATATCGCCCCGGGTGCTCTCGAATCACTCCTCCGGTATCGGTCGAAGAGGTCCCTACAATACTTTGTTTTTAATGACACAGTAGGACTAATTGGCGCCGGTCAGCGACGCCGACCGACGGCTTACGATGGCTGGCGCGACGGGGGGCGGAACCCGAAGGGCCGCGCTCAGTGCTTGCCACGCGGCGAGTGCCCTTAGCCTGTCTTCGATTCCGGCCCGTTCGCATCACTGATATGGCGCAAGGCATCGAGTCGAGCGATTAGGTCGCCGGGAACTGTCTCGATGATGCGCGCGCGGCCGGCATAGATCGTGCCGTTATTTCCATCCAGCGTCAGAACATCACCTTCGCGCAGCGTCGTGTCACCCAAACGTATCGAACGGGCTGCGCTGTCGATCTGCAAGGACTCGCAACCGACGAGGCAGACCTTGCCGAGCTGCCGCGCGACGACCGCGGCATGTGAGGTTCGCGCCCCCCGCCGTGTGAGCAGACCCTGGGCAAGTTCGAGGGCGCCGAGGTCGCGCGTTTCGGCATCGTGCCGGACGAGCACGATGGCTTCCCCTTGCCGGTTGCGCGCATGCGCCTCGTCCAGCACGATTTCGCCCCATGCCACGCCGCTGGCCGCGCTGGTCGCTTGGGCCAGTGGCACGAGTTTGGCGCCGTCGGCGCCCGCAATGTGGTGTTGGGCCAGGGCTCTCGCGTCGAGCCCGGCAGTCCGCTCGCAGGCTGAGCGCGCGCTGATCTTGCCTTCCTGGTATAGATCGAGCGCGATCCGGGCCGCCGCCAGTGGCGTGCGTTTGCCGTCGCGTGTCTGCAGCAGGTACAGGCAGCCATCCTGGACCGTGAACTCGAAATCCTGCATGTCGCCGAAGGCGCGCTCGAGCTGATCGGCGCCCCGCAACAACGCTTCCCAGACCTGCGGCGCGACGGCGGTCAGCGCATCGTGGCCGAGCGCGCTGCGGCGTCCGCTGACTACATCTTCGCCTTGCGCGTTGAACAGGAAGTCGACCCACGGTGTGGGCTCACCGTTGTTCGGATCACGCGTGAAGCCCACCCCCGCACCCGACAAACCACCTGCGTTCCCGAAAACCATGGCCTGCACCGTGACCGATGTGCCCATGTCGTGGGACAGGCCATGTCGCTCACGAAAGGTGCGTGCCTTGTCAGCATTCCACGACGCGAACACGGCGGCGATCGCCTGATCGAGTTGAACCCATGCGTCCTGTGGGAAGGCTACACCCGCTTCGCGCCGATAGGTTTGCAGGTGCCGGGCCGCGAGCGTGCGCAGGTCCGCGAAATCCAGACTGCGCTCGTCCGCTTCACCACGGACGGCGTCAAGGTCCGCTTCGAAACACTGTCCGTCGATACCGGCGACCACCTCACCGTAGCCGCTGATCAGGCGCCGGTAGGCGTCCCACGCCATGCGGGGATGACCGCTGATGCGGACGAGCCCGGGCAAGGTCGCCTCCGTCAGGCCGATATTCAGCAGGGTTTCCATCATGCCTGGCATCGACACCGGAGCGCCGGAACGCACCGACAGCAGCAATGGATGCCTGACGTCACCAAACCGGAGCCGGGTCAGCCGCTCCAGCGCCGATAGTGCCGGGAGCCAGTGTTCCCGGGTCAGCGCATCAGGCGCTGCGCACCAGCCGGTCCCGAGCACGAAGGCCGCGGGCACCGGCAAGCCCAATGCGGCCATGCGCGCGAGATTCCAGGCCTTGAAACCGAGCTCTTCGGGGCCTGCGGTCGGCCCGAGGGGGTGATCTGCATGGATGAGGTGTACCGTCCTGCGATCATCGGCGGCGGCGCTCGCCACCTGCCTCGTTTCTTGGCTCATTCGCCGGCGCCTGCGCGCGTGAACGCCAGCCGCCGCAAGCCGTAGCCGGTCGCCAACAGGGCGTCGGTTGCCGATTCCAGTGCCTGTGCGAAATCCGTGCTCAGCTGCAAGGTCGCAGCATCGGCGACGTGTTCGGCGAGCTTGCGGCGCACCTCGCGCAGCAGGACATCGCTTTGACGCTCGGCGCCGAGCACACGCCAAAGTGCAGCGACGAACTCCTCGTGATCCTCGGCGCTGCTGCCCTCGCCGAAACCGCGCGCGATCTCGAGCGCCTTGACGTGGTCCTGCACCGCGCCGAGTACGGCATCGGCCAAGCGCCGCATCGCCTGTTGTACCTCGCCCTGCCAGCCATGATGGTGCCCGGCCGCGATCAGGGACAGCAAGAAAGCCGCCTCTTCGAGCGCGTCGGCGATATCGTCGGCACCCTCGACCAGCGAAGCAAAGCGAGCCCAGCGCGGCCTGGCCTCCGCACGGGCGCGCGCGTCCATCACCAGCTGATCGGCGCTGCGCTCCCAGGACTTGGCACGTTCGGCGAAGATGTCAGCGGCCTCGCGATCGCGTTCGTCGCCATGAGCGAGCGCGTCGCGCAGCCCTTCGGCCAGCGCGTGGCAATATGCCGCGTGCTCGGCAAGCAGTTCGAACTCGTCGTGGCGGTTTAGGTAGCGGGCGAGCAGCAGGCGGATATCATCGGCGATCAGTGCCGGCGGCTGGTGCTGCTGAACCGCCTTCGTCGCGAGCGCGAAAGCGTCGAGCAGGAACTCCACCGCCCGTTCGCTGCCCATGATGGCATCGAGTCGATCGCCGAAGTGAAAGTAATCCGAACCGAGCGATTCCATCGCACGGAAGATCAGTTTCTCACCCCCGGCGGCGAGCCAGCCCACGTGGCCGGAACGGCGCCGCGCCGCTTCGGTCAGCACGGTCAGCGCGGTGGCCTTGCCGACGAATTGTTCAAGTCGCTTGCGGGCTCGGTTCCAGTCGATCAGGAAAACTATCCTCGTCCCGATTCCCTCCAGCACGCCCTCAATCTGTTCTTCGTCCGCGCACGCGAAGGTGGCGGTTCCCACGTAATAGGTGTCGCCGGCATTGAGGCCGGCCGTGCTGCGCGCCTGTGGTTCGGACCAATTTGCCCCCACTTCTTCGAGCAAGCGGCGAAAAAACGAGAAGCGCTGGAAGTGCAGGTCCGAGTAGGTCAGGCTGACGCTCGACTCTTCGACCTGCATCACCAGCACGTGTGCGTCACTGGTGCCGATGTCGTTCTGCAACAGCAGTCGCGCGCCATCGCGCGTGGCAGCGGTATCCAAACCCGGATGATCGAGCTTCAGCGCGCGCGTCTGATTGACGCCACGCATGAAAGCGGCCACGCGCGCTCGGTCGGCGTCGTCGATCCGCCAGACGTGGGCGCCATCGATGTCCTCGCTCGACAGCTCGGTCGCCATGCGATTGAGCGCCTTGTGCAGGTCCATGATCAACAAATGGACGCTGTCCTCCTTGCCGCGCTTGCCGCTGACCAGGGCGTGCAGCTGCTCAGGCGTCAACTCGTCCGGCGCCAGCGCCTCGAGCCAGGCGATCCAATGTGCCAGGCGGGGCTCGATGTCTGCGTCACCCCGGAGCGGCAGCGCCATGGTGTTCAGGTCATCGCGTAGCAGGGCGACGAGGCGTGCAAACTCCGGGCTATGCAGGGTTTTGCCCTCGCGATAGGCGGCGATGGGCAGATTCGCGAGCCACGGCATGTTCACGCCAGAGGCGGCGAATTCGCGTGATAGATCGAGTGGCCGAGCGTCGGCCCTGTCGGCACGCTGGTCGACGGACTGAAGCACGCTCAGATAAAGCTTGAGCCGGTCGTTGGCCGCGAGCGCGGCCTTGATTCGCGCCGGCTTCAGCAGCTCGTTCTGCCCCAAGGTCGCAAGTGCGTCGACTTTGCGCAACCAGAAACCCTCACATTCCTACGCTGACATATCCAAGCGTAACAAACCAATATGTTGGATCTGCTACGCCCTCATGGTCTGACGCGCGGCTCGACGGTTTGACATGACGGGGCATCGATCTTCGAGTGCGACGGGCGGGGCGAGGTCCCGAACCTTGGCCCACGGGCATGTCCCGCGCTCATGCGCCGAATCGGGCCCGTCGCCCCGGCCGTACGCTAGCCCGCCTGCTCGCGGGCGATGGCGGCCTTGAGGGCAGGGCGGCCGGTGCAAAGCCGGCGATAGCTTTCGAGCTTGTCGGCGTAGGGCAGGGACAGTGACCGGGCCCAGCCCAGCGTCGCGCTGACCAGGATGTCCGCCACCGTGAAGCGCTCACCCAATAGATAGGGGCCGCTGCCGAAGGCGTTCTCCAATACCTCGGCGACCACGGCGAATTCATGGCGCGCCGTGTCGATCACCGCCGGCACGCGCAGCGCCTCGGGCAAATTGACACGGTGCTTGTTGATCGTCCACAAGGGTTGCTCCAGCTCGCTCATCGAGAAGAAGCACCATTTGTTCATCAGCGCACGTTCGCGGCTGCCGGCCGGGGGCACGATGCCGGAGTCCGGGTGGCGATCGCCGACATGGATGATGATCGCTGCCGACTCGGTCAGCACCAGGTCGCCATCGGTCAGCACCGGCACCTTGCCGCCCGGATTGAGCGCCAGGAACTTTGGTGCGCGATGCGCATGGGTTCCGAAGTCCACTTTCTCGTAGTCGTAGCGGGCGCCGACCTCTTCCAGCGCCCAGGCAACACGCATCGAACGGCTGTGCGGATAGCCATAGAGTTTGAACATTGCTCGTCTCTCCTAGCTTGTCCCGCCCGAATGGGCGAGTTGTTGTCAATGTAATACATTAATAATATATGTTATGTTATTGATATTGTAGTTTTTTATCCAATAATATCGACAGTGGTTCCGGGCTGGACCAGATCGAACAGTTCGATGAGGTCGAGGTTGTTCATGCGTACGCAGCCGGATGACCCAGGAACACCCAGCAGCTCGGTATCCGGCGTTCCATGGATATATATATAGCGGCGCATGGTGTCGACCTGCCCCAGACGATTGCGTCCGGGTTCGCAGCCCGATAGCCAGAGAATGCGTGTCAGGATCCAGTCGCGCTCCGGGTGCTGTGCGGCGAGTTGCGGACTCCAGATTTCACCGGTCCAGCGTCGCGCGACCAGCACTGCCCCGGCTGGCAGGCCGGCACCGATGCGGGCGCGGACGATGTGCCGGCCGCGCGGTGTGCAGTGGCTGCCGGATTGTTCTCCCGGCCCATTCCTTGCAGTGGAGACGACATAGCGGCGAATCGGCGTGCCGCCGTCGAGCAGGTCCAGGGTCTGTGCATGCAGATCGATGATTAGGGTCGGTGTCATCGGTCGCGTGCCGCGCGACGCGCGGCGAAAAATCCCGAGATCAGCGCGGCGCACTCGGCGCCGAGCACCCCGCCTTGCACACGCGTATGGTGATTCAAGTGTGGCTGGCCGAACAGGTCGACGACGCTGCCGCAGGCCCCGGTCTTGGGGTCGTGGGCGCCGAAGAACACCGATTTCACGCGTGCGTGCAGCATCGCACCGGCGCACATCGTGCAGGGCTCCAGCGTCACATACAGGCTGCATTCGGGCAGGCGATAGTTGGACAGGGTAACGGCCGCAGCCCGCAGCGCGATGATTTCCGCGTGCGCGCTCGGATCGTGGCGAAGGATCGGCTGATTGTGGCCACGACCGATGATTTCACCCCGGAACACGACGACCGCTCCCACCGGTACCTCGCCCGAAGCCGCGGCCCGGCGCGCCTCGGCGAGCGCCTCGCCCATGAAGTGGTGATCTTGATCACCGGCAGCGATCGCAGCGAGGCGATCCGGTCCGGCATGCTGACCCGGCGCGCCACGGCCGTCGAGCGGGTCGCTTGCGGCCATCGATCAGCCCAGGTGGCTGCGGAAAAAGGCTTGCGTCAGCGCCCAGGCCTGGCTGGTCGCCGCCGCGTCGTAGCTCGCGCGCTCGTCGCAGAAGAAACCGTGGTCGGCGCTCGAAAACATGACGTCGACAAAGGGCTTCTTCGCGGCGCGCAGTGCATCGGCGATGGCGCGCGTGTCCGCGACGCTGATATGCTGGTCACGTCCACCCCAGAACAACAGCATCGGCCCCGCCAGTTGGCCGGCACGCCCGAGCAGGGTCTGCGCGATACCGCCGCCGTAGTACGACACCGCTGCCTTGAGCGGCAGCGCCGAATTGGCAAGAAAGGCTGCCCGACCGCCCATGCAGTAGCCGATCGCACCCACGCGGTCCGCGACCACGCCCGATTGGCTGCGCAGCCAGTCGTAGGCGGCCTTCAGGTCCTGTTCCATGCCCGCATCGGTCATGGCCTGCATTTCCTTCAGCGCCGGGCCGATGTCCTGATAGCCCGACTCGAAGCCGGGCGCCGTGCGGTGAAACATGTCCGGGCTGATGGCCACATAGCCGGCTTCGGCAAAGCGGCGCGTGACCGCGCGGATATGGTTGTTCACGCCGAACGCCTCCTGCACGACGATGAGGCCGGGGTGCGGGTCGCGGTCGTCCGGGCGCGCGACATAGGCGGCCATGCGCGTGCCGTCGGCGACCGCCAGCTCGATCTTCTCGGTAACGATGTCCATCGAAATCCCTCCTTGTTTCAAGTTGTGTGCGATGCGATGTCCTGCAAGCAGCTAGATTTTCGCGCGCAGATATTGCGGCGGCCAGTCGATCGCGGCGCCCAGTTCACGCGCCGCGGTGAGGGGCCAGTATGGATTGCGCAGCAGCTCGCGGCCGATCAGGATCGCATCGGCCTGGGACTGGGCAAGGATGTCTTCGGCCTGTCTGGCGGAGGTGATCAAGCCGACCGCGCCGGTGGCCAGGCCGGCTTCGCTGCGCAGGGTCGCGGCAAAGGGTACCTGATAGCCGGGTGCGGCCGGGACCTTTGCGCTCGCCGAACTGCCGCCGCTCGAACAGTCGACGAGATCGACGCCGACCGCCTTCAGTTCCCGGGCGAGCCGAATGGCGTCCGGCAGATCCCAGGCACCGGGCACCCAATCCGTCGCCGAGATACGCACGAACAGCGGCAAATGCTCCGGCCACGCCGCACGCACGGCGCGCGCAACCGCAACCGGGAAGCGCATGCGTCCCTCCAGCGAACCGCCGTAGGCGTCGGTGCGCCGGTTGCTCAACGGGGACAGAAACTCATGCAGCAGGTAGCCATGCGCCATATGGATTTCGACGACGTCGAACCCTGCGCGCGCGGCGCGTGCCGCGGCTTCGGCGAACGCGGATTCGATGCGTGCAAGTTCGGCGACCGAAAGCACCTCCGGTACGCGATATCCGTCATCGAAAGCGATCGCGCTGGGGGCCACCGGCTGCCAGCCATCTTGTGCATCGCTCAGAGGGCGCCCGCCACGCCAGGGCAGATCCGTCGCCGCCTTGCGACCGGCGTGCGCAATCTGGATGGCCGCGACGGATCCATGGTTTTTGATGAATTGCGTCACATGCTGCCAGGCGTCGGCCTGTGCCTCGTTCCATATGCCAGTATCGCCGAGTGAAATCCGGCCTTCCGGAGACACCGCACTCGCTTCGGTCATCACCAGCCCGGCACCGCCCACGGCGCGCGTGCCGAGGTGGACGAGATGCCAGTCATTGGCCAGGCCGTCGACCGCCGAGTACTGACACATCGGCGACATGAATACGCGATTCGAGATCGTCAGCTCACGCAGCTTGATGGGCGAAAACAAACAGGGGGAAGAACTCATGGCCATCCGATCCTCGATCAAGTTGGTAGCCAACCTAGGTTGACATCAAAGTTGACATAACATCCATTATACGAATATGAAATGCCTGCTGCGGGCAACCGCCGGCGCCGGATCCGGCACCAGCGCGACCTCGTCAAACCCGCTCGATGACCACGGCCAGACCTTGGCCGACCCCTATGCACAGGCTGACCACCGCATAGCGGCCGTTGCGACGCTTCAGTTCGCGCGCGGCCGTGAGTGCCAGTCGCGTACCGGACGCACCGAGCGGATGGCCAACCGCGATGGCGCCACCGTTCGGATTGACGCGCTCGTCGTCGAACGGAATCTCGAGCAGTTTCAGACAGGACAATACCTGGGGCGAGAACGCTTCGTTGATCTCGATCACGTCCATGTCCGCCAGCGTCAGGCCGGCTCGCTGCAAGGCTTTCGGTATCGCCCGCGCCGGACCGATGCCCATGATGCGCGGCTCAACCGCGGCAACCGCCGCCGAAAGAATACGCGCCATCGGCTGAGCGCCGGCTCTCTGGCCCGCAGCCTGACTGCCGACGATGACCGCCGCGGCACCGTCGTTGATGCCGGACGCGCTGCCCGCCGTGACCACGCCGCCCTCGGCCAGCGGTTTCAAGGCTGCCAGTGATTCGAAATTGGTATCCGGGCGCGGATGCTCGTCGGCGTCGACGACGCGTGGCGGTGTTTTCCGACCGGTCGGTACCGAGATCGGGTGAATTTCGCCGGCGAAGAAGCCGTCCTGCCGGGCACGCTCGAATCGGGCCTGAGAACTTGCCGCAAAGCGGTCGGACTGCTCGCGCGTGATGCCGAAATCGCGCGCGACGTTGTCGCCGGTCTCGGGCATGGTGTCGTTGCCATGGCGCGTCACCAGTTTCGGATTCGGGAAACGTGCACCGATCGTGGTGTCGAATACCTTGAAATCGCGGCTATAGGCCGACTCGGCTTTCGCGACCACAAAGGGGGCACGCGACATGCTCTCGACCCCGCCGGCGACGAACAGCTCACCCTCGCCACAGGTGACGGCGCGGGCGGCATCGACGATGGCCGCCAGGCCGCTGGCGCACAAGCGGTTCACGGTCTGGCCAGGGAGCGTCACCGGCAAGCCGGCGGCGAGCAGCGCATTCCGCGCGACATTGCGCGAATCCTCGCCCGCCTGACAGGTGCAGCCGACGATCGCATCCTCGAAAACGTCGGCTTCCCAGGGCGAGCGCTCGATTAGTACGCGCATCAGCTCGCCGATCAGGTCATCGGGCCGGACGCTGGCCAGGCCGCCTGCATGTCGGCCGAACGCCGTACGGAGTCCATCGAAAATGAACGCGTTGAGCATTGTCTTCTCCTCATTTCGTTTGATTGCCGCCAAAGGGCCGTGTCATGCCGCCACGACATGCCCTATCCAAGGATGTGCTACAGGACGAATTGTCCTTCGTTTCGCAGGGATTTTGTCGCACAATAGCGCCCCAATCAGCGGCGCCCCAGTCAACTGACCATGTCCGATGGCGCCGAAAAAAAAGCTAGGCAGGTGGCTGCACGACGGTCGCGTTCCGGAATCCGGAACCTGACCGAGGCAAGACGTGGATATATAACTAAGTAAGCGTAGGGGACTAGGGAGGATCGGCATGGACATGATCCGCTACATGGCTGCCTTGGTTGCGGCCGGATTTTTGCTCGTCTCGACGGTTGGCCATGCGCAGGACTATCCGGCGCGCACGATCAGCGTGATCGTGCCGTTTGCAGCCGGCGGCCCGACCGATACCGTGACCCGGCTTGTCGCGCAGAGCATGGCGCGATCGCTGAAACAGACGGTCATCGTCGAAAACGTCGGTGGCGCGGGCGGCACGCTGGGTGCGGCGCGCGTCGCCAAGGCGGCGGCGGATGGCTACACGCTGCTGCTGCACCACATCGGCCAGGCCACGGCGCCCGCGCTCTACCGTAAACTTCCTTACGATGTATTGACCGATTTCGAGCCGATCGGGCTGGTGACCGAAGTGCCGATGACGCTGGTGACCAGGAAGGATTTTCCGGCACGTGATTTCCAGGAACTGTTGAGCCACGTGCGCAGGAACGCGCAGAAGGTGAGCTATGGCAACGCCGGCCTTGGTTCGGCCTCCCATCTGTGCGGCATGCTGTTCATGAGCGCGATCCAGACCGATCTGGTCACGGTTCCGTACAAGGGCACCGGCCCGGCCATGAACGACCTGCTCGGCGGCCAGATCGACCTGATGTGCGACCAGACCACCAATACCACCGGACCGATCCGTTCCGGCAAGATCAAGGTTTATGGCGTCACCACCCATAGCCGCGTGCCGTCGCTGCCCGAGGTACGGACCTTGAGCGAATCCGGACTGCCGGGCTTCGAAGTCAGCGTCTGGCACGCACTCTATGCCCCCAAGGGGACGCCGCGGCCCGTCATCGACCGCCTGGTCACCGCCTTGCGCGAAGCGCTCAGGGATCCCCTCGTCAAGTCGCGCTTCGCGGAACTGGGTACCGAGCCGGTCGCAGAGGCCAAGGTCAGTCCGGATACACTGCGCACCTTTCTCAAATCCGAAGTCGACAGATGGGGACCGATCATACGCAAGGCGGGGGTCTATGCGGACTGAGATCGCCCTCCATCCATGCATGGAAAAGCGTGCGCCATAGAAAGCACGCCAATACTGTTGTAGCCTCAGATCAACCATGACCTCATAAGGAGACCAAGTGAGCAAACTGATTCGACACCCGAAGGATTTCTGGTCCGGGGTGATGTTCGTCGTCCTCGGGCTGGCATTCGTGTGGTTCGCGAGAGATTATCCGATGGGTACCTCGACGCGCATGGGGCCGGCCTACTTCCCGACGATCTTGGGTTATCTGCTGGCGGCGATCGGGTTCATCGTGCTGATCCGTGGCCTGAGCACACAGGGAGAAGGCTTCGGCGGCTTCGGCTGGAAGGGATTCTTCCTGATCCCGGGTGCGATCGTCATCTTCGGGCTGCTGCTGCGGCCGGCCGGCCTGGTCATTGCGTTGCCGGTGTTGATCCTCGTCGGCGCGCGGGCCAGTCACAAATTTTCCTGGCGCGCCTCGATCCTGTTAGCGGTGGGACTGACAATTTTTTCCTACTTCGTATTCATTCGAGGCTTGGGTTTGCCCATCCCTGTTCTGCGCGGCATCGGCGGCTGAGGAGCGTTATTCATGGAACTTGTTGAACATATCGGCATCGGTCTGACCTCTGCGCTGACCTTTCAGAACCTGCTTTACTGCTTCATCGGTGTCGTGCTCGGCACGATGGTCGGCATCCTGCCCGGTCTGGGTCCGGTGGCGACGATTGCAATGCTGCTGCCGGCCACGTTTGCGCTGCCGCCGGTGGCCGCGCTGATCATGCTTGCCGGCATCTACTACGGGGCGCAGTACGGCGGTTCGACCACCGCAATCCTGATCAACCTTCCGGGAGAGTCCTCGTCCGTGGTGACGGCACTGGACGGCTATCAGATGGCCAGACAGGGCCGCGCCGGCGTCGCGCTGGCCACCTCGGCGATCGGCTCGTTCTTTGCCGGTACCGTGGCGACCTTTTTGATCATGTTGTTTGCGCCGCCGCTGGCCGAGCTCGCACTCAAGTTTGGCCCGGCGGAATATTTCTCGCTGATGGTATTGGGCCTGATCGCGTCGGTGGTGCTGGCGCACGGCTCGCTGCTGAAGGCGATCGGCATCATCATCCTGGGACTCTTGATCGGTCTGATCGGCACCGATGTCACGTCGGGACAACAGCGCTTCACGTTCGGGGTGCCCGAACTGTCGGATGGCCTGGGTTTCGTCACCGTGGCCATGGGCATGTTCGGCATAGGCGAAATTCTCGCGAACATCGAACACGAGCAGACGCGCACCGCGGTCGTGGCCAAGATCACGAAGCTGATGCCTTCCAAGGAGGACTGGAAGCGCATCATCGGCCCGATCCTGCGCGGCACGACCTTCGGCTCCATCCTCGGCATCCTGCCCGGCGGCGGCTCGCTGCTGTCGTCGTTCGCGTCCTACGCGATCGAGAAGAAGATTTCCAAGAACTCGAGCGAGTTCGGCAAGGGTGCGATCGAGGGCGTGGCGGCACCGGAATCGGCGAACAACGCGGGTGCGCAGACCTCGTTCATCCCCATGTTGACGCTGGGCATCCCGTCGAACCCGGTCATGGCGCTGATGGTGGGCGCGATGATCATACAGGGCATCCAGCCCGGACCGCAGGTCATGAGCGAGCAGCCGGCGCTGTTCTGGGGGATCGTGGTGTCGATGTGGATCGGCAATCTGTTCCTGTTGGTGCTGAACCTGCCGCTGATCGGCATGTGGGTGCGCATGCTGACCGTGCCCTACCACCTGCTGTTCCCGGCGGTGCTCGTGTTCTGCGGTATCGGGGTGTTCAGCCTGAACAATTCCGAGTTCGACATTTACGGCATGGCACTGTTCGGCATCATCGGCTACGTATTCACGAAGCTCGAATGCGAACCCGCGCCGATGATGCTCGGCTTCATCCTCGGACAGATGATGGAGGAGTATCTGCGGCGGGCGATGACGCTGTCCCGCGGTGATCCGATGGTTTTTCTCACGCGGCCGATCAGCGCCGGCATGCTTATCGTTGCGGCAATCGCGATCCTGGCTGTCGCGCTGCCGGCATTACGCAAGACCCGCGAGGTGGCATTCCAAGAGTAGTCATCTTCAGCCAGCTCCCCTACCCCGTTGTGCGGCTCCGACCGCATTGGGGGGTGGCGGGAGGGCGGTGCAGCCTGCTAGACTGCCGAATTTTCGAGAGCAAGCCCCGTCCCCGACGGGCAACGGAGATTCGGCATGAGCCTGGAAAGAACGCTGTCCATCATCAAGCCCGACGCGGTCAAGAAAAACGTCATCGGGAAAATCTATCAACGCTTCGAAGACGCGGGTCTCAAGATCGTCGCGGCGAGAATGCACCAGCTGTCGCGTGCAGAGGCCGAAGCCTTCTACGACATTCATCGCGAACGGCCCTTTTTCAAGGACCTGGTCGAATTCATGATTTCGGGCCCGGTCATGATCCAGGTTCTGGAAGGTACGAATGCGATTGCGAAGAACCGCGATCTGATGGGCGCCACCGACCCCAAGAAAGCCGCAGCCGGCACGATACGCGCCGACTTCGCCGACTCGATCGACGCCAATGCCGTACATGGATCCGACGCCGCAGACACGGCGCGCCGTGAAATCGCGTTCTTTTTCGCGGAATCGGCGATTCACTCGCGTTGACCCGGCCGGCCAGGCCACGCAGCGACGTACAGTGTGCATGCTGACAAGGTGAATCGGTACATAGAGATGCTGGCTCCGATGACCACCAATTTGCTGGACTTCGACCTGGATGCGCTCACGCACTGGTGTGTGGTGCAGGGCGAGAAGCCGTTCCGCGCGCGCCAGTTGTCGCGCTGGATCCATCAGCGCGGCGAGACCAGTTTCGCGCGCATGTCCGATCTCGGACGAGGTTTCAGTGAGCGCTTGTCCGGGATCGCCGAGGTTCGCGAACTGCCGCTGCGCGCCGACCAGATTGCGCCGGACGGGACGCGCAAGATTCTGTTCGATGTCGGGGGCGGCAACGCCGTCGAGAGCGTGTTCATTCCCGAAACCGACCGCGGCACGCTGTGCATATCGACCCAGGCCGGGTGCGCACTGGACTGTCAATTCTGTTCTACCGGGAAGCAGGGATTCAACCGCAATCTGACGACCGGCGAAATCATCGGCCAGCTGTGGTGGGCACGCCGCGCGTTGGGTGACTTTGCACCGGAGGTCCGCGAGCGCCGCATCACCAATGTGGTGCTCATGGGCATGGGCGAACCGCTGCTCAATTTCGACGCGACCGTCGCCGCCCTGCGCCTGATGCTGGACGACCATGCTTACGGCCTGTCTCGCCGGCGTGTCACCGTGTCCACCTCGGGCATCGTGCCCGGCATCGACCGTTTGCGCGAAGCCTGCCCCGTCGCGCTGGCGATCTCGCTGCATGCGCCCAACGACGCATTGCGCGACAGCCTGATGCCGATCAATCGCAAATACCCCTTGCGGGAACTGCTGGCAGCTTGCCATCGCTACCTCGAGCGGGCACCGCGGGATTTCATCACCTTCGAGTATGTCATGCTGGACGGGGTGAACGACGGCACGGAACACGCGCGTGAACTCGCCGTACTGCTGCGCGATCTTCCCTGCAAATTCAATCTGATCCCGTTCAATCCTTTTCCTGGGGCCGCGTTCGGCGGCACGCCGATGGAACGGATACGCCGGTTCCAGGCACGACTGATGGACAGCGGCTACGTCACGACCCTACGCAAGACGCGCGGCCAGAGCATCGATGCGGCCTGCGGCCAACTCGCCGGCGAGATTCAGGACCGCACGCGGCGCACGCTGCGCTTGCGCCTGGCGGCGGAGGCTTCGTCATGAACCGAATCGACCTTGGTGGCCTCAAGGGGCCGGCCGCTTTCGTGTTCGCACTGCTGCTGGCGGCCTGTGCCGGCAATCCTCCGGGAGAAGGCAGCGCCCAACAGGCCAGCCAGTACCAGCCGGTCGAACCCATCGTGACCGGCGCCGCGCGCAGCCGTGCGCAGGCGCACGTTGACTTGGGCATGGCTTATCTGACCAGCGGCAATTTCGCCGTGGCGCTGGAGGAAGCGCGACTCGCGCTGAATTCGGACCCGAACTACGCGCTGGGTTACAACCTGCTCGCGCTCGCGCATATGTCACTGGGCGAAACCCGCGAGGCGCAGGGATACTTCGAGCGTGCCTCGCAGTTGGGACCGAACGATCCGGATATCGCCAACAACCATGGCTGGTTCCTGTGCCTCAATGGCCGCGAACGCGAGGGTCTCGAACGGCTGCGCCTGGCACAGCGCAACCCTTTGTACAGAACGCCGGCGCGCGCCTATATCAATGCCGGTTTGTGCGCGCTGAAACTGAGCGACGATGTCGCGGCCGAGGCGGCGTTCAATCGCGCGGTGAGCCTGGATCCGGGTAGCGCGCAATCCTATTTTCACCTCGCCGGCATCGCCTACCGCAAGAACGAACTCGTGCGCGCCCGGCAGTTCATCGAACAATTGCTCAAGGTCGATGCGGCCAGCCCGGAGACGCTCTGGCTCGCCCTGCGCATCGAACGCAAGATTGGCGACCGCCAGGCCGAAAACTATTACGCCGGCCAGCTGCGGCGCGATTTCCCGCGTTCGGCCGAATTTCGTTTCTTGCAACAAGGCCAGTACGATTGACCGATCACGCCGACAAGCCTATCGATGAGCTGACGCAGCCTATTGGCCCGGGCGAGCAACTGAAGTCCCGGCGAGAAGCGCAAGGCATGAGCGTGGCGGAAGCGTCGCAGGCACTCAGGTTATCGCCGGCCCAGGTCGAGGCGATCGAACTCGAGCGCTTCGGCGACTTGAAGGGGGCGACCTTCGCGCGTGGCTTCGTGCGCAACTATGCCCGTCTGCTGGGCATGGATCCGGCCCCGTTGCTGGCGGCGATGGATACGCTGCACGTGGTGCCGACGCCGCATATCCATGCCGATAGGCAGGCTACGGTGACCTTGCCCCATCAGGGCGGGCGTCGAAACCTCGGGCGATGGCTGGCGGGAGGCGTCCTGGTCGCACTGCTATTCGGCGTGATGGGCATCCTGTTCGCTTCAGGGTGGTTCGAGGAACTCACCGATTCGATTCCACCTACACCGCAGCAAGTCGCTGTACCGGGAAAGCCCGGCCAGACCCGACCGCCCGATCCGCCGCCGGTCCAGGGTTCGGCCGTGGTGCCTCTGCTACCCCCCTCCACGGCAGGCACCCCGAACCTCGCGCCGACGACTGAACGGGAGCTGCGGTTTTCGTTCGCTCAGGAGGCCTGGCTTGAGGTCACCGATGCGGACGGAACATCGCTCATCGCGGAACTGGTCCCATCGGGCAGAGAGCGTGTGATCCGCGGGCGCGCGCCGTTCACATTGGTGGTCGGCAATGCGCATGGCGTGACGGTGCAGCTGGATGGGCAAAAGGTCGACCTGGGCCCATCGACGCAGACAAATGTCGCTCGCCTGAGACTGCCATGACGGACCACGCACTCGGAATCGCGCCGACCCTTGCCACGCCCGGCGCGCGGCGCAGGAGCCTGCCGGTCACGGTCGGCGGACTGACCATCGGCGGCGACGCGCCGGTGGTCGTGCAATCCATGACCAACACCGATACCGCGGACGCCATTGCGACGGCCGTGCAGGTTGCCGCGCTGGCCCGCGCCGGATCGGAACTGGTGCGCATCACGGTCAATACCCGCGAAGCTGCGGCCGCGGTTCCGGCCGTTCGCGAGCAGTTGGCACGGATGGGGATGGAGGTCCCGCTCGTCGGCGATTTTCATTTCAATGGCCATAAACTTCTGCGCGAGTTTCCCGACTGTGCCGAAACCCTGGCCAAACTGCGCATCAATCCCGGCAACGTCGGACGGGGCGCGAAGCGCGATCATCAGTTCGCGGAAATCATCGACATCGCCTGCCGTTATGACAAACCGGTGCGTATCGGCGTCAATTGGGGCAGTCTCGACCAGGCACTGCTCGCGCACGTGATGGATGAAAATGCCGCGCGCCCCACGCCATGGGAAACCGGCGCCGTGATGCGCGAAGCCCTGGTGCGCTCGGCGATCGATAGTGCCGAACAGGCCGTGGCCTGGGGGTTGCCCAGAGATCGCATCGTCCTTTCCTGCAAGGTCAGCGCCGTTCAGGATCTGGTCGCGATCTATCGCGAGCTGGGGCGCCGTTGTGATTTCGCGCTGCATCTCGGTCTGACCGAAGCGGGCATGGGCTCGAAAGGCATCGTGGCCTCGACCGCTGCCCTGGCCATTTTGTTGCAGGAAGGCATCGGCGATACCCTACGCGTCTCGCTGACGCCCGAGCCCGACGGCGATCGTCGTCAGGAAGTGTTCGTCGCCCAGGAAATCCTGCAGACCATGGGGCTGAGGGCGTTCACACCCATGGTCACCGCCTGCCCTGGCTGCGGACGTACCAGCAGCAGCTATTTTCAACAGCTTGCCAAGGACATCCAGGATTTCGTGCGCGCACGCATGCCGCAGTGGCGTCTCGATCACGACGGCGTCGAGTCGCTGACGCTGGCGGTGATGGGCTGTGTGGTCAATGGCCCCGGCGAGAGCCGGCATGCGAACATCGGCATCAGCCTGCCGGGCACCGGTGAAGTTCCCGTGGCGCCGGTCTATGTCGACGGCGAGAAAACCGTGACGCTCAAGGGAGACGGGCTGGCCGACGAGTTCAGGGACATCATCGAGCAATACGTCGCCCGCAAGTATCCGCGCAAAAGGCGATCGCCCTAGTCGTGTCCACATACTGACCATACCGACCGCCCATAAACCTATTCGAGCCCGGTCCATTCGCGGACGGGTTCGGACGGACCCGCACCGCACAGCAATCAATCTATGAGTACGATCCTGCAAGCCCTGCGTGGCATGAACGACATCCTGCCGGACGAGGCCGAGCGCTGGGAAGCCTACGAATTCGTGCTCGCGGCCTGGGCCAAGAGTTATGGCTACCGCCCGCTGCGCACGCCGCTCGTCGAGCCGACCGCGCTGTTCCGGCGCGCCATCGGTGAAGTGACCGACATCGTCGAGAAGGAGATGTACAGTTTCACGGACCAGCTCAACGGTGATCACGTCAGCCTGCGGCCGGAGGGCACCGCATCCTGCGTGCGTGCGGTGTTACAGCACAACCTGCTCTACGATGGCCCCAAGCGCCTGTACTACCACGGCCCCATGTTCCGGCACGAGCGTCCGCAGAAAGGCCGCTATCGCCAATTCCACCAGTTTGGGGTCGAGGCGCTAGGATGGCTGGGTCCGGATGTCGATGCCGAGCACATCCTCATGTGTGCGCGCCTGTGGGAAGAGTTGGGCATCGAGGATCTGCGTCTGGAAATCAATTCCCTTGGAAGCGCAGAGGAGCGCGCGCAACATCGTCACGCCTTGCTGGCCTATTTCGAAAGCCATGCCGGGCAACTGGATCAGGACGCGTCGCGCCGACTGCACAGCAACCCCTTGCGCATCCTCGATAGCAAGAACCCCGACATGCAGACGCTGATCCGCGGAGCGCCGATGCTGATCGATCATCTGGGGCCGGACTCCAAAGCACATTTCGACGCGGTACGAGGCCTGCTGACCGAAGCGGGCATCCAGGCCACGGTCAATTCCCGGCTCGTGCGCGGTCTGGACTATTACAACCGCACGGTGTTCGAGTGGGTATCGGACCGGCTCGGCGCCCAGGGCACGGTATGCGCCGGCGGCCGTTATGATGGCCTCATCGCGCAACTGGGTGGCAAGCCGGCGCCGGCCTGCGGATTTGCGATCGGTCTGGAACGCTTGATGGCGCTGGTCGAGGACCATCCCCCGGCACCGACGAGCACCGAGGTCTACGTCATCCATCAGGGTGACGAGGCCGCCACGGTGGCCTTTGCCGTCGCCGACGAGATGCGTCGCGTGGGCATGTCTGTCATCCTGAACTGCGGCGGTGGCAGCCTGAAGACGCAGATGAGGCGCGCCGACGCCTCCGGTGCGGTACTGGCCGTGATCGTCGGCGAGGATGAGCTACGCTCGGGAGAGGTGACGCTGAAGCCGTTGCGTGCGCAGGGAGAGCAATGGCGTACCAGCCGCACGGATTACATCGAACAGGTCGCCGAACTGCTGCTGGGACAGAACGAAGACGAACAGCTTGAGGATGAAAATGGCCGTACTGGATCATGATGAGCAGGAAAAAGTCGACGAGCTGCGCGCCTTCTGGAACACCTGGGGTAACCGCATCATCTGGGCGCTGGCGCTGGTACTGGCCATCGTGGCCGGCTACTACGGCTGGGAGTTCTACCAGCGGCGACAGAGCGAGGAGGCCTCGGCCGTGTTCTTCACGCTGCAGAAAGCCACCGCCGACAAGGACCTCGGGAAGGTCCGGCAATTGGCGGGCGAGCTGATCGAACATTACGGCCGCACCGATTATGCGGTTCTGGGCGCGTTCTACTCGGCGCGCGCGCACGCCGACGCAAAGGACTGGAAATCGGCCAAGGCGGTGCTCGGCTGGGCCGTCGAACACGCCTCGGACCGCGGCTTGGCGAACCTCGCGCGCTTGCGGCTCGCCTATGTGCTGGTCGAGGAAGGCGCGCTGGACGAGGCGCTGAAGCAGCTCGCCAGCGAACCGGAGCCGGCTTACGCCAGTCGCTTTCTCGATGCGAGGGGCGACATCCTGATGATGCAGAACAAGCCCAAGGAGGCACGCGCGGCCTTTGAAGCGGCGCTCGCCAAGCTGGACAGTCAATCGGCGGAGAGTGCCCAGATCCGGGAAATCATCAAGTTCAAGCTCGATAGCCTCGACGGTGCGAGCTGAGATGCCGGCCCGCTCCTTCGCCCTGCTCCTCGCCACCACGCTGCTGTGCGCCTGTTCGACGCTCAATAGCGCGGTCGATGCACTGAACCCATTCTCCGCCAGCTCGAGCAAGAGCAAGGCCGCGCCGCTCGTGCCGTTTGCACCCAGTGCCGAACTGCGCGTGCTGTGGCAGTCAGCGGTCGGCGATTCCGGCGTGCACACGCTGGTCCCGGCCGTGGTCGGCAGCAGTGTCTACGCGGCCGCAAGCAACGGCACCCTCACCCGCTTCGATGCCGGCCGTGAGGTCTGGCGGGCTACGGTCGGCAAGGCCATTACCGGCGCCGTCGGTGGCGATGGCGCCCATGTCGCCGTCGGCGGGCCGCGCGGCGAGGTCTATCTCTATGATGTCAACGGCAAGACACTCTGGAAGAGCCAGCTGTCGTCCGAAGTGCTCGCGCCGCCTCTGGTCACCGCAGAATCCGTGCTCGTGCGCAGCGGCGACCACCGCCTGCATGCGCTGTCACTGGCCAATGGCGAGCGCCAATGGCTGTATCAACGCCAGACTCCGCCGCTCGCCTTGCGCGCGACCTCGGGACTCACCCGAGCCAACAACACCGTGCTCGCCGGATTTCCCGGCGGCAAGCTGGTGGCGATCGACCTGAAGACCGGAGCGTTGCAGTGGGAAACGACCGTTGCACTGCCGCGCGGAGCCACCGAGCTCGAGCGCGTGGCCGACGTCGTCGGCACGCCGGCAGTCATCGGTAACGATGTCTGTGTCGTCGCGTATCAGGGGCGTGCCGGTTGTTTCGATCTGAGCAATGGTCGCCCGTACTGGTCGCGCGAGATGTCCAGCCTGGTCGGCGTCGCCGTCGATGGCCGCAACGTGTACATCGCCGACGATCGCGGAAACGTCCATGCGCTGGAGCGCTCCAGCGGCGCGAGCGTCTGGCGTCAGGACGCGCTCGCCTACCGTGGCCTGTCGCGACCGATCGTGGTCGGTGACCACGTTCTGGTCGGTGATGCCGAGGGGGTCGTGCATCTGCTCAAGCGCAGCAATGGCAGCCTGGCCGCCCGCCTGAGCCTGGACGGGCCGATCGCCGCGGATCCGCAGCCCTTCGGCGACGCCGTCGTGCTGCAAACGCGCCGCGGCAGCCTGTACGCGCTCGCGGCCCGCTGATCGCGTCTGTCCCATGCTTCCAACCGTCGTCATCGTCGGTCGACCCAATGTCGGCAAATCGACACTGTTCAACCGCCTGACCCGCAGCCGGGACGCGCTGGTCGCCGATTTTCCCGGTCTGACGCGCGATCGGCACTACGGCCGCGGTCGCGGCGGACCGGTTCCCTATCTGGTCGTCGACACCGGCGGCTTCGAGCCCTCCGCCAAGGACGGCATCGTCAAGCATATGGCCGAGCAGGCCGAGCAGGCCATCGCCGAAGCCGATGTGCTGTTGTTTCTCGTGGACGGACGGGCCGGACTCACTCCGCTGGACCAGGACATCGCCTCCCGGCTGCGCCGCACCGGCAAGCGCCTGCTGCTCGTGGTCAACAAGGCCGAGGGCATGCGTCGCGAGCTCGTCGCGTCCGAATTCCATGCGCTCGGCTGCGGCGATCCGCTGGTCATTTCGTCGGCCCACGGCGATGGCGTTCCTGCCTTGATGGAGGAGGCGCTCGCCGGATTTGCGGCGCCCGATGCGAGCGATCAGGCTGATGAAAGAGGTCCGCGCATCGCCATCGTCGGGCGGCCGAACGTCGGCAAGTCGACACTGGTGAATGCGCTGCTCGGTGAAGAACGCGTCATCGCGTTCGATCAGGCTGGCACCACGCGCGATGCCATCGAAGTGCCGTTCGAACGGGATGGCCGGCCCTATACCCTGATCGATACGGCCGGGCTGCGACGACGTGGCCGCGTGTTCGAGTCGATCGAGAAATTTTCGGTGATCAAGACACTGCAAGCGATCGAGCAGGCCAATGTCGTGGTGCTGGTGCTGGACGCCCGCCAGGACATCTCGGAGCAGGATGCACACATCGGTGCCTTCATCGTCGAAGCGGGTCGGGCGCTGGTGATCGCCGTAAACAAGTGGGATGGCCTCGATCCACTGCGACGCGAAGACATCAAGCGCGACGTCTCGCGCAAACTCGCCTTTCTCGCGTTTGCCAACCTGCACCATGTCTCGGCTCTTCAGGGCTCTGGACTGGGCGCGCTGATGGCTTCCGTCGATCGAGCCTACGCGGCCGCGATGAGTCGGCTGCCGACGCCTCGCCTGACCCGGCTGCTGCAAGGCTTCGTCACCAAGCAATCGCCACCGCGCCATGGCATTTTTCGCCCCAAGCTGCGCTACGCCCACCAAGGCGGCATGAACCCGCCGCTGATCGTGATCCACGGCAATGCGCTGGATCACATCTCGGATAGCTATCGCCGCTACCTCGAGAACAGCTTCATGGATGCGTTCAAGCTGCGCGGCACGCCGCTGCGCATCCAGTTCAAGAACAGCCGCAACCCCTACGTCGACAGGCGTTAGCGAATCCGAGCCCCTCGAGGGGGCTCCCGTGCAACGACATCAGGATCGCACGCGGCGCTTGGAGATGACGCCGATCACCAACATGCCGGCCATCAGCAATAGATAGCTGTTTGGCTCGGGTATCAGCGTCAATATGCGCACATGATCGCCCGGGTCGCTCGCCGACCACAGTAATGCCAGCCGGCTCCCGCTATATCCCAGCTGATCGAGATCCTCCAAACCTGCACGGGCGGCATAGGAATAGGTCGTTCCCGGTTTTTCGAAGAACGAGGTCCCTTCGAGCCCGGGCTTGGTATCGAGTACCGCGACGATCGGTCTGCCGAAATCGATCAATGCGCCGACGAGTCCTCGCGTCGGCGGGTCGAAGAACACCAGCCAGCTTTGCAAGCTTCCTACCCGCTTCTCTTCGATCCAATAGAGCGCAGTGCTGTCTACAGCACCACTCCCCACCGGTTCCGAGAGCCCGTACTCCACGAAACTCAAGGAGTTGGGGAAGAGCAGTTCGGCCGCAGGATCTGCCCGGACGACACTTGACCAAATACCGATCAGTGAAATGAAAAGCACGCTGGCTAGCTTGCTGAGCACGATAGTCCCCTTCGAAAAGACCATTCGAGAAGGCCACCCGACGCTGCGACGCAACATTCAGGTGGGCCGTTGCACGTACTTGCGTTTGCAAGCTGTGCTCAGCAGAATCCATGCCAGGAAAGACACGAACCATAATACTATTTATTATTCAATTTACTACGATGACTATATCGCGTAACACATGAAGTTATGTGGCAGAGTTTTCGCTGTGCGCGCACCGCATGGGTGGATAGACCGCTTGGGCGCACCAGGTTGACGCACTGCACCATGTGGCGTTGAAATCTGACTGTGGTGAAAGCGCAGCCAGATTTGACCCGATGACCGCCCGCGATAACCCCGGCACCCTCGGTTCAGCGTCGCTGGTCGAAGCGCCTGCCGACCAGTTCGGCCGCGATATTGGTCTTCTGGATGTCGATCGTGCCGCCGCCGATACCCCAGGCGAACGAATCACGCAGGCGTTGTTCCATGCCGTAATCCTTGTTGATGCCGTAACCGCCCATCAACTGCACGCCATTCGCACAAACTTCGCGGGACGTTTCGTTGGCGTAGCACTTGGCGATCGAGATATCGCGTAGCGAGGGGATGCCCGCGGAGGCATTGGCCGCGGCCCGATAGAGCAGCAGGCGCGCCGCCTCGACGCGCATGGCCATGTCGGCGAGGCGCATCTGCACGGCCTGAAATTCGATGATCGGCTTGCCGAACTGCTTGCGTTCCTGGACATACTGCACCGCGTATTCGAGTGCCCCGGCAGCACCGCCCACCGCCATCGTCGTGTTGCCGCAGCGCTCCACGCTGAACGTCGTCATCAGGTCCTTGAACTTGCCCACCGGCACGACGATGTTCTCGGCCGGGACCTCGACGTTGTCGAAGAAGATGTCTCGACTCGGCACACCGCGCATGCTCATCAGCCGCTCGCGCTTGCCGAAGCTCATCCCGGGCGTGCCGAGTTCGAGGTAAATCGCACCGACGCCGGCCGCTCCCGGCTTGTCCGCCATGCGGCAATAGAGCAGATAGCCGCCCGAATGCCCGGCCCCCGAGCACCAGCGCTTCTGGCCATTGATGACGACCTTGTCGCCGCGGATCTCTCCGCGCGTCGTGAGATCGGTCATCGCACTTCCGGCCTCGGGCTCGGACATCGTCACCGCCACGATCAGCTCACCCGCACAGACGCGCGGCAACACCCGGCGTTTGATCGCCTCGGACGCGCAGTGCAGAATGCTCTGCGAGGGACCGAAACAGGACTCGAACACCGGAAAGGCCACGGCCGGGGAAATCTGCGCCAGTTCCTCCAGCACCAGCACCGCATCAAACGTCGTCAGCCCGAGGCCGCCATACTCCTGCGGGATATTCACTCCAAGAAAACCCATCTCCCCGAGGCGACGCCGACAGGCATCCGACATCGGCTCATCGGTTTCCTCCATCTCCTTCGCGACGGAAACCAGTTCCTGGCGAGCAAATTTTCTGGCGGTCTCCTTGAGTTGCCGCTGCTCTTCGGTCAGATTGAAATTCATGGGGTCTCCTCTCGTTTTGCATAGTTGACTTTAGGGCCACACGGAGTCTACAGGAACGGCGCTGCACTGAAATGTGCCCGGCTTCCATGGCCAAGAACAAGAGAGGGAGCGGCCTCTTCTGCGCCTCGTCCATATTGATTAGAACTTCAGATCAATGCTGCTCAATATTGAAACAATATGTGACGTGTTCCCTGCTAACCTGAAACCAACGTTGACATAGATCAATGAGCTATCCATTGAACCGACTCCGGCCCCGTGGAGGCCCGTTGGTTATGTCGGGCTGGGATGACCTGACACGATGGTAGTTTGCGTCGGCTTTCGACCGGCGGGAATGTATCCGATGGAATCCAGCAACCAATGATGCTTGAGCCAAGCCACCCACGCCAGCGTCGCCAGTTCGAACGACCTCCGGGTCTTCCATGGTGTCCGGCGAAGGATCACTTCTGGCTTGTAGACGCTATTGATCTTCTTGGCCAACGCACTGTCGTAACAACCTCCGCGGCTACCGACCGACGTTTCGATGTTCGCTTTAGCAAGCTTTCCCCCGTAGCGGACCGACACATGCTGCGACCCTCGTTGATCTGCGGATATATCAACATCAACACTTATTCAACACTTATCACAAGATTTCCATATGGAATAGGATACTAAGAAAGATAACTATGCCACTAGCACCCAAACCGTTGGATGGTATTCTCGTTTTGGACGTTGCGACAATGATTGCTGGCCCGTTTTGCGCAACCATCCTCGGAGAATTTGGCGCACAAGTAATAAAAATCGAAATGCCCGGCACTGGCGACCCATTACGTAGATATGGAACCATAAGCAATAAAGGGGCTAGTTTTTCATGGCTGAGCGACAGCCGAAACAAAAAATCGATAACACTCGACCTTCACAAAGAAAAAGGAAAGGAAATATTAAAAAAGCTAATAGCTAAAACGGATATCATGATCGAAAATTTTCGCCCCGGAACACTTGAACGATGGGGGCTTGGTTATGATGAAGTCCTAAAAAAAATAAAACACGATCTACTATTAATAAGAATATCCGCTTACGGCCAGAACGGCCCCTACCGCGATCGCCCTGGCTTCGCGCGCCTCGCCCATGGATTCTCCGGGATATCTCATTTGACTGGCACGCCTGATGGACCGCCACTAGTTCCCGGTGCGATTGCCTTAGCCGACTACTTATCTGGGTTATATGGGGCGGTCGGCGCCCTGATGTCTTTCATCGCGCGTTCTCGATATGGAATTGGTCAGCAGGCGGACGTCACACTATATGAGAGCGTCCTGAGAATACTCGATGAAATGATCCCCCTATACTCGGTTGAAGGGCATATTCAGGAGCGAATGGGCATGGAAGCTCCGAAAATCGTTCCGCATAACCACTATCGAGCACAAGATGGAAAATGGGTAGCGATCGCATGCACTATAGACAAGATGTTTGAGCGCCTCGCCATTGTGATGAAGAAGCCTGAGCTTCTTAACCCAAATAAATTCGCAACCATGGCACAACGAATTTCAGGTCGTGAAGAAGTCAATCGAATTGTGGGTGAATGGGTCTCCAGCATGCCTCGAGACAAAATAATTAATCTGTGTTTAGAAGGAGAGGTACCGGCTGGACCGATTTACAATGTTGCCGACATTTTCGAAGACGAACATTACAAGGCACGTGAAACCTTACTGAATGTCCAAGACAACACGTTAGGTCATATTACCGTTCCCAATGTATTTCCGAAGCTATCGGAGACACCAGGTTCAGTAGACACATTGGGACCTCAATTGGGTGAGCACAATTATGAAATATATAGGGACATGCTTGGATACTCAAACCATGAAATCCAGTTGCTTATGGACGATAAAGTAATCTGACTTATGGACATGATGATTTATATAATAATAACAAAATAGAATATTCGATACCAACAGGAGACATTATGGCAACCGATCGTATATTGCGCACATTATCTATTTTGTGTGCTGTTATGTTTCACATCGCTCCAGGTAAGGTGAGCGCGCAAACATATCCAAATAAGCCAATTCGCTTCATTGTTACCCAGGCCGCGGGAGGAACGTCTGATGTGATTGCGCGCGCATTCGCGCAAAAATTAAGCGAGTTTTTAGGGCAACAGGTCGTGGTCGACAATAGGCCCGGGGCAAACGGCATTATTGGCGCCGAGGTTGTCCTGAAGTCTCCGCCGGATGGCTATACCTTGCTGTTCGGTAGTAGCCCGATCCTCGCTATTAATCCGGCTTTATACAAAAAATTACCTTATGATCCAGTATCCGATTTTAGCCATATAGCGATGATGGGAAAAGCATTTTACGCTGTATTGGCTCCGTTGGGATCTAACGTAAAATCAATTGGTGACTTTATTCAATCAGCAAAAACTAAACCATTTCAGCTTAATTATGGATCAGGAAGTAGCGGAGCTCGCGCAAATATCGAAATGTTCCTTGCAGCGGCTGGGATAAAGGTTACGCATGTTCCATATAAAAGCAATACTCAAGCCCTATCCGATTTGCTCGCGAATCGACTCGATTTGCTTTTTGAGGCGACGGTTACGGCAGCCCCTCACATAAAATCTGGAAAGGTTAAGGCATTAGCCGTAACCAGTACGAGGCGATTGCCGCAATTCCCGGATTTGCCGACGGTCTCGGAATCTGGCGTCCCAGGCTATGAATATACAGCATGGGTATCTCTCGCTGCTCCTGCTGGTCTTCCAAAAGACGTACAAAAGCGGCTTTCTGAAGAAACCGAAAAGGTAATAGGTTCGCCGGAAATCGTTGAGCGTTTCAGAGGGATGGGATTCGAGCCAGAGTATTTGAACGGAGATCAAACATTGAAGCTACTAAGATCAGATATTGATAATTATAAAAAAGCTGTTCGTGATGCGGGAATTCATCAAGAATAATGATTCTTATATTTTGTTGAATTAAACATAATTGGACATGAAGATGAATATTAAGCCATTAACCAGTGCTTTAGGTGCAGAAATCACCGATATAGATCTAGCGGTGCCGATGGCAGAGGATGACTGGGCGACCTTGTACAAGGCGTGGCTCGATCACCTTGTTTTGGTATTCCCGGATCAACATCTAAACCCAGAGCAGCAAATTGCATTTGCTAGAAGATTCGGTCCTTTGGATGACCATCACGAGGACCCAACCTATCGCCTTCCTGGATATCCAGAAATTTACCAGATCGGGAATTTCATCCATAACGGAGAAATGGCCAAAACAAAGGATACCGGACGAAAATGGCACTCTGACCATTCTTATACTACGAGGCCTACGCTCATCAGTATGCTTTATTGTAAGAAAATTCCTCCTGTAGGTGGTAGTACGATGTTCTCAAGCACTTACATGGCCTACGACACCTTGTCCGAGAAAATGAAGTCCATGTTGGAAGGACTTGAAGTTGTGCATGATTTCAGAAACTTTTTGTCACCATCATTTTTCTGGAAACCTAAGGTGAAAGATTTTTCATCTATTAAAGAACGATTTCCTCCTGTAGTTCACCCATTAGTCCGAACTCATCCAGAAACAGGAAAAAAAGTATTATATATGAGTGAAGGTAACATGTCGTCCATTGTCGACTTAACTGACGATGAAAGCAGATGTTTGCTCGATTTTCTATTTATGCATGCGAAACGCCCGGAGTTTACCTACCGCCACTTTTATAAGGTCAATGATCTGGTGTTTTGGGACAATCGCTGCGTACAACACTATGCAACAGCAGATTATTCACATGATGCGAACAATCCACGCCATATGTTTCGGTTAACTGTCTTAGGTCAGCGATCAGGGCGGTTATTGGAGGATCTTCGAATAGTCGAGCCGGTTCAAACCGCCGCATCTTAGCGGTGGTAGCCTGGTTGCTACTTGTCAGGTTTGGACATTGACGGTTTATTTGGGGTATATGATGAAAAATGAATTGGTGATTCGTGATGGTCTAATTGTGGACGGAACTGGTCAGCCTGGTTACCAAGGTGATATATCCATTCGCGACGGAAAACTTATTCAAGTTGGGGGAAAGGCAGCAAAAGGTCTCAAGGAAATTAATGCATCGGGAGCAATTATTACGCCAGGCTTCGTGGATATACACACCCATTATGATGGACAGGTAACCTGGGATCCGATTCTCGCATCATCCTCGTTGCACGGTGTAACTACGGCAGTGATGGGAAACTGCGGTATTGGATTTGCTCCGGTTCGGGTACAAGACCGTGAGTGGCTCATCGGTTTAATGGAGGCGGTTGAGGATATTCCTGCTGATACGCTAAAGGCTGGGCTCCCGTGGGAATGGGAGTCCATTACCGAATACATGGCGTTCTTGGAAAAGCAAAGTCGTGTCATCGATATTGGGGTTCAAGCAACCCACGCATCTATTCGGACCTATGTGATGGGAGAGAGGGGAGCTGCCAATGAGGCGGCCACCGAGGCCGACATTCGTCAAATGGCTCAACTGGTTCGGGAAGCCATGTCTGGCGGAGCTTTAGGATTTACAAGTTCGCGCTCGACGCTTCAGCGTACAAATGAAGGAAAACATACGCCCGGATATGGGATTCCGGTAGACGAGTTGTTTGCATTGGGTAGCGTTTTAGGACATATGAATAAGGGGGCTATTGGTTTAAACGTTGACTTTGAGGATATTGATAAAGAAATAGAATGGCTAAGACAATTGCGAAAAATTACAAATAGGCCTGTGTGGTTCCTGCTTGCCCAGTTCCCAGATGTTCCGGATAAATATAGGACAATTCTCGACAGGATTGGGGAGGCTTCAAGACAAGGAGAGCCTTTAACGGCGCAAGTCGCGGGCAGGCCAGTAGGTTTTTTGCTGGGATTGGAGAGTACCAAGCACCCATTCGTTAGCAGGCCTAGTTATCGCGCCATTGCCAGCCTGCCGTTGAAAGAACGTGTGCAGCGATTGCATGATCCAAAGTTCAGGGAACAATTGCTTTCCGAAACCGTGCGGCACAATAGCGTAATAATGCGTTCGATAACCGAGCGATTTGATTTGATGTTTCGTCTTGGGGATCCTCCAGATTATGAACCGAGTAAAGAGAAAAGCATCGCTGCGATCGCCGCTTCACAGGGACGAAATCCCGCAGAAGTCGCATTAGACACACTACTAGAGCGTGATGGGCGTGAGTTACTTTTTATGCCGGGGGCCAATTACGCGCGAGGGGATTTTTCGGATATTGATGTCATGCTGAGTGATCCGAACACGGTTCTTGGCTTGTCAGATGCGGGAGCACATTGTGGTCTGGTATGCGACTCGTCCATGCCTACATTTATGCTAGCTCATTGGGCAAGAGATCGCTCGCGCGGCCCCAAGCGTAGTCTTGAAAGCGTAGTTGCCAGTCAAACGTCCAAGACTGCATCATTTATGGGGTTAGGAGACAGAGGAGTTCTCAAGCCGGGCTACAAGGCCGATATCAATGTTATTGATTTTCAGAAGCTAACATTGCGTGCACCGACTATGGATTACGATCTTCCCGCTGGTGGTCGTCGGCTGATGCAAAAATCTCAAGGGTACATATCCACTGTAGTGTCCGGTGTCGTCGTCGCAGAGAATGACCAACTGACAGGAGAGCGTCCTGGAAAGCTTATTAGGCAGTGATTTTCATGTGATCGAACGCCTCGGACAATGTCCTTGTTGCGAGCGACACGAAACGCAAGACGCTACATCCCGAATGCGACGGATCGGGGGTGGCCGGCTCCGATTACCCCCTGCCGTACCCCACGAAGCGCGTGGGCATAGAGACCGAGCAGGCGCAACGCATGATCGATGCGTTCGTCGACCTCGGCCAGAGCGCGCTGTGTCGTGGCGATATCGCCCGCCTTGCAGCCGCGCACGATGACATGTTCCGGGATCCAGCAGATGCGCGAATTCTTGTAGCTGCTCAGTCGCAGTTCGGCCACCGGATAGGCCCCGCCATGGGTGGCCGAAACGGCCACGATCAAGCCAGGCTTGTGGGCAAGCTCGTCGGACAAGTACAGAAACAGGTTCTTCACCGCCGCGGGTACCATGCCATGCCATTCCGGTACGACCGCGACCAGCGCCTCGGCCGCCGCGAGCGTGCGGCTGATGGGCGCCCAAGCGGGAGACGAACCCGCGCCCTCCTCCGAGGACTCTCCCCAGAAGGGCAAGCGCGCGGCGGCCAAGTCGATCGCATCGACCCGGACGGCGGGTGCGATCGTCTGCAGGCGTCGGGTCAGCTGCTGCGCAACAAGGCTGGATGCGGAGCCGGCACGTTGGCTGCCGATCATCAACGCCCACATGGAACTGGAGACCTCGTTCATGTCGAGACGCCGCGGCGAAAAAGGTTTAGTCGGGATTCACGCAGGCAGAGGAATGCCGAGGTTCTCGCGCAGCGTGTCGCCCTCGTACTCGGTACGGAACAGGCCCCGCTTCTGCAGTTCGGGCACGACCAGCCGGACGAAATCCTCATAAGTGCCCGGCACATGCGTGGCCGCCAGCACGAAGCCATCGCAGGCGCGGCCGACGAACCACTCTTCCATGATGTCGGCGACTTCTTTCGGCGTGCCGACGAACAGCGGCATCTCGTGGATGGTGCCCCGCCCCGAATACTGTACGAAATCACGCGTGGTCGGGTGCGGATTGCCGCTCAGTTTGACGACGCGATCGCGGATGGCCTGCAGGCCGCTGATCGATGCCATGTCGGCATCCGTGAAGGGCTCATCCATCGGGTGCAGGCTGAAATCATGATTCAGCACCTCGGACAGCAACGACAAGGTGTCGAAGGGCTTGGCAAGCTTTTCGATAAGTGCGGCCTTGTCCTCGGCGATCGTGCGCGTTTCGCCGGTGACCGCATACATGCAGGTCGACACGCAGACCTCGTCGGGATTGCGGCCGGTTTCCCCGATCACGCTCTTGAATTCCGCGTAGCTGCGTTTTGCGAAGTCGAAATTCGGATAGAGCACGAAGATCAAGTCGCCCCAACGCGCGGCGAAACGCTGGCCACGGCCGCTCTGGCCCGCCTGGATCAGGATGGGGCGGCCCTGTGGCGTCGGCGGGACCGTGAACGGCCCACGTGACCGGAACCATGGCCCCGCGTGGTCGAGTCGATGCACCTTGTCGGGGTTGGCGAATACTCCGTTTGCCTTGTCGAGCACGATCGCGTCCGGCTCCCAGGTCTTCCAGTGCCCGAGGACGACCTCCATGAACTCGTCGGCACGGTCATAGCGGGTATCGTGATCCAGATGGCTGTCGTGGCCGAAGTTCGCCGCCTCGGAATCGTTCAGCGATGTGACGATATTCCATGCCGCCCGCCCGCCGATCATGTGATCCAGCGTCGCGAAGGCGCGCGCGACATGGTAGGGCTCGTGATATGTCGTCGAATAGGTGCCGCCTATGCCCAGATGGCGTGTAGCGAGGCCCATCGCGGTCATCAGCGGAATCAGGTCGAGCTTGACCACGCGCACGCCGTGGCGGACGGACTCACGATAATCGCGCTGGTAGACGTCGGGCATGGCCAGGCGATCATCGAAGAAAGCGAGATGAAACTTCCCCGATTCCAGTATCTGCGCGATGCGCTGGTAGTACGCCGGGGTCAGGAAATCCGACACCGCAGCCGGATGTCGCCATGATGCCGGATAGTTGGAGCAGTTTTGCGCCTGCATGAAGCCGACCAGCTTCATTTTTCGATTGGAGGCCGCACTCATTTCTGTCCCCTCATGATCGCCGAGTAGCGCTTGTACTCGTCGGGGTACTTGCCGATGAATTCGCCATTCGCCTTTTCGGCAAATTTGCGCAGCTCGGCCAGTGCGGGTTCGGGCAGCGTGCCGTACTTGCCCCCTTTCTTGACCATTTCGTCGATGGTGGCCTGGTCGGCCGCGATCGCCTCGCGCCACTGTCGCTCGTTCAGTGCGGCCACGGCACCGAGAATGGCTTCGCGATCGCGGGCTTCCAGTTTGTCCATCCAGGCGCGATCGACCACCACCGAGTAATGCGCGATCAGCATGTCCGGAATGCGCGTGACGCTGACTTTAGGCCCGAACTGCTGCCACACGCCCGGCGACGTGATCGCACCATCGATCACGCCTTGCAGCATGGCGGGCACGATCTCGCTTGCGGGCATGGTGACGTAGCTCAATCCGAGCAACTTGCTGAATTCGCGCATCACCGCCCCGCCCGGAATGCGCGCCTTCATGCCGCGGAAGTCTCCGGCCGACGTCAGCGGTGGCCGGTTGCTCATCATCGCAATTTCGGTGGTGCGATACAGCGCAAGCACCCTCATGCCCTTTTTCTCGATGAGCGAGGACAGGAAATCCTTCAGCGGCTCGCGCACGGCGGCGTTCTGCATGTCCCGGTCGCGCAAGCCGAAAAGCAGGTTCGCGACACCATAGCGAGGCTCGATGGCTTCCAGCCAGAGGCTCGCGGGCCAAGCCATGTGCACCGAGCCGGTGCCCATGGCATTGACCGCGCCCTTGTCGTCGAACAGCTGCGCCGAATGGAACAAGGCCGGCTTGATGCGGCCGGCGCTGCGCTTGGCGATGTCGGCCGCGAGCGCATCCATTTGCTTGGTCTTCCAATGCGTGGGCGCCAGTTCCGAGGTGATGATCATTTCCGTGACGGCGTGGGCGGCGGGCACGGACAGCGCGCCGAAACCGGCCAGAACCAGCGAGCGCAGCAGGCGAGTGCAACAGCTTCGGTCAATCATTGTCATGGGTGTCTCCTCTGTTGGCGTTGCGGTGCATGTGCAGCCTGACGCAGGTCACTTCGTCAGCCCGACCAGATAGAGCGAAAGCTCCGGGATCAGGGTGATCAGCGCGAGACCGGCGAGCCGTATCCCGTAGAAGGGCAAGACCGCGCGGCTCGTTTCCTCGACGCGCAGGCGCGCGATGCGGCTCATCACGAAGACATTGAGCCCGACCGGCGGTGTCAGCGTCGCGATCTCGATGTTGGCGGTCATGATCACGGCGAAGTGAATGGGATCGACCCCGACTGCCTTTGCGATCGGGAACAGGATGGGAGCCGAGATCAGGATCATCGACAGGCCGTCGAACACCGTGCCGAGAACGAGCAGCAGCACATTCACGAACAGCAGAAATGCCAGCGGCGAGGGGTCGATACGATTGGTGATCTCGAGGATGTCCCGAGCCAGACCCAGACGCGTGAGCACGAAGGTCAGCAGGCTTGCGCTCACCAGCAGCATGAAGATCATCGCCGTCTGCAACACCGTCTCCCGGGCGCAACCGCAGATGTCGCGGAAGCCGACGTTGCGATAGATCAGGCCGACCAGCACGGCGGCGTACAGTGCCGCGACCGCGGCGACTTCGGTCGGCGTGAACAATCCGGCGTAGATGGTGCCGATGATCACCACCGGCATCGCCAGCGCGGCCAGCGCTGGCGGCAGGCGCCTGCCGAATTCGCGCACATCGATGGGCTGTGGTGGCAGCCCGTACTGATGGCGATGGGCCATCCACAAGGTCGCGACGCCGAGCAACAGCGATTCGACCAGGCCGGGAACGATCCCGGCCACGAATAGATCGACGATCGACAACTCCATCAACGAGCCGATCAGGATGAAGCTCAGCGAGGGCGGGATCATCAGGCCCACGGTGCTGGCGACAGCGGTCAGCGCCGCGACGAAGCGTTTCGGGTAGCCCTGGGCCGGCAAGGTCGTCATCAGCGAAGGGCCGAGCGCCACCGCGCCGGCTATGCTGGAACCGTTGACCGCAGCAAAGAACACGCCGCCGATGATCGCGGTCAGCGCCATCGCGCCACGTACCGGGCGCACCAGCGTTTCCACCAAGGCGATGATGCGCGCCGCGACATCGCCCTTGGTCACCACCGTACCGGCAAAGATGAACAGCGGGATGGCCAATAGCACATACTTGTCGATCGCGCCGATCGCGACGTCCGCAAGGACGGCGGCCGGTATCGCGGGGTGAAACGCGATCAGCATGGCCGAGACCAGACCCAGCGCCACCGCGATCTGCACCCCGCAGGACAACAGGATCAGCAGCAGCACGAGCGCGATCAGCGTCGCCATTACAGCAGCTCGCCGTCGCTCTGTTCGAACGGATGTGCGCCCGCGAGCGAGCGCCGCAAGGCGCCGATGAAATAGATCAGCAGCGCACAGGCACCGATCGGCAGCAGCAGTCCGATCAGCCAGACCGGTGTTTCGAGAGACGACTCGGTGACCGTGCCCAGGCGATGCAGGCGCAGCACGCGCGCGATGCCGGTCACCAGCAGCGTCAGGCTGAAGGCGACCCCGCACAGCGCGCCGAGCCGATCGAAAATTCTGCGTGCACGCGGGGAAAGCCGATCGACAAACATGCCCGAACGAATGAAATGGGCATGACGGTGCGCACAGCCCATGGACAGGAAGAACGCGAACAACATCGCTTCGCGCGAGACCTCGTCGGCCCAGCCCATGCTCACGTCGAACGCGGACCGGGCGATCATTTCCACGAGCATGATCGCCCCGCACACGATCAGGGCCAGTGTCGACAGATTGAGCAGCACGACATCCTCGAAGCGCGCCCAGCCTGAGCGTCCTTGCGCGCTGCTTGGCGTCATCGCCGGATCGGCCATCTCAGATCACGTTGTCCGCGCGCAGCTGGGCGATATCCTCGGTGCTCAGACCGAGCAGCTCCCGATACACCTCTTCCGTATGCTCGCCGAGTGCCGGCCCGACCCAGGCGACCTCGCCGGGCGTCTCCGACAGCCGCGGCACCACATTCGGCAGTACGAAGCCCGGCACACGGCCGCCCGCCATGCGCAGGATGTTCGCGCGCTCGGCGTAATGCGGGTCTTCGAAGATGTCCTTGATGCTGTAGATCAGGCTGCAAGGCACACTTTTTTCTTCACAGATGCGCAGCACCTCGTCGGCCGGCAGGCTGCGCGTCCAATCGGAAACGAGCTGGTTCACCTCCTCGCGACGCGCGAGCCTTGCAGCCATCACGCTATAGCGCGGATCCGAGCACAACGCGGGCGCACCCATGGCATCGGCGAGCCGATAGAACATCTTGTCATTGGAACAGGCGATCGCGACCCACTTGCCATCCTGTGTCTCGTAATGGCTGTGCGGAACGATGTTGATCGTGTCGGCCCCCAGGCGTTCACGTATGAAGCCCTTGCGGTCGTACGCTGGCGCGATCTCGTCCAGAAACCGGAAAATCGATTCGTACAGGCCGATATCGATATATTGGCCGCGGCCGCTGCGGTCGCGCTCGCGCAAGGCCATCAGCGCGCCCAGCGCCGCCCACACGCCGGACATGTAATCGGCGAGCGATGTGGACCCGGGCATCACCGGCGGGCGCCCCGGCTCGCCGGCGAGATACACCAAGCCGCTGAAGGCATGCGCGACACGTGCGAAGCCGGGGCGCGAGCGGTATGGGCCGGTCTGGCCGTAACCGCTGATGCGCACCATGATCACGCGCGGATTGGCGGCCTTGATCTGTTCGTAACCCAGCCCCCAGCCTTCGAGGATGCCGGGCCGGAAATTCTCGATGACGATATCCGACTGCGCGACGAGCTTGAGCAGGATCTCGACCCCCCTGGGCTTGCGCAGATCGAGCGTGACGCACTTCTTGTTGCGCGATTCGCTCAACCAGACCATGGTGTCGCCAACCTCGGTCATGGTACCGAAGCGGCGCAGCGGATCGCCCTCGCCGGGTTCCTCGATCTTGATGACCTCGGCGCCGAACTCGGCCATCACCGTGCCGCAAAATGGCCCCGCCAGAAAGCTGCCGATGTCCAGCACGCGAATCCCGCGCAATGGCCCCTGTGTCAATTGGATCTCCTTCGGAATCGATCGGGCCGAGCGGCCCGGTGAAGCGCGCGCTGCATACGAGCGAATCTACGAACGCTTCCTTCAGCCGCGTTCGTTGATCAGTTGCATGCGTCGCGTGATGCGGTCGGCGAGCTTCAGCATCGCCATGTCTACGAGCTTGCCGTCGACACTGACGGCGCCGACGCCGCGCGCCTGCGCGTCGGCCACGGCATCGATCATCTTCCGTGCGCTCGCGATGACTTCGGCGCTGGGCGTGAACACCTCGTTGGCGATCGGCGCCTGAGACGGATGAATGGCCCACTTGCCTTCGAAACCGAGCGCCAGCCCGCGCAGCGCCGCATTGCGGTAGCCCTCGGGATCGCCGATATCCACGTAGGGGCCGTCTATCGGACGCAAGCCGTAGGCGCGACAGGCATTGGCGATGCGCGCCTTGGCGAAATGCCAGTGATCGTTCCAGTGCAGCGCCCGCCCGCCCGATTCGTCCGCATCGCCGAGCACCCGATAATTCGGCGAGGGCGCGCCGATCCTGGCATCGAATATGCCCATCGAGATCGAATAGTCGCCCACGCCGAAAATCATCGCCTCCAGCCGCGGCGATGACGCTGCAATATCCTCGGCGTTGGCGACGCCCATCGCCGTTTCGATCAATACCTCGATACCGATGCGCTTGCCGTCGCCCCGGTTCTGCTCGACCGAGGCAAGGATGGTTTCGACGAAGCGCACATCGAATGCCGAACCGGCCTTGGGCAACAGAATCATGTCCAGGCGCGGGCAGGCTTCGGCGACGTCGACGATGTCGTGCAGGGCCCAGGGCGTGTCCAGGCCATTGACGCGCACTGCGACGGTCTTGTTGCCCCAGTCGATCTCGTTGAGCCCGGCAATGGCGAGCGCGCGCGCCTTGAGCTTCAATTCCGGCGGCACCGCGTCTTCCAGGTCGAGGAAGATCGTATCCGCCGGCCCCCTGGCGGCCTTCTCGAGGAAGTCTTCGCGTATGGCCGGGACCGCCAGCTCCGAACGCTGCAAACGGACCGGGCGATCCGGCGTGATCGCCGTCATGGGGTTGTCTCTGCTGTCAAGGTTGGTCTCCTCCACCTCTATTGTTTGCGTCTGGTCTTGCCTGCGTTCGCACAGCTTCGCAAGCAAGCCATCCCTATCTGATATGGGCCCGTCGCTCAGGGATAGGCATACGGGCCGCAAGTGGATGGCGTGAAGCATAGCCGGGCGTCGATCGGACAACAAACAAATTTATCTGGACGATTAATCTGAAAAAATGATCAAATGGGCTGGCGACAGCGCCACGAAGCGTGTTCCGCTCCTCTCCTCGGCTTTGGTGACTGGCGCGCCGAAGGCTTGCTGCAGACTTGATGGGACCGAGTGCGCACATGGCGAACAAGATCACGCTCAAGCAGATCCAGACCTTCCTGGCCATCGCCGAAACAGGCGGGTTCCGGCGTGCGGGCGAGCGCTTGTTTCGGTCCCAGTCCTCCATCAGCGCGCAGTTGCAGCAGCTGGAATCGGCCCTGGGTGTGCGTCTGTTCGATCGCACCACGCGGCAATTGCGCCTGACCACTTATGGTCGCGATCTGATGGCGCGATCGCGCAAGGCGCTCGACGAAATCGATTTCGCGATCAACGAGATTCGCGACGAAGTCCAGCTGCGCAAGGGGCGGGTTTCGATTGCCTCATCACCCAGCATCGCCGGCAGCCGGCTGCCCTCGGTGATCGCCGAGTTCGAGCAGCGCTATCCTGACGTCGTCGTGCGCATACGCGAGGCCTATTCGGGTGACATGCTCGATCTGCTGCATCGACGTGAAATCGACTTCGCCATCGGTCCGTCGACGTTGCAGGTCGGAGATCTGGTCTTTGACCCGATCTTCAGCGAGGACTACAAGGTCATCATCCCCGATGCGTACGGGCTGCGCGAACGGCCGTCGGTCGACTGCGCGGAAATTGCCGAATACGGGCTGATCGGCGTGCCGACCGCGGCCGAAATGCGCCGCGCGCTGGCCGAGCTGTTCGCGGCACAGGGTGTCACGCTGCGATTCAAGTACGAGGTGCTGCACAACTCGACCGTCCTGCAAATGGCCGAGGCCGGGCTGGGTATCGCGATCCTGCCGGACATCAACATCGATGCGAGCCGGCTGACACGCTGTCATGTCGCCAGTCTGTCGCGCCCTTCGCTACGGCGCACGGTCTGCCTGATCTCGCACAAGCATCAGGCCATGACCCCGGTCGCCGAGCGCTTCGCTGACATGGTGCGCGAACAGCTGCCGCCGGTAGGACGCTGAGACCGCAATCGGGCGCCTGCAATGTCAGCCGGCGCTCTCCAACAGCCTAGCCCGGCCCCCCGCCCCAGCTCACGCGCTCGCGCATCAGGCGCGCGACGGCTTCCGTCACGCCGGGGGTGTCGGCGACGACGATCCACTGCACGCCCGAGCCGCTGGGCTCGGACCAGGCACTGTAGCCGGCGAAGCGCGCCTGCGAGGGCCCCGCCTGCGGTTGCGCATACGGCGGCGGCACCAGGATCACCGTCGCGCGCCCGGCCTCGGTGTCGAGCACGAAATGCCAGCCGGTGCCCCCGCCCGGAAGCGGGCACCGATGGATATACAGGATCTCGCCCAGCCTGCCCTGCACGCGTGCGCCCAGCCCGGCAAGGATGGACTGGAATTGACGCGGATCGGCGCCCGCCTCGCCGTGAGGGGCGGCAAGTGCGCGGCGTGCGCCGGGCTCGTCGTGCGTGGCGACATGCTCGATGCCCACGCTGGCGTATTCCAACGCGGGCGGTGGCGACCAGTCCGGCCAGATCGCGAGCGCCGCGATCAGCACCGAGGCGGCGAGTGCCCAGGCTCGCAACGAGCGCGCGCGCAGCTTGCGGGCACCGAGCAGCGCACGCTCGGCCAGACCGTCCGGAACCGGCACCAGCACGGCCGCGGCCAGCCGCTCCTCGAAAACACCGAGCCGCTGCGTGAATGCGCGGCAGGCGGGACAGGCGTTCTCGTGCGCGCACGAGGCATCGGTGCGCCGCCGTGGATCGGCGAGTTTCTCGCGTCGATACTGCAAGCAGTTCATGCCCTCTTACCTCCGCGTTCCGTGATGTCCGCGAGCACACCGCGCAACGATTGCCGTGCGCGCGTGAGCCGGGTCATCACCGCGCCTTCGGTGGTCTCCAGCAGCGCCGCGATCTCGGCGCAGGAATAGCCGCCCAGTACCTGCAACACCAGCGGCTCGCGCAGGCTCTCCGGCAATTGCTCCAGCAACTGGGCGAGCTCATGCAGGCTCTGCGGGCCGTCGCGATCCGCGATCTCCAGTTCGTCGAGCTCGACGTCGGCCAGCTCCACCTGCCGGCGCTCGTACAGGCGCGCATGTTCGTTTCTCAGGATCGTCATCAGCCAGGCCTTCAGCGAGCCGTCATTCTTCAGGCTGCCCCAGGCGCGCCAGGCGCGCGCGAACACCTCCTGCACCAGGTCTTCGGCCACGAAGCGGTCACGGCACAGCCAGTAGGCGTAGCGGTACAGCTCCGCGCTGTACGCGCGCACCGTCTGCTCGAAGCGGCGTTGGCCGTGCCCGCGGCCCAGAGCGAACAAATCCAGCAGCATGGTCGAAGCCCTCGTCAGGCCTTGGTCGGTCTCAATGGATGAATACCGGGCGGCGCGCACAAAGCTTACATGCCACGTACGGCAGGCCGGTCCTCGCTCCCCTCCCCTGATCGCCCGGTTCCCGCCAGGTGCCCGTGTGGCGACGGCATCCCGGTCGGGGTTTGTCGGGGTTTACAATCCGCGCCGCCCGCTATCCTGCCTACGGACCCTTGACCACGCTGCTCGATCCGCCGCCGACGTCCCTGCTCGACGACTGCCAGACGCGCGATGTGCCCGGACTCCGGCATGCGCTCGCGCGCCTGCCCGCCGCCGAGCGTGTGCCCGAACGGCTGCCCGAGGCGCTCGCCGAGCGCTTCCGCGCCTCGCGCGCGGCCACCGCGCAGCGGCGCGCCAGCCGACCGCGGCCGAGCTTCCCCGAGGACTTGCCCATCGTCGCCGAGTGCGCCGCACTGGTCGAGGCGATCGCCGAGCACCCGGTCACCATCGTCTGCGGCGAGACCGGATCGGGCAAGACCACGCAGTTGCCGAAAATCTGCCTCGAAGCCGGCCGCGGCGTGCGCGGACTGATCGGCCACACGCAGCCGCGGCGCATCGCCGCGCGCGCCACCGCCGAGCGCATCGCCTTCGAGCTCGCCAGCCCGCTCGGCGACCTGGTCGGCTACAAGATCCGGTTCACCGATCGCACCCGGCCCGGCGCCTACATCAAGGTCATGACCGACGGCATGCTGCTCGCCGAAATCCAGGGCGACCCGGAGCTGTCGGCCTACGACACGCTGATCATCGACGAGGCGCACGAGCGCTCTGTCAACATCGATTTCCTGCTCGGCTATCTTTGCCGTCTGCTCCGGCGCCGGCCCGATCTGCGCCTGATCGTCACCTCGGCGACGCTGGACGCCGGGCATTACGCGCGCTTCTTCGGCGAACGCGCGGGCTGTGCACCGGTACCGGTGTTCGAAGTATCCGGCCGACTCCATCCGATCGAGATCCGCTGGCGGCCGCCCGACACCGACACCGAGCTTGCCGACGCCATCGTCGACGCCGTGCACGAGCTCACGCTCGCCGGGCCCGGCGACGTGCTCGTCTTCCTGCCCGGCGAACGCGAAATCCGCGAAACCGAGCGTGCACTGAGGCAGGCCCATGCGGCCGCCAGCGGACCGCGCCCCGAGATCCTGCCGCTGTACGCCCGCCAGTCGGCGCGCGAGCAGGCACACGTGTTCAACCCCGGCCGGACACCGCGCGTGGTGCTGGCCACGAATGTCGCCGAGACCTCGCTCACGGTCCCCGGCATCCGCTACGTGATCGACACCGGGCTCGCGCGCATCAAGCGCTACTCGCCGCGCAACAAGGTCGAGCAACTGCATGTCGAGCCGATCGCTCAGTCCGCGGCCAGACAGCGCGCCGGCCGCTGCGGCCGGGTGGCGGCCGGAATCTGCATCCGCCTCTACGCCGAGGACGATTTCCTGAACCGGCCGATGCAGACCGACCCGGAAATCCTGCGCTGCTCGCTGGCCGGCGTCATCCTGCGCATGAAGGCGCTGGGGCTGGGCCGCATCGAGGATTTCGCGCTGCTCGACCCGCCGTCGCCGCGTCAGGTCCAGGACGGCCATCGCCTGCTGGCCGAGCTGGGCGCGATCGACGACAGCCATGCGCTGACGCCGCTGGGCCGCGAGCTGGCGCGGCTGCCGCTGGACCCCAAGATCGGCCGCATGCTGCTCGCTGCCAGGGCCGAAGGCTGCCTGAGCGAGATGCTCGCCATCGTCAGCGCACTCGCGGCCGGCGATGCGCGCGAACGCGCCGACGAGAGCCGTCGCGCGGACGGCGAATGGGCAGCCTTGCAGGACGAGCGCTCCGAGTTTCTCGCCTACTGCAAGCTGTGGAATGCCTTCGATCAGGTCTGGCGCGAACGCTCGTCGCGCCAGCAACGCGACTGGTGCCGGCAGCTGGGGCTCAGCCATCGCCGCATGCGCGAATGGCGCGATCTGCACGCGCAGCTCGGCGCCCAGGTGGCCGAGTTCGGCTGGCGCCCGAACGTGGCGCCGGCCGACTACGGCGCCGTCCACCGCGCGCTGCTCGCCGGCCTGCTCGGCCACATCGGGGTGAAGAGCGAGGACGGCGGCCATTATCTGGGCGCGAACGGCATCAGGTTCCTGCCGCACCCCGGTTCGGCACTGGCGCGCAAGGCCGGACGCTGGATCATGGCGGCCGAACTGGTGGAGACCTCGCGCCTGTACGCGCGCACGCTCGCGCGCATCGAGCCGGACTGGATCGAGCAGGTCGGCGCCCACCTCGTGCGCCGGACCGTCGAAGCGCCCCATTGGGAAAAGCGCTCCGGCCAGGCGATAGGGCTCGAACGCGGCGTGCTCTACGGCCTCACCCTGTATGCGCGTCGGCCGGTCGCCTATGCGCGCATCGATCGCGCGCTCGCGCGCACGCTGCTGCTGCGCGAAGCGCTGGTGGCCGGCGAGGTCACGGCCGAGGTGCTGAAACAGCTACCCTTTCTGCGCCACAATCTCGCGCTCGTCGCCGAAATCCGCGAGCTGGAAGAGCGCCGCCGCCGTCCCGACCTGCTCGTCGATGAAGAGCAGATCTTCGATTTTTACGATCGCCACATCCCGGAATCGGTGTTCGACGTGCGCAGCCTGATCCACTGGTGCCGCAGCGCGGCGCCCGATGGGCCGGGGCTGGAGCTGACGCGCGCGCAATTGCTGCGTCACGAGGTGGCCGGCACGATGAGCCGGCGCTTTCCGCCCGCATTCGTCTGGAACGGCCAGTCGCTGCCGCTGAGCTATCGTCACGAGCCCGGCGCCAGCGATGACGGTGTCACGCTCGATGTGCCGCTCGCACTGCTGAACCAGATTCCCGAAGCGCGCTGTGCGTGGCTGGTGCCGGGCATGCTCGAAGACAAGGTGCAGGCGCTGGTGCGCACGCTGTCGCCCTCGCTGCGCCAGCGCCTGCAGGCGCTGCCCGCCTTTGCCGCCGAATTCGTGCGCGAATTTGTATCCGACCGCGTGTCCGAGGCCGACGCCACCGGGCCGGACAGCGACCTGCTCACCGCACTGGCCGAAGCGGTCCGGCAGCGCACGCAGCAGCCGCTCACGCGCGAGAGCTTCCGCGAGGAGCGCCTGCCGGATCATCTGCGCATGAATTTCCGCGTGCTCGCGCCGGACGGCCGCGTGCTCGGCCAGGGCCGCGCGCTGTCGGCGCTGCGCGCGCGCCTGGGCAAGACCGCGAGCGCGTCGTTTTCGGCCCGGGCGGCGGCGGCACCGGCCGCGCCGCGCACCGCACCGACGACCGCCACCGATGAGAAGCGCTTCGACCAGGACACGCGCCATACCGGCTGGACCTTCGGCCCGCTGCCCGAGACACTGGCGCTGAACATCGACGGCGTCGTCACCACCGGTTTTCCGGCGATCGAGGACGTCGGCGACGGCGTGCGCATCGTGCTCTGCGAGTCAGCGGAGCGCGCGCGGCGCCTGCAGCGGCTGGGGCTGCTGCGCCTGTTCCGCATCGCCTTGAAGGAGGCCGTGCGCCAGCTCGAAAAATCGCTGACCTCGGACCGCGAGTTCGCGCTCGCGACCGCGCTGCCGGGCGGCGTCGACCGCCTGAGCGCGGATGTCGTCGCCTGCGCGCTCGCACGCACCTGCCTGGGCGAACCCTGGCCGGACGACGCCGAGCGCTTCGCGGCGCGCGTCGCCGAGGCGCGCGGCCGCATCGTGCTCGTCGGCCAGGAGCTGATCCGCCTCGTTCGCGGCCTGCTCGCGGAGCACGCCCAGTTGCGCCGCCGGCTGGTCGAACTGAAGGCGTTCGGCGAGGCTGTCCGCGACATCGACCAGCAACTGCGCGGCCTGTTCGCGGAAGGCTTCCTGGTCGAACACGGTTACGAACATGTGCAGCACTATGCGCGCTATCTGCGCGCCATGGCCGAGCGCCTGGACAAGCTCGCGCGCGACCCGGCACGCGACGCCCGGCTCATGGCGCAATGGCAGGCGCTCGCGCGGCCCTGGGAGCGCGCCTGTGCAGAGCTTACCGTTGCCGATGCATCGCTCGTGCGTTTCCGCTGGATGCTGGAGGAGCTGCGCGTGCACCTGTTTGCCCAGGCGCTGCGCACACCCTATCCGGTATCGGCCAAACGCCTGAGCGAATTCTGGGAGAAGCGACCACGATGAAGGTGAGATCATGAATCGGATATTCCGTGCCTACGGCCGTGCGCTCGGCAGCCTGCGCCATAGCTGGGTTTGGTGGCATCTGCTCTGGCCGATGCTGATCGCCGTGCTGCTCTGGGGGGCTGCGGCACTGTTTCTCTGGCACGACGCCAGCAATCTGATCGGCGCCTGGATCGGCCACTGGTTCGGCCTGCTGGACCGCTGGCTGGGCGCCGACGTGCGCGACACCGCGGCGCGCGTCGCCGGCGGCCTGCTCGCGGCACTGATGTTTCTGCCGCTGCTGTTCGTCGCGATATCGGTGGCCACCGCCGTGTTCGGCATTCCCGCCGTGCTCGAACGCCTGGCCGCGGCCGACTACCCCGGCCTGGTGCGCGCACGCGCGGGCTCGCAATGGGTGTCGGCCGGCATCGCGCTTGCCGCCGGCGCGGTCTATCTCGTCGCGCTGCTGTGCCTGCTGCCGCTGTGGTTCGTACCGGGGCTGTGGCCGCTGTTGCCGCTGCTGCTCACCGCCGAACTCAACCGGCGCACCTACGGCTACGACGTGCTCATCGATCACGCCAGCGCCAGCGAGCGTCGCACGCTGCTGGCCGAGCACCGCAGCCGGCTGTTCGGTGTCGGCCTGATCGGCGCGCTGCTGGCGCTGATCCCGCCGATCGCGCTGTTCGCGCCCTTGCTCACCGGTCTGGCTTACCTGCACTATTGCCTGTCTGCGCTCGGCGCCCAGCGCGCCGCACACGAAGGAGGAACGACATGGGATGGGGTCTATACATCATCGGCGACGAAATCCTGAGCGGTCGGCGTCGCGACAAACATTTCGAGCGCGTGCAGCAACTGTTGGCCGCGCGGGGCGAGGTGCTCGCCTGGTGCCAATATCTGGGCGATGAGCGCGAGCGGCTGATCGCAGCCTTCCGCGCCAGCCTGGGCGGCGACGACATCGTTTTCAGTTGCGGCGGCATCGGCGTCACGCCCGACGACCACACCCGGCAGGCGGCCGCCGCCGCGCTCGGCACCGATCTCGTGCTGCACCCCGAGGCCGAACGCGAGATTCGCGCCCGCTTCGGCGACGAGGTGACTGCGGCCCGGCTCGAACTGGGCACCTTTCCGCGCGGCGCCGACATCATCCCGAACCCGGTCAATCGCGTGCCCGGCTTCTCGCTCGGCCACCACCACTTCGTTCCCGGCTTCCCGGAAATGGCCTGGCCGATGATCGAATGGCTGCTGGACCAGCGCTATGCCGCGCAGCGCTCATCGGGCTACCACGAATCCGCCGTGCGCTTGCCCGGCGTGCGCGAGAGCGACCTGATCCCGCTGATGCAGGCGCTCGAAACCCGCTATCCCGACATCAAGGTGTTCAGCCTGCCCAGCTTCGGCGGCGAAGGCATGCCGCCCCATGTCGAGCTGGGCGCGAAAGGTCCGCCCGAGCAGGTGCGCGCCGCCTTCCAGAGCATGCAGGAGGGCCTGCGCGCGGCGGGTCATGCCTTCGAATTGCTGCCCGAGCGCCCGCTGGGCAAGGCCGGCGGCTGACCCTCGACACGAGTTCCGAGTTCACGCGCATGCCCACACTCAACTGGATCGGCAAGGAAGCCGTCGTCAAGCATCACAAGGACGTGCCGTTCCGGCTGCTGGAGCCGGTGCCGGAGCTGTCCCTCCCCTCTCCCGCCGGGAGAGGGGCCGGGGGTGAGGGCGACCACGACAGCAACCTGATCGTGCAGGGTGACAACCTGCACGCGCTCAAGGCGCTGCTGCCGCGCTATGCCGGCCAAGTGAAGTGCATCTACATCGACCCGCCCTACAACACCGGCAACGAGGGCTGGGTCTACAACGACAACGTCAACAGCCCGGAGATTCGCCGCTGGCTCGGCGAGGTGGTCGGCCGCGAGGGCGAGACGCTCGACCGCCACGACCGCTGGCTCTGCATGATGTATCCGCGGCTGGTGCTGCTGAAGCAGTTTCTGCGCGAGGACGGCGCGATCTTCGTCTCGATCGACGACAACGAAGTGGCAACGCTGCGGCTGTTGATGGATGAGATTTTCGGGGCGCAGAACTTCGTCACGACGGTGCTGTGGCAGAAGGTCTACTCGCCCAAGAACTCCGCGCGACATCTTTCGGAGGATCACGATTACGTCGTCATCTATGCCGCCAATGCGGAGACGTGGAAACCCAATCTTTTGCCGCGCACCGAAGAACAGAATGCGGCCTACAAGAATCCTGACAAGGATTCGCGCGGCGTGTGGAAAACCAGCGATCTTTCAGCGCGCAATTACTACTCAGCAGGAACTTATTCGATCACTTGTCCATCTGGCCGCATCATCGACGGCCCGCCCAAAGGCATGTATTGGCGTGTATCCAAAGAGCGCTTCGCCGAACTCGACCGCGACAAGCGCATCTGGTGGGGCAAGGACGGCAATGCCATTCCGCAGATCAAGCGCTTTCTGCACGAGGTCAAAGACGGTCGCGTTCCGCAGACTCTGTGGTTCTACAACGAAGTCGGCCACACCCAGGAAGCCAAGAAAGAGCTGCTCGAACTGGTCGATTTCGCCACCTCCGACGACGTCTTCATCACCCCCAAGCCCACGCGCCTGATCCAGCGCATCCTGCAAATCGCCACCGATAAAGACTCGCTGGTACTCGACAGCTTCGCCGGCTCCGGCACCACCGGCCACGCAGTGTTGAAGCAGAACGCCGAAGATGGCGGCCACCGCCGCTTCATCCTGGTCGAGATGGACGAAAACATTGCCCAGAACGTCACCGCCGAGCGCGTGCGCCGCGTGGCGCAGGGCTACACCAACGCCAAGGGTGAGCCGGTGCCGGGCCTGGGCGGCGGCTTCCAGTTCTGCCGGCTGTCGGCCGAACCGCTGTTCGACGCCGACGGGCAGATTCGCCGCGACGTGAGCTTTGCGCAGCTCGCCGAGTTCGTCTGGTTTGCCGAGACCGGCAGCGGTTTCACCGGCACCGCCGCTTCGCCGCTGCTGGGCGTGCACGACGGCCGGGCGATCTATCTGCTCTACAACGGCATCCTCAAGGACCGCTCGATCGCCGGCGGCAACGTGCTCACCGGCCCGGTGTACAACCTGCTGCCGCCGTTCGCCGGCCCGAAGGTGATCTACGCCGCCGCCAACCGCGTCGGCAGCCGCGCGGCGCGCGAGGGCATCACCTTCAAGCAGACGCCGTATGCGCTGGAGGTGTGAGGGTGGCGAGCGGGCGCAAGGTCATCATCATTGCCGGACCGAACGGCGCCGGAAAAACCACGTTTGCGCGCGAGTTTCTGCCCAACGAAGCGGGTTGCCCGCAGTTCGTGAATGCCGATCTGATTGCCGCTGGACTCGCCCCTTTCGCACCCGAGACCGCTGCCGTGCAGGCCGGGCGGCTGATGCTGGCGGAAATGGATCGCCACTTTGCGGCCGGGCACAGCTTTGCTTTCGAAACCACCCTGGCGGGGCGCGGCTATCTGCGCCACATCCGCCGCTGGCAGCAGGCGGGCTATCGGGTGAAGCTGATCTTTCTGCGCCTGGACAGTCCGGATGAGGCAATCGCGCGCGTTGCGCAGCGCGTGCGTCAGGGTGGTCACGATGTGCCCGAGGCCACCATTCGGCGCCGTTTTGGGGCGGGATTGAAAAACTTCGTGCATCTGTATGCGCCAGCGGTGAACGCTTGGATGCTGTATGACAACGCCGGTCCCGTGCCGGTGCTGCTGGACAGGAGCGACAAGCCATGAGTGAACCGGATCGCGATGAAACCCAGGACGCCGATCTGCGGCTGTCCGAACGGGCCTTGCTGCGCGCCGCGCAGCGTGCCCGCGAGTTGGCGATGCAGACTGGCACCGAGTTGGTGGTGAGCCGCAACGGCGTGATCGAGCGCATCCGGCCCGATCAGGAGATCGACGCGCTCTGGGTCGAGGAGGCGAAGCGCCGGTTGGCCGCCTACCGGGCCGGCAAGGTTCATGGCATCCCCGCCGAGGATGTGGTGGGCGAGCTGTGATGCGTCGTTCATGCGCGCAGCCGGGGACGCCATGACCCCCTTCACCCCCAAACAGTACCAGCAGCAGGTGCTGGACAGCGTCGAGGCCTACTTTCGCGCCTGCCACGAGCTGCTGTCGCCGTCGATCGCCTTCACCGCCACCACCGAGCGGCTGTGGGGGCGCGGCAATCCATACAACCCGCTGACCGGCTTCCCGCCTGACATGCCGTACTTCTGCCTGCGCGTGCCGACCGGCGGTGGCAAGACCTGGCTTGCGGCGAAGAGCGTTCAGCTTGCCAACACGCATCTGCTGCGCACCGAACACAGCGTGATCCTGTGGCTGGTGCCGAGCAAGCCGATCCGCGAACAGACCCTGCGCGCGCTGCGCGACCGGCTGCATCCGTATCACGCGGCACTTCGCGAAGCCGGCCCGATCACGGTGATGGACCTCGACGAGGCCAAGAGTGTGACCCGCGCGGCGCTGGACACCTCCACCACCGTCATCGTCGCCACCCGACAGGCGTTTCAGGTGGAGGACGAGGAGTGCCGCAAGGTGTATCAGAGCAGCGGCGCGCTGATGCACCACTTCGACAACCTCTCGCCCACCCAGCGCGACGGCTTGTTGAGCGAGGGCGCAGGTGCAGAGCGCACGACGCCCTGTTCGTTGGCCAACGTGCTGCGGCTGCGCCGGCCGTTCGTGGTGGTGGACGAGGCGCACAACAACCGCACCGAACTGGCCTTCGACATGCTGGCGCGCTTTTGCCCCAGCGGCGTGCTGGAACTCACCGCCACGCCCGATCTGGAACGCACGCCCAGCAACGTGCTGCACAGCGTCTGCGCCGCCGAGCTGAAGGCGGAGGAGATGATCAAGCTGCCGGTGGTGCTGGAGACCGAGCCGAGCTGGCAGCAGTGTCTGGCCGACGCGATCGGCCGCCGCGAGGCGCTGCACAGGCTGGCCGATGAGGCGCGCCGCGCCGGCGCCGATTACCTGCGGCCCATCGTATTGATTCAATCCGAGCCGCGCCGTGCCGGCATCGAAACCCTGGATTTCGAGCGGGTGCGCCAGGAGCTGATCACCAATCACGGCATTCCGGCCCGCGAGATCGTCGTCGCCACCGGCGAGGAACGCGGCCTGGAGCAGATCGACACCAACTACAAGCTGGGCATTGCCGATCCAGACTGTCCGGTCAAGTTCGTCATCACCCAGAAGGCGCTGGCCGAAGGCTGGGACTGCCCGTTCGCCTACATCCTGGTGAGCATGGCTTCATTGTCGTCGGCGACGGCCGTCGAGCAGTTGCTGGGCCGGGTGCTGCGCCAGCCGAACGCACGCCACTTCGCCGATCCGCTGCTGAACCGCTCCTACGCCTTCGTGGTGTCGCGCAACTTCGCCGAAACGGCGGGCGCGCTGCGCGATCGGCTGGTGGCCGGCGCCGGCTTCGAGCGGCGCGAGGTGGCGCAGTTCGTCACCGCCGCCAAGGCCGAGCAGGCAAGGCTGGATCTGGAGGGCCACGCCGGCCGCGCGGTGATGCGCCCGGTGGTGGTGGCACTGCCCGAGAAACCGGACCTCAAGCGCCTGCCCAAGCCGGTGCGCGACAAGCTGAGCTGGGACGGGAAGCTCAATGCCTTGACCATCAGCACGCCGCTGACCGAGGACGAGACCGGCACGCTCACGGCGGCGGTGACCTCAGAGGCCGCGGCCACGGCGATTGCCGAAGCCGCCGAAACCAGCCGCACCACGGCGATCGAGTTCTTCCAGACGCCGGCCGAACGCGGCGAGCGCTTTGCGGTGCCGCAGCTTGCGTTGCGTGTGCAGGGCGCGCTGCAACTGTTCGACGACCCGGAGCTGCTCGACTACCCCTGGGCGCTGTCGACCTACGATGCCGCGCCGACCACCGCAGAGCTGGCCATGCTCGGGGCGTCGATGAAGGTCTCCGAAGGCGGCGAGATCGATGTCGACGACGGCGGCCGGCTGGTGTCGCGCTTTCTGCCCGAGCTGCAACGCGATCTCGGGCTGGTCTGCCCGCCCGAGCGGTGGGACGAACTGCGACTGGCCACCTGGCTGTGCCGCAACCTGCCGGAGCCGTCGCTCACCCATGCCAGCAAGCAGGCTTTCGTTGTCCGGTGGCTGACCGAACTGCTGCGCCGCGACGATTTCCCGCTGGCGCGGGCCAATCTGCAGAAATTCCTGATTCGCAACCTGCTGGAGGCGCGCATTCGACAGTTGCGCCGGCAGGCAGTGGGCCGGGCCTTCCAGCAGACGCTGTTCGGTGACGCTGCTGGGCAGCGGGTGGCGGTGAGCGACAGCCACGCTTTCGAGTTTGCGCCCCAGGCCTATGCGCCGAGCCGCGATTACGACGGCCGCTTCGGCCACTTCGACTTCCGCAAGCATTTTTATGGCCGCATCGGCGACTTCGACAGCCACGAGGAGTTCGACTGCGCCTGCTGGCTGGACATGCAGGCGCAGCGGGGGCGCATCCGCTTCTGGCTGCGCAATCTCGTTCGGCGCGAGGGGAGTTCGTTCTTCCTGCAGAAGGCCGATGGTCGTTTCTATCCGGATTTTCTTTGTCAGTTACCCGGTTCAGCAGACCAGCCCGGTACGATCCTGGCCGTGGAATACAAGGGCGCCGACCGCTGGAGCGCCGCCGACGATGACCGGCTGATCGGCGGCCTGTGGGCGAACCTGTCCGAGGGGCGCTGCCGCTTCGTGATGGTGACCGACAGAGGCTGGGAGCGGATCGAGGCGCAGTTGAACCAGCACGACGCCGGCGCGCGATAATCCGGCACGGCTCGTGCTGCGTGGCGTCCACACGTCGCCCATCGCCCTTGCACCGATCAGCGTTGCCGACGCCTTGCCCGCCCCTACCCCATCCTTTCCCTTCGAAAGACTGCATGATGCCCGACCCCAGCCCTGCTCCCGCAAACCAGCCGCCGCCCGATCCGGTCATGCGCCGTCTCACACGGCTTGGGTTGTGGGTGGCCGCGCTGATGCTGCTGTGGCATTTCCTGCCGACGATCGAATCCTGGCTGCTGCCGCGCGACGGCACGCCGCGCACGGTGGCGGCACGCGGCGATCTGGCCGCCGACGAGAAGGCGACCATCGAACTGTTCGAGAAGGCGCAGGATTCGGTGGTGTTCATCGCCACCGCGCAGCGCGTGCGCGACGCCTGGACGCGCAACGTGTTCACGGTGCCGCGCGGCAGTGGCTCCGGCTTCATCTGGGACGATGCCGGCCATGTCGTCACCAATTTTCATGTCATCAAGGGTGCCTCGTCGGCGATGGTCAAGCTGGCGGACGGCCGTGATTACCCGGCGGCACTGGTGGGCGCGTCGCCATCGCACGACATCGCCGTGCTGCGCATCGGTGTCGGCTTCAAGCGGCCGCCACCGGTGCCGGTGGGCACCAGCAGTGACCTGAAGGTGGGGCAAAAGGTGTTCGCGATCGGCAACCCCTTCGGCCTGGACTGGACCCTGACCCATGGCATCGTCTCGGCACTGGATCGCTCGCTGGCCGGCGAACGCGACGGCCCCACCATCGAGCACCTGATCCAGACCGACGCGGCCATCAACCCGGGCAATTCCGGCGGTCCGCTGCTCGATTCGGCCGGCCGCCTGATCGGCATCAACACGGCGATATACAGCCCGTCCGGCGCCTCGGCCGGCATCGGTTTCGCGGTGCCGGTGGATACCGTCATGCGTGTCGTGCCGCAACTGATACGTCATGGCCAGTACACGCGTCCCTCGCTGGGCATCGAGGCCGACGAGCAGCTCAACCGGCGCCTGGTCGCGGCCAGCGGCGTGCGCGGCGTGTTCGTGCTGCGCGTGCAAGCCGGCTCGGTCGCGGAAAAGGCCGGTCTCATGGGCGTCAGCGCGCGTGCCGAGGGCATCACGCCGGGCGACGTCATCACCGCCGTCGAGGGCAAGGCGGTGGACACGCCTTCCAGGCTGCTGGCGCGCCTGGACGATTTCAAGGTCGGCGACACCGTGCGTCTGACGGTACGGCGCGGCGAGCAGACGCGCGAGGTCGCCGTGGCACTGCAACCCGGCGTGTGATCGGCGAGCGGTGGTCACCACGCCGATGGGCTTGAAAATGGTTCAACAATTCTTGTATTATTGAACCATGAACCACCCCGAAGCCGAATCTCGAGCCGCCGCTCAGGCAGACCCCCAGGCCGAGTCCCGAGCCCTTGCCGCACTGGGTGCGCTGGCACACGCTCAGCGGCTGCGGCTGTTCCGTGCCCTGGTCGTTGCCGGCCTGGACGGACTGACGCCCGGTGTGCTGGCCGAGCGACTCGAAATCGCGCGCAACACGCTGTCCTTCCACCTCAAGGAATTGGCCCACGCCGGCCTGGTCACGATCGAGCAGCAGGGCCGCAACCTGGTCTATCGCGCCGATTTCGCGCGGATGAACGAGCTGCTCGGCTATCTGAGCGAGCACTGCTGCCAGGGTGGTGTCTGCGAAATCGGCCCAGGCTCATGCGTCACCGGCTCATCCTGTTGAAAGAAAGGAACCTCCCATGAAACGCTTCCATGTCCACCTGCATGTCGAGGATTTGAACCGCAGCATCGCCTTCTATTCGGCGCTGTTTGCGGCGCGGCCCGTGCGCGTCGAGGCCGATTACGCCAAATGGATGGTGGATGACCCGGCGCTCAACTTTGCCATTTCCACGCGTGGCGAGCGGCCCGGGATCGACCATCTGGGCATCCAGACCGAGGACGCGGCCGAGCTCGCGGCCCTGAAGGCGCGCGCGCTGGCCGCCGACCGCGCCTGCCTGGACGAAGGCAGCACGAGCTGCTGCTATGCGCGCAGCGACAAGCACTGGGTCACGGATCCGCAAGGCGTGGCCTGGGAGCATTTCCACACGCTCGCCGACATCCCGGTGTTCCGTGAGGCGCCGACGACGGCGGTCCAGGCGGCCTGCTGCGCGCCACGGCACGCGCCGACCGTGGCGACCGGTTCCACCCCGCCCGCTCACGAATCCCCTTGCTGCGGCTGAGCCGGCGGCATTGCATCGATGAGCGTCTTCGAGCGTTACCTGACGGTGTGGGTGCTGTTGTGCATCGTGGCCGGCATCGCACTGGGACAGTTCGCGCCGGCCACCTTCCAGGCGATCGCGCGCATGGAGCTGGCGCGCGTGAACCTGCCGGTCGGCCTGCTGATCTGGGTCATGGTGATTCCGATGCTGCTGAAGGTGGACTTCGCCGCGCTCGGTCAGGTCCGGCGGCACTGGCGCGGCATTGGTGTGACAGTGTTCGTCAACTGGGCCGTGAAGCCCTTCTCGATGGCGCTGCTCGCCTGGCTGTTCGTGCGTCACGTGTTCGCCGAATGGCTGCCCGCTGCGCAGCTCGACAGCTACGTCGCCGGCCTGATCCTGCTGGCGGCAGCACCGTGCACGGCGATGGTGTTCGTCTGGAGCCGGCTCAGCGGCGGCGACCCGATGTTCACGCTGTCGCAGGTCGCGCTCAACGACCTCATCATGGTGTTCGCCTTCGCGCCGCTGGTCGGCCTGCTGCTCGGACTGTCGTCGATCACGGTGCCCTGGGACACGCTGCTGATCTCGGTCTTGCTCTACCTCGTCATCCCGGCACTCGTCGCGCAGGCATGGCGCCATGCGCTGCGCCGGCGCGGCGACGGTGCGTTCGAGCGCGCGCTGGCGCGCATCGGTCCGTTGTCGATCGCCGCCCTGCTGCTGACGCTGGTGCTGCTGTTCGCATTCCAGGGCCAGGCGATCCTGCGCCAGCCACTGGTGATCGCGATGCTGGCGGTCCCCATCCTGATCCAGGTGCTGTTCAACGCCGGCCTCGCTTACTGGCTCAACCGCCGGGTCGGCGAGCGCCACGACATCGCCTGCCCGTCGGCGCTGATCGGCGCGAGCAATTTCTTCGAACTGGCCGTGGCCGCCGCCATCAGCCTGTTCGGTTTCGATTCGGGCGCGGCACTGGCCACCGTGGTCGGCGTCCTGATCGAGGTGCCGGTGATGCTGGGGGTGGTCAGCCTGGTCCAGCGCTCCCGCGCCTGGTACGAACACACCCCGTCTCAAGCTGCGAGGTCGACCCGATGAACGCCGTCACCATCTATCAGTGTCAAAGGAGAAAGTCCTACGCCAAGCGGGCGAGGGGTTTGTTGCGGCCACACGGCCACACAAGTTCGGAGTGTTCGCGAACCGAGTCCGATTTCCATCAAGCATGCGTAGGGTTCTTGGGCGAGTTACTCGGCTCTGGGGCGAAGCGTTGCAGCACGTGTGGAGTTGGAGTTGCCTCGCCTGCGCCCTTTGCGGCATTGGACTAGCCGCCACCTGCCCTTCGGCTCAAATCCGCCGCGTCGCGCTTGCATGCTTCAATCAATTGCTCTGGATCGGTTCCTGCTTTTGTGATGGTGCGGCCTTTCGCGTCCCTGGCCACGACTTCATACACACCGGCAGACTTCTCGTCGATATCAAAGGTCCACCCCGGAAGCTCTGGATACTTGCGGATCATCGGGGGAGATGAACCCGGCGTGACGGGAGTGTGAAAGGACGAAGCGGATTCGATGAAGCCGCGCTGACGGGCGGATTACTGGGCGGTTAAACGAGAAGAAAATCCGCTGCGCCGGAAGGCGAAAAGGTACGGCGGACAGGCGGACGGGACACCTGTCAATACGCGGATGAGCTGTTTTTTATTTAGCGTGTATGCTAACGTCTGGCCTGCATCTTTGCAACCGGGGGTTAAAGTGCTTGCCACTATCGATTTGGTTGGGTGGCTCACCATGGGTTTTCCGCAACGACTGGCCGCACTGCGCAAGGAACGCGGGCTGACCCAGCAAGCGCTGGCGGACCGCGTGTCGGTGCATATCACGCAGATCAACCGCTACGAGACCGGCGACAGCCAGCCCACCCTGGACGTGATCCGGCGGCTGGCCGTGGCGTTGTCGGTGTCTGCGGATGCGCTAATTTTCGGGAAGGATGAACGCGGGCCGGACGAGGATCTGCGCTTGCAGTTCGAGGCCATCAGCCAGTTCGACGAAGAGGACAAGGAACTGGCGCGCGGTGTCCTGGAAGGCCTGATCCTCAAGCACCAGGCCAAGCAGTCGGTGTTGCGGCAGGCGGCGCGCAACGCGCAGCCGGCCAAGGCCAAGGCGCCGACCAAGCGTGCGGCGGCCCGTGCATGAACAAGGAGTAAACAGCGATGACGGAACTGGTGGTGAAGCTGCCCGATGAGCTGGCGCAGCGGGCGAAGAGTGCAGGACTGCTCTCCGACAGCGCGATTCAGCAGCTACTGGAGGAGGCCATGCGCCGGCAGGCGGGCCGCAGGCTGCTGGAGGTGGCCGAGCGCATCCAGGCGGCAGGGATTGCGCCCATGAGCGAGGAAGAGATCGTGGCCGAGGTCAAGGCGGTGCGCGCCGAGCGCCGCGCCCGTCCGGCCAAGGCCGACGATGCGGGTCGTTCTTGATACCAATGTGGTGGTCTCGGCGCTGATCTGGGGCGGCACGCCCTTCAGGCTGATTCAGGCGGCCACCGCCGGGGAGATCGAGTTGTTCACCTCGCCGGTGTTGCTGGCGGAACTGCGCGAGGTGCTCTCGCGTGAGCATCTGGCCGCCAGGCTCGTCGAGCAGCGCTCTTCGGTCGAGGAGGCCATCGCGTTGTATGGCGAGCTGGCCATCCGCGTGTCGCCCTTGGCCACGCCCCGCGCCGTGCCCAATGACGCCGACGACGATCACGTGGTCGCCGTGGCCGTCGCCGCCCGCGCCGATCTGATTGTCTCTGGCGACAAGGCACATTTGATCCCGCTCGGCTCCGTCGAGGGCATTCCCATCGTCTCGCCGGCCCAGGCCGTCGCCATCATCGCCGGCGGCTGATACGGCAACGCCCGCTCGAAGGGCGGGCGTCGTCAAGGTCAAGTCAAACCGGATTACGTGTGCGGCGAGTCCATCTTGTCGAGCAGCAAGCCGATCTCTTTCAGCAACGCAGCCACGCGCTCACCATCCGCCCCGATCCGCGTCTCAAACTCGAACACTTCGATCCCGTTGCAAACCTCATTGAGGGCGGCGTTCACGATCAGGAGTTCATCTCAGCTAATGCCGATGTGTGACCGCGAAATCGCTTCGCGGTCACGCGGACGGGACACCAGGCGCCGGCGCCGTACGAGGAGTCGGATTGTGAAAGAGCTGGGGCGGAGCCACCGCGCCGATCATGCGGCGCAATGCGCTGCGCTTATTGGCGCCCTACGGGTGCGCCCTACGCGCGTTGCGCTTGCTTACCTTCAATCCGCCTCGGCGATCCCCGCTTGCACGATGAAGCCGCGCTGACGGGCGGATTACTGGGCGGTTAAACGAGAAGAAAATCCGCTGCGCCGGAAGGCGAATAGGTATGGCGGACAGGCGGACGGGACACCGCGCAGACGGGCGGGCATGGGGCTCCCTGGATGGAGGTTTGCCGGCCAGCTTGGCGGGCTTGTATGACGGACGTTCGTGTCGACGTCATGGTGGATCGCTACGCTCCGTAGCATCATGGGGAGGGGCCGCCATGTCGTTGTTCGTCTTGTTCCTTTGGCTGGCCGGTTTGTGGCGCAGGGGGTCGGGGCAGCCCGCCGCTTTCGGCCGCTCGCGGGTGGCGCCGCGTACCAGGCGCCGTTCCCGCGCCAAGCCGGCCTGGGTAAATAGCGAGATCATCAAACTGAAGGCCCGGATGCCCAAGGCGGGCTGCCGGGCCATCGCGGATGTCTTCAACCGCCGCCACGGGCCAGACCTGACGGTGGGCAAATCCTTCGTGGCAGATACCCTGAAACGCCATGCCCATGAGGTTTGGGCGGAGCGGCGACGGATGCGCAACCGCAAACCCGGCCCAACGCCCCGCAACCAGGTCTGGGGCCTGGACATGACCGGCAAGACGGATAGCCAAGGCAAACTGCACCTGATCATGGGGCTGGTGGACCATGGCTCGCGCCTGGCCGTGGAACTGGCGCGGCTCCCGGACAAGCGGGCGGTGACCCTGCTTGCCTACCTGGCCCGCGCGATGCGCCGGCATGGCCGGCCGCGTTTCGTGCGCACCGACAACGAGCCGGTCTTCTCGTCCCCCCTCCTCCGCCTGGGGCTGATGCTGCTGGGCATCCGCCATCAGCCTGTTCGGTTTCGATTCGGGCGCGGCACTGGCCACCGTGGTCGGCGTCCTGATCGAGTTGCCGGTGATGCTGGGGGTGGTCAGCCTGGTCCAGCGCTCCCGCGCCTGGTACGAACACACCCCGTCTCAAGCTGCGAGGTCGACCCGATGAACGCCGTCACCATCTATCAGTGTCAAAGGAGAAAGTCCTACGCCAAGCGGGCGAGGGGTTTGTTGCGGCCACACAAGTTTGGTGTGTTCGCGAGCCGAGACCGATTTCCATCAAGCATGCGTAGGGTTCTTGGGCGAGTTACTCGGCTCTGGGGCGAAACGTTGCAGCACATACCCGGCCATTCCCTTGGCCAGTTCCTCTTCGCCGAAGAAGAGCGTGCCGATGCCTTCCTTGCGCAGCATCAGCGACTCGTCCTCGCCGTGGGTGCGCAGAACGATCTCGATATCCGGATTGAGCTTCCGCGCCGTTTCGGCTACCTGCCGGACATTCAACGGATCGGGCGTCGCTACCACGAGCATGGCCGCTTCTGCGATATGAGCCTGGATCAGCGCCGCAGGATCGGCGGCGTTGCCTGAAACCGCCGCTATCCCTTGCTTGCGCAGTTTTTCCACCAGCTCACGATTCTGTTCGACCACCACGTAGGGAATGCCGCGTGCCTCCAGCGCGCCAGCGATCCGCTTGCCTACGCGGCCATAGCCGACCAGCACCACCTGCCCCTCCAGGTACTTGCGCTCCGTGCTCATCGGCAGTTCGGCATAGGGGTCGCTTCGCCGATCCAAGCTGCGAGCCTTTTCCGAGCGCCGAAGAATCCACCTCCGCACGGGCTCGACGGTAGCGAACAGCACAGGGTTCAGCGCAATGGAGATGAGTGCGCCTGCCAGGACGAGACTCATGCCTTCGGCCGGCAGCAGTCCCAGCGACAGACCCAACCCAGCCAGAATGAATGAGAACTCGCCAATCTGCGCCAGACTGGCGGAAACGATCAGCGCCGTATTGAGCGGATAGCGGAAGGCCAACACCAGAGCCAGTGCCGCGGCGGATTTGCCGAAAATGATGATCGCCAGCACACCCAGCACTTGCCAGGGTTGTTCCACCAGGATCGCGGGGTCGAACAGCATGCCCACCGATACGAAGAAGAGCACGGAGAACGCGTCGCGTAGAGGCAAGGACTCTTCCGCCGTGCGATGACTGAATTCCGACTCGCGCATGACCATGCCGGCGAAGAAGGCCCCCAGGGCAAACGAGACGCTGAACAACGCAGCCGCCCCGTAGGCAATGCCAATGGCGCTGGCGACGACCGCGAGCGTAAACAACTCGCGCGAACCGGTGCGCGACACCTGCCACAGCATCCAGGGCAGCAAACGTCGGCCGGCGATCAGCATCAGGGCCAGGAAGGCACCGACTTGCAGCAGCGTTTGCCCGATGGTGATCCACAAGGGCTTGGCAGCTGCCGCGTGGGCGGCTTCTGAGCCGCCCAGGACGCCGGCCAGCGGCGGCAGCAAGACCAAGACCAGCACCGTGGCGAGGTCTTCGACGACCAGCCAGCCCACGGCAATGCGTCCATTCATGCTTTCCAGCACGCCACGGCTCTCCAGTGCCTTGAGCAGCACCACGGTGCTGGCGCACGACAGCGACAAGCCGAAGATCAAGCCGCTGCCCCAACTCCAGTCCCATCCCCACGCAACCGCCATGCCCAGCAACGTGGCCAGTCCCATTTGCACCACTGCGCCCGGCACGGCGATGCGCTTGACTGCCAACAGGTCGTCGAGTGAAAAATGCAGCCCGACGCCGAACATCAGCAGCATGACGCCGATCTCCGACAGTTGGGAGGCCAGATGCACATCGGCCACGAAGCCCGGGGTTGCGGGCCCGATGAGTATCCCGGCCACCAGGTAGCCCACCAGCGCCGGCACCTTGATTCGCTCGGCCAGAAAACCGAGGATCAGGGCGATACCGAAGCCGGCGGCGAGGGTCGTGATGAGCGAGATGTTGTGATCCATGCGGTGGCCCGTGAAGAGAAATGGATGAAAGCGGACTAGGCACGAGCCGACGCCGGCCCGCAGCCTCTCGGCCGGCTCGATCTTGCTGTCCGTTATCCTCGGTTTGGTATTGCGCCCTGTCAATCGCTACCGTAGTCCCCTAAAATGCGCCGCAGACCCCATGAACGCCGTCACCATCTATCACAACCCGGACTGCGGCACGTCGCGCAACGTGCTGGGGCTGATCCGCGCCAACGGCATCGAGCCCACGGTCATCGAATACCTGAAAGCACCACCCGACCGTGACACCCTGCGGGCACTGATCGCGCGCATGGGCATGCGTGTGCGCGATGTGCTGCGCGTCAAGGGCACGCCCTACCAGGAACTGGATCTGGGTGCGGCGCACTGGAGTGACGACGCGCTGCTCGAGCAGATGCACGCTCACCCCATCCTGATCAACCGGCCCATCGTCGCGAGCGATCGGGGCGTGCGCCTGTGCCGCCCTTCGGACATGGTGATCGAGCTGTTGCCACGACGGCCCGGCGGCGATCATCGCAAGGCGGACGGCACGCCATTCCTGGTCGATACGCCGATCGCCGGCACTGATCCGGAACTGGCCGCGGCACTGCGCGACACTGGCCTGGTGGACGCTGATCTGGCCGAGCCGGGGCTACGCTTTTTCGCCTACGACACGTTGTCCGGCGCACGCGTGGGCTACGGCGGCTTCCAGTGCCTGGGCGAGGACGTGCTGCTGCGCTCGCTCGTGGCATTGCCCCCCTTTCGCGGGCAGCGTCTCGGCGAGGGCATGCTCGCACTGCTGCAACGCCGCGCCTTCGACGAGGGCGCGCGCACGGCCTGGCTGCTGACCACCACGGCCGCGCCCTTCTTCGAACGCGCCGGCTTCAAACCGGTCGAGCGCAGCGCAGCACCCGCGGCCATTCTCGCCACGCAGCAGGCCGCGACGCGATGCCCCGCCGATGCCGCGCTGCTGACACGTCGCATCAGCCTGTAGCCGACTACGGCGGCCGTATTCGTGGGCGATGTCCATCGCACCGGTGATGAGCTTGAATTCGGCCGGCTCGCCCGGGGGCACGAAGGCGGCGGCGGAGGTCGTGACCGGGATGTCGCGGATGCGCATCAGCGCGCGCTCGGCCTCGGCCAGGCGCAGTGTCACCGAAAAGCGCTGCTCGCGCGCCGCGCCCGGACACATTGACCCTCAAGGTGATCGCGGCTAGCATCCGCCCCCAGAAACGAGGGAGTGAAATCATGATGCCTAGCATTCGTGCCTGCAAGGCCCTGCTGGCTGCCCCGCTGTCTGCGCTGTTGATCGGTGTTTCGGTGAGCAACGCGGCCGAGTACCGCGACGAGAACACCCATCTGGCCCGCCTCGACGAAGAGCGCTCGCGCTCGATATCGAGCGAGCCCGCGGCGCACGGTATCAAGGCCGTGGACCTGACCCTGCCCGCCGACGATGTCTGGCAGAGAATGCGTCGTGGTTTTGCGATGCCGGATCTGCAGGATCCGCTGGTCACCGAAAAGCAGGCCTGGTACCTGAATCGGCCGCAGGTGCTGGTGCGCACGCTCGAGCGCGCGCGCCGCTATCTGTATCACATCGTCGACGAAATCGAAAAGCGCGGGCTGCCCATGGAGCTGGCCTTGCTGCCGATGGTGGAGAGCGCCTACAACCCGGTGGCCCTGTCGCCCGCACAGGCAGCAGGACTTTGGCAGTTCATTCCCGCTACCGGGCTGCGCTACGGCCTGGCACAGAATGTATGGCTGGACGAGCGGCGCGATATCCGTGCGTCCACGGCCGCTGCACTCGACTACCTGCAAACCATCTATGAGATGCACGGCGACTGGCACTTGGCGCTGGCCTCGTACAACTGGGGCGAAGGTGCGGTTGCCCGCGCCATCGAAAGGAATCGCGCGGCCGGCCTGCCGACCGACTACCTGAACCTGACGCTGCCTGCAGAAACGCGTCAGTACGTGCCCAAGCTGCAGGCGATCAAGAACATCATCGCCAACAGCAGCCTGTTCGGCCTGAGTCTGCCGACCATCCCCAACGAGCCCTATTTCGTCGCCTTCGCGCCGCCCCGGAACATGGATCTTTCGGCCGCCGCGCGCCTGGCCGACGTCCCGATCGAGGAACTGCGGGCGTTGAATCCGGGCATCAAGCGCCCGCTGATCCGCGCCGACCATTCCGAGCTGGTGCTGCCGATCAAACAGCTCGAAACCTACCTCACCAACCTGAGCCGGGCGCCCGAGCCGGCGGGCGCGAGCTGGACGAGCCATGTGCTGAAGCCCGGCGAGCGTCTGCGCGACATCGCGCGGCGTGCCAGAGTTTCACTGAGCGCGTTGCTGGAAGCGAACGGCCTGACGAAAAACGCGCAGCCGAAGAGCGGCACCGAGATCGTGATCCCGGCGAGCACTGTGGCGGCAAGTGCGGGGGGATCCCGGGAGGCGGATGAAGCGGTCGCGACGAAGGCGACCGTGTCGAAACCGGCGACGACTGCCAGGCCCGGCACGCGACGCGTGTCCGTCACCATAGCCCCGGCCGCGTCACGAGCTGCATCGGCCAAGGCGGTAGCGGCCAAACCTGCGCGCCCACACGCCAAGCGAGTCGCGAAGAAGCAGCCATCGAATCCCAGCCGTGTCGCCGAACGACCGATCGGACGCAAGGGTTGATCGTGCGCCGGGTACAGCGGGTACAGTGACGGGAGCCGGGCGCCCGGCTCAACGCCGAACCGGGTGTTTGGCCAGCTTGCGCTGAAGGGTGCGCCTGTGCATGTTGAGTGCTCGCGCGGTCGCCGAGATGTTGCCGCCGTGCGCATGCAGCACGCGCTGAATGTGTTCCCACTCCAGGCGACTCACGGACAAGGTCGTGGCCGGCAATGCGGCATCCCCCTCGTCAAGGGATGAGACCCCTGACGCCGCCGCTTCCAGCGCGGCCTGGACCTCATCGGCATTGACCGGTTTCGCCAGATAGTCGAGTGCGCCGAGCTTGATCGCCTGCACCGCCGTGGCGATGCTCGCATAGCCGGACAAGACCACGATGCGGCAGTCCGGGTAGATCGCAAGCAGTTCGCGTACCAGTGTCAGACCCGACTCACCCGGCATGCGCAGGTCGACCACGGCCCGTGCGAAAGACGCCCGCCGGGCGAGTTCGAGCGCGGAGGTAACATCCGCGGCGAGCTGCACACAGTAGCCTCGCCGCGCCAGCGCCCGACCCATGATGCGGCGAAAGGATTCGTCGTCGTCGGCGAACAACAGGCCGAGCCCGGCCGTCGCCTCGTCCGCTGCCGTGTGCTGCATGCTCATGCCGAAGTGCGCGCGCGTGGCAGGCTGACCCGCACCTGCAGGCCACCACGCGGCCGATCGAACAGCTCGACCTTGCCGCCGGCGCGCTCGACGGTGGCGTTCGACAGGAACACGCCCAGCCCCAGTCCGTTCGTCTTGCTGCTGGTGGTCGGTTCGCCGACGGCCAGGCGCGACGCCGACACCATCCCGGGCCCGCGATCGCCGATATCGATGCGTACCTGCTCGGCATCCCATGAGACGGCGATGTCAACCTCCTCCGGCGAGGCATCGACGGCGTTGTCCAGCAGATTGAGCAGCGCGTGCGCCAGCGTCGGCTCGGCCGTAATGGTTGGCACCACCCCCTCGACCGGCGCACGGCGTATGCGCGCGTCCGGCCTCAGCAGCGCGAGCTGGTCGAGGAGCTGATCCAGGTAGTCATCCACGGCGTAGTCCCGCACGCGGCCGTCGCGCTGGCACTGCGCATCTTCGACCAGGCTGGAGAGCACCCTCTTGCAGAGCTCGATTTGCTGTGCAAGCTCGGTGACGAGCTCGTCGACCTCGGCATCCGTCGATGCGCCCGCCGGCTGCGCCCTGGTCAGATCCAGTTCGCGCACGAGTACCGAGATGCTCGACAAGGGCGTACCCAGACGATGGGCGACATGCGCGGCCTGCGTGCCCAGTGCAAGCAGGCGCTCGTCCCGCATCGCCGCTTCGCGCGCTGCCGCCAGCGCACGGTCACGGCGCGCAATTTCGGCGGTCAGTCGGGTGATGAACCAGGTCATTACCGCGGCCGATACGACGAAGGTCCCCCACATGCCCGCCAGATGCCAGGCGATCGCGGCATCGGCATCCTCCACCGGCAGGACCGCATGCAGTCGCCAAAGCAGTGAATACGCCAGCACGGCCACCCCGGCGAGCAGGGTCGCGCGCAATGCGCCGACCGATGCCGCGGCAAGTCCGACATAGATCAACAGCACCGAGATCAACGGGTTGGCCGCACCGCCGGAAAAATAGAGATAGGCGCTCCAGGCAGCGAGATCGAGCGCGAAGTGGGCAGCCAGTTCCGTCCGGCCCGACACCAGCTTGCCTCGTCGCAGCCGCCAGCTCAACAGCGCATTGCCGGCTGCCAACACGATGGCGGTCAGGTAGAGCGAAGGCTCGGGCAGCCCCACGCCGAGCAGGCGCGTGCCGGCCCAGGCCATGACCGCCATCGCCACCACGGTGACCCAGCGCAACGCGAGCAGCTGCCTGGCCTGCAAGGTGACCTGAGCGTTGTCCCAGGCCATGTTCTCGTCCGGCCCGACCGCCGGGGAAGCGAGACCCGGCCCGTGTGTGGCTTCCGATGCATCCTGGGACGGCGGGTGGCGATCGACTGCGGGCATGGCGGCTTTCGACGAGTTGGCCGGCATGGTAACTCGGCGCGAGTCGGCAGGCATGCGACATCGTGTCACATAGGCAAGGGGCGCCGCGCTGCCTAGACTCCGGGTCGATTCCCGCAACAACGGATGAGGTTCCGGATATGAAAATGAGGTATCGACAGCAAACCCTATCCTGCGCGCTGATGCTGCTGGCAGGCGGCGCCAGCGCGCACGTCAGCTACACCGGGCGCGATCTGATCGCCAACGGCACGTTCGACGGCACCAGTCATACACTCTCGGCGCAGACGGTGACCGGCCGTTATGGCTGGGCGGACGCCGCCGACAGCGACTGGGGCGACAGCCACCGCGGCCGTTTCATGAAATTCACGCTGACGGGCAGCTCGGACATCACGATCACGATCCAGCGGCAAGCCGGCGTCGCAGTCACGGTCGGCCCCAACAATCCGAGCGGTATCGCGCTCGACGATCTCGCGCCTGCCTTCTCGCTGTACGCCGGCATCGTTCCCGTCGCGGCCTATGAGGGCTCGGATCACCCGCTGTTTCTCGCCAGCCACGCGGGCTACCTGCCCGGTACGACCTACTACTCCACCACCCATGCCGGCCCGCTCGAGGGCGCATGGAATGGGCTTGGGGATTTCACGCTGGGCAACAAATCATCCGAGGTGGGCGCTGCGGGCTGGGCGGCCACCACGCTGACCTTCCTCGGCGACGCAATCGATGGCTCCACATCGGCGCTCGGCGGCGACGGCATGGCCGATGGCCTGGTGAGCCGGCAATTCCACGGACTTGCCGCCGGCACCTATACCGTCGTCGTCGGTGGTGCCTGCTACGAATGCCAGATCGCCGATGCCAACGGCCTGGACAATGCACGTGGTTTCAGCGCCAGTCTGCAAGTCGCACCGGTACCGGAGCCGGGGCTGCCGGCCCTGTTCCTTGCCGGGCTCGGTTTGACAGTCTGGCAGCTTCGCCGCCCCAAACAACCCGCAAACCGATAGGAGATCCCCGTCATGAACCGCAGTCTGCCCCTTGCTTTTCTGGCCGGCGCAAGCCTCGCTTGGACCGCTCCTGCCGCCGCGCACGAGTCATTCGATGGCCACGCCATCACCGTCGAATACGGCCTGTCCCTGGACGGCACGCCTTCAGGCTGGACCGCGCTGCAATCCCAGACCGTGACCGGCTCCAATGCCGCGATCGAGATTCCGGCACTGGCGCTGGCAACTGGCGTCACCTGGGAGATCGATTTCTTCGGTGACGACAAGGTCAGCCTGCGCTACACCGGCACGACCGATTTCATGAACTTCGGCTTCCCGGCGCTGCAGGGTTTTCGTATCGTCGATGCCGCCAACGCGCTGCCGGCGATACAGATGGTCCACGTGCTCAACACCGCCTACGTTCCGAACACGCCGGGCAACCTGATCGAGGGGTTTGCGGCCGCCGACGCATTCACCAATGGGCCGAACGACGTCTTCGTCAACCTGTACCAGTCGATGTACCACCATCATCCGATGCCGAGCATGGGCGACCCCTACCGCGACCGCATCGTACTCGGCGCGCATTTCGAGCATATGGCGCAACCGGTACCCGAGCCGGAGCAGTGGCTGTTGATGCTGGCCGGGCTCGGGCTCGCCGCCGCGGTCGCACGCAACCGACGCCGCGGGTGAGGGCGCTCGCTACCGCGGTGCTTGCGCTGCTGACCGCAAGCACCGCGCTGGCCGAGCAAGCTGACCTCCCCACCCTGCTGCCGGCAATCCAGGTCGAATCGGCAGGCATCTCCTCGCCGGTCGAGGAAACGATGAACCCGGCCGATCGCCTGCGACCGGCGCGCGATGTCACCGAGCTGCTGCGCGAACTGACCGGATTCAGCAGCGGCCGGCTGGGGGGTGCGGGCGGTGAGCCGGCCCTGCGCGGACTCACCGGCTCGCGCCTGCCGGTGGTGGTGGACGGCGTCGCCCAGGACGCGGTCTGCAACCACCGCATGGACGCACCGACCGCCGGCCTGTCGCCCGACGCCTTCACCAGCCTGATACTGGTACGCGGACCGCAAACCGTGCGCTATGGCCCGTCGGTGGCCGGCGTGCTGTCGTTCGCCCGTGACGACAGCGCCTGGCAGCAGGCCGGTGCGCGCCTGAGTTCGCAACTCACGCGTGGCAGCTGGGACCGTCATGACGACAGCCTGACTGCCTCGGTCGGCGACGGCCGCTTCGGACTGGCCGTGGATGCGCAATCGAGCAGCCAGGACGATTATCGCGACGGCGAGGGCCGGGCCGTGTTTGCCCGCTACTGGCGACGCAGCCACAGCGCGCGTGCAGGCTTTGCGCTGGACAATGGCCTGCGCCTGGAAATCGGCGGCACGCGCAGCAACGCCCAGGCCGCCTATCCGGCCTTCCACATGGACGCCACCGCACTTGCCGCGAGCGAGTCGCGCATGCGCCTGAGCCATACGCTGGACACAGGCTGGCTGCGCTCGATGGAGCTGCTCATTTATGAGCGAGCCACCGACCATGCCATGGACGACTACAGCCTGCGTCCCGTGAACAGCACGCTCACGGATTTCGCCTTTCTGACGATCCGCCAGACCGATCGTCTGGACATGATCCAGCGCTGGCGCTCGAGTGGAAGCCGACTCTCGGCGACACTGCTCCCGGCCGAACGCGTCGAACTGTCGCTGGGCTACGATCAGCGCAACGACCTCAATGATGGCTACAACGTGCGGCGGGCGGAAACCTGTCTGACGTTCAAGGTATTCCCGTTTACCCAGACCTGTGCCGCCAACCGGCGCGCCGATCCGTTCTACGACCTGGAATGGCAGCGCCGCGGCTACTGGTCCGAACTGCGTTGGCAGGCCACGGACGTCGCCGCCCTCATCGTCGGCCTGCGCCGTGACCGCCAGGAGAATCAGGCGCGCGGGCTGTTCGATTTCGCCAGCGGCAGCGTGCCACAGCCGGGTGCCCACTCGACGATCACCGAATCGCTGCAGAACCGCTTCGCGCGCATCGAGGCACAACTCGACGATACCCTGACCGGCTTCGTTGCCGCCGCACACAGCGAGCGTCCCGCCGATTTCATCGAGCGTGCAAGCTTCTCGGGCTTTCTGCTGCCGCGCGAGCGCGCGCAGCAACTGGATGCCGGTCTCCGCTGGCAGCAGCACACGTGGCGTGCGCTGCTCAATGTTTTCGCCGCCCGGCACAACGGCTTCATCCTGACCGAAGGCGGTACGCGTGCCTATCCCATACGAGCCTGGCGGCAGGGTGGCGAGGCCATGCTCGGCTGGCAGGCGACACCGCAGCTGCAACTGAGCAGCCAGCTCGCCTGGGTGCACGCCGACAATCTCAGCGAACGGCAGGCGCTCGCGCAGACCCCACCGCCCGAACTGCGCCTCACGGTGAACTACGAGCGAACGAGTTGGGGGGGATGGGCTGCGTTGCGCTTCGTGAAGCGGCAGGACCGCATCCATGCGAATCACGGCAATACCACCGGCCTGGACCTCGGCCCCACACCCGGTTTCGGCACGCTCGATGTGTCCGTCTGGTGGATGCCGGAGGCGCGTCTGCGCGTCGCGCTCGGAATCGACAATCTGTTCGACCGCGCCTACAGCGAACACCTGTCCCGCACCGGCACCTTCGCCCCGCCCGGCTTCGTCAGCCAGCTGCGTGTTCCGGAACCGGGTCGCAGCGCCTGGCTGTCGCTGAAGCTCGCGCTGGACTGACTCGACAGGAGGCACTGGTCGGATGCGAGGCCATGATCCAGGCCAAAGACCCTATCACCATCCATGTTATAAGGGCCACTCCACCACGTCGCTGGCCCTGCTGGGCAGCCATCGCCAGCCCAATCACCGACGGCCCAAGACCGTCCATGGGCGACACTTTCCGGGAGGTCGATTCGGCATGTCACGCTCACTGACCGGCTTGGTGCTTGCAAGCACTCTCGCCGCACTTCACGCAGGCACGGCGTCCGCCCAGTTTCTGGGCAACTTCGACGCCGTCAACACCACAGGCCATGTCGCGCATGGTTTCGAAATCGAGCTCGAAGGATTGGACGTGTCGGACATCACCGACACCTTCGGAGGCCTGAACAGGGGTTTTCCGACCACCGTCGAGCGCTACGGCGCACCCAGCGTCCTTCCCTATGTCAATGGCGCGATCAGCGGCGTTCGCGTCACCTATCAGGCCACCTACGACGCCAACACCGGCCGCTGGCTGGCGCCGGGGGGGACCTTCGAAAATCTCGCCATCAGCATCGGCACGCCATCGGCGACCACGTTCCAGACCCCGGGTGACAACTGCTGGAGCGGCGGTGGCATCGGCTACGGCGCCGGCACGCCCTGCGACCACTTCGGTGTCGGCACGACTCGCAACCCGACGAAAACCACCTACAGCTGGCTGACCGAAGATCCCGCTGCGCCGGGGGTGCTGTCCAAGACCGTCGCCACGCTACCGGCACCGTCGTGGTCGGTGGTCTTTCAGCCGCCGCCCCCGCCACCGGCCCCGAACGAGCCCCCTCCCCCTCCGCCGCCCCCACCCGTGGTCAAGGCCGTCATCGAGGCGCCCGAACTGCCCGATCCCGTCAATGGCGAACCGCAGTTCGGCACGGCCATCTGGGTCAAGGTCTTCACCACCGAACTGGAGCAGCCGGAGGGTCTCGAAGGCCTGATGCGCGGCAATCTGCTCAACCAGGGACTCGCGCTCGAGAGACGTGCCGACGGCACCGAAATCGAATGGCAGCTGCTGCAGAGGGACCCGGGTAACCCTGCGGCCGGCATGCTCGAACTCGGCGGTGACGTGCTGAATCCGAACGCCGAGGCGGTGGTGCGCCGGTATGAGTTCTACGAATACCTCGGCGTCTACAAGCAATCCGACCATGAGGCGCAGCCCCTGCTCGGCGATTCGCATGCCGATCCCAGCGAAATCGGCGCCTTTCTCGGCGCACAGAATGCGCAGGCCATGCTGGCCGCGGTGCCGGAACCGAGCACCCTTGCGACGATGCTCGTCGGACTCGGTCTGATCGGCTTCCTATCGCGTCGGCGTACGCGGACCGGGGCGTAAACCGAGGCGCGTCATCCGGGTCGGCAAGCGCCGATCCGGAATTACGGTCCCCGAGGGCCCTGGCCACGCGGAAGCCGTCCGGAGGACCGATGGTGGTATTGCTTCAGGCGCCGTGGCGCGGCCGGTGGATATCCGACCCCGCGCTCGCGTCGTCGCGTACCGGCACAGACGTGACAGGCCGAACCCAGCCCGTGTCAGGGTGACCAGGCTGGCCATCACCCCTATCCTGACGTCATCCATCTCATCCAACCCCGCGACATGACCACGCCGAGCGCAGCGCCTTGCGGCGTCCGGCCGTCACGTAGAATGCGCGCAATCCCGCTTTGTGGAAAGCCCGCCATGAAGATCACGTTCGAATGTGCCAAAGCCTTGCTGCACCGCAAGGTTGCGGGCCGCCCCGGCCGACCGCGTCTTCGATGGGCTACGAATGTGCTTGAAAATCTCGGCGGCGCGCCGGTTATCAAGCGCATCCGGCTGCCAAGCTGAATTGGCGCGCAGTTTGCTGCAACATCGGATGCATCCCCTATGACTCCGCTGACCGACATCGAGCTGGCCGCGTTGGCCGACGACCTCGAAAGCGATCGGGTCGAGCGCAAGCGTGCCTGGAAGGGCGATGCACCGGAAAAAGGGCGCCAGGCGGTCTGCGCTTTCGCCAACGACTTGCCCAATCACCGCAAACCCGGTGTCCTGCTGGTCGGTATCGCCGACGACGGCACGCCGGCTGGCTCGGAGGTCGTGGTCACCGACGCGCTTCTGCAAACCCTGGCGGACATCAAGACCGACGGAAAAATCACGCCGCCACCCACGCTGACGGTCACCAGGCGGTTTCTCAAAGGCCACGACGTGGCCGTGGTCACAGTGTGGCCGGCGGATGCGCCACCGGTCCGGCTGGATGGCCGCATCTGGATCCGAACTGGCCCAAGGCGCGGCTTGGCCTCCGCGCAGGACGAGCGGATCCTGAATGAGAGGCGCCGCCATCTGGACCGGGCATTCGACGCCACGCCTGTGTACGGCTGCCCGCTCGATGAGCTGGATCGACTGACGTTTGAACGTGAGTTCCTGCCGCAGGCGATAGCCCCTGACGTGCTTGCCGCCAACGACCGCAGTTACGAAGATCGTCTGGCATCTCTGGGCATGATCGCGTCGGCGGCCGACCCGACGCCCACGGTCGCCGGCATTCTCACACTGGGGAAATCGCCGCGCACCTGGGTGCCGTGCGCGTACATCCAGTTCCTGCGCATACGCGGCACAGAACTGGCCGACCCGATTGCCGACGCCGCAGAATTGGATGGGACCCTGCAGCAGATGCTGCGCAGGGCGGACGAGAAGCTCGCGGCCTTTCTGACCACTGAAGTCGATTTCACCTCCGCCACGATCGAGGAGCGGCGCACGCCTTACCCGATGAGCGCCCTGCAGCAGCTGCTGCGCAACGCCGTGATGCACCGCACCTACGAAGGCACCAACGCCCCGGTGCGCCTGTACTGGTTCGACGACCGCATCGAGATTCACAGCCCGGGCGGGCCGTATGGTGTCGTCAACGCGGCGAATTTCGGCCAACCGGGCGCCTGCGATTACCGCAACCAGATTTTGGCTGGCGTCCTCAAGGTACTTGGCTTCGTACAGCGTTTCGGCTTCGGTATCGCCCAGGCACGCCGCGCGCTCGCAGCCAACGGCAATCCACCACCCGAGTTCCGCGTGGAACCGACCATGGTTCTGGCAACCCTCCGCAGGGCGCCATGAGCACCCCGGTTCTCACCTTTTTCAACAACAAGGGCGGCGTCGGCAAGACCTCGCTGGTTTTCCACGTTGCCTGGATGCTCTGCGAACTGGGCAAGCGCGTGGTCGCCATCGATCTCGACCCCCAGGCCAATCTGACATCGGCCTTTCTCGCAGAAGAGACGCTGGAAACCCTGTGGGACCCACCGGCTCCAGTCGAGTCCGGCACGACGATCTTCCGCTGCGTGCAGCCGCTCACCAAGGTCGGCGACATCCGTCCGCCGGTGGTGCAGTCCATCCATCCCGGGCTGGTGCTGGTGCCCGGCGATCTGGCCTTGGCCGGGTTCGAGGACGAGCTGTCCAAGGCGTGGCTTGAGGCCATGGGTTCGAACAACCTCTATCGGCCGTTCCGCTTGCTCACCGCCTTTTGGCAGGTGGCGCAAATGGCCGCTGCCGAACACGAAGCCGATCTGATCCTGGCCGACGTCGGACCGAACCTGGGCGCCATCAACCGTTCGGCGCTGATCGGCAGCGATCATGTGGTCATTCCGCTCGCGGCCGATCTGTTCTCGCTGCAGGGCCTGCGCAACCTCGGCCCCACATTGACCGCTTGGCGGGCCGACTGGCAAAAGCGGCTGAACAACTGGCCGGAGCCGGAGTTTTTGCTGCCGGCTGGCCGCATGGCGCCACTGGGTTACATCCTGATGCAGCACATGGAGCGCCTGTCGCGCCCGGTCAAAGCGTACAAAAATTGGGCCGACCGGATTCCAGACACTTACCTGGAAACCGTCACCGGCGTGCAACCCCAGGCACCCGTCCGCACTGACGACGGCAATTGCCTGGCTCGACTCAAGCACTACCGCAGCCTGATCCCCATGGCCCAGGAGACGCGCAAGCCCGTGTTCCATCTCACCTCGGCGGATGGCGCAATCGGCAGCCATTCGCAAGCCGTCCGCGACGCCGGGAACGATTTTCGGGCGCTCGCGACTGCGATTCTGGAACGCATCGGACTTCCAGTGGAAACAGCTTTCTGACTGGCCGTGCCCGCTCCGGCTGACCCGCCGAGGTATTTCTGTGACGCAGACAGGCGCAAGCTGCTCCGCGCATCAGGACACCGCGAGTGATATCGGGAAACACGGTGTCGGCCCCAAGTGGGTGGACCTTTCTGGACATTGCCGGGATTGACCGGGATTCAAGAAACCGAGTTTATGGAGAGCCCATGCGCTACTGGCTGATGAAATCCGAGCCTTCGGAATGCAGCATCGACGATGTACTGGCCATGCCGAAGCAGTCGGTGGCCTGGTGGGGGGTGCGCAATTACCAGGCACGCAATTTCATGCGCGATCTGATGCGGCCCGGCGACCCGGTCTTCTTCTATCACTCCAGTTGTCCCGAACCCGGCATCGTCGGGCTCGCCGAGGTGGCGAGCAGAGCCTACCCCGACGAGACCCAGTTCGAGCCGACAGGCAAGTATTACGACCCGAAATCGAGCCGCGAAGCACCGCGCTGGCTGCTGGTGGACGTGCGTGTGAAATGCAAGACCCGCCTGATCACGCTGGATGAACTGCGCGCCCACGCCGAACTGTCGACGATGCGCGTGCTTGCGCGCGGCAACCGCCTGTCGATCACACCGGTCGCGCCGGAGCATTGGCAATTCATCTGCGCACGACTGCTCGGCCTGCCCTCATGAATCGCGGAGACCCATTGCCACCCGCGGCCGACGGTGCCGGATCATGAGTGCGTTCTGGCTGGGCTATCTTGGCTTGGGCATGGCGGCCGGGTTCGTCGCCGGCCTGTTCGGTGTCGGCGGCGGCCTGTTCCTGGTGCCGCTGCTGCACGTCCTGCTCGTGTTCGAGGGCGTCGCCGCCGAGCAGGTGCTGCACGTGGCACTGGGCACCGCGATGGCGGCGATCGTGTTCAGTTCGGTCGCCAGCCTGCGTGCCCATCACCGGCATGGGGCGGTACGTTGGGACGTGTTCCGCAACATGGCGCCCGGACTGCTCGCCGGTACATTCGGTGGTTCGCTGTTCGCGGCCTCGGTGCCGGCCCGGCCGCTGGCGCTGACCTTCTCGTGTTTCGTGTACTTCGCGTCGGTGCAGATGTTGCTCGATCTCAAGCCCAGGCCGGGGCGCGCGCTGCCCGGCCGGCCGGGTCTGCTCGCGGTCGGTGCGCTGATCGGCGCGGCTTCGAGCCTGGTGGCGGCCGGCGGCGGGTTCCTGTCCGTGCCCTTCATGGTGGCCTGCAACGTTGCCATCCATCAGGCCGTCGGCACCTCTGCCGCACTCGGGCTGCCGATCGCGGCGGCCGGCGCCATCGGCTACATGGTGGCCGGTCAGGGCGTGCCCGGCATCCCCGGAATGAGCGTCGGCTACGTCTATCTGCCGGCCCTGGTCGGGGTGGTGTCGATGAGCATGCTCACGGCGCCGATGGGCGCGCGCCTGGCGCACAAACTGCCGGTCAAGCCGCTGAAACGTGCGTTCGGCGTGCTGCTCGCGGTTCTGGCCAGCCGCATGCTGTACAAGGTATTGCTTTCATAGCGATATCAGATATCGGATCTGATCGAGTGCGGCGTGGGCGAGGCCATGGCCAGCACCAGGCGTCTCACGGCATCGATCGAGCGGCCGGAGGCGTCCAGTTCGGGATCGAATTCGGTGATCTCGACGGCAACGCAGTGGCTGCTGCGGACGAGATCGAACAACAAGGGTGCCAGTTCACCGACCGCCAATCCGCCCGGCACCGGCGTCGCGACGCCGGGGATTTCATCGGGATCGAATGCATCGAGATCGATCGTCAGGCCGAAAGCCAGGCTATCGTCAGCAACGATCGCCACCGCCTCGCGCCAGCAGGTCGACAGTCCGCGACGACGAATTTCGGACATCTCGATGACGCGTACGCCCTGATCCCGCAGCAGTGCCTGCTCGGCGGGCTCATGGCTGCGCGCACCGAAAACGACGACGCGTGTGGGGTCCAGACATGGGCCGGACCAGGCCGGATCACCGCGACCCAGCAGCGCCGCCAGTGGCATCCCATGCGCGTTGCCCGACGGTGAGGTCCACGGTGTGTGCGCATCCAGGTGGGCGTCGATCCAGAGCAGGCCGACACGCGTAGCCAGCGCTCGCGATACGCCACGCCAGGTGCCGGCCGCGATGACATGATCGCCTCCGACTACCCAGGCCTGACGCCCGCGCGTGATCGCTTCGGCGACCGTCGCCGACAAGCTCGACAACATCGCCGCCATGCCCTCGTCTGCCTCCACGGGAACGGGCAGATCACCGTCGACCACGACCCCGCACTGGTGCAGCCAGGCAGCGACCAGCGGCCGCAAGACCTCGCTGCCGCGGTCGGCGTGGCCAGTCGGATAGCCCCTGTTGCTGGCCACGCTCAGCAGTCTCACCACCACAGGGCGCTCAGACGTAGCCATCGCCCGAGCGGCTAATGCGGGTACTCAGGAAACGTGGTCGAGCAGCGCCAGGACGTCGCATTTCTTCTGGTTGGAGACATGCTTGCGGCCGATCAGATAGGTCGACAGCGCCACGAACAGGCCGAACAGCACGATCACCAGCGACACGGACAGCCCGAAGCCCAGCAGCGCCGCATAAAGGCCGGTCATGATCAGAATCGCGAGATTTTCGTTGAAATTCTGGATCGCGATCGAGTGGCCGGCGCCCATCAGGATATGTCCGCGATGCTGCAGCAGCGCGTTCATCGGCACGACGAAGAAGCCGGCGCAGGCTCCCACCATCACCAGCAGCGGGAGCGCCAGGCCGACGTCCCTCACCGCGACCAGCAGCGGCACCAGCAGGCCCATGACGATTCCCAAGGGGATCACGCGCACGGCGCCCTTGAGCGACACCAGCCGGGCCGCCGCGACCGCGCCGATCGCGATACCGATGGCGACGACCCCTTGCAGTTTCGACGACTGCGACAGATTGAGCCCGAGGTTGGTCGCGGCCCAGTCGATGACGACGAATTGCAAGGTCGCGCCCGCGCCCCAGAACAGCGTCGTCAGCCCCAGCGAAATCTGGCCCAGGCGGTCACGCCACAGCAGCTTCAGACAATGGGCAAAATCATGCACCAGATAGATCGGGTTGCCCTTCAGCGGCTTGTGGTCGACACCGGTATCGGGAATGAAACAGTTGAACACCGCCGCGGCGACATAGAGCAGCGCCACGACCAGCAACGCGACCGTGAGCTCCGAGTCCAGCCCCGGAATCGCCAGCCGCAGGATCGGATCCAGCACACGCGCATCCACAAGAAAGCCACCCAGCAACACGCCGAGAATGATCGCGCCGACCGTCAGACCCTCGATCCAGCCGTTCGCGACGACCAGTCTGTTGTGGGGCAGGTATTCGGTCAGGATGCCGTACTTGGCCGGCGAATAGGCCGCAGCGCCCAAGCCGACCACGGCGTAGGCGAGCAGTGGATGCAGATGCACCAACATCAAGCCTGCCCCGATCACCTTGATGCCGTTGGACAGGAACATCACCCTGCCCTTGGGCATCGAGTCGGCAAACGCGCCGACGAAGGGCGCCAGCAGCACATAGGAGACGGTGAAGAAGAATTTCAGCAGTGGAATCTGCCAAAGCGGTGCATTCAGTCCGTTCAAGGCATGAATCGCAACCACCAGCAAGGCGTTGTCGGCGAGCGCGCTGAAGAACTGCGCCGCCATGATCAGATAAAAGCCCAGAGGCATCCGTGCGTCGCCGGCCTGTAAGTAGGGGTCTTGTCGCAGTCTCAGCTATCGCCGATCGAGCGGACGCGATCGATCAGTGCGGAAGTCGAGCGCTCGTGGCGGAACGGGATCGATTCGACGCGCCCCCCCCAGGCCATCACCTGCTCGGCACCGACGATGCGCTCGACCGGCCAGTCGCCCCCCTTGGCCAGCACGTCCGGGGTCGCGGCCAGGATCGCGGCGAGCGGGGTATCGTCAGCGAACCAGGTGACCAGGTCGACACTGGCCAGCGCCGCGATCAGCGCGACACGGTCTGCCAAGGGATTGATCGGGCGCTCAGCGCCCTTGCCGAGGCGGCGTACGGACGCGTCGGTATTGAGAGCAACCACCAGACTCGCGCCCAGTGCCCGCGCCTCGGCCAGATAGGTGACGTGGCCCCGATGCAGAATGTCGAAGCATCCGTTTGTGAACACCAGCGGCCTGGGCAGACGCGCCGCGCGCTCGGTCAACTGTTCCGGAGGGCAGATTTTCGCTTCGAAATCCGGGGAGGCTGTGGCCACGGGCGTCTTCGTCAGAGTGCCGGCGCCGATCACGCCGCCACGAGCGACTTGCGATAGCGGTTCAGGTCGGACACGGTCTGGAACGGGTGACCGAGCAGGCTGGACAGGTTGCGCAAGATGCCGCCTATGACCCGGGCCTCGCAATCGGCATCGAAGCGAATCTGCTCGGACAGCCAGCGCTCCAGCCATTCCGGATCGGGCAGGCGCGACTGCACCGTATCACGCGGAAAGTGAGCCTGGCTGACATGCAGATTGGTCGGGTGCAGCGGTTTGCCACTGCGCGCGCTGGACGCCATCAGCACGCCGATCTTGGCAAACGCCAGACGCGCGATGTCCCCGGTGCGTTCGATCGCCCGCTTCATGAACTTGAGGTAGGCGCCGCCATGTCGCGCCTCATCCCGCGACAGCAAGTCGTAGATATGGCGGATCACGGGCTCGGTGTGCCATTGCGCGGCCCGCCGGTACCATTGCGTCAGTCTGACCTCACCGCAAAAATGGAGCATCAAGGTCTCCAATTCGGGCGCCGGATCGAACTCGAAGCGCACCTCCGCCAGCTCGGATTCGGAAGGCATCAAGTCCGGGCGGAAGCGTGACAGGTACTCCATCAGCACCAGCGCGTGCTTCTGTTCCTCGAAAAACCAGATCGACATGAATGCGCTGAAGTCGGTGTCATGGCGGTTGTCGCGCAGGAACATTTCCGTCGCCGGCAGCGCCGCCCATTCGGTGATCGCATTCATCTTGATGGTCACCGCCTGTTCATCGGTGAGACGCGCTGGATCGAACCGATCCCAGGGCACATCGTCGGCCAGGCTCCAGCGTTGCGCCTCCAGCGATTTGAACAGTTCCGGATAAAGCATGGTATGGGCCGAGGTCAGGGTTCTGAGTGGGCGGCGATTTTAACCGTGTTCGGTGACCGCGGATATATCGCCGACAAATGGCCAACTTGCCACTGTTATGAAGCCCGTCGCCGCAGCCAATTATGCAAATCTAAAGTTCCCGAGCCGGCCGGACGTAATGCAGCCACGCGCCGTCTCCATGCCAAAACATCGTATTCGATAACCTCGCATCGCACGCACATGGCTGAATCGTCTCCGCAACCTTCGGAGGTTGCCCGCGAAACCCTGCGCCGCCTGGCCACTCAGCGCCTGCTGCCGACGCCCGAGAACTATCGCGAGATCTATCATCAGATCGCTGGTTCACCCGCGAACGAACCTTTTGCAGAACGAACAGTCAAGGCGATCGTCGCCGGCCTGCCCAAGGCCACGCCGGCCCAAGTCGAATTCGTTCGTCGCTTGGACGACAGCGTCACACACCGGAGTTGGTCTCGGTTTGCCGCTGCGATCGTCCATCTCGCACAAAGCCGACAGCCGTCTCACCAATGGGGACATCTGTTTCGTGCTTTCGCTCAGGCCCTATCGCAGGAGCCTGCGCTGCAACGTCGCCAAGCCCTCGAGTCCGCCATCACATCGACGGTTGACGACACCCGTGACGACGTCGACCAACTCCACTACCGATTGCACCTGGTGGCTAGCCGAATCGGGCGGGCGGGTGCGAACGACGAAACCCCTTCCGGCATCGACACGAGCCCTGGCCCGACCCGCGCGCGCGAGCAGGGCGCTGAATGCTTGCTCTGCAGCCTGATCGCCGACTGGTTCGACGATGCCTTCACCATACCGATGGCAGACCACCCCGATGTGCTTGCCGAAGCCCGGTTCGTCGGCAAACGCCTGCGCGGATGGTCCGTTGCCGACGCAGCCAACGGTGACACGGCTGCGCTGGCGCAACGATTGACACGACTGAAAGGTCAGCTGCATGGCTTGTCCGACGAAAACACCGAGATTCGGGACAGCCTGAACAGCCTGCTCCAGATGCTGCTCACGAATGTCGAGGCGCTGATCGCCGATGACAGCTGGCTGCACGGCCAGGTCGAAGTCGTGCGTCGCGCGCTCGCTCCGCCACTGACGGCCCGACAACTTCAGGAAGCGGAATGTCGGTTGCGCGAGGTGATCGACAAGCAGGCCGGGCTGAAGCAGACCATGAGCCATGCCACCGATGCGCTGAAATCGATGCTGGCCGGGTTTGTGACCCACCTGAAAGCTTTCGCCGATGCCAGCGGCAGCTACCAGTCCGGATTGGACGAGAAAGCGCAACGGATCGCATCCGCCAAAAGTATCGACGAACTGGGTGGGCTGATCACTGACATCCTCAGCGATACCAAGAGCATGCAGCAGCAGGTCGCGCACTCGCGTGAAGAGTTGCATGCCATGCAGACCCGGGTCACACGTGCCGAGGAAGAAATCGACAGCTTGCAGAAGCGCCTCGCACAGGCCAGCGAAATGGTGCGCCAC
>JAJVIJ010000048.1 GCA_022072095.1 Rhodocyclaceae bacterium
ATCTTGCCGAGTTGCACATTACAGCGCGCAACAAACTCAAAAGCGCCCAGAAGCGCCCCTCGATCATCGCCGCTTGCTGGATGCAAGCTACGCTGTGGTAATGTCATGAATTATGGAAGCCTCAATAGGTTAAATAAACCGCCCGATTCGGCCGTTGTTCCGGTGATACCGGCGCTGTGCGCCGGCGAAAATACCGAACAAGGAGAAGCCGATGTCAAGCACTGCTGCCGCCACCGCAAGCCCGCCCGAGGAAAAAAAGAAGAAGAGCAAGCTGCCGCTGATCGTGGGTGCAGCCGTGCTGCTGCTCGCGCTGGCGGGCGCGGGGGCCTACTTCATGCTGGCCAAGAATGACCATGGCGGCGACGAGGAGGGCTCCGCCGAGGAAGAGGCCGTCGAAGTGGCCAAGGCTCCGGTGTTCGTGAACATGGAGCCGATCACAGTGAACCTGCGCCCGGAGAATGGCCCCGATCAGTACCTGCAGGCGGTCTGTGTGCTGCGCGTCGACGCCGCCGAAGCCGGTGAGCGAATCAAGCAATTCATGCCCGAGATCCGCCATCGAGCCATCCTGCTGCTTTCCGGCAAATCGGCGGCAGAGATCAATACCACGCAAGGTCGGGAGCAGCTATCAGAGGCCTTGCGCAGCGAAATCAACGGCATCCTGTCACCGGCCCAGCGCAAGGGAAAGAACGCGGGCAAGGCCGAGGACGTGGTGCAGACGGTGCTGTTCACGTCGTTCATCATTCAATAGGTGCGATGTCTCAGGACTTTCTCTCCCAGGACGAGGTCGACGCACTGCTGAAGGGCGTCACCGGCGAAGCCGACGATGCGGTGGAATCAGACGAACCGCAAGCCGGTGTCCGAAGCTATGATCTGGCGACGCAGGAACGCATCGTTCGCGGGCGCATGCCCACGCTGGAACTGATCCATGAACGATTCGCCCGCTATCTGCGCCTGGGCCTGTTCAATCTGATCCAGCGCTCGGCAGAAGTCTCGGTCGGGCCGATCCGTGTGCAGAAATACAGCGAGTTCGTCCGTCACCTGGTCGTTCCCACCAATCTGAATCTGGTCCATATGAAGCCGCTGCGCGGCACGGCGCTGGTGGTGTTCGAACCCAACCTGGTCTTTCTGGTCATCGACAACCTGTTTGGCAGCGACGGCCGCTTCCACACCCGCGTCGAGGGCCGCGATTTCACCGCCACCGAGCAGCGCATCATCCACCGCCTGCTGAAAACGGTGTTCGCCGAGTACGAAAAGGCCTGGGCGCCGGTCTACGCCTTGCAGTGCGAATACCTGCGTTCGGAAATGAATTCCCAATTCGCCAATATCGCGACACCCAGCGAAGTCGTCGTGGCCACGACCTTCCAACTGGAAATCGGCGGCATCACCGCGGAAATGCATACCTGCATCCCCTACTCGATGGTCGAGCCTATCCGCGAACTGTTGTACAGCTCGTTGCAGAGCGATCACATCACCTCGGATCAGCGCTGGACCCATACGCTGACCCGACAACTGCAGGAAGCCGAGGTCGAGCTGGTCGCCCAATTCGGCCAGAGACGCACGTCGCTGCGCGACATCGCTGCGCTCAAGATCGGTGACATCGTTCCGATCGAGGTTCCGGACCTCGTCGAGGCCGGTGTCGGCGGCGTCCCGGTGCTTTCGTGCCGCTTCGGCGTCCGCAATGGCCATATGGCCCTGCAGGTGGACGAAATTCTGGGCGCCGACCCGGGCGCCATGATGTTGCATGCCTTGCCGGCTTCCGACTGAGATCTCGGCTGCGGCACGAGCGGACATTGACCTGAACCAAGTTGCCAGGAGCACAAGATGGCGGAAGTCGCTGAACAACAGGAAGCCACCACGGACGATGACTGGGCCGCAGCCATGGCGGAACAGCACGAGACCGAGACCACACCGGCCCAGCCGAACTTCCAGGATTTCGGCGATGCGGCCAACCGCACCAGCGACATGCACGACTTCGACATGATCCTGGACATCCCGGTGCAGCTGACCGTGCAACTCGGGCGCGCCCGGATCGCGATCCGCGATCTGCTCAAGCTGGCACACGGCTCGGTGGTCGAACTCGAGACCCTGGCCGGCGAGCCGATGGATGTGCTCATCAACGGCACGCTGATCGCGCAGGGTGAGGTCGTGGTGGTCAACGACAAGTTCGGTATCCGTCTGACGGACATCGTCACACCCTCCGAACGCATGCGCAAAGTCAAACACTGAGCACACCCTGGGGGCGGGTGGCTGCGGGCCGCGGCCGTTGTGGCACCATCGGCATCGTCGATACCTCGCCCCTTCCTTTTCATTCGCAATGTGGCAATCCGTATCCGGAGTCGCCGTCGGCGCCGCGCTGGGTGCCCTGCTGCGCTGGTGGCTGGGCGGCCGGCTCAACCCGCTCGTCCCGGCCCTGCCCATGGGCACGCTTGCCGCCAATCTGATCGGCGGCTATGTGGTCGGACTCGCGCTTGCCGGTTTCGCGGCCAGGCCCGAGCTGTCGGATGGCTGGCGCCTGTTCGTGATCACCGGCTTCTGTGGCGGATTGACGACCTTCTCGTCATTCTCGGCCGAGGTCGTGCATCTGCTTCAGGCCGGCCGGCAACTGACGGCGGTGGCGGCGATCGCCTTGCATGTCGGCGGCTCGCTCGTCGCCACCCTCGTCGGCATCGCCACGGTCGGCGCCTTGCGCAGCCGCTGACCGGGCGCAGACCCCGATCAGCGCCCGCCGCCGCTGCGATCGGCGCGCAACTGGTAACGTGCTACCGCGCGGTTGTGTTCGGACAATGTGCGCGAAAACTCGCTGCGGCCATCGCCACGCGCTACAAAGTAGAGCTCGTCGCTGCGAGGCGGATGCAGGACCGCGCGCAAGGCAGCCAGACCGGGTGCGCTGATCGGCGTCGGCGGCAGGCCGACACGTGTGTACGTGTTGTAAGCGCCATCCTGCCCCAGATCGCGCCGTCTCAGATTGCCGTCGAAGCCGGCACCCAGGCCATAGATCACGCTCGGGTCCGTCTGCAGCGGCATGCCCAGCGCAAGCCGATTGAGAAACACCGCCGCGATGCGGGCACGGTCATCGTCGTGACCCGACTCCTTCTCGACGATCGAGGCCAGGATCAGCGCCTGATAGGCGTCGCGCAGCGGCAGCCCCGGATCGCGCGCTGCCCACTCGCGATCCAGATGGCGCTGCATGGCCCGGTACGCGCGCGCGAGCAGCTCCAGATCCGAGGTCCCGCGCGCAACGCGATAGGTATCAGGGAAAAACAATCCTTCAGGATGTGGCTCGGACGCGCCGATGCGCCGCAATATTTCGTCATCGGTCAGCCCGGCGCTGGCATGGACGAGTTCCGGATGACGGTCCAGCTCCGCCCGAACCTGACGAAACGGCCAGCCTTCGATCAGACGCAGTTCGGCGAACAGCACATCGCCGCGCATCAACATATCGAGCACATCCCAGGCCGATACGCCGGGAGGGAAGACATAGCTGCCCGCCTGCACCCTGCGCTCGGCCCCGGCGATCCGACCCAACAGTTCGAAGATCCAGGCGTCGAAGCCGGCGCCCGCACGCGACAATTCGCGCGCGACCTCCTTGAAAGTCATGCCCGGACGCACGCTCACCTCGAGCGGGCTGGTCGCCGGCGACAGCGACCGCCAGGCGAACCAGGCCAGCCAGCCGGCGGCAAGCAGTGCCATGCCGAACGCCAGCGACAGCGCATACCCCAGACAACGCGCTCGCGACCGCCTGGCCCCAACTGGACCGGACCGGACCCTAGCCCGAACAGAGCCCGCCGCGGCATGCGGCCGGGTGTGACTCGGATAGGCACGGCTACGAAAAAGACGCAACGACACTCCCCATCGACTGGCGCCAAACAGCGGCCGACCCTTGCCGGCATGGCCGGGTACGCGGCACGCTATGATAGCTTCCCAAGCCGGTGCGGAGCCGAATCGGACGCCACGCTTGGACCGCTTCCCTGCAGGGAGGACGGGCCGAGATGGCATACCGAGGGAGTGCACGTATCGCCCCGGGCAGAAAGGACATCCGATCATGCATACCGCCTGGCATTTCCTGAATACTCGCAACGCCCGCATCGAAGCCGAAGTCGTGTGCGATTTCGGCGACCCGACCGCCGAGCTGCGTGCGGCCGAATCGGCGCAGCCCGTCATCGCGCCGCTGGTCGATCGCGCCTCGATCCGGGTGAGTGGTGAGGACGCCACCTCCTTCCTGCATCGCCTGCTGACGCAGGACATCGAGACGCTGACCACGACCTCGGCGCGCCGTGCCGGATTCTGCACGGCCAAGGGTCGTCTGCTCGCCAGTTTCCTGGTGTGGCGCGAAAACGCCGCCCCGCCGGCCTACCGGCTCGAATTGCCCGCCGAATTGCTGAGCCCGATCCGGGCGAAACTGTCGATGTACGTGCTGCGCAGCGCCGTGAAGCTGAGCGACGGTCGCGAAGACCGCGCACTCATCGGTCTGGCCGGGGTGGATGCTGCGACCCTGCTCGATACCTTGGGGCTGTGCTGGCCCGAGGCCGATCTGGCGATATCTACGAACGACGACGTGACGCTGATCCGTCTTGAAAACGCACGTGCGCTGCTGTCGGTGCCGGTCGCCGGTCTCGAGGCTACCTGGGATCGGCTGAGCGCCGTCGCGCGCCCCGTAGGTACGCCGGCCTGGCATGGATTCGACGTGCGTGCCGGTATCGCCGATATCGTGCTCGCGACCCAGGACGAATACGTGCCGCAGATGCTCAACCTCGATGCCACGGGCGGCATCAGCTTCAACAAGGGCTGTTATCCGGGGCAGGAAGTGGTCGCACGCACGCATTACCTGGGCAAGGTGAAGCGACGCATGTGGCGCGCACAACTGGGCACAGCGGCCGGCACGGCGGCACGCATCGGCGACCCGATCGTCGCCAGCGCGCTGTCGGGCCAGGTCTGTGGCGGCGTCGTCGCCAGCGCGCCGCGCGCGACCGGTGAGGCCGATCTGCTCGTCGTCATCCAGGAATCGGGGCTCGCCGGCACCCTGCATCTCGGTAGTGCGGACGGCCCGCCGATCCAGGTCGAGCCGCCACCCTATACGCTTCCCTGAGCATGCGCATCGATTACTACATCTACTATCGCCTGAAGCCGGATCAGCATGAAGCCTTCGTCGATGCGCTGAGCGCGATGCAGGCGGCCATGCATGCACGCACCGGCATCCAGGGACGCTTTCGCAGGCGGCTGGACGATCCGCTCACCTGGATGGAGGTCTACGAGGGTGTGCGCGATCGCCGGCAGTTCGAAATCGAACTCGGCCTGCTGGTGGAGCATCATGGCTTGACGCGCTTCATCGAGGGCGATGCGATCCGACACATGGAGCGCTTCCGCGCCCTGCCCGACGAATCGACACCATGTGCCTGATCCTGCTCGCCTGGCGGGTCCACGCCCGCTACCCGCTCGTCGTCGCCGCGAATCGCGATGAATACCATGAGCGCGGCGCCGCTCCCGCCGGGTTCTGGCCCGATCATGGCGACGTCCTCGCCGGTCGCGACCTGGATGCCGGCGGAACCTGGCTGGGCATCACGCGCTCGGGCCGGTTCGCCGCGCTGACGAACTTCCGTGACCCGGACAACCGGCTGCCGAATCCGCCCTCGCGCGGCCAATTGGTCGCCGATTTTCTGACCGGAGACGCATCGCCGGCGGATTACTGTCATGCGCTCGACGCCATCGCCGCAAAATACAACGGCTTCAACCTGCTGTGCGCGGATCGCGACGCGCTGTACTACTGCTCGAACCGCTCGGTGGCGCCGCATGCGCTGCCACCCGGCGTCTACGGCCTGTCGAACCACCTGCTCGATTCCCCCTGGCCAAAAGTGGTGCGCGGCAAGACGCGGCTCGCCGGCGCGCTCGACGCGCTGTCCGACACGGCGCCCCTGTTCGACCTGCTCGGAGACGACCGCCCCGCCACCGAGCAGGACATTCCGCGTTCGGGTCTGTCGCCTGAATGGGACCGGCTGCTGTCGGCGGCGTTCATCCGCTCGCCTGGCTACGGCACGCGCTGCTCGACCGTGCTGTGCCGTGGCGCCGACCAGCTGGTGCTGTTCCACGAACGCCGGTTCGCCCCGGATGGCACCGCCATCGGCGATAGCCGTTTCAGCCTCGACCTGTCGTGACGTTCCCGGCACGCCCATCCGATCAGGTGTCGGAAAACCTTACACTCCCGGCCTTGTCGCCGTCGCAACCGACAGATATTCCATTGATTGTCAATGCCTAGTTTTGTTGGGTATGGGTTTTGCTTGAACGAAGCCACCCATATTCGCAGGGACGAACCATGCACTTCCGCTGGTTACCAGCCGATCGCAAGCGCGCATGCGCGCTGTCGGCGTCGACACTATCGCTGGCACTCGGCGCCGTAAGCGCTGCACAGGCAACCGGGCTCGCCGTCTATCAGACCGACTTTTCGAGCGGGATCGATTCGCAATGGAGCGCGGGCAGCGTGATTTCAGATGCGAGCCTGGGCGAATACCTCGGCAATTTCTCGCTCGATGGTGCGACGACGCTGACGCTTGGCGGACTGCCGTCGCATACGCAGATCACTCTGTCCTTCGACCTCTATTTGTTCAGCACCTGGGACGGCAACAATGCGGTTTATGGGCTGGACTCCTTCAGCATTTCGAGCAGCGCGCCAGCCATCGGTGGCAGTTGGACCTTCACCAATCACCAGCCAGAGGGCCAGAGCTATCCGCAAGCGGTACCAACGGAAAATTACGGCGGGCTGGGCAATATGGGCGCGACCTATGTCTACCGCGGCCTTGGACCGCTGGGTGATGGCGCTTCGTGGACCGCGGCCCACACCGACAGCGCCTTCAGCATCACGTTTGGAGGCCCGACGACACAGACTGACGAATGGTGGGGGATCGACAATATTCAGGTGACCGTCACGCCGGTACCGGAACCCGCTGCCGCACTGTTGCTGATCGCCGGCCTGGGTGCGCTGGGCGTGGCGGCAAGACGGCGGTTCGGGTCGGCAGTTTAGCCTCTATCAGCCTGCCCAAAGGATACGCACATGACATTGCCTCGAATCCTGCTTGCCCTTTCACTCGCTGCCTCGGCGCTGCCCGCCTTGGCCAACGTCACGCTGTTCGCCGACACTTTCGACACGGGCGCATCCGCCGCCTGGGGCAACGAGCGTGGCCAGTGGCGCGCTGCCGATGGCAGCTACGACGCCAGCCTGCCCTCCAACTCGCCCACCACCTACAGCAGCGTCACGACGCTGACCGCATTGACCGACTTCACCGTCGAGGTCGACGTCAACAACTGGAACGATGGCGGTGTCTGGCTGCGAAGTTCATTTTCTGGTGGGCTGGCCAGCGGCGTGCTGCTCGTGACCGGAGGAAGCGGCGGCAGCTACAACGGCCTGTATTGGCACACGGTATCGAACGATGCCTACGCCGCGCCCTCTGGCCACCTGAGCATAGCCGGCATCCAGGGCGGCAACCGGCATCTTACGATCAGCGTATCGGGCAACCAGTACACGGCCTGCGTCGGCAGTGACTGTTCGACCTTGAGCAGTTCTCTATTCGCGTCCGGCAGCGTGGGCCTCTATGACTTTTCGCCGGTGAGCAAACAAAGCAGCCCGCGCGGACAGACTTTCGACAATTTCCACGTGACCGTGGTGCCTGAACCCTCGAAAGCCATGCTGACACTGGCCGGACTGGCGCTGGTCGGGGTCGCGCTGCGGGCATCGCAAGCTCGCGCGTGATGGACCCCGATCCGCGGATCTTGACTGAACAAGGTGTCGGGAACTTTTACATAATTGTTTCAGCCTCTTTTCCCATCGGTAATCAAAACCATATATTTCAATATGTTGTATTTATGGCCTGATTATTGCTTGATTAAATTTATCTCCCCATTCTGGACTTGTACATGAATCCTGCCAACTGCTCGAAAACTGCCGCCATGCTGGTCTCGTCGGCGCTGCTGTGGTTCGCGCTGCCGGCCGGCGCCAGCACGATCTACAACTTCGCCTGTTTCGAGAACTGCGCCAACCTGGCCGCCGGTGCGCCGGCCCTGCTCGGCGCCCAGATGTCGATGGAGGTGGCCGATTACACGGTGACCGGTGCGACCAACGACGTGACCTTCACCTTCAGAAACAATGTTGGTGTCGCATCGTCCATCACCGACATCTATTGGGATACAGGTACCACCGCATTGCTTGCGTCGATCAACATCCTGAGCCAGTCGAGTGGGGTCAGCTTTGCGATGGGAGCGGACCCATCCAATGTCCCGGGCGCGACGAACATCAGCTTTACCGCGGACCAATCGGCGGACAGTGCCCCACCACCGATCGCGAGCGGCATCGACAGCAGTACGGAGTCACTGACCTTTCTCGCCACCTTGAGCGCGGGCAAGACCCTGGCCGACGTCGTGGCCTCGATGAATTCGGCCACGGCCAGCGACCTGCGCGTCGCACTGCATGTGCAGGCGATCGCGGGCCAGAGCGCCGGCTTCGTCAACGGCAGCGGCGGTCCGCCACCGAACGGCACGCCGGAACCGGGGAGTATGGCACTGGTCCTCGCCGGACTCGGCGGGTTGGCTTGGGTCGTACGCCGACCGAAAGGGGGCACGGCCTCGGCGTCGGCCCGGTTCTGAGTTCAGCCCCTGAGCTCAATTTCGGACGCGTCTCATCCAGGCAGCCCCGCCCCGGGTGCCTGTTCCTGATAACGCCGCCAGCGGGCGGCGTTTTCTTTTTCACGGGTTCTCTCATCCGCTGGAAGGCCCGATCAGAGCATGCCCAGCGCCCGTGCGAGCTGATGCACCGCCATCGCATAGAAACTGCTGCGGTTGTAGCGTGTGATCGCGTAGAAATTGCGGTAGCCGAGCCAGAACTCCGTTTCCTCCCCGGGCGTTTCCAGATCGATCAGCGCGGCGGGCAAGCTCGGCTCGTTGCGCTCCGCGGTGCGCACCCCGGCAGCCACCAGTTCGGCAGCGGTGTGGCGCGGCTCGATGCCGGCCGCGAGCAACCCTGCCACGGCGGCCTGATCGGCGACATCGACCGCTGCGGCGATGGGGCCACCTCGCTGCCAGCCGTGGGCCGCAAGATAATGGCCGATGCTCGCGAGCGTATCGGGCACGCTGTGATACAGGTCTCGCAAACCATCCTGATCGAAGTCCACGGCATAGCGCCGCCAGCTGCTCGGCAGGAACTGCGGCCAGCCCAACGCACCGGCGTAGGAGCCGATGTAGTCACGCGCGACACGACCCTGTTCGCGTGCGAGCAGAAACAGCTCGGCCAGTTCGCGCCGAAACAACTGAGCACGCGGCGGATAGTGGAAGCCCAGTGTGGCCAGCGCCGACAGCGCCGCGTAACGTCCGGTCAGACGCCCGTAATAGGTCTCGACGCCGAGTATCGCGACCAGGATCTCGGCCGGGACACCATACGCTGCGCTGACTTCGGCAAGGGTCGACGCGTAATCCTTGGCAAACTCGAGGCCGGCACGAACGCGGCCCTCGTCCAGGAAGCGCGCGCGATAGCGTGCCCAGGAGCGCACGCCCGGACGCGTCGGCGGCTGGATCGCCCGGATCACGTCAGGCAGATACTCGGCCGCGCGCAATTCGCGCCGAAGCTGCGCTTCCGGAAAACCGTGCTCGGCCTGGAGCGCGGCGATGAAGTCTTCCACGTCAGGGTTGCCTTCGCTCGCCGCGGCGAGCGGCGGTGATGAACGTAGCCGGTGCCGCGCTGCCAAGGCGGTCTGCGGCAACAGGGTGGGCATCGTCACCAGGCCGGCGACGGCTCCGGCCAACAAGCGTCGACGTGAAGGCGCGAGCGGACCCGCATCAGGACTTGTCGGAAACATCGTTCGATCTTCGCATGTTTGGCGGCAACGCCCGCCGCAGATCCCGAATCGCGCGCGTGGCCGAGCGGGCGTCGGCGCCGGCGTAGCGTGCGGCGGCATAATGCTTGGCGACCTCGCGCAGCGCCGCGTGGGCTTCGGGCCAATGCCGGCCGGCTCGCTCCGACCAAGCGAAGGGGCCTTCCCAGGCCGCACGAGCCAGCCCATGCTCAGCCAGCTTCCGCCCCACGCGCGCCCACTCGCGTTCGAGCGGATCGACGGTGCGCCACGCACTGCGTGTCGCCCACAGCACGTAGGCCAGCATCAGCAATCCGGCGGCCGTACCGAGCACGACGGCCACCTGCCGCCAGTCATTGGCATCGAGGCCGACCCGCTGCAGCAGCTCGCGCTGACGTTGCAGGTTATAGCCCAGTACCCACTGGTTCCAGCCGTTGCTGGCCGCCTCGCGCACTTGACGCAGCGCGCGCAGCCAGGCCATGTCGGGGCGCCACAGGATCGGCATCGGCTCGCCGGCGGGCAGTGCCGCCGACAGTCCGGACTCGATGCGCGAAGGCTCGATCGCCGCTGTCGGATCGACGCGCTGCCACCCCTGACCGTCGATCCATACCTCCGCCCAGGCATGGGCATCGGACTGGCGCACGGTCACATAGCCGTCGAGCGCATTCAGCTCCCCCCCCTGGTAGCCGGTCACGACCCGCGCCGGCAGCCCGGCCGCACGCGCGAGCGTCACGAACGCGGCCGCGAAATGCTCGCAAAATCCGCGCCGGGTCTCGAACAGAAACTCATCCACGGCTTGGTCGCCGAGCAGCGGCGGCGACAGCGTATAGGTATAGGCCTCGCGTCGAAACCGCGTCAGGATGGCGAGCACGATCGCGGCCGGCGTGCGCGCTTCGGCCGCCAACTCGCGCCCCAGGGACAGCGTGCGCGGATTGCGTCCGGCCGGCAGCGCCAGGGCCTCGGCAATGAGGCGCCGGTCTTCGGATGACCACGACACGCGCACGTGCGATTCGAGCCGGTAACGCTGACGCTGCGTGACGGGCAGGCGCGAGAGCAACTGGAAATCCGCGGTCAATACGCTGCCGGCGATCGCTGCGACGGGCTGCTCGAGCGCGAACAGTCCGTGCTTGTTGTGCGCCTCCATTGTCATCTCATAACGTATCGGCGGTCCGAGCGGTGCATACGGGCTGTCGGCCAGCACGCGGCGCGATTCGCCCGCACGCCAGACCCGGCCATCGAATCGGGACAGCACCGGCCCCCGCCAATAGAGCTCGCGTCCGAGCGGAACACGATCCTCGAAGCGCACGCGAAAGGCGACCGATTCGGACAGCACCAGCTCGCTGATCGAACCCGGTTCCATCGTCTCGCTCAGACCGCTGCGGGCCATTTGGGCTTCGGTCGGAATGCCCCAGAGCGGCCCGGGCAAGCGTGGGAACAGCACAAAAAACAACAGCATGAATGGTATGGCCTGGGCCGACATCGCGGCACCCAGGCGCAGCGTTGCACGCCATTCGGCGGCCGGGTGATGCAGCACGATCAATGCACCGGTGACCAGCACGAAGCCGGCGACTAGCCCGGCACCGGCGAGCATCGATTGCGAATGCAGACAGGCGGCGAACAGCAGAAAGTAGCTCAGCAGTATCGCCGCATACGCATCGCGTGGCCGCTGCAATTCGTGCAGCTTCAGTGGCAGGAAGAGCAGCAACAAGGCGATGCCCGGCGCGCGGCCGAACGGGTTGCGAAAATGCGCCACCACCAGAGCGAGGCCGACAAGCGCGAGTGCGACGCGCACCAAGCGCCCTGCCGGCGGGATTCGCTGCCAGCCGATCAGGAACCGCCAAGCGAGCAGCGCCAGTGCAAGCAATGCAATATCCGGCGGCACATAGACCGCGTGCAAGAGCATGGCCGACAAGGCCGCGACGGCCAGCCAGGCTTGCTGCTTGCGTGTCGGCGCGGGCGTGATGGAGGGTAGCGACGTTTGATCCCCCTCCCCCTGTGGCCGACGCTTCGCTCGCAGCCAACTCATCGCCGGGGACTCATCACGTGACCGCTTCGCCGAACAGTGCGAGCGCGCGCAAACAGCGTTCGAGCTGCAGGCGCCCACGCCCGCGGGATATCGAATCACCCGGCAGGGACAATGCGTACTCGGCACCCATCGCCTCGGCATCCAGCACCCAGCGAGCGAGGCGCGACAGGCGCTGCTCGGCATCCATCTGAGCAGGCAGGTCCGCGTAGTCGAGCACGCAGTCCAGCCCGGCTGCTGCGTCGAAGCTCTTGGTCAGCAGCGGGCTGCCACGTGCGACCTGCTTCCACGCAACCCGGCGCGGCGAGTCGGCCGCTTGAAAGCGTCGCAAGCCGGCAAAGTCCTCGTCACCTTCGACGCGTGCGGGCGCAGTGCCCACAGATGTCGTGCGCCATGGCAGCGGCGGTGCCGATTGTTCGGGCCGCGGGTAGACGAGGCAGCGCGCCGGCAACATGGCATAGCCCCAGGCGCGCACCAGGCCGAGCGGGTAGCGCGTTTCAATCGTGATGCGTCCGGCCTGACACCAGCCACGGCGTCGCGTCGTGCATTGCAGCACCAGCTCGTATTCCGACTCGGCTGCCAGATCGAGCGTCTGACCCGGTTCATCGGCGAAATGCAGCGTAACGGCCGGCCGCACGCGGTTGGCCGGGTTGCGCACGACCACGCGCAGGCGCGCGGGCTCCCCCAGAAACACCGCGTCTTCGTGCCCGCTGCGCAGCGACAGGCCGAACAGATTGCGGAAGCAGTGCAGCATGGCGACCATGCCCAGGCCGGCGAGCAGGAAGGTGAGCAGATAAGCCAGGCTGAGCGCGTAGTTCATCGCCCCAACCAGGGCCAGCAGCACCGTGACCGCGTAAGCAAGGCCGACGCGCGTGGGCAGCACGAATATCCGCCGCTGCCGCAACTGCACCGGCTCCGTCTCGTAGCCGGACAGGCGGAACAACCAGCGCGCCAGAAAGCCATCGGCCATGAGCATGCGCCGTGCGACGCTCAGGGGATAGGCACCGCTTGCAGCAGCCGCTTCGCCCGTTCGGCGTGGGTCAGGCCGGCCAGTTCGGCCGACGCTTGCAGGCGATGCGCCGCGACCGACGGGAAGACCGCCTGCACATCCTCCGGCACGACGAAGCCGCGTCCCGCAAGCAAGGCCCAGGCGCGGGCCGCAGCCACGAGGCCCAGTGCCGCGCGTGGCGACAGGCCGTGCAGGCAATCCTTCACGGTGCGGGTGTGAGCCACCAGTGCCTGCACATAATCGATCAGTGCGTCGGACGCCCGGATCGCACGCGCATCGAGCTGTAGTCGCAGCAGGCTCTCGGTATTCATCACCGCCTGCAGTCCGGACAGCAATTCTCGCCGGCTGCGTCCCGCGAGCAGCGCGCGTTCCGCGCGCGCATCCGGGTAGCCCAGTTCGATGCGCATCAGGAAGCGATCGAGCTGCGATTCGGGCAGGGCAAAGGTGCCCAATTGACTGCTCGGGTTCTGCGTCGCGATCACGAAGAAAGGTTCCGGCAAGCGCCGGGTCTCGCCCTCCGCCGTGACCTGGTGCTCCTCCATGGCCTCGAGCAGCGCACCCTGGGTCTTGGGGGTCGCGCGGTTGATTTCATCGGCCAGCAAGACCTGCGTGAACACCGGTCCCGGATGGAATCTGAACCGGCTCTCGCGCCGGTCATATACGGACACGCCGATGATGTCCGCCGGCAGCATGTCGCTGGTGAACTGGATGCGCTGAAAGCGCAGGCCCAGGAGCTGCGCGAGCGTATGGGCCAGCGTGGTCTTGCCGACGCCGGGAAGATCCTCGATCAGCAGATGTCCGCCCGCGATCAGGCAAGTCATCGCCAGCTTGATCGCCTGCTCCTTGCCAACGATGATCTCGCCGGCACGCGCCAGCACATCGAGCACCGCACCCGTCGGCTCGGCGGCGGGACTGATTACAATCGCGTCATTCACGGTCCCACCCTGTCCTGCCCGGTTCCATCCCGCTACTTCCCATTGCCAACATTCCAACTCATCCTGTCTTCGTGCCTTGAACACCGCCCTGATCTCGCACCCCGACTGCGCCCGGCACAACATGGGCGACTATCACCCGGAATCACCGGAGCGCCTGCATGCCATCCATGACCGCCTGATCGCCTCCGGCCTCGACATGTACCTTGCCACGTACGAGGCCCCGTTGGCAACCGAGGTGCAGCTGGCACGCGCGCACGATCCTGCCTACATCCGCCGCATCATGGACGCGAGCCCCGAGCAGGGCATCGTCCATCTCGACCCCGATACGGCGTTATGTCCGTACACGGTTATGGCGGCGCTGCGTGCAGCCGGCGCCGGCATACTGGCAGTCGATCTGCTCATGGGCGGCCGTGCCGAAAACGCATTCTGTCTCGTGCGTCCGCCTGGCCATCATGCGGAACGCAGTCAGGCCATGGGATTCTGTTTCTTCAACAACATCGCCGTCGCCGCGCTGCACGCGCTGACGATGCACGGGCTGCGACGGGTGGCGATCGTCGATTTCGATGTGCACCACGGTAACGGCACCGAAGACATTTTTTCCAGCGACCCGCGCGTACTGATGGTAAGCACCTTTCAACACCCCTTCTACCCCTACTCGGGCACCGACGCGCCGACGCCGAACATGGTCAACGTGCCGCTCGCGGCGGGCGCGAACGGCGACGATTTCCGCGGCGCGGTCCAGGATGTCTGGCTGCCGGCCCTCGCACGCCACCGTCCCGAAATGATCCTGATTTCCGCAGGATTCGACGCGCACATCGAGGACGACATGGCCTCCTTGCGGCTGCGGGAGGCCGATTACGTCTGGGTGACGAGTGAGCTCAAACGCGTCGCACAGGCCCACGCAGGCGGGCGGATCGTGTCGATGCTCGAAGGCGGCTACGCACTGCCGGCCCTGGCCCGCAGTGTCGAGGCCCACATTCGCGCGCTTGCGGACCTTTGAGGCGGATCTTCGAGGCACCAGGCCCAGGGCCCGGGCACTGCCACGCGGAACTTGAATTGGTGCCGCACGGCGCCATCTGCATCGGGACAGATCTTCCGGAGAACTCGATGGAACTCGCCTGCCCCCATTGCGGCACCCGCAACCGTGTACCCGAGCCGCGCATCACCGAGCGCCCGTCCTGCGGTCGATGTCATGGCGAGCTTTGGCCGGACGCACCGCTCGAACTCGATCGGCCCAGGTTCGAGTCGCTGCTGCGCAAGGATCAGCTGCCGATGCTGGTGGACTTCTGGGCGGCCTGGTGCGGCCCCTGCCGGGCCATGGCGCCCGTGTTCGCGGAGCTGGCCAGGCCTTACATCGGGCGTGTTCGTTTCGCCAAGGTCGATACCGATGCGGAAACCGAGCTCGCCGGTCACTATGGAATTCGCAGCATCCCGACGCTGGTATTGTTCGCGCACGGTCGGGAACACGCTCGCATTGCCGGCGCGATGTCCGCCACGTCGCTGCGCACCTGGCTCGACACGCAGCTCGCGCGCTGACGGCACCCGGGTGGAGCCGAAAACTCGGGTGTCGGTGGCCGACAGAAGCTTCGTGCCGGTTCGTGCCAAAATGCTACGCGTCGTTCAGCCTTTCTGCATGGATCCAACTTCCAAACCTTCCACAAGAGTGCATTCATGAACCCCTACGTGCTCGACGTCTCGCTACAGGATTTTCAGGCCAAGGTACTTGATGCTTCGGTCCGTGTTCCTGTGCTGGTGGACTTCTGGGCGTCGTGGTGCGGCCCCTGCCGCACGCTCGGCCCCATCCTCGACAAGCTTGCCGATGAATATGACGGAAAATTCATCGTCGCCAAGGTCGACACGGACGCGAATCAGGAGCTTGCCGGGCATTTCGGCGTGCGCAGCATCCCCAGCGTGAAGCTGATCGTGAACGGCGAGCTGGTCGACGAGTTCACCGGTGCACTGCCGGAATCACAGATCCGCGCGTTCATCGAACCCTGGTTGCCTTCCTCGGCCGAGCCCTTGCGTGCCGAGGCACGCGCAGCGAGCGCCCGCGGTGCACGCGACGAAGCCTTGGCGCTGCTGCAACAAGCGCAGGCGCTGGAACCCGGCAACGAAGCGATCGCACTCGACCTGACCGAACTGATGCTCGATTCTGGCGCGCTCGCCGACGCCCGCCAGCGCCTCGACCAGCTCACCGATGGCCAGGATACGGCGCGCATCGACGCATTGCGGGCGCGCCTTGCGATGGCGGAACGGGTCGGCTCGCTCGGCGAACTGTCGGCCCTCGATGCCGCGGTTCGCGCCGACCCCGACAATCTGGATGCTCGACAGCGATGGGCACAGGCCCTCGCGGCCAGCCAGGATTACGCACGTGCCTTCGCCGAATATCTGGAAATCGTGCGCCGCGACCGCCATTTCGGCGACGATGCCGGTCGCAAGGGCATGATCGAGCTGTTCGATCTGCTCGGCTCGAACGAGCTGTATCACGACCTGGTGCGTCGCTACCGGCGGGAACTGGCGGCGTTGCTGAACTGCTGAGGTCCACGCATGATCCCGTGGCTAGCGCCCGGTCAGCCGTTTCCGGACATTGACCGGGCACTGGCAACACCCAACGGCTTGCTGGCGGCGGGTGGCGAGCTGTCGCCCGCACGCCTGCTCGATGCGTACCGACGTGGCATCTTTCCATGGTTCAACCCGGGCGAGCCGATACTTTGGTGGAGCCCGGATCCAAGGATGGTGCTATTTCCGGAGGAGATCAGGATCGCGCGTTCCTTGAAGCGCCGGCTGCGCCGGGCCGATTACACGATCGCGTTCGATCGCGATTTCGACGCGGTCGTGCGTGCCTGCGCCGGCCCGCGGCGAGGCGCCCGGGGGACCTGGATCACGCCGGCGATGCGTGCGGCCTATGGCCGCCTGCATCGGCTCGGCCACGCGCACTGCATCGAAATGTACGTCGCCGCTACCCTGGTCGGAGGGCTGTACGGTGTCGCGCTGGGTCGGGTATTCTTCGGAGAATCGATGTTCAGCCACATCCCGACTGCTTCGAAAATCGCGTTGGCACATCTCGCGGCGACCTTGCACCACAAAGGGTTCGTGCTCATCGATTGCCAGGTCCCGAGTGCTCACCTGGCCAGTCTGGGAGCGCGCGAACTGCCGCGATCGGCCTTCGCGGCCTTGCTGCGGCAACATGTCGACGATAGCCGACCCGCCGAGCGGACCACATCCTGGCGACATTGGGTGGCTGAACCTGCGGTGCCGAGCCTGACGGACACCACGTCCATGGAAACCTTGCAGACTCCGTACGGAGACCTTCATGACACAGCTCGGTGACCCCCATTTCCGTATCCTGCAGTTCTACACCACGGCGCCCTATGCCTGCTCCTATCTCCCGGGCCATAGCGCGCGCTCACAGGTCGCCACGCCGACGCACCTGATCAACACCGAGGTGTACGGCGAACTGGTCCGCGCCGGCTTTCGACGCAGCGGTGCGTTTACCTATCGACCGTATTGCGATGCATGCCAGGCATGTATCCCGGTGCGTATTCCGGTCGCCGCATTCACACCGAATCGCAGCCAGAGGCGCGCCGAACGCCGGCACGCCCGGGTCGAGGTCCGCGAAGCGCCGTTGAAGTTTCGCGAAGAACACTACGCGCTGTATCTGCGCTATCAGCTCGCACGGCATGCCGGTGGCGGCATGGATCAGGACAGCCGTGAACAATATGGCCTGTTCCTGCTGAAAAGTCAGGTCACGACGAGACTGTTCGAATTCCGCGAGGACGGCACGCTATGCATGGTGTCCATCGTCGATCAGCTCGATGATGGGCTGTCCTGCGTCTACACCTTCTACGAGCCATCGCTGTCGGCGACGAGTCTGGGGACCTTCGCCATCGTCTGGCATGCGCGGCTATGCCACCGACTGGGATTGCCCTACCTGTATCTCGGATACTGGATACCCGAAAGCCGCAAGATGGCCTACAAGTCGCGCTTCCGGCCGCTGGAAGCCCGCATGGCGGGCAGTTGGCGACGGCTCAGCGACGCCGAACTCGACACCGGCCTGCTATAGCACCCGCACAGGGCATGGATTAGCCAACTGCCTGCTCCGAATAGCCGTTGGGGTTGGCCTGCTGCCAGCGCCAGGCGTCGCGGCACATCGCCGTCAAATCACGCTCGGCGCACCAGCCGAGCTCGCGTGCGGCCTTGGTCGCATCGGCATAACAGGCCGCGACATCCCCCGGACGGCGCTCGATGATCCGGTAGGGCACTGGCCGACCCGTCACGCGCGCAAAGGCCTCGACCACCTCGAGCACGCTGTAGCCGCGGCCCGTACCCAGATTCCATACGTGCAGGCCGACATGAGCCCCCAGATATTCCAGCGCGCGCGCGTGCCCGGCCACCAGATCCAGTACGTGGATGTAGTCGCGCACACCGGTGCCATCGGGTGTCGGGTAATCGCCACCGAACACCGACAAGGTCGGCCTGCGGCCGACGGCGACCTGGGATATGAACGGCATCAGGTTGTTCGGAATGCCGTTGGGGTCTTCACCGATCGATCCACTGGGATGCGCACCGACCGGGTTGAAGTAACGCAACAGTGCGATGCGCCATGAGGGCTCGGCCGCAGCCAGATCACGCAACATCTCCTCGATCATCAACTTGGTCCGACCATAGGGATTGGTCGCCGTCAACGGGAATGCCTCGGTGATCGGCACCGTCGCCGGATCGCCATAAACGGTCGCAGACGACGAAAACACCAGCGTCTGCACGCCATGCGCGCGCATCGTTTCCAACAACACCAGGGTCGACTGCAAGTTGTTGTCGTAGTAGCGCAGCGGCTGAGCAACGGATTCGCCGACCGCCTTGAGTCCGGCAAAATGCACGACACCGGTCGGGCGGTATCGGGCAAATACAGCCTCGAGCCCGGCCCGATCCCGCAGGTCCAGCTGGACGAACGGGACGTCCCGTCCGACCAGACGACCGACACGCACGATGGCTTCGCGGTGGCTGTTCGACAGATTGTCGACGACGACGACATCATGGCCGCCAGCGATGAACTCGACGCAGGCATGCGAGCCGATGTAACCGGCACCGCCAGTAACCAATACGCGCTGCACGGTCCGTGCCTCCCAGGTCGCGATGTGCCCGCGTCAGCGCAAAGGCTTCAGCGAAGCGCCCTCAAAACAGGCTCTCGCGCACATAGACCACGTCGTCGGCCTGGATCGGCTCGTCCAAGGAGGGCTCCAGCATCTGCACCTTGCCGTCGCTCCCCTTGCGATAGATGCGCAGACCCCGCTCGGTGCCGCGCAGCGTCACGCCACCACCCTGCGCCAGGGCATGTCGGACTGTCATGTCGCGCTCGAGCCGATAGGCGCCCGGACGCTGCGCCTCACCATGGATATAGAACAGCGGCGCGCGATGCACATAGATCAGATCACCGCCGAGAACAGCGACATTCTGCTCGAGCTTGCCCTGCTGGATCATCGCGGGCAGATCGACCTCGATCCGAGTCTGCTTGCCGTCGCGCATGCCGATCAGCGTCACCTGATCCGCGCCGGAAGCGGTGATGCCCCCGGCGATCGCCAGCGCGTCGGTCAGCCGGTAATTCGCGATCTCGATCGGAAAACGTCCCGGCCGGTTCACCTGACCCAATACCGACACCTGCGAACCGGCGGCACGCACCAGCAGCATCGTGACCTGAGGCTGAGCAACGAAGCCGCCGGCCTTCAGTTTCTCGGCAATCAGCTTTTCCGCAGCCGCCATCGACAGTCCGCCGACGGCGACGTTGCCGATCAGCGGAAACGTGATGCTGCCCGACTCGGACACGCGTACTTCGGTGGTCAGATCGGGAATCTGGAATACGCTGACACGCACGACATCACCGGGGCCCAGCAGGTAATCCGTCCCCGACTGCTGCTGTGCAGAAGCCACTCCCACACCCAATCCCAGCATCATGCAGAGCAGCCAGACCAGCCATTGCGCCGCGTGAGGTTTCTTCATGCCTATCCCTTTCCTATCCGGCGACGCGATCTCGATGCGGTCGCGCCAACGATGTCGAGTGGATCACTTGATCCCCGACAGTCCCTTTTCGATGCTCGAATCGAGCTTGGATCCATCGCCGGCTGGCGGGGTCGATACGCCCCCCGATTGCGCCGGCGAGGCCTGCGCGGGCGATGCAGCAGGCGCGGTGAATTCGCCCATGTACTCGACCTTGGTGGCCTCGCGCAAACGTTTCAGTTCATCGGTACGCAGTTTCGCCCGCTTCTGATTGAGCAGGTACTGATCGATGAGCGGCTTGGCGGCCTGCTCGTCCAATGGCTGGCTGCGCGATGCCGCAAGCTGCACGATGGAAACGGTGTTCTGACTGCGGATGACGGCGATTTGCCCATCCTTCATCTTGTGGAATTGCGGCAACACCTCGAGCGGGATCGATTCGGCAGGCCTCGTCACGGTGTTTGCGTTGTAGCGAATGTTTTCGGCCTTGAGCCAGTCCACGACCTCCGAGATGGACTTCGCCTTGCCGATCACCTCGCTCAACTTCCGGGCCTGATCCTGCGTCGGCTGCAATATCAGCTCATTGATGTTGTAAATCCGCCGTTCTGAAAACAGCTCGGGATGCTTGGCGTAAAACTCCTTGGCCTCGTCAGCCGTCGGCGGAGGAGCTGCACTCAACACCTGATCCAGATAGGCACGCGCCAGGAGCTCGCGCTTTGCCGCCTCGATCGACTGCATGACCTTTGGGTCACGGTCGAGCTTTTTCTCGGCTGCCTGCTGCACCAGCAGTTCCTGATCGATCAGACCCTCCAAGATCTGCCGGCTCGCCGCCTTGCTCTGCTCCGGAGTCAAGGGCTGGCGCGTACGCTCCAGCACATTGTTGATCTGATGAACCGAAATCTCCTCCTTGCCGACTTTCGCCGCGACCTGGGTGGCCGGCTTCTTGTCGCCGTCCCCTTTTCCGCAAGCGATCAGAAACAAGGGGGCAACTGCCAACAGCGCGGCTCGGACTATGCGATCAGGATAAACGTGCTTTGTCATGGATATCTATTTCAAAGTGATGATCAACTCGATCAAGTTGCGGCTGCGAAGGCGGGTGACGAAAAACCTCGCGGATTATAGGCATGTTGTATTACGGCGGCCTTGTCGGAACATTGATCGGTCTGCGTTCCGATCACCCAAAACAACCGCCTAAAACACGACCTGGGCGCTGCCGAACAGCGTCGTGGCCTGATAAGCAAGCCCGTCAGCGCTCGAAACCCTCTCGTCCTGGGACAGCGACAAACGCAGCGTGGTCGAACGCAGCGGTGCGTACACAATACTGGCGGAATACAGATTGGTCGCATCGCGCCGCACCGGTATGGCCAAGGGCAGCGCGAAAAAACCCGGGTCGCCGAGAAAATAGCGTAACCGACGCTCAAAGCTCGCCTCGATCTGGGTCTTGCCGCTGATCACCCATCGCGGCGCGACACTCAGCGCCTTGGTGACATCGTAGCTGCTGAACAATTGCTCATCGGCGACGAGCTCCCGCCGCGCCGTGGTGGTCACGCTCCAGCCACCTCGTAGCACCCAGGTCCACGCCAGTCGCGCGCTCGGCCCGCTGAAATCGCGGGCCGACAGGTTGGGGTACGAGCGCCGGACATGTGCGAGCCGCGCCTCGACACGGCTCAAGCCGTCATAGGGATGCGTGAACGTGAGCTCGGTTTCTTCCTGTTCGAAGCGTGTATCGGCGGTTGCAAACGGACCGATCGCCCGGTTCGGGTAACTGCCGTCACGGTTACGCAGCGTCAGGCCCAGGACGCCACCCCAGGGTGCCCGGTATTGGATCCCGCCCTCATGCGTGACCGACTTGGCATCCAAGGAGCGGCGTGCGGCGGTTGAGTTGCTCGTCTCGGACGCCGAGACACCGGCAAGCAGCCACCATCGAGAATCGACCCGATAGTTCACGAACAGCGAGCGCGGCCGCCGCGTCTCCAGATTGCGCGTCGGCGAACGAAAATCGCCGAATGATGTGAGCGCCTTGTCTCGCGACCAACGTCCCTTGATCTGCCAGTCATTGCCGATCTCGCCATCCCAGTTCAAACGGTAGGCATTGACGTCGTAGTTGAGAAAATCGAATCGCCGGTAGCGGACCAGCGTACGCGTCGCGTCACCAAACAAGCGCTGCCGACCGATACGCTTGTCGACCAGAATACCGACCGTGGTCACGGTGCTGAAGTCGTCCTTGTCGCTGCGGCCGATGACCGCATTGGGGTCAACCGTGGGCGCCAGCCGGAACACATTGCTGTCGTGCGTGAGGTTTTGCGCCGCAAGAAAATTGAACACATCACCCTCGTCGGCGACGGCATCACTCATCCGACATATCAGCCCGAGGCATGCGATCAGGCCGGCGGCGAACCGGTGCTTCGGGCTAGTCACGGCCATAAGGGCAATGGGGCAATGAAACTGAAACGATGAGTGATTGACTGAGGATGGCAGGAGTCCGAGCTAAACCGGATGGTACGTTCCTGCAGGCAGCGAAATCGCTTTCCCAGTAGGCATGGCCCGCCAATGCTAGCAGAAAGAACGCGGTGACAGTGTGACAGCCGATCATCCTGCCGATCGTGGCGTTTGTCGGGGCAAATCGTCACAGTTCGTTTTTATAATGTAGTCTGTCGCCCTGAATTATCTTGTCATCATGATGGAAGCCTTGAGCCCTCCCAATCAACTACTCAAATCCAGTCTGTCCCTGAACTCCCTGGTCGGGATACTGCTGGACCCCCTGGTGATCGTGGCCGGTCTGCTGGTGAGCGTCTGGTGGCTGGATGACCAGTTCGACCCGCCTTATGTAATCCTCGGCCTGATCGTGTTTTCATTGTCATTTCCCGGGACACCGCACTTCAATGCTCCGCGCGCGCGCACCGTCGTGCGCGAAACGGTGCTGCACTGGCTGATCCTGAGCGCCATTCTGCTGCTGTTCGGCTGGGCCAGTGGCTATCTGCGCGAATTTCCGGAAGGCGTGCTGCAAACCTGGTTCGTCGTCACCGCGTTTGCGCTGCCCATCGCACATCTGGGCGCTCGCTGGGGACTTCCGCGCATGCTGGTGCAGCAGGGTCTTCGCCGGCGCGCCGTCATCGTCGGCATGAACGAGATCGGGCTGCAGCTCGCCGAACGCGTGCGCGCCAACCCCTACTTGGGCGTACAGCTGGTCGGTTTTATCGACGATCGCGCGCGCGCGCGCATCGGCCACGCGACGGAGCGCCTAATCGGACGACTTGAAGAACTGGCCGAGATCGCCAAACACGAACACATCGATCTGATCTACGTTTCGCTGCCGATGGCCTCGCAGCCACGGATATTGAAAATCCTCGATGACCTGCGCGACACCACGGTATCGACCTACTTCGTGCCGGACATCTTTCTGACCGATCTGATCCAGGGCCGCATGGACGAGGTCGGCGGCATCCCCGTCGTCGCGGTCTGCGAAACACCCTTCGTCGGGGCCAGCGGCCTGATCAAGCGCGGCAGTGACATTGTGCTGTCTTTACTGATCCTGACGCTGATCTCGCCGCTCCTAGCAGCGATCGCGCTCGGGGTGAAGATGAGCTCGCCGGGGCCGATCATTTTCAAACAGCGGCGTTACGGCCTGGACGGCAAGGAAATCATCGTCTACAAATTCCGTTCGATGACAGTCATGGAGGATGGCGGCGATATCCGCCAGGCCCGCCGTGACGACCAGCGCATCACGCGGTTCGGCGCGTTTCTGCGTCGCAGCTCGCTTGACGAACTGCCGCAGTTCGTCAATGTATTGCAGGGCAGGATGAGCATTGTCGGTCCGCGCCCGCACGCCGTCGCCCACAACGAGCTGTACCGAAAACTGATCAAGGGCTACATGGTCCGCCACAAGGTCAAGCCCGGCATCACCGGCTGGGCGCAGGTCAACGGCTATCGCGGCGAAACCGAGACCGTCGAAAAAATGGAAAAGCGCATCGAATTCGACCTGGAATACCTGCGCAAATGGTCGCTCGCCTTCGACCTGTGGATCATCGCAAAAACCGTGTGGGTGGTCTTTAGCGACCGCAACGCGTACTGACCGCTCGCATTGCGGACCGACGTCCCATATAGAGGGAGGGAGAGAGGGAGCTGGAGGGCGCCTCGTCTCTCGAGGCGCCCTGGGCCTGCAATCTGGGCCGGCAGGTTCCGCCTTCCGCAAGGCCATCGCCCCAATATGGCGACCCATCCGGGGGCTTCGCGCTACAGCCCCCCCGGGGTAATACAGTCCCCGGGGGTAAACATCGCCCGCTCAGACGATCTTGCGCCGAGTTCCCCACCATGCCGCCACGCCCGCCAAGGCGACCAGTGGTAGTGTGCCCGGCAGCGGCACCTGCGTGGGAATGATGACCTGATTATTGAAGCCTTTCACGTCCTGGCCCGGCCCCCAGATCAGGCCGAAGCTGAGCTGACCGTCTGCCGTTGCCAGAAACTCGAGGTCGGCCAGATGCACCGTGTCACCTGGCTGCAGGACATCGAGGTCGGCATCGGCCAACAAAGACAGCTCGGCCAGATCGACGACGCCGGATGACTCCGAGGAATCCTGCAGCGATTCGAACAACGACGGGTCGCCCAGCAAACCGCCGAACAAGGTCTGCGTCCAGGACAGAAGGCCGGCGGAGAAGCCGACGTCCAGATCGTAGGCCGACACGATCTGGCCACCGAGATCGGTCACGTCCACCGAAACGGTGACGGTTTGGCCCGTGGTCACATTCGTCACCGACGGCGTCAATTGCACCGCGGGCAGCGCCCAGACCGGCGCCGACAGGCTGGAAGCGATCGCCAGACCAATCAACTTGCGAGTAGTGTCATTCATTGCCAGAGCCCTCTTCGTAGGTATGCATTACTGCGTTGCACAATTGGTCCGGGTGCATTTCAGCACGCAGGCACGGCCATCGTTGACCGTGATCAGCCCATCGTTATCGATATCGCGCGGATCGCCCGACTGGACGCGGGTGCCACGGGCGGCGAAGATCGCGTTCACATCGTTGCGATCGACATCGCCATCGCCATCGATATCGCAAACGAGCTGGCCGATACTGGTGACGGTGACGTCCTGCACGATCGGCGACTGATTCTGCGTATTGGCAGTAAGCCGCACCCTGACCTGGATGTAACGTCCGAGCTGATTGAAATCGACCCCGTTCGCGACCGGCGTGTAGGCCAACAGCGGCAGACCGGCTTCGGTGTCTGCAGTGCGGACTTCAGCGATCACGTTGGCCCCGGTCGGCACCGTCGCGCTCCACGACACCTTGCCCCACTTCGTGCCGGCCGTGCCACCATCCTGGATCACGGTCCAGGTGCCGGTACCGGTGGTGATCGTGCGCGCCGCCGAGCCGGAGGCGTCCGAATAGGTGTAAGGCGACAGGCCCGAATTCAGCACACCGAGCGCGGTACCGTCGGTGCCCTTGAACTTGGAAATCTTGCTCGCGCCCAGATGCACCTGCCAAACATCGTTGTTGGCATCCGGCATGATGCCGCGCGAATCCGAGGCGGTGCCGGACTGCGCCGGCTTGTCCCAGATCACCGAGCCATCGGCGGGGCGAAACTTGACGACGCCACCGCTACTCTTGCTGACCACGATGTTGCCTTCACCATCGACGTTGACGCCCAGCGACGAATAAAAGACGTCCGCAGGCGACGAGAACGTATTCGTCACCGAATTGAACTCGGTATAACTGTTGCCGGAACCACCGAGGTATACGCGCGTCGTGTTATCCGCCGCGCGTCCCAGCGCGATGCCGTAATTGCTCGGTCCGTCGAAATGCGAAACGGTGTAGGGACCGCCATTGCTCTGCGTGTTGGTTATTTTTCCCAAGCGGCCGGACAGGGACGCGCTCCACAGCACACCATCGCGATCGATCAGGCAGCCGTAGGGCGACCAGGTCACCGCGACCGGGCCGGCTAGCGTATGACCGTCGGTGGCGCTGACTTTGTAGTATGCACCCCCGCTATACAGGCCGACCCAGAGATTGCCGTCGGTGCCGATACACAGCGACCGCCCGAGCTGCCCGGGCTTCAGCGGAAAACCCGTCGTGCCATCGGGCACGCGCACCGCCCAGGCGATGCGTTCGTCCTTGATCTCGCTGTCGTCGATGACGCCGTTGCTGTTGGTGTCGATCAGGTCCAGCATCTCCGAAGCCTGGATCGCACCGTCGTTGTTTGCGTCCTGAGACGTGTCCATGATGCCGTTGGAGTTGCGGTCGACGAAGCCGTCGGCGAGGATTTTGAAAAGGAGCGCCGGCCTGCCGTCGAAATGCCGGTTGAGCACATAGGCATTGCCGTTGATATCGACCGCGGTACGCGAAGGCGCCGGACCGCTCCAGGCGTCGTGGTTGCCGGTGCTGTTCACGCCGGTGTTGAACCAGGTGTGGTAACGGGCAACCTCACGGCCCGGCGAGGCGCCGCTTTGCGTCGTATCGAATTTGGACAAGGTGTCCTCACCCGCATTGGCGATCCACAACACCGGGAAGGTCGTGCCGGTCACATTGAGCTGCAGCTGGTTGTTGTTCGGGGCCGCATGGTTGACACCATCCAGAACGCCGACGTCGAACTGCGCATCCAGCGTGTAAGTGGTGCTGCCGGCAAGGGCCGGCGCAGCCATGACCCCGATCGACAGCGCAATCGGCGTAAGCCTGAGCAAGGGTGCCCGACTGAAATTGTTCATGATGCGTTCTCCTGTGCGCGGGTTATTTCGAGTTCGCCGCGATGATCGACGTAAGCGGCGCCACCGCAGACTTACCGGCGGTGCGATTTGATGCCAGAAAAGGAACGGGCGCTTGGTCCTGACTGCCACCGGCGCTCAGCCGCATCGCTTCACCACCGGAAAGCGACATGCGGTAAATCTGTGAGATGCCGTCACGCAGGCTCAGAAAATAGAGACCGGACCCGTCCGCCGCCCAGGCCGGCGTGTCGTCATGCTTAGGGTGGCGCGTCACATTCGTGACCCCGGTGCCATCCGCATTCATGACGAAGATGTCACCGTGGGCGCGGTCGAGCTTGTCCTCACCGCGGCCGGAAACGAAGGCTATCCGTTTGCCATCCGGCGACCAGACCGGCATCGAATTGATATAGCGATTGTCCGTCAGGCGTACCGGATTCGTGCCGTCGGCATTCATCGTGTAGATATTGATCGAATAGTTCTTTTCGGCGGCGAACAGGATCTTGCCACCGTCCGGTGACCAGGATGGGCTCGACTTCGGGTCATCGGAGAGCACGCTGGTCAAATCCTTGAGCCCGGTGCCGTCCGCGCTGACCACGAGCACCTGACTACGGATGCGCCCCCCCTTGCCGTCGACGAAACCGAGAAAGACGAGCTGTCGGCCATCGGGCGACCAGATCGGCGGACCTTTGTCGTAAGACGTATCGGTCAGGCGTTGCAGCCCGCTGCCATCGGCATTCATCACGAACAGGTTCGCGTGACGATCCCGGTAGGAGCGGAATGCGATCCGGCGGCCATCGGGTGACCAGGACGCCGCATTGTCCGGACGTCGCTCGTTGGTCAAACGTTTGACGTTCGAGCCATCAGCGTCCATGACGTACACCTCCATGTTGCCGTCACGCTGCGAGGTAAACAGCACGCGGGCACCATCGGGCGACCAGGCAGGCTCGACGTTGTCCCCCGGCCCGCTGGTCAGCACGCGCAAACTCGAGCCGTCGCCACTCATCGCATGAATCTGGCTCCCACCCTCCTTGGTCGCTACGAACAGCAGCCGCTCGCCATGGAGTTTCGGTCCAGCCCCATAGGCCATGCCGGACAGCGACGTCATGCCGAAAACCCCGACTGCCCCAATCGCCAAGTACAAACTCTTTGCTATAGCGACTTGTCTCATGCCTGACCTCGCTCAGCGCATATGCAGAAAATGACCGCCACCGATACGCTTGTCCGCCGCATCGAGAACGTCAACCGCATACTTGCCCGCCACACCAGGGCGCACCTCCACGGCCAGCGATCCGTCCGCCTTGGCTACTTCCGACTGCACATGCTTCTGCCCGGCCGGATCCGTAACCAAAACCTTGATGGCTTGGCCCGGAGCCAAGCCTTGCCCCGTCACCTGCAGCGTCGTGCCGGTGCTGGACGAGGGTACCGATACCGATAAAGGCGCCGCCACGGCCATCGAGTGAAGCGCCCCCCCGACGATCAGGCTGAGGAAAACGTTCCGAACCATGAAACGCGTTGAGCTCGTGATCATTACTGCCTCCCTAACGTATCAATGACATATCCCAAGAACATCGTGGAGCACTATATAGTCGCGCACTTTGACATCAAGCAAGAATGAGGCCAAATTTACAACCATCTGTTTTTATGTGATTCGTTGGCATTTGTAAGTCATGTTTGGCCACCATGTGTAAAGTTTTCCGACAACATTTTGGCCACTCATTAAATAGGAATGAAATTGATTATCCTTTATACAAAATAGATTGGATGCCTGTTTGCTGCGTTAGTGACCAGCCGAACAGCTCGGCGAAGGGCCTGCCTCCGATGGTAGCCGCGACAGGTGGCCGGAACCTCGACGAATCGGCCATCAAGTCCCCCGGCCGGATGAGATCGGCGAGGCCCCAAGGACCGTGGGCTGCGACGTATAGCCGGACATGCGGCGGTCCACGAACGTATGGCTGCGTGTGGAACGCCTTCGAATCAACCGCGACCAACAGGGCGCGTTGCCCTGCTCACACCACTGGCTGTCTCGCCTGAAAAGCCTGTGCGATGGTGCCGGTGTCGGCGTGTTCGAGTTCACCCCCGACCGGGAGACCCCGGGCGATGCGGCTGACGGCCAGGCCGTGGGCGCGCAGACGCTCGGCCAGGAAGTGGGCCGTGGTCTCGCCCTCGTTGGTGAAGTTGGTGGCGAGGATGACCTCGCGCACCTGGCCGTCGCAGGCGCGCGCGATCAGCTTGTCGAATTGCAGTTCTTTTGGCCCCACCCCCCGCAAGGGTGCGATGCGCCCCATCAGGCAGTAGTAGAGGCCGTGATAGAGGTGGGTCTGTTCGACGCGGTTCAGATCGGCCGGAGTTTCCACGATGCACAACTGGCCGGCATCGCGCTGGGACGACGCGCAACGCGCACACAGCTCGGTCTCGCTGAAGTTGTTGCAACGCGCGCAGTGCGTGAGCCGGCCCAGGGCGACGTCGAGCGCGCGGGCCAGGCGGGCAGCGCCACCGCGGTCGTGTTGCAACAGGTGGTAGGTCATGCGCTGCGCGGAGCGCGGCCCGACGCCGGGCAGGCAGCGCAGCGCGGCGATCAGCTCGGTAAGCGCCTCGGGTGCATTCACGGCGACGTCGCGGCCCCGCTCAGAATGGCAGTTTGAAGCCGGGGGGCAGCGGCAGGCCGCTCGTCATGCCGGACATTTTCTGGCTGACGGTGTCGTCGATACGGCGTACGCAGTCGTTGATGGCTGCGACCAACAGGTCTTCGAGCATTTCCCGATCTTCCTGCAACAGACTGGGCTCGATCGTGATGCGGCGCGCCTCATGCTTGCAGGTCATGACGACCCTGACCATGCCGGCACCGGACTGGCCCTCGACTTCGAGCTGCGCAAGCTCATCCTGCACGCGCTTCATGTTTTCCTGCATCTGCTGGGCCTGTTTCATCAGTCCGGCCAACTGGTTTTTCATCATCTCGCTTGCTCCTTACAACGGTCGAATGCTATCGGGATCGATACGGGCATCGAACTGCTCGCGCAGACCACGCACAAGCGGATCCTGCTCGATCGACTCGATGGCGCGGGCACGCTGGTTCGATTGCATGTCGGCACGGCGCCGTGCCGGCGTATCGGCTTGCGGCGGCGTGATGTCGATTTGCAGGCGAAGCGGACGGTTCAATGCGCGCGCCAGTTCGGCCTGCAATTTCTGCTGGCTGGCGCCCGACATCATCGGCCGATGCGCTGGCGCCAGCCGCAGCTGCAAGACCTCACCAGTCAGCGAAACCCATTCGAGGTGATGGGCCAGCTCGCGTACCAGGCCAGTGAGCGCCAGACGCTCGATCAGGTCATGCCAGCTCGCGGCATCGGTGGGCGCTGCGGTGGCAGGTGACGAAGACTTTGCAGTCGCCACCGGCGGTGGCGATTCAACGGCAGCGGCGGCGACAGCTTCGGCGGAGCGGTTCACCAGGGGCTCCGGCCCGGTTCGCTGTTCCGGCTCGACGAAGCGGGCCGGCAACGACGGCGGCTGCACGGGCTGGAATGCGACCAGGCGCAACAGCGTCATCGAAAAACCGGTGGCTGGATCGGGCGCATGGGGCAGATCGGCCGCACCCCGGATCACCATCTGGTAGGCGAGCTGCACGTATTCCGCATCCCAGCTTCGTGCGTAGGGGTCCAGCGTGGCGCGCTCGGCCTCATCCAGGATCGCGCCGGGTGCGACCTGGCAGGCCGCGATGCGGTGCAGCCAGCGCGCGAGCCGCGCGAGCGCGTCGCCGAAGTCGGCGCCGGTCGCGGCCAACTCGTCCGCAATGCGCAGCAACGCGGGCGCGTCGGCTGCGACCAGCGCATCCAGAATCGACCGTATCTGCTCCTCAGCGGTATTGCCCAGTAGCGCGCGGACATCCGCGGTCGCCAGCCTGCCGGCACCATGCGCTATGGCCTGATCGAGCAGCGACAGCGCGTCGCGCATGCTGCCGGCAGCGGCGCGCGCGACCTCGCGCAGCGCGCCAGGCTCGTGACTCAGACCTTCGGCCGCCAGCACGTGATCCAGATGCGCCTCGATGCGTTCAGGCGGCATCGGCCGGAGGTTGAATTGCAGACAGCGCGACAGCACGGTCACCGGGATCTTCTGCGGATCGGTGGTCGCCAGCACGAACTTGATGTGCTCGGGCGGTTCCTCGAGCGTCTTCAGCATCGCATTGAAGGCATGCGGCGAGAGCTGGTGTACCTCGTCGATCGTAAGCACCTTGTAGCGGCCGCGCGTCGGCGCATACTGCGCCTGCTCGAGCAGCAGCGCCATCTCGTCGACGCCACGATTGGTCGCGGCATCGACCTCCAGATAGTCGATGAAGCGCCCGGCATCGATTTCCTGGCAGGCGGCGCAACGACCACATGGACTCGGTGTGACGCCAGTCTCGCAGTTCAGTGCCTTGGCCAGGATGCGCGCCAGCGTGGTCTTGCCCACGCCACGCGTGCCGGTAAACAAGTAGGCATGGTGCAGCCGCCCGGTTTCCAGCGCGTGGCACAAGGCACGCACGACATGCTCCTGTCCGACCAGCGCGGAGAAATCGCGGGGCCGCCACTTGCGCGCCAATACCTGATAGCTCATGGAGGCGATGTTAGCAGGCGAACCCTCAGGCCCGATGTGCCGACAGGACCCCGGTGACCGCAGCGATCTGCGTCATGATGCGTTCGAGCTGAGCCAGACCGGCCACTTCGATTGTGAAAACCATGTAGGCGCGCGCACCGCGCGATTGTGTCTGCGTGCCGGTGACGTTGATCTTCTCGCGCGCCAGCACGTCCGAAATGTCGCGCAACAGGCCCTGTCGATCCTGCGCAACCACGCGAATGTCCACCGGGAACAGGTCGGGCGGCTGGTCGCCAGCATGAGCCCGGGCCATGGTCGTCGTGACCTCGTCGGTGCCGACAGTCGCCACACTCCAGGCAGTCTCGATGATTCGTTCCGGATGCCGGCGAACGAGTTCGCGGAAGTTGTGGCAGTCCAGCCGATGTATCGACACGCCGTGGCCGCGCGTAACGAAGCCGGAGATCGTATCCGGCGGCACGGGCTTGCAGCAGCCGGCCAACTGGATCAGCAGTTTCCCCACTCCGGAGACCAGTACCGGATCGCGCCGCTGCCCGCTCGGCGCACGCTTCGGCAAGGCGCCGTATGCGTGCGCCGCGGCGGCGGCGCCCTCTCTCTCTGGCGCGCCGGGTCCGGCTTGAGGGATCCCGTCCAGGCGCAGACCGATCTCGAGCGCACGCGGACCGACCTGGCCGCGCCCTGCGGCGAGGAACAAGGCGTTCGCGTCCTTGTAGTCCATGCGCCGCGCCAGCTCATCGAGATTGGCTCGGGTCGCGCCGACCCGCTGCAGTTCGCGCATCACGGTCGCGCGTCCTGCGGTCATGGTGGCCGCCTCTTCTTCGGCCGCAAAAAATCGGCGCACCTTGGCGCGCGCGCCAGCGGTAGCGAGATAGGCCAATTGCGGGTTCAGCCAGTCGCGCGAGGGTGCGCCCTGCTTTGCGGTGAGGATTTCGACCTGCTGGCCATTTCGCAGCGGGGTGTTCAGAGCAAGCAACTGGCCATCGACCCGCGCACCACGACAGCGATGGCCCAACTCGCTGTGCAGACGATAAGCGAAGTCGATCGGCGTCGCACCCCGCGGCAGATCGATGATGCGCCCCTGCGGGGTGAAGACGTAAATGGTGTCGTCCAGCTCGGCATGCCGAATCTGTCGCGCCCACTCGGCATGGTCGGTGATCTCGTCCCGCCACGACAACAGTTGCCGCAGCCAGGCGATCTTCTCGTCGTAATCCCGGTTGGCCAGGACCGACGCGCCCGCCTCCTTGTATCGCCAGTGTGCCGCGACGCCGAGCTCGGCGTCGCGATGCATCGCATGCGTGCGGATCTGCACTTCCATCGGCTGGCCATCATCGGCACGCACCGCCGTGTGCAGCGAGCGATAGTTATTGCCCTTCGGGCTGGCGATGTAGTCGTCGAACTCCCCCTCGATCGCCGGCCACAGCGCGTGTACGACACCCAGCGATGCATAACACGCATCGACGGTATCGACCAGCACGCGCAGCCCGCGCAGATCGTGGAGCTGATGGAATTCCAGGCCCTTGTTTTGCATCTTGCCGACGATGCTCTGGATGTGCTTGGGGCGGCCGCGCACCTCGGCGCGGATGCCCTGTGCCGCAAGCGCCGACTGGAGGCGTGCGCTCGATGCGGCGACGAAGGCCTCACGTTCCCGCCGACTGCCCTCCAGCAGGCCGGCCACACGGTGATAGGTGTCGGGATCGAGGATGCGCAAGGCCAGATCCTCGATTTCCCATTTGAACTGCCATACCCCGAGCCGATTGGCGAGCGGCGCATACACGTCGCGCGCCTCGCGCGCGAGCGCGGTGCGCAGCGCATGCGTCCTCGGTGCGAGCCAGCGCAGCGTTTGCAGGCTGGACGCGAGTCGCAGCAACACCACGCGCAGATCGGAGGACATGGCCAGGATCATCTTGCGCAGGGTCTCGAAGCCGGCCCTGATTTCATTCGCCGAGCCGCTGGTCGAAGAGGTCCCGAAATCGAGCGCGCGCAAGCGGACGAGCCGGTCCAGCTGGGCAACCATATCCGCGACCAGGGTACCGAAGTGCTCGCGTAGGTGATCCTGCGCACGCTCCAGATGGATCGGCACGGCAAACAACAGGGCCGCGATGCAGGCATCGCGACCGACGCGAAGTCCGGCCGCAAGCCGCGCCACGCCGGCTGCATGATCGAGCAACGGCTCCCCGGTCGGCAGTGTCTGGCCAGCATAGACCGATGCGGCGAGCGCCCAGGCCTGGCTGACAAGCGCGCGTTCGTCGGGCGTCAGGTCCAGCTCCGGCAGTGGTGGTGGCGATGTCTGGGTATCCGGCCCGGTGGCGGCCGAGGGCGTTGTCATGGCTGCCGTACCGATTGCGATCTATGGAGAAGCGACGCGGTCGAGCGCGCGGCAGGTGGCATCCACCATGTGGTCGGCGTCGGCTTCCGACAGCACGTAGGGCGGCATCCAGTACACGGTATTGGCCATCGGACGCAGCAACAAGGACTGCTCGAGCGCGGCGGCGAACAGGCGCTGCGCAAAATCGGGGCCAGCCGAGTCGACCTCGAAAGCCCAGATCATGCCGCAGCGGCGAAAGTGGCGGACGTCGGCGCGGGCACGCAGCGCGCGCGCGCGCTCATCGATGTGGGCGCCGATGCGCGCATTGTCCGCCAGCACGTCGCGCTCGGCGAACAGGTCCAGCGTCGCCAGCGCCGCCCGACAGGCGAGCGGATTGCCGGAGTAGGAATGCGAATGCAGGAAGCCGCGCGCGACATCGGTATCGTAGAACGCGCGGAAGATGTCATCGGTCGCGAGCACCACCGACAGTGGAAGAAAGCCGCCGGTGATGCCCTTGGACAGCAGCATCAGGTCCGGCCAGATGCCAGCCTGCTGACAGGCATAGAAACTGCCGGTGCGCCCGAACCCGACCGCGATCTCGTCGGCGATCAGAAGAACATCGAAGCGATCGCACAGGCTCCGCGCCCCGCTCAGGTAGGCGGGCGAATACATCGCCATGCCGCCCGCACCCTGCACAAGCGGTTCCACGATCAGCGCCGCGATCTCGGCATGATCGCGCGCGAACAGCTCCTCCAATGTCCGCAGGCAGCGCGCAGTTTGCGCCTCGGCGGTCTCACCGGGCAGGGCGTATCGCGGGTCGGGCACCGGCACCTGCATGCCAGGCCGCAGCAGCGGCGCGTATTGATCGCGGAACAGCGCGACATCGGTGACCGACAGCGCGCCGAGCGTCTCGCCGTGGTAGCTTCCCGCCAGACTCACATAGCGGTGTTTGCCTTCGTGTCCGCGGTTGCGCCAGTAGTGGAACGCCATTTTCAGCGCGATCTCCGTCGCCGACGCACCGTCCGAAGCGAAGAAGGCATGCCCCAGTCGGCCCTCACACCGCGCCGACAGGCGTTCGGCGAGCTCGACCGCCGGCGCATGCGCAAAGCCCGCGAGCATCGCGTGCTCGAGCCGTCCCAGTTGCTCGTTCACGGCGGCGACGATCTTCGGTTGGCAGTGCCCGAACAGATTCACCCACCAACTGCTGACGGCATCCAGGTAGCGGCGTCCGTCGTAATCGAACAGCCACGCGCCCTCTCCGCGCGCGAGCGGCACGAGCGGAAAGCGCTCATGGCGCTGGATCTGTGTGCACGGATGCCAGACGGCGGCGAGGCTGCGTCCGACCCAGTCACGGTTGCTCATCGATGGAGTTCCCGTAATGGCCCGGCATTCGTCAGCCAGTCGTGGCCCAGGCCCGCGCCGAAATGGGGGAGCACACCTAGCAGTGGCGCCCCGATTCGATGCCTGAGGTAATCGATATTGGCTTCGCGGCTGGGCATGGCCGGATCGAGCGTGTTCGCGACCCAGCCGATCAACGCACGCCCATGCCGGCGCACCGCGTCGGCCGTGAGCAGGGCGTGGTTCAGGCAACCCAGACGCAGGCCCACGACCAGCACCACCGGCAGGTCGAGCGCCGAGGCGAGATCCGCCATGTCGCGCCCGCCGTCGATCGGCGCGCGCCAGCCACCCGCGCCCTCGACGACGACGAAATCGGCACGCCCGGCGAGTGCCGCAAGGCATTGCCGCAGGAATTCAAAGTCGATCACGGTTCCGGCTTCGGCTGCGGCCAGGTGTGGCGACACGGGTGGCGCAAACGCATAGGGATTGACCTCGCGATAGTCGAGCGCAAGGTTGCCGGCGGCAAGCAGGCGCTCGGCGTCTTCATTGCGCAGCCCGGCCGCGGTGGCGCGGCAACCCGAGGCGATCGGCTTCATACCGGCGACGCGCAGCCCGGTGACGGCCAGCGCCCCCAGCAGCGCGACCGCGACTTCGGTTTTGCCGACCCCGGTGTCGGTGCCGGTGACGAAGACAGCGCCCGTTCCCGTCACTCAACACTCCCGCGCACAGCGCCGCAAGGCGCGAATCAGTAGGTCGACATCGTCGCTCGTGTGCGCTGCCGACAGGGACACCCGCAAGCGGGCACTGCCAGCTGGTACGGTCGGTGGGCGGATTGCCGGCACCCAGATGCCCTGCTCCCAGAGCGCCTGGGCAATGGCCATGACGCGCACCACGTCGCCGACCACGAGCGGCTGGATGGGCGTGATCGAAGGCAGGAGCGTCCACGGCAGGCTGTCGCAGCCTTTGCGGAAGCGTTCGATGTTGGCCGCCAGACGCTGCCTGCCATCTTCGTCGGCAAACAAGCCGAGGCTCGCATCGAGCGCCGCCGCCAAAGCCGGCGGCATGGCTGTCGAATAGACATAGCTGCGCGCACGCTGCACCAGCCAGGCTACGACCTCGGCTTCCGCACACAGCGCCGCACCGGCAACGCCCGCGGCCTTGCCGAAGGTGCACAACTGGATGATGCGCGAACTGTCGAGACCGAAATACGCCGGCGTCCCCCGTCCCCCCGCGCCCAGCACGCCGAAAGCATGCGCGTCATCAACATACAGCCAGGCGTCATGGCGCTCGGCAAGTTCGAGCAAGTCTGGCAACGGGGCGAGATCGCCATCCATGCTGTAGACGCCGTCGACGACGATCAGCTTGCGCCGTGCCGACACGCTCCCGAGACGGTGCCGCAGATCCGCCATGTCATTGTGCGCAAAGCGCTCGATCCGGGCTCGCGACAGCCGCGCGCCGTCGATCAGCGATGCGTGGATCAGCGCATCGCAGAAAAGGACGTCCCCCGCATCCGCGAGCGCAGGCAGCGCGCCGGTATTGGCCGCATAGCCACTGGAAAAAACCAGGCACGGACGCCCAAGATAAGCCTGGAGCCGCGCTTCCAGACGCGCATGCGAGGCATGGTGGCCGCTGATCAGGTGTGACGCAGTGCCGCCGACGCCGAACTCGCGCAAGGCCGTCGTCGCGGCGTCGATGAGTGCGGGGTGTTGCGCCAGACCCAGGTAATCATTGCTGCAGAACGCCGTGCGTTGAACGCCATCGACCTCGATACGCGTCGCCGGCGCGGACGCCACCACGCGCCGCGTGCGCAACAACCCTTGGGATTCCAGTTCCGCAAGCTGCGCGGCGAAGGACGGTGCACGGCCGGTCATCGGCGGCCCAATCCGGCTATTCGTAACGAACAGCGAGGATATCGACCGCGCGCCAGCCCATTGGGATCTGGAAGCGCACCTGCTCCCCGATCGCGGCACCGATCAGCGCGCGCGCGAGCGGTGCGACATAACTGATCCGCCCCACCGTGACGTCGGCCTCGTCCAGGCCGACGATTTGCAGCTCGCGCACGGTGTCGTCGTCGATATCCTGGATGGTGACGAAGGCGCCGAAATAGACGCGGTCGAGATCCTGCTGCATCGCAGGGTCCACCACGATGGCTGACTCCAGGCGCTTGAGCAGGAAACGGATGCGTCGATCGATTTCGCGCAGCCGCTTTTTCCCATAAAGATAGTCGCCGTTTTCCGAACGGTCACCGTTACCGGCCGCCCAGGACACGACCTCCACCAAGGCCGGGCGCTCGCGTTTGACCAGATGCTCCAACTCGGCGCGCAAAGCGGCATGGCCGCGTCGGGTCATGTAGCCCGCCGCCGGCACCGGCTGCTCCGAATCGAGCGGATCGTCCTCGGTTTCTCGAATGAATGCCTTGCTCATACCCCACCCCAGCTTCGGTTCAGATTAGCACAGGCGGGCGGCCACGAAGTCCGCCCAGTGGGGGCCCCGCTGGGCGGGGCTCAGTGATACACGGTGCGCTGAGTCATCAGCGCGCCATAGTGATCGATCAGATCATCCAGTTGATCGGTGCCCGCATTCGACTGCGCGAGCTCGATGAATTCGCGGCGAAAGCGTTGCGCGGTTTCATCGCGCAAAAAGGTGCTCAGGCCGCTGCGCTTGTCGATCACCTCGATGCCATCGAGCATCGGATAATCGGCGATGTAATAACTTTGACTGTCGAACACGATTTGCATGGACAACCTCGTCTTCACGGCGCACCAGGGTCTGCAATGTCGGCACCAGGCAGGCCAGGTCACTGGCCCCCGACTCGGGGACCGGTATGTTGCTTATCTGCGGTTGCCGCGTCTGTTTTCAAGTATCGGCGAACAGGGCGTTGTCTTGATCGCTGGTCCGCCCTATCATCGCCCGCGATTCCCCCGGCGATGATGGTCTCCCAGGAAAGAACTCCTCGTGACGACCCCCGACCCCCGACCCGATACCGAGATCATGACCGACGCCATGGCGGCTTTCGCCACCGACACGCTGGCCTTGCACGCCGGGCAGCTCGTCAGCCAGGACCGCGGCGCGCGTGCCGTGCCGATCTACCTGTCGAATGGTTTTGTCTACCCTGAAGCCGATGCCATCGCCGCTCGGCACGGCCTGATGCGAGGCGGCTACCGAGACAGCGGTATCGCCAATCCGACCAACGCCGTCCTCGAGGAACGCATCGCCGCGCTCGAAGGCGGGGTCGGCGCGATCGCGGCCGCCAGTGGCGAAGCGGCGCTGTTTCTGGCCATCGCGACACTGATGGGCACCGGTAGCCACGTCGTCGCGAGCGACTCGCTGTGCGGAGGGCAGCGCCAGTTGCTGCGCGCGGCACTGCCCCGCTTCGGCATCGACACGAGCTTTGTCCCGACCCGGGATCCGGCCTCATGGCGTGCGGCGATCCGACCCGAGACACGCTTGCTGATCGGCGAGGCCATCGGTCTATCGTGCCTCGAAGTCCTGGACATTCCGGTCATCGCCGAAATCGCCCATGATCACGGCCTGCCGCTGCTCGTCGAGGCGACGCTCGCGACGCCAGCCTTGTTGCGGCCGATCGCTCATGGTGCCGACCTGGTCGTGCATGCTGCCTCCGGATTTCTCGGCGGCCACGGCGTGGCGCTGGGCGGGCTCTTGATCGACGGTGGCCGCTTCGATTGGCAACGAGGTGGCCGCTTTCCCCTACTCACCGAGCCGGCCGGTGATATGCAGGATATCGATTGTTCGGACATGTCGCCGATTGCGGCCTTTCTGTTGCGCGCCCGCTATCAGGGTCTGCGAGATTTCGGCGCGGCGCTCAGTCCGATGAACGCTTTTCAGATCCTGCAAGGGATGGAGACGCTGGGCCTGCGCATGGCTCGCCACGTCGACAATGCAAGAGCGGTCGCCGCATGGCTCGCGAACTGTCCGGAAGTCGCATTGGTCTCTCACCCCGAGCGCGCAGACCATCCGGACCACGCCTGCGCGCAACGCCTGCTTCCCAATGGGGCAGGCGGTGTGCTCAACTTCGTGCTACGCAACGGCCCTGGGGCCACACAAGCCTTTCTCGACGCGCTGCGGCTGTTCACGCTCCAGGACCAGGTCGGTGACGCCAAGTCGATCGCGCGCCACCCGGCGAGCATGGGCTGGGCTCACGCGGAAGCGCCGCGAGCCGCTGACCAAACGGCCTGGGCGGCGACGATACAGCTGTCGGTCGGCCTCGAAGATGCGGCCGACTTGATCGAAGACCTGGGCCGAGGCATGCAAGCCGTCCGCCGCGGCCGCTGAGACCAATGGTGGCTCACGCCAATGCATTCGTCGATACCGGCGGTTGCCCGACGCGGATCGGACGACCGACGCTGGTGTTCGTGCATGGCGCGCTACAGGATCACGCCTGCTGGCTGCTGCAAAGCCGCTGGTTCGCGCATCATGGCTACAACGTTATCGCGCCGGACCTCCCCGGACACGGACGTACCGCGGGCCCGCCGCTGGCGGATGCGACGACCGCGGCCGATTGGCTGATGCAGCTCGTCAGTGAACACACCGAGTCCGAAATAGCGCTGATCGGCCATAGCATGGGCTCGCTGATCGCGCTGAGCGCGGCCGCGCGGAATCCGCGGCGCGTGCGGGCGCTGGCGCTGATCGGCACGGCTCATCCGATGCAGGTGTCCGAGGCGCTCAGGACGGCTGCGCGCACGCATGCGGCGCAGGCGGTCGGGCTGGTCAATCGCTGGTCGCATTTCCGCGGCCATTTCGGCGGCAGCGCCTTGCCCGGGCTGTGGCTGTATGGTCTCAATCAGCGACTGATGGAACGTGCAGAATCGGGCTTGTTGGCGGTCGATCTCGATGTCTGTCACAGCTACTGCGGCGACGACGCGCTCGCCGCGCTCGTCGAGGCGCGCACGCCGACGCTGATCATCGCCGGGCAACGCGACCAGATGACCCCGGCTCGCAGCGCTCGCGCGCTCGCCCGCCAAATTCCCGAAGGCCGTTATGTCGAGCTGAACGGCGTCGGCCACGCGTTGATGACCGAAGCGCCCGACTCGGTCCTGGACACGCTGCGCGACTTCTTGACTGCGGCGTTGCCGCCCGCTTTCGGCGGCTAGTTCAAGGCTGGGAACCGCGGTACCTTGCGCCGCCGCCCGGCCCGTCCCGCTCGTTGCCGATGTCGCAGCAGATAGCGGGCAGCCAGTCGATCAGGCTGAAATGGAAGGGCCTGCCACGCCAGGCCCTTTCGGAACGGTTCCTGTTTAACGTAAAATTCACCAATGGAACAGGACAACCCGGATAGCCGCCGATTTGGCGGCATCGAGCGTCTCTATGGGCCGGGGGCGCTCGCAACCTTCAACTCGGCGCACGTCATGGTGATCGGCCTTGGCGGCGTCGGGTCGTGGGCCGCGGAGGCCTTGGCCCGCAGCGGTATCGGCGCCTTGACCCTGGTCGATTTCGATCACGTGTCCGAATCGAACACAAATCGTCAGATTCATGCCCTCGAAGGTGAATACGGGCGCGCCAAGGTCGCTGCGATGCAGGAACGTGTGCTCGCCATACAGCCCGACTGCACCGTCACCTGCATCGACGAATTTGCCAAGGCCGAAAACTTGCCGAGCATCTTGTCCGCGCCGCCTGATTTTGTCGTCGACGCCATTGACAGCGTGCGCGACAAGACCGCACTGCTCGCATATTGTCACGCGCACGATATCGCGATGATCACGACCGGTGCGGCAGGAGGGAAACGTGATCCCACGCGTTTGCGCATCGCGGATCTGGCGATGACGGAGCACGACCCGCTCCTCGCACGGGTGCGTGCGAACCTGAGAAAGCTGCACGGCTTCCCGCGCGAGCGTGGCATACCGTTCGGCATTCAGGCCGTCTATTCCGTCGAACCGGTGCGCACCCCCGATCAGGTTGCAAGCTGCGCGGTGGAGGATCTGCCGACCGTGCGTTGGCTCGCCGGCCTGTCCTGTGCGGGCTACGGCTCCAGCGTCGCCGTGACCGCGAGCTTTGGGCTTTGGGCCGCCGCACGTGCGCTGGAAGCGATCCTCGCAGCCGACCATGACGCGGCATCACCTCATCTCCAAACCGCTCGCACGCGCGCGGCACTGGTGGAGCCGGCGTAATGACCTGCATCAAGGCGGCGGCCGGCGAAAGCCGCTAGATTTCCTCCAGCTGACTGGAGGGGATCATGCCGGATGTGCTGGCCTGGCGGTCCGAGTTCGAACTCGGACTCGATGAAATCGACGATACACACCGCGATTTCGTCGCGCTGGTTTCCGCATTGCAAACTGCGACGGACGACGAACTCATCGAACGTTTGGGTGCGCTGCGCACGCATACGCAAAGCCATTTCGCCATGGAGGACGAGTGGATGCGCGAAACCGATTTTCCCCCCGTCGGTTGTCACAGTGGCGAGCACGCACGCGTGCTTGAGGTCTTTGACGGCGTTCTGGATCGTGCCCGGCAGGGCGACCTCAAGCTCGTACGCCGTTTGGCCGAAGAGCTGACGCCATGGTTCGAGCAACATGCCGCAACCATGGACCGCATGCTGGTTTTCTGGATCAAGTCGAAGCAAGCCGTGCCCACGAGTCCTTGAGCGTGACCGTGCGGTTGAACAGTGGGCGTCCCGGCCGGCCGTCGGTGCGGTCGACCATGAAATATCCGTGCCGTTCGAACTGGAAAACACACCCCGCCTCGGCCTCGGCGAGCGCCGGCTCGCACATCGCAGAGATGACATGGACGGAATCGGGATTGATGTCGTCCAGAAAACTGCGCATGCCACCCTCGGTTTCATCCGCGACGCGCGCGCCGGGCAAGGGCACGCGGAACAAGCGATCGTAGAGGCGCACTTCGGCCTGATGGGCATGTCGCACCGAAACCCAGTGCAGGTTGCCCTTGACCTTGTACTGATCTGCGCCCGGGGTACCCGACCTGGAGTCCGGCAGATATTCGCAGAGTACCCGTAGCACGCGGCCCTCGCCATCCTTCTCGCAACCCGTACAGCGCACCACGTAGCCATAGCGTAGCCGGACCAGGTTTCCCGGGTACAGCCGATGGAAGCCCTTGATCGGAGCCTCCATGAAATCTTCGCGCTCGATCCAGAGTTCGCGCGCAAACGGCATCGCCCGCTGACCCTGATCCGGCTTCTGGGGATGGTTGGGCGCGAAGCAATCTTCGACGCCGACATCAGGGTAGTTCGTGATCACCAGCCGAAGCGGATCGAGCACCGCGACGCGCCGGGGCGCTTTCTCGTTGAGCACTTCGCGCATGCAGTCCTCCAGCACCGCATAGTCGATCAAGGATTCCGACTTGGCGACCCCGATGCGCTCGGCAAACAACCTGAAACCTTCCGGCGGATATCCGCGGCGCTCGGCACCCGCCAGGGTCGGCATGCGCGGATCGTCCCAGCCGGACACGTGGCCTTCTTCGACTAGCTGTATGAGTTTTCGCTTCGAAAGTACGACATAGGTCAGGTTGAGACGGGCGAACTCGATCTGCTGCGGCAGCGGCCGCTGAAGCAGCCCCAGCTCGGCCAGTCGTTCCAGTAACCAGTTGTAGAACGGGCGCTGGTCCTCGAACTCCAGCGTGCAGAGCGAATGGCTGATGTTTTCCAGTGCATCCTCGATCGGGTGCGCATAGGTGTACATCGGATAGACACAGAAACGATCGCCGGTGCGATGGTGTTCGACATGGCGTATCCGATAGATCACCGGGTCGCGCAAGTTGATGTTCGGACTCGCCATGTCGATCCTGGCACGGACGACATGGGCGCCGTCCGCGAATTCCCCCGCCTGCATTCGGCGGAACAGCTCGAGATTTTCATCCGGGCTGCGTGAACGGAACGGGGATGGCCGACCCGCTTCGGTCAGTGTGCCGCGGTTCCGCCGTATCGTCTCGGCACTCTGACTATCCACATAAGCGTGACCCGCAAGAATCAGCGCTTCGGCAAATGCAATCATCCAGCCGAAGTAATCCGAGGCGAAATACAGATTGTCCTCGCCTTCGTCCTGGAACGAATAACCCAGCCAGCGCACGGCGTGGATGATGGCATCCACGTAGGCCTGCTCTTCCTTCTCCGGGTTGGTATCGTCGAAGCGCAAGTGACAGCGGCCGCCATATTCGGCAGCGAGGCCGAAATTCAGACAGATCGACTTGGCATGGCCAAAATGCAGGTAGCCATTGGGCTCGGGTGGGAAGCGCGTGCGCAACCGAGCCGGGTCGATGGCCGCGAGGGCATGCTGTGCCTGCGGTCCCGGGCGGCCGGACCAGCGCCGTTCCCGATAGGTCCCTGCCGCCAGATCCGCCTCGATCTGCTGGCGAATGAAATTGGACGGGCGATCAGGGTGCGGATCGCCGCGAAACTGGCTGGGGGGGGGATTCGATTTACGACCGGAATTCACTTTTTCAAGGACCTTGGGCAGCGTTGAGAACTGGATTGACGATTCTAGCAATCGTTGCTGCACCGCCGCTCAAGCTTGCCCACCGCTGATCGTTATCGATGAGTCGAGATTGTCAGCGAGTCACTTGCGTGGCAGGCCTTACAGGTGGATTGGGAAATCATCGCGGACAGTATGTTCGGTGGGCGCGCACGATCAGCCCGGCCGTCATGCGCATTGTCCGGTCCGTATTGCCGGTGGGGTTCATGCTGGTGGTACCGCTTGCGCTGTTTTTCGGATTGGATGTGCCCTTCACGAAAGAGAACCTGGTACTGGGGCTGGCGCTGGCCTCGGTACCCGCTGTCATCTTCACATTGCACCTGAGCGAGCCGCTGCTACGCGGCCCGCAAATCAGCGTTGCCTCGGAAGCGAACGCCTGCGCCGCTGCCTGTCGATCGTCAAGTCGTGGCGACCCCGCTGAAAGGCTCGGCATCCTTGGAATAGCGCGTCGGGCCATATCAGAACGCACCAACCACTGGGCGATTTCCGCCGACAGGCTGGAAACCGATGTCCTGGTTGTCGATCCTGCCCGGATGTTCGCCATCATTTCCCAGATCGCCGGTTTCATCGAACGTGCAGCGCCGGGCACCGCCCGTACCGTCGAATTGCTGAGCCCCAAGGTCGACGCCCGCGCCCACCCCGAACTCGTGCTGATTCACATGCGCTTCAGTGTTGACGGGGGCGGCATGATCCCGCCGATGCGCGATCGGCTTACGGAATTTCTGAACTCAGGCGAGCATGCCGACCAATTTCCCGAACTGGCGATCGCCCACTCATTTCTGCATCGTTGCTCCGGGCAACTCGGCTGCGAGCACTTCGATACGGGCACGCTGTTGTGGGTGAGCATCGCGCTGCCACGCGTCGTCCGGGCGGTGAATCCGGCATTTCGGACCGATCACATCACCGAGTTCGGCTATCGCCTGCGCCGCCTGGTTTTTCCCAATGCGTCCGGTGCGGCGTTGCTGAGCGCTCGCCTGAGCGAACTCACACCGCATGGAAAGCCCGTCTGATTCGCCATCTGAACCAAGGCCCCCCCCGAATAGAGACTCACGACATGACACACAATGCTCCCTCGTCGCTATGCGTTCGCGAGCGCCCGAAACCCCCGAGCCTCGCGGATGAGCTCGAGCTGGAACGTGCGCGGCGGGATGCGCTGGAACAGCGATCCGGACTGGGCAGTTGGTATTGGTGGCCGGCAGAGGGCCGATTCGAAGTCACGCCCGGCATGCGTCGCCTGTACGGCCGGCTCGACCCCATGGACCGAATCGAGGACTTGCTGGTGTCCGTGCATCCGGACGATTGCACTCGCCTGCGATCGGCCAGAGCGTGGCTGCGCGATGGCAGCGAGTACAGCATGTTGTTCAGGGTCGCCACAAACTGTGGAACGTGGCGCACGCTGCACGAGCAAACGGAAATCGAATTCGATCACACCGGCAAGCCCTTCCGCGTGCTCGGAATTGCGGAAGACGTCTCCGAACGCCTGGCCATGGAGGATCGCATCGGGTTCCTGACGCACCGCGACAGCCTGACGGGGCTACTCCAACTGCATTCCTTCCGCGAGCAGTTGGCTACGAGTCTGGCGCGCTCCGCGCGCATTCAGGCGCATAGCGCGCTGATGAGCGTGAAGCTGATCGGCCTGAAACGCATCAATGACGGTCTCGGACACGCGGTCGGCGATCGCGTGCTCGCGGCTGTGGCCGATCGCATGACTGCGTGCGTGCGGTCCGCCGATCTGCTTGGCCAGGGCCCGACCCACGCGAAACATCCGATCGGGCGTTCGGGCTCCGACGCATTTCTGGTGTGCCTGTCGGACTTGCGCCGCCCGGAAGATAGTGCGCGCGTCGCGGAACGGATGACCTCGGCGCTGACCGAGCCGGTCGTGATAGATGGGCATCAGCTGTGCCTGAGCAGCCATATCGGCATCGCACACTTTCCGGACAACGGCGAGGATGCCGACACGCTGATGCGGCATGCCGAGGCTGCCTTGCAGGACGCCAGGCAACATGCGCCAAACAGTTTCTCATTTTTCACCGACGCAATGAATGCGCTGTCGCAGGATCGCTTGCAACTGGAAGCCGATCTGCGCGAGGCGCTGTCCTGCGATCAGTTGCGGCTGGTCTATCAGTCGAAAGTCGATTTTCTGATGCGTCGCATCGTCGGGGCCGAGGCCTTGTTGCGTTGGCAGCACCCGACACGCGGCATGGTTTCACCTGCGGTCGTGATTCCCGTCGCAGAAGAAACAGGCCTGATCGTTCCGATCGGTGCATGGGCTATACGCACGGCCTGCGCACAGTTGTGCGCCTGGCGCGACGCCGGGCTTCCGGAAAGCCAAGTGTCCGTCAATCTGTCTGCGCCCAGTTTCGCCGACGCACAACTGATTCCGATCATCGACGCTGCCCTGGCCGACTTCGCCATAGCACCGGGCCAATTGTGCATAGAAGTTACCGAAAGCACGCTGATGGGCGACAGCCACCAAGTACTGGATGTGCTGCTCGCGCTCAAGGCGCGCGGCGTCTCCTTGTCGGTCGACGATTTCGGTACCGGCTATTCCTCGTTGTCCTACCTGAAACGACTGCCTCTGGATGAACTCAAGATCGACCGTTCATTCATCATGGACCTGCCCGCCGACGGTCACGGCGCCGCGATCACGGCAGCGATCATAGGCCTGAGCCGGGTTCTGAACTACGATGTCGTCGCGGAAGGCGTCGAAAACTCGGATCAAGCCAACTTTCTGGTGGCCCACGGCTGCACGAACATGCAGGGCTTCATGTTTTCTCGCCCTGTCGATGCCGACGAAATGGGCCGGTTTCTCGCCGACCCCGGTCGCCTGTTCGGCATCGATCATCGTCCTGGTATGGGAACGAGACTCGACATCTGAGTCCCGGCTGCATCGGGCAACCGATTCAGCGGCGAGTCAGCAGCCCGGAAAGCTCCCCGACCACCCCCTTGCGGAACAACAACACGCACGCGACGAAGACGCAGCCCATGATGATCGTCACCCACGATCCAAAGCCTGACAGATAGTTCTGCATCGTGACAATGATGAAGGCGCCGGCCAGGGGCCCGTAAATGGTGCCCACGCCCCCCACCAGCGCCATCAGCACGACCTCGCCCGACATCTGCCAATGAACATCGGTCAATGATGCCAGCTGAAACACCAGGGCCTTGGTTGCGCCCGCCAGCCCCGACAGGCCGGCCGAAAGAACGAACGCGATCAGCTTGAACCTGTCCGTGTCGTAGCCGAGCGAGATCGCTCGTGGTTCGTTCTCCCGTATGGCCTTCAGCACTTGGCCGAACGGCGAATGCACGACGCGGTAGATGAAGAAGAAACCTATCAGGAACACAGCCAGGACGAAGTAGTACATGGTCAGCGTATCCGACAGATCGATCGCGCCGAAAAGCCGGCCTCGGGGTATGCCTTGCAAACCGTCCTCACCACCCGTCTCCTTGATCTGAAGACACAGAAAGAAGACCATCTGCGCCAGCGCCAGCGTGATCATCGCGAAATAGATGCCCTGCCGCCGGATCGCGAGGCTGCCGAAAATCAGACCCAATCCCAGACCGAGCAGCGTACCGATCAGGATTCCGACTTCCGGGGGAACGCCCAATTCCTTGATGACGTGTCCGGACAGATAGGCGGCCGACCCGAAAAATGCCGCATGACCAAACGATAGCAGTCCGGTATAGCCGAGCAGCAAGTTGAATGCGCACGCAAACAGCGCGAAACACAGCCCCTTCATCAGAAACACCGGATAGATCAGATAGGGCGCGACCAGGCCGGCGGCGACCAGAGCGATGAAACCAAGACGGGTACGATCAAAGGTCACTTACTTTTCCTTGCCAAACAGGCCTGCGGGGCGGACGATCAGCACGATGGCCATGATGACGAAGATGACGACGGACGAACCCTCCGGATAGAACACCTTGGTGAGCCCCTCGATCAGGCCCAACGCAATGCCGGTGACGATCGAGCCGATGATCGATCCCAGGCCGCCGATGACGACCACGGCAAAGACGATGATCAGGATGTTCGAGCCCATCACGGCATTGACCTGAAAGATCGGCGCCGCCAATACCCCCCCGAAGGCCGCGAGCGCTGCACCGAGTCCGTAGGTCAGCGTGACCATGACGGGTACATTGACACCGAAAGCCTGGAGCAGCTTGGGGTTCTCGGTCCCGGCCCGCAGATACGCGCCCAGCTTGGTACGCTCGATCACCAGCCAGGTCAGCAGACACACGATCAACGACGCCGCAACGACCCAGCCGCGGTATTTCGGCAGGAACATGAACCCCAGGTTGAAGGCCCCGTTCAGCGCCTCCGGAATATCGTAGCGCTCACCCGATATGCCATAGGCCTGACGGAATCCGCCCTCGATGATCAGCGCCAGCCCGAAAGTCAACAGCAAACCGTACAGGTGATCGAGCTTGTACAGTCGCCGCAGCAAGGTCAATTCGAGCAGTATGCCGACCAGTCCGACCGCGAGCGGCGCCAGGATCAAGGACCACCAGTAGTCGATGCCCAGATAGTTCAGGCCCATCCAGGCGACGAAGGCGCCCATCATGTACTGTGCCCCATGGGCGAAGTTCACGATGTTGAGCAGCCCGAAAATGACCGCGAGCCCAAGGCTCAAGGTCGCGTAGAAGGCCCCATTGATCAGGCCGACGAGAAGCTGTCCGAACAAGGCCTGCTGACTGATCCCCAACCACTCGAACACCGCTAGCTACCTCCCTGGTCGCACGAAGGGCACCCTCGATCGACGGTCCTGCGTCCGCCCGGCCTATTTCTTGTTCAGAGGGCAGACGCTCTTCGAGACCGGCATATAGGCCTGATCACCCGGAATCACCTTGAGCACCTTGTAATAATCCCATGGGTACTTCGATTCGGCCGGCGACTTCACCTGCGTCAGCAGCATGTCATGCACCATGCGGCCGTCGGCGCGCACCTTGCCGTTCTTGGCAAAGAAGTCGTTGACCGGTGTGGCCTTGATCTTCGCCATCACCGCCCCGGCTTCATCGGTACCGGCCGCCTTGATCGATTTGAGGTAGTGCAGTGTTGCCGAGTACACACCGGCCTGAATCATCGTCGGCATGCGCTTGTGGCGCTCGAAGAAGCGCTTGCTCCATGCGCGTGTCTCATCGTTCAGATCCCAGTAGAAGCCGTCGGTTGACAACAGACCCTGGGCCGTCTTCAAACCCATCGCATGGATATCGGTGATCATGACGATCATGCTCGCCAGACGCTGTTTCGGCGAGATACCGAACTCATTGGCCTGCTTGATCGTGGTCATCATGTCGGAGGCAGCGTTGGCGAGCCCGATGACCTTGGCGCCCGAGCTTTGCGCCTGCAACAGGTAGGTGGAGAAATCACTGCCCGGGAACGGATGCCTGACTGATCCCAACACCTTGCCGCCCGCCGCCTTGATCGCCTCGCTCGCATCCTTTTCCATCGAATGGCCGAACGCATAATCCGGCGTGATGAAGAACCAGGTGTCACCGCCCTGCTGGGTCACGGCACGCGCCGTGCCGTTCGCCAACGCGTAGGTATCATAGGCCCAGTGTACGGTGCGGTCGGTGCAGTCCTCGTTCGTCAGGCGCGTGGTACCCCCCGACGAAACCATCGCGATCCGGTTCTTTTCCTTGGCGACCTTGACGGCAGCCAGCGCCGCCGCCGAGCCCGGCAGGTCGACGATCATGTCGACCTTGTCCTCGTCGAACCAGCGGCGCGCCATGTTCGACGCCACATCCGGCTTGTTCTGGGTGTCCCCGGCGATCACCTCGATCGGCACGCCGTTGACCTTGCCGCCAAAATCCTCGGCGGCCATCTTGGCCGCCAGGACTGACCCCTGACCAGCGAGGTCCGAGTAAATTCCGGAGAGATCGGTCTGCACGCCGATCTTGACGACGCCATCGGACATTTTTCCGGACTGCGCAATGGCCGATGGGGCAAGCCAAGCCGACGCCGCACCGGCAAGCGCCGCAGCCACCACTTTGAATTTGAACATCGACGCCTCCTCTAGACTCTGCAACACCTTATACGCTCAGATAGCGCTCCAGCAGGCCGGCCTTGGCCTGCAACTCGTCTGCGGCAACCGTCTCCACGACTTGGCCCTGCTCGATGACGTAGTGACGGTCGGCCAACGACTCGACGAAACGAAAATTCTGCTCGACCATGACGATGGTCAGATCGCGCGACTTCAACTTCGCGATCGCCCGTCCCAGTGTCTGGACGATCACCGGCGCCAGCCCCTCGGTGATTTCATCGAGCAGCAACAAACGCGCGCCCGTCCTGAGCACGCGCGCAAGTGCTAGCATCTGCTGCTCGCCGCCAGAGAGGCGCGTGCCCTGGCTGCGCCGCCGTGTAGCCAGATTCGGAAACATCTCGTAAATCTCGTCCAGGCTCATGCCACCGCTGCCGACCACCGGTGGCAGCAGCAGATTCTCTTCTGCGCTCAGCGACGAGAAGATGCCGCGCTCTTCGGGACAGTAACCGACGCGCAGACGAGCAACCCGATGGGCAGGAAGATGGATCGCTTCGGTTCCATTGATCATGATCGATCCGGTCCGGCGATCGGTCAGACCCATGATCGCCTTGAGCGTCGTCGTGCGACCAGCGCCGTTCCGTCCGAGCAGACTCACCAGTTCGCCACGACGCACCTCGAAGTCGATGCCATGCAGGATATGTGATTCGCCGTAGTAGGCGTGTAACCCGGCAACACGCAGATATTCTGTCGCTGCGTTCATGATCCGGCTCCGGTCGCCATGCGGCGGATCGCTTTCGTCACGCCGCGTTCCCCATATATGCCTCCATCACCTGGGGGTTGCTCGATATCTCGGCATAACTGCCCTCGGCAAGCACCGATCCGTGTTGCAGGACGGTAATCCTGTCGGAGAGGTTCGCGACCAGACTCAGGTTGTGTTCCACCATCAACACCGTGCGCTGCTGGGCGACACGCCGGATGAGCTCGGTCACACGGCCAACATCCTCGTGTCCCATACCCGAGGTCGGTTCATCGAGCAACAGCAATTCCGGATCCACGGCCAGCGTCGTCGCCAGTTCGAGCGCGCGCTTGCGACCATAGGGCAACTCCACCGTCACGACATCGGCGAAGGAGCGCAGATCGACCTCGTCGAGCAAGGCCATCACCCGATCATTGAGCCCATCCAGGCTGCGCTCGGACCGCCAGAAATGAAACGACTTGCCACTGGCGCGCTGGAGGGCGACACGGACATTGTCGCGCACACTCAGATGCGGGAACACGGCGGAAATCTGGAACGAGCGCACGAGCCCCATGCGCGCCACCTGCGCGGGTCGTCTCCAGGTGATGTCCTGGCCCCGGTAGACAATCGCGCCCCGTGTCGGCTCGAGAAACTTGGTCAACAAGTTGAACACGGTCGTCTTGCCGGCGCCATTCGGTCCGATCAGGGCATGGATACTGCCTCGCCGGACCTTCAGATCGACACCCGCTACCGCCGTAAACCCCTTGAATTCCTTGACCAGGCCGCGCGTTTCCAGAATATATTCCATGTTCATCGTGCGCGGCTGTCTCCAACCTGGTTGTCGTTATCGAGGGCAACATCCGTTCAGCATAATATTCCGGGACCCTGCCGATGCGGATGATAATTCAACATCGCCGATTCGTGTCAAATCAGTCTGCGCGCAGGCCGGCTGCCTTGATGATCTGCGACCATTTGTCCGTTTCGGTGCGCACGAAAGTGGCGAGATCAGCGGGGCTGCCGCTGGCGGGATCGAAGCCGATGCTCGCCATACGCGTGCGAACCTCCGCAGTCTGCACGACCCTGTTGACCTCGGCATTCAGGCGCTGGACGATTTCCGGCGGCGTACCGCGGGGCGCGAACAGCGCGTTCCACCCGACCACCTCGTAGGACAAGCCCGATTCCTGCACGGTCGGCACATCCGGCGCGAGCTGGGTGCGTTTGCTGCTGGTGACGGCAATGGCCTTGATTTTGCCCGCCTTCACATGCGGCAGGACCGTTGCCACCGTCTCGGCCGCGTACTGGATCTGGCCGCCCATCAGATCGGTGAGCACCGCCGTCGCCCCCCGGTATGACACCGGCACGACGTCGACGCCCGCGTTGCGCTTGAACAGCTCGATCGCAACCCGGCCGCTGGTGCTGCCGAAGCCGAAGTTGAGCCCGCCCGGCCGAGCTCTGGCCAAATCCACCAGTTCCTTCGGACTCGATGCCGGTGCCGACGGGTGCGCCACGATCATCAGCGGCAACGTACCGACCAGCGCTACCGGGGCGAAATCGCGTATGTGGTCGAACGGCACGCTCGAATACAGGCTTGCGTTCATGGCATGCGTCGCGTTGGTGCCCATGATGAGCGTGTAACCGTCCGCCGCAGCGCGCGCCGCGACCTCGGTGCCGATGTTGCCGCCCGCACCCGGACGGTTGTCGACCACCACCGGCTTACCCAGCGCCTCCGCCAGCTTGTCGCCAATCGCGCGCGCCATCACATCGGTGCCCTGCCCCGCCGGATAGGGCACGACGAGCCGAATCGGCTTGCTCGGATAGGTATCGGCCAGCACCAGTGAGCTGACCACAAGCAAGCAAGCTCCAAACCAGTGAATCGCTTTCATGTTCCCTCCTCCTGAGGATGATTCGAGCCAGCCGTCCGTGCATGACTTATTGAATGGATGTCTGTCTACAACACGGACGGTGTGAATGGGCAGGAAAACGCCCCGAACCGCTTACTTGGGTTTGCGCGGCAATATCGCTTCGGCCTGGCCCTCGCAGGACAGTTCACCATCCTGATTTTCCGCGCGCAGTGCCACCACGACGTGACCCGCGCCGTCGCGCTCGAACAAATCGGTGACGCGACCGGTGATCGTCAGCAAATCGCCTTCCGGATTGTGGCGGCGGATGTTCGCCTTGAGCCGGTACAGCCAACCGTCATCGCCGATCCAGTTGGTCATGATATGGCTCATCCACGATATGCGCTCCGGGCCGTAATCGTAAGGTGCCGGTGCACCGACACGGGTCGCGAGCGCCTCCTCCCAGTGAACGCGCTCGGGCACGTCGGGGATATTGCGGTCATTACGGATCGCCGATGCCGGCGCGGACTTGAACAGTTTGTACGCGAGCTTGTGGGCGCGAATGAAGATTCCACCCCAGCCCTGCACGAAAGAGATGAAACCGGTGATGGTCATCGGGCCCTTCAGGATGGAGGGTAGCTCCTGTCCGAGACGCACATCCTCCCAGTACAGGGTGTCCCTGCCGCGTACGTATTCGTTGTTGTAGGCCTCGGTGATGCGGTCGATTTCGGCGTCGGTGTACACCTTGGCAGACTTGAAGTGCTTGTATTTGGTGCCTTTCTCGCGGGCCGTGTCGCGCTCGGTGCGGAATGCCCATTGCTCGCATTCGGCAACCTTGTCGCCATGTTGATTGAAAAAGTCGTAGTGCAGGATCTGCTGGATCGAGCGTCCGGAAAAGCGGGTTTCGCGCTCGACCAGCTCCTTGAGATAGGTTTCGTTGCGGATGGTGTCGCCGGCACGCATCGGCTTGTGCCAGGTCCAGTCACTACCGGCGTACATGGCATGGATACCGGGTAAGCCCTGGAATGCATTCATCGGCGACATGGCGTACAGGATCGACGGCGGCGCGATGGAGCCGCCGTAACGCGTGCCACCACCATACTCGGGATCGTTCCACAGGGGGTTGTCATCTCCGATCCCATGTGCGTAATGACGGATGGCGTCCTGATTGCATTCGGTCAGCCAGACCACGGGGCGGGCTATGCGCTGACCAATCTTGCTGCGCAACTCGGCAAGTGCAGCTTCGGTGATGACGGGAAATCGTTCGTCGTTTGCAGCCATGATGGTTCCTCAGTAAATGACCTTCTCTTCGCGCAGACGCTCGATGCTTTGTGCGTCCAGACCCAGTATCTGCCCATAGACATAGGCATCGTGCGCACCCAGCTCGGGAGATGAGGCCGACAACGTCAGGTCGGTAGCGATCATCCGCCAAGGCAGGCGATACAACAGCTCCTCACCCATGATCGGGTGGGAAACGGCTTGGCGCACACCACGCGCCGCATAGTGCGCATCATCGAATTGCTCCTCGACGCTCAGCACCGGCGTCGCCGGCACGCCTAGCGGAACGAGCTCGGCCAACACCGATTCCCGACTCCGGCCCGCCGTCCACTCGGCAAGCCGCGCCTCGATCTCGCCACGCGCCGACATACGGCCGGCTTGGCCAGCGAGATCGGCGCGATGCGCCCAGTCGCCCTTGCCGATGGCCATGCACAGCGCTGGCCATTGCCCGTCGTCCTCGATACTGATCGCGACCCACGAATCGTCGCCGGCGCAAGGGAATATGCCGTGCGGGCAATGGCGTCTGTGGCCATTACCGGCAGGCTGCGGCGCCTGGCCAGAAAACTGGAAGTCGAGCATGGCTTCGGCGAGCGGTGCCGCACCGACCTCCATTTGCGACAGATCGATATATTGACCCTGCCCGGTCTGCTCGCGATGCCAGAGCGCGACCAGCAGCGCAAACAACGCATGAACGCCGGAGCTGGAATCGTTCAAGCCGAAATTCATCATGCCGTTCGGCGCCTCGTTCTCATATCCGATCAGCGCCTCGAGGCCGCAATAGGCCGATATCACCGGCGCGTAGCCGCGCAAGTCCGCGATCGGGCCAAACTGGCCGGCTGTAGACAGCGAAATCATGATCAGCTCGCCATGCTCGCGCGCCAGCGCCATGTAGTCGAGCCCGAGTGCGGCGAGCGTGCCGGGCGTAAAGTTTTCCAACACCACGTCACTCTTCGCGGCCAGTTGGCGGAACAGGTCGGCGCCGCGTTCATCACGGATGTTCAGCCGCACTGAAAGCTTGTGCCGGTTCAAATTGTGAAACAGTGGCACCAGTTCGATCGACTTGCCCGGAATGCGCAGCTTCTTGCCATCGACGATCGGCGCACCGCGCAAGCGGGAGTTGTCCAGCCGCTCACTGTGTTCGATCTTGATCACTTCCGCGCCGAGATCGGCCAGGAACGCAGCCGCCATCGGGCCAGCCCAAACCCAACCCAGGTCGAGCACCCGAACTCCGGAAAGCGGCTTCGAATGCGCTTCGGGGGCTTGCGACATGCTCATTGCGAGGCTCCCAATTCCTCCCTTACCGCGACCGTGTGCTGGCCCAGAGATGGCGGCGACGCAAACGCACGCTGCGGTATGGCCGAGTAGCGAAAAGGCAGGCGCGGCAGTTTGACGCAACCGATACCCGGCAAATCCACGTCGACGAAGAATCCGCGCGCGGCGAAATGCGCATCATCCAGCGCATCGCCGACCTGCCGCACCGGCGCACAGGGAAACTCCCATTTGCGCGCCATCGCGAAGAGTTCGGTCTGCGTGTAGCGCGCCAGCTCGCCGATCACCAGTGCATCCACCTCGTCCGGGTAATCGTGACCCATGGCGATCTGATCGCGGTAACGTGGGTTGTCACCCCATGCCGGCGATCCGACGGCCTTCAGAAATTGATCCCAGTCGCGCGGCGTGCGCGCGATCAGCACGACCAGGCCATCCTTGCACGGAAATATTCCGCAGGGATAAGGCCCCATCGAGCCGGCAGCTCGCCGGCCTTCGCGCCGCCACGGCAGTCCGTAATTGATGAACAGTGTCGCCCCGATACCGGCGTAGGCGGCAAGAATGTCCGCCATGGCGATGTCGATGAACTGGCCAACCCCGCTCCGGCGTCGGGACAACAGTGCTGCGAGGATGGCAGCCGCGGCATGAACACCAGCCTGAAAATCGGTCTGCGCAAGCGGCAGGGACAAGGGGGGACGGCCGGGCGCGCCGATCGCCCAGGCCACCCCCGACAAGGCCGCGGCGTGCAGACTACCGCCAGACCGGTCGGCATAGGGGCCGGTGCGGCCAAAAGTACTGAGCACACAGTACACCAGCCGCGGGTTGAGCGTGCGCAGCGTCTCCTCGTCCGCACCGATATCGAGCAGCGCGCGCCGGGGCCGATCGCTGATCCAGACATCTGCCCGGCGGGCCGCACAGGCAAGAAACGAACGCGATCCGGTATCTCGCGGATCCACAACCACGGACTCCTTGCCGGCATTGAGGAACGCAAACAATCCGGAGGACTCCAGGCCAGCCTTGCCGGGCGGATACGGGCCGTGACGCCGCGCGATGTCACCTTCGGGCGGTTCGATCTTGATGACGCGAGCACCGAGGTCGGCAAGCAGGCGCGCGCAATAGGGCACGGCGACGAAGCCGCCCTGCTCGACGACCGTCAGTCCAGACAGCATTTCAGGCGCCGGCCCGCGTCGCTGCTTCGCGATCGCGCAACACCTTGCGGTTGATCTTGCCCGCAGGTGTTTTCGGCAGCTCGGTCACGTACTCGATATGTCGTGGGTATTCATGCTGGGACAACTGCGTCTTCAGAAACTGCTGGATCTCCGCGACGGTCGAACCGCCCGACTCACGCCGCACCAGAAACGCCTTCGGAACCTGACCGCGCACCGCATCCGGCACGCCGATCACGGCGGCCTCGAGTATGTCGGGATGGCGGAGCAGCGCATTCTCGATCTCGACCGCACTCATCGTCCACCCGGCCGAGATGATGACGTCGTCGGAACGGCCCTCGTGGTAGAAATAGCCGTCGCCATCGCGCCGTCCACGATCCTTGACAAAGAACCAGCCATCCTTGCGCGCCAGCGCGATCTCGCCGGTTTCACCAGCGGGCAGGATGCGGCCGTCCCGGTCCACGATGTCGACCCGCTGCCCCGGAGCAGCCTGGCCCAGCGCACCCCGGCGGACCTTGTGGTCCGGATAACCGGGAAAATTGACGATGAGCACGCCGACCTCGGTGCTGCCATACATGCTCGCCGGCGCGACACCGAAGGTTCTCTCGACCCAGTCGAACGTCGCGTCGTCCATCGGTTCGCCGGTAAACGAGATCTTTTTCAGGTCGATCCGGTATCGATCCGCCATCCCGGCGTTACGCAGCATCCGGAACACGGTCGGCGCTGCGGCGAAATTGTCGACCTGAAAATTCTGCAGTGCCTCGAAAATGCGCTGCGCCTCGAACCTGCCCGAATATGCGCCGATATGAATGCCTAAAACCAGCGGCGAAATGGTCCCGTGCCATAGCCCATGCCCCCATGCCGGGGACGACGGACAGAAGTAGCGGTCGCCGGGCTTGAGTCCGACCCCATAGAGCGCCGCAATCATCACCGTGACCGCCGAACGGTGGGTATGCTTGACCGCATCGGGGAGCTCGCGCGTGGTACCGGACGTGTATTGAAAGATCGCCAGATCGTTGGCCGCGGTAGTCGGCACATAGTCCGACGACATCGCCGCCAGTTCATTCCAGAACGCCCCGTCGGCGCGGACGACCGGCAAGTCCGGAAACCGCTCCCTGACCAAACCTTCCTGGTCCAGCGTCACGATCAGGCTGGGCCGGCAATCCTCGATGCGCAACGCCAAGCCTTCGGGGCCGAACAATGTAAACAGGGGTACCGCGATGGCACCGCGCTTCACCGCGCCGAACAGTGCCGTGTAGAACGCCCTGCCCGGTTCGAGCATCACCGCAACGCGCTCACCGGGACCGACGCCGCGCTGCTCCAGCCAGTTCGCGAAGCGGCTGCTCGAATCGGACAGTTCGGCGAACGAGTAATGCTCGGCGTGGCCATCGGCAAACTGCACGCTGACCGCCTGGCCGCGCTCGCGGTGCCTGTCCAGACACTCGTGCGCGAGATTCATGCGCTCGCGGTCACCGTCGAACAGTTGCCACAAGGAATCCCAGGAAAACTTCGATCTCGCTTCCTGGGCCGTCGTGATCGCGAGTATCGGCGCATCGAGGCCACGCCCGGCCGGTCGCTGTCTATCCTGCATGTCTCCATCCCCCGTCATTCACTCCAAGATTAGTGATGGACACGCTCGGATGACAGCTTGCAGCGCTGTGTGCGCCGCAACAAGTTTTACATAGTGAAATTGTGTTTGGCGGTCAAAACCTGCCATGGTCGCGGCGGGCGACGTTACGCTCGCGAAACGGATTACACGCGGGCTAGCGCGCCGCAGCCGAAATCCCGCTGGGCCGGTCTCCGGCCAAGGTAATGCGATGCATGACTCTGCGGAAGCCGTGGTAATCATTCACCGGGTTGTGCTGCGCGCAGCGGTTGTCCCAGAACGCAATGGAGCCGACGCGCCAGGAAAAACGGCAGGTCAACTCGGGCCGGATCTGGTGCGCATAAAGATACTCCAGCAGTGGCCGACTCTCCTCTTCGGTCATGTCGCGAAAACGTACCGTGTGCGCGACGTTGACGTAGAGTGCTTTCCGCCCCGTTTCCGGATGGACGCGCACGGCCGGATGTTCGGCAAGATACTCCTCGCGCACATCGTCCCGTGCCGAATCCTGCATTCGATCCTCGCGCGTCTTGGTGGTATCGGCCTTGGCCGAGCTATAGACCGCGTGCAGACCATCGAGCAGCCGTTGCAGTCCCGGCGACAGCGTTTCGTAGGCCAGATATTGATTCGCGAACAAGGTATCGCCACCATAAGGAGGAACTTCGCGCGCCAGCAGCGTGGTCGCCATCGGCGGCTTGTCCTGGTAGGTGGTGTCGGCATGCCAGATGCCGCCGAAATTCACGCGTTCATGCTCCAGTTTCTTGATCTCGATGATTTTCGGGTAGCCCTCGAGACCGCGCACGAACGGGTACTCGACCGGTTCGCCAAACTGCTGCGCGAACGCCATGTATGCCGGCAGATCCAGCGGCTGATCCCTGAAGAACAGCACCAGATGGTCCAGCCAGGCGCGCCGGATTTCGTCGGTCACCTCGGCGGACAAGGGTCGCGCAAGATCGACGCCATGAACCTCGGCGCCGAGCGCCCCAGCGATACGGCGCACTTCGATGTGTCGGTAAGCCATGTCCCCCTCTTTCGTATTCGATTGCAACATCGATCTGAAATTCGGCCACGAATGGGCCAGACTGACGCTGACATGTTACCCGGACTGGCCGACCCGAAAAGTTGATCTCGATCATGGCAACTCGCGTCCCGCCGTCCAGTCAGTGGCGTTGGCATCGCCGAAGCGCTAGCATCCGCAGCGGGACCACACCCGGAGCCGGACTGGAAGTGCCCGGCGCAACAGGAGGAGAACGATGCTAGGCATTACATCTTTTGGTGCGTATATCCCCAGGTTACGTTTGGTGCGTGCGGTCGGCGCCCAGGCGAATGCCTGGTTCAATAGCGCGGTGCTCGCGCAGTCCCGTGGCGAACGCGCCATGGCCAACTGGGACGAAGACACGCTGACCATGGCCGTCGAAGCCGCGCGTGACGCGCTTTCCGGGCGCGCGCGCGACGACATCGGCGCCGTATTCTTCGGCTCGACGACACACCCCTTCGCCGATCGGCAGAATGCCGGCCTGCTCGCCGGCGCGCTCGATCTGCCCGAGGCAATCGTCGCCAGCGATCTGGCCGGCTCCCAAAAAGCCGGCACGGGCACGCTGCTCGCCGCGCTGAACCATGCCGCGGCCGGCCACCGGGGCGAATCGCTGGCGGTCGCCGGCGAGCATCGCCGGGCGCGCGCAGGCAGCGTCCAGGAATTGCTGTACGGAGATGCGGCGGCCGCTTTTTCGATCGGCCGCGATCAAGTCATCGCCGAATTTCTCGGCAGCCATTCGACCTCGGTCGACTTCGTCGATCATTACCGGCGTGCCGACAGTGACTTTGAATACCACTGGGAGGAACGCTGGATACGCGACGAAGGCTATATGAAGCTCGTGCCGGCGAGCATCGCAGCCGCACTCGCCAAGTTGGAAATCGATGGTGCGAGTGTGGATCATTTCATCCTGCCGGAAAACACCGCGAAATTGGCCGCCGCCGTGGCCAAACGCTGCGGCATAGCGGAGTCATCGGCGCGCGACGGCCTGTTGGGCAATGTCGGTCTTACTGGTGCCGCACACCCATTGTTGTTGCTTGCGCATGCGCTCGAAGATGCCCGGCCGGGGCAGACTCTCATCGTCGTCGGCTTCGGCCAAGGCTGCGATGTGCTCGCTTTCCGCACCACCGAGGCACTGGACAGGCTGGCTCGGCGCCATGCCGTGAGCGGCAGCCTCGCGCGCCGGAAGGAAGAGAGGAACTATCAGAAATTCATGGCATTCAACGAAGTGCTCGTGATGGAGAAGGGCTTGCGTGCCGAATCGAACCCTCAGACCGCGCTGACGACCCAGTATCGGCATCGGCGCATGCTGCTCGGTCTGGTCGGCGGGCGCTGCACGCAGTGCGGCACCCCGCAGCTGCCGCCGGCCGATGTCTGCGTCAATCCGGCGTGTCAGCACACCGGGCCGATGTCGCCCTATCGATTCGCGGATGAGCCGGCACGGATCAAGACCTGGTCTGCCGACAATCTGACCTTTACCCCCGATCCGCCAGCCCATTACGGCATGGTCGAGTTTGAACGTGGCGGACGCTTCATGGCCGACATCACCGACTACGACGTCGGCGCGGTGAGCGTCGGACAGGCCGTACGCATGGTGTTCAGGGTGCGTGGCCGCGACCCGGTCAGGGGGATCACCCGTTACTTCTGGAAGGCAGCGCCCGTCTACGGCGCGAAGGAGGCTTGATCATGGCGAGTGGCATCAAGGACAAGGTGGTCATTCTGGGCATGGGTTGCACACGCTTCGGCGAACGCTGGGACGCCGGGGCGGAAGAGCTGATGGTCGAGGCATTCGACGAGGCGCTCGGCGACGCCGGCATAGGCCGGAAGGAAATTGGCGCGGCCTGGCTCGGCTCCTGCATGGATGAAGTCAATATCGGCAAGTCGGCGCTGCCGGCGTCGATTGCGCTGCGTCTCGACAACATTCCGGTGACCCGCGTCGAAAACTATTGCGCCACCGGGACCGAGGCATTCCGCGGTGCGGTTTATGCGGTGGCCGCCGGCGCTTGCGACATCGCCCTCGCGATCGGTGTCGAGAAGCTCAAGGACACCGGCTATGGCGGACTTCCCGGTCTCGACATCGGCACCATGCCACCCTTGTGGTGGCCGAACCTGTCGGCGCCCGGCGTCTTCGCCCAGGTCGCCTCGGCCTACATGAAGAAATTCAATGTCTCACGCGACGAACTCAAGCGCGCGCTCGCCGAAATCTCGGCGAAGAGCCATGTGAATGGTGCAAAGAACCCGAAGGCGCATCTGCAGAAGGCCGTTTCCTGCGACGCCATCCTAGCGGCGCCGATGATCGCCGAGCCGCTCGGCCTGTTCGACTGTTGCGGGGTGTCGGACGGGGCTGCCTGCGCGATCGTCACGACACCGGAGATCGCGCAGTCGCTGGGCAAGAAGGCGGACGAGCTGGTGGCCATCAAGGCGTTGCAGCTTTCGTTGTCGAACGGTGCGGAAGGCGGCTACAACGCCTGGGACGGGGCCTACATCCCGACAACGCGCAAGGCGTCCTCCCGTGCCTACGCCGAAGCCGGCATACGCGATCCGCGCAAGGAATTGAGCATGATCGAGGTGCATGACTGCTTTTCGATCACCGAGCTTGTGACCATGGAAGATCTCGGCATCTCCGCCGAAGGCGGGGCCATCCGCGACATCATGGATGGCTTCTACAACGCCGACGGCAAAATCCCCTGCCAGATTGACGGCGGGCTCAAGTGTTTTGGCCACCCCATCGGCGCCTCGGGGATCCGCATGGTGTACGAGATGTACCTGCAGCTGAGTGGTCGGGCCGGCGCCCGGCAGCTGCCGGCCCCAGTTTATGGGCTGACACACAATCTCGGCGGATTTCCCCACCAGAACGTCGTCGGCATCTCCGTCGTCGGCCGCTATCGCTGACCCGCGTACGCCGCGATCGGCGGCACTCCGCTTCGGGCTTGGGTAGCCTCGCGCAGGCTGCTCAGCCTTGACACAGCGAGCGAAGACTGAAAGACTTTGTCAGGACAAATGCGCGCCCGACAAGGGCGACTACACGAGGAGAGGGGCGTAATCATGACCATGTTTCAACTGGACCCGGAAATCGAATCGTTCCGGGCAGACGTACGCAAATTTGCCGAAAAGGCCTTCAAGGAAAAGGCCGCGTACTGGGATGAGGAGGAATTGTTTCCCACCGAAAACCGCAACCTGCTTGCCGAGCTGGGCTATCTCGGGCTCGTGATCCCCGAGCAGTACGGGGGCTCCGGTGCATCGGTCATCCAGGGTACGGTGTTTCTCGAAGAGATTGCGCGCGTGTGTTTCAACACCGGGTTGGTGTGTCAGTTGGCACTCAATGGCCCGTCACGAGCCATCACCATTCTGGGCACGGACGAGCAGAAGAAGCGCTGGCTGCCGAAAACGGTCAGCGGCGAGTACATGTTCGGCATCGGCATCAGCGAGCCGCACGCCGGCTCGGGCATGACCGACATGACGACGACGGCGCTGCCCGATGGCGATCACTATGTGCTCAAGGGCGAGAAAGCCTATTGCACGGGTGGCCATCTGGCCACGCATATTCTGGTGTTCGCGCGCTTCGCGAAGGATACCGAAGGTCCGCGCGGCATCGGCGCCCTGATCATCGAAAAGGATACCCCCGGGTTCACGGTGAGCAAGCCTGCTCGCAAGATGGGCGGCCGTGGCATGCCAGAGGTCGAGCTGTTTTTCGACAACTGTCGCGTACCAAAGGAAAACGTGCTGGTTCCGGGCGACCCGAACAGCACGAAGAGTTTCAAGATCCTGATGAGTTCGTTCGGTCCCGAACGTGTGGGCAACGCCGCCATGTGCCTGGGTGTCGCGCAAGCTGCGTACGAGAAGGCCATGTCCTACTCTCAGGAACGGCATCAGTTCGGCCGCCCGATCTGCGAATTTCAGGGCATCCAGTGGAAGATAGCCGACATGGCGGTGCAGATCCACGCCGCCCGCATGATGATTTACCGCGCGGCGACCAATCTGAAGAATGGCTTCCCGGACCCGCTGGATGCCGCGATTGCGAAGTTGTATGCGAACGAGATGGTCCAGCGTGTCGCCAACGAAGGCTTGCAGATCCATGGGCACCTGGGCTTTACCCGCGACTGCCCGATGGAGCGCATGGTGCGCGACTCCCGCGGCTTTGCGCTGGGCGGTGGCACGACGGAAATCCTGCGCAACACCATTTCGTCGATGGTGCTCGGTCGTAGCTTCGATCAGCGCCGGGGCTGAAAGCCGCAGTCCGGGAAGGCCGCGACGAGCCAGATCGCGGCCATTTTGTTCGTCCGTTGAAAGTCTGGCCGTTTGCGAATAGAACGAAGGGTTGCCAAACAACCCTCGTAGGAGACACCCATGGATTTCGAATTCAGCGAAGAACAGCGCATTCTGCGTGAAAGCGTGCGCAAGATGCTCGATCGAGTCGCGCCCGCGGAATACGTGCGGCGCGCCGATGTCGAGGGGCGTTACCCGGAAGAGCTTTATCAGGCATTCATCGATCAGGGACTGCTGCGCATGCCCTTCCCGGAGCAATATGGAGGGTTGGGTGGCGGCATCATGGATTTCGTCGTCATCGCCGAAGAACTCGGCCGAAAAAGCTACGATTTCCTCGGCGCCTATGGCACCTGTGTGTTCAATGGCCTGAATATCGCCCACAACGCCAGCGAGCATCAGAAGCAATATTGGTTGCCGAAGCTGCTGTCCGGCGAGATCCGCATGTCGATTTCGATGACCGAGCCGAACGCCGGCTCCGATGCGGGTGCGATGCGCACCGTTGCACGCAGGGAAGGCGACGAATGGGTCATCAATGGCCAGAAAGTGTTCTCGACCGGCGCCGGCATCAAGAACAACGTCATCAATCTGTACGCCAAGACCGATACCGGGGTGCCGTTCCAGAAAGGGACCTCGCTGTTTCTGGTGGACAACACCACACCGGGCGTGCGTCTGCGCAAACTCGATACGCTGGGACGGCGCGCGCTCGGCACCTACGAAGTTTTCTTCGACAACGTCCGCATTCCGGCCGACCGGATCGTGGGCGAGCCCAACAAGGGTTGGGATTACATGCTCTCCGGCCTGCAACTCGAGCGCATCATGACCACCGCCGGTTATGCCGGAGCTGCCCAGGACGCGCTCGACCAGGCACTCGCGTACGCCAAGGAGCGCCAGCAGTTCGGCCGACCGATCGGCACGTTTCAGACCATTGCCCATACGCTCGCGGACCTGCAGACCGAGGTCGATGCTGCCCGACTGTTGATGCTGCGCGCAGCCTGGCAGCTCGCGCAAGGCCAGGACGCACTGATGGCCATTTCGCAGGCCAAGCTGTTTGGCTCGGAAACCTACGTCAAGGTCGCAAACCAGGGCATGCAGATCATGGGCGGTTATGGATACATCATGGAATTCGACATGCAGCGGCATTTTCGCGACGCTCGCGTCACCACCATCACGGCGGGAACCTCGCAGATGCAACGCAATCTGATCGCCGGCCGCCTCGGCCTGAAGACCAAGTAATAGGGGGCGCCCGATGAAAGCCATGATTCTGAAGGGCTACGGCGGCCTTGAGCAATTCGAAATGCAGGATGTGCCAGACCCAAGCCCGAAAGAGGGCGAGGTGCTGGTGCGCATTCGCGCCAATGGCGTCTGCTTCCACGACATCCTCGCCCGCCAGGGCCATTTTCCGCGCACCAAAACCCCAGGCATCATCGGCCACGAGATCGCCGGCGAGGTGGCCGGACTGGGTCGCGGCGTCACCGATTTCAAGATTGGTGAGCGCGTCGTCGTGGTCATGAAGGACCACTGCGGCCACTGCCGGCTGTGCTTGAAGGGGCACGACAACCTCTGTCAGAACACCGGCGGTCTGTTCGGCGAGGAAATTCCGGGTGGCTATGCCGAATACATCAGCGTTCGCACCCATGCCGTGGTGCGCATACCCGACGGTGTGTCGTTCGAACAGGCTGCGGTCGTCCCCTGTGCGCTCGGCACGGCCTACCATGGTTTGCACGCGGTCGGACGCGTGCAGCCCGGGGAGGCGGTGCTCATTACCGGTGCCACCGGCGGCGTAGGCATTCATGCCGTCCAGGTCGCGCGCATGCTCGGGGCCCGCGTCATCGCCGTCACGACATCGGCCGGGAAAACTGACTTCTTGCGTGACAACGGTGCCGATGACATCATCGTCAGTCCCGAGCTCGATTTCGCGGACGAGGCCCGCCGGATAACAGGTGGCCATGGCGTCGACGTGGTGTTCAACATCGTTGGACAACTGGCCTGGAATGCAGCATTGAAGAGCATGGGTTTTGCCGCGCGACATGTGTTCGTCGGCAACCTCAACGCCGCTCCAGTCAACTTGCGACCCGCCCACGCCATCCTGAAAGAAATGTTTTTCCTAGGCACCGAGGGCGTGTCCCGCGGCGAGGTCGAAACCTTGCTCGAACTGGTACGGTTGGGTCGCCTGCGTTCCGTGGTCGGCGGCACGCTACATCTGGCCGACGCCTGCCGCGCGCACGCGTCGATGGAATCGCGCTCATCGGTGGGCCGATTGGTACTCATACCCTGATAAGGAACTCGTCATGAACTTCGATTTCACGCCCGAACAGATCCAGTTGCGCGACGCCGCACGCAAGCTAGCGACGGAAAAATTCAAGGACAAGGCGGCCTACTGGGACGACCACTGCGAATTCCCTGAGGAAAACAAGGAGATCCTGAAAAGCCTGGGCTATCTGGGCCTCAGCGTCGATGAAAAGTATGGCGGGTCCGGACTCGGCCTGGTCGACACCTATCTGGTGGTCGAGGAGATATCCAAGGTCGACATGCTGACCGCATTGATTGTCCACGACCAGAACGTGTCGCCGCGCATCATCGCGAACTATGCGCCGGACGCTCTCAAGCAGCGCCTGATCCCGGCTTTCGTCAAGGGGGAACTGGAATGCTCGATCGCCTGGACCGAACCCCAGGCGGGATCGGACGCCACCGCGGTCACGACCACCGCGGTACGCGATGGTGACGACTACATCATCAACGGCCAGAAGGTATTCACGACCTTCGGCGACCGCGTCGACATGCATCTCGTCTATGCGCGTTTCGGCGGCGGCAAGGGTGCCAGGGGCATCGGCACGATCATCGTCGAGCGCGACCGTCCGGGTGTCAAGGTCTATCCGCTGGAAAAGAAAATGGGCGTGCGCGGCGCCAACGAAAATCAGCTCTTCTTCGACAACGTGCGCGTACCGGCAAGCAACGTCGTGACCCAGGGCGATCCGAGCAGCTCGAAGGGTTTCGTGCAACCGCTGACGGTCTATAACGCGACACGGGTGGGCATGGGTGTGATGGCGATGGGCGTTGCCGAGGGCGCGTTCGACCTCGCTCGCGAATACATGACCGTGCGCGAGCAGTTTGGCCAGAAATTATGCGAGATGCAAGGTCTGCGCTGGATGATGTCCGACATGCTGATCGATATCGAAGCTGCCCGCTGCCTGTGCTACAAGGCGCTCGCCGCCGTCGATGCCGGCAAGCCGGATCCGTGTCTGTCGTCGATTGCGAAGGTGTTTGCCACGGAAATGGCGCAGAAGGTGGTCTACAACTGCCAGCAGATGTTCGGCGGCTACGGCTACTTCGGCACGCTGCCGCTGGAGCGCATGCTGCGCGACGTGCGCATGCTGACCATCACCGGCGGCACGACGCAGACTCAGAAGAACGTGATCGCGAATCACATCTTTCCAAACAAGTGATCATCGAGAGGCCCACCGTTATGACGACACCGCGCCTTGCCGGACTCCTCAGTGCCGCCCTGCTCGGCCTCGCCATCGGGGTGGCGCATGCGCAGGACAAGAAACTGGTACTGCGCGTGGCCGATTCGTTTCCGCCCGGGCATGCCATCCCTGATTACGCCACGAAATGGTGGATGGATGCGGTCACCAAGGCAACACAGGGCGCGGTCGAATTCGAGTACTACCCCGCCGAACAACTGGGCAAGGCCAAGGACCTGCTGGCGCTGACGCAGAGCGGGGTCGCGGACATCGCCTACGTGGGGCCCTCTTACGTATCCGACAAGATGCCGCTATCGGCGGTATCGCAGCTCCCCGGCATGTTCACCTCTGCCTGCGTCGGTACGTCGGCGTACTGGAAACTCGCCAAGGACGGCGTGCTCCGTACTCAGGAGTTTGTGCCCAATGGGGTCCGGCCGCTGTTCGCCTTTGTCGCGCCCCCCTACCAGGTATTCACGACCAAGCGCCGCCCGGATGTGCTGAAGAACATGGAAGGCATGAAGTTGCGCACGACCGGTGGCGCGATGGATCTGATGGCGCGCAAGCTCAAGGCCGTGCCGGTCCAGATGGCCCCGCCGGACATGATGGAATCGCTGACGCGTGGCACGATCGACGGCGGCGTTCTGGCGGTGACTTCGGTCATCGCCTACGATTTCACGCGCGCCGTCAGGTACGCGACCATAGGCGAAAACTTCGGCAGCTTCGTCGGCACCTATTCGATCAGCGAAGCGAAGTGGCAGAAATTGCCGGCCAACGTGCAGAAGGCCATGCTCGAGCTTGGCGAACAGGCCGTGCAGCGGACCTGCCAGCTGATGGACAAGAACGAAGAGACACTGTTCGAGAAGGCACGCCAGGCCGGCGTCAGCCTGTTGCGCCTGCCTGAAGCCGAGCACAAGGAGCTGGAGCATCTGTTCGATAGTCTGGCCAAGGAATGGGCCGAGGGTCTGGATCGACGCGGCAAACCCGGCACCGAAACACTGAAGGCGTACCGCGCGGCGATGAACGAACGCCGCTGACCAACGCCGCCATCAATTCGAGTCCCACTGGAGTCAATGATGACATTCGAGACCCTGCTCTACGAAGTCCGCGATGGTGTCGCGATCATGACCATGAACCGCCCGGAAGCACGTAATGCGCTCGGCGTGCAGGCGCGGGAAGAGGTCTCCCGCCTGATTCCTGAGATCCGCGGCGACAAATCGGTGAAGGCGCTGGTCATCACCGGTGCCGGCGGCTGTTTCAGTGGCGGTGGCGATGTCTCGGACATGAAAAAGTACATGGGACAGCGGACACCCTCCGACAATCGGCAAGTGCTGCGTGAGGTCAATGCCTGGCTGCCGGAACTCGTGAATCTGGAAAAGCCAGCCATCGCCGCGGTGGACGGCCCGGCCTTTGGCGCTGGCTTCAACATGGCGTTGGCCTGCGATTTCGTCGTGTGCACGCCGCGCGCACGTTTCTGTCAGGTGTTCGTGCGCATCGGGCTGGTTCCCGATTTCGGCGGGCTGTTCCTGTTGCCGCGCATCGTCGGGCTTCAAAAAGCGAAGGAGCTGATGTATTCGGCACGCGTCGTCGACGCCGAAGAAGCCCGCGACCTTGGCATCGTCTATCGCATCGTGCCGCCGGAAAACCTGCTCGACGAGGCGCTGGAGCTGGCGAATCGCTTCAGGTACGCGCCCACCGAAGCCATCGGCATCACGAAGAATCTGCTCAATCAATCGTTCCATACCGACCAGCGCATGATGGGCGAGCTCGAGGCCTTCGCGTCGATGGCCTCGAAGGCGGTGCCCTATCATCGTGAAGCCGTCGAGCGTTTTCTGGCCAAGGAAGCGCCGCTCTATGACTGGGACAGGATGGACAAGGAGCGCGGCAAGTAATTGCGGCAAACACGACGCTGGACACAGGCTTGGGCGAATAGGGCGGATTGCCGGCTGCTCGTGACACCTGCGCGTTTTGTTTTCAGACCGCCTACCGCTTCTCTCTACATGGTTCGCTTTCGACCCGGACCGGGGCGCGCCACGCGCTGCGTTACTTGGGTCAAATCCGGGAGCACCGGGCCTCGGCACCGACTCCCGATCGTTTCGGAGATGATTTGAATGGCAAATAGAAAGGCGGTAATCGTCGGCGTGGCGGATGCGCCACTGAAAGACGGCATGATTCCGGGCGGCGCCTCGCCACTCGCGGTCCAGGCGCGTTGCGCCAAGTCCGCATTGGCCGACGCCGGGCTGGACATGAAGGATGTGGATGGTTTGTTGACCGCAGGCATGTGGGGGGTACCCGGTCCGGGCATGCTGCCTACCGTGACGCTATGTGAATATCTCAGTATCAGGCCACGTTATTCGGATGCCACCAACATCGGCGGCTCGGCCTTCGAACTGCATGTCGGACACGCTGCCATGGCCATCGAGCGCGGCTTGTGCGATGTCGCGCTGATCACCTATGGCAGCACGCAGAAATCCGAAAAGAGCCGCAATCTCGCGGGACGTCCGGCGGTATTGACCATGCAGTACGAGACGCCGTGGGGCATGCCGACCCCGGTCGGTGGCTACGCGCTGGCGGCACGCCGCCACATGCACGAATTCGGCACGACGCCCGAGCAATTGGCATCGATTGCGGTGTCGACACGCAAATGGGCGCAATTGAATCCGGACGCCACGATGCGGGGTCCGTTGACGGTCGAGGAAGTGCTGAGCAGCCCGGCGATCGCGGACCCGCTGCATCTGCTGGATTGCTGCCTGGTGACGGACGGTGGCGGCGCCATCGTGATGACCACCGAAGAGCGCGCGCGCGATCTCAGGAAGAAGCCCGTCCAGATACTCGGTTTCGGCGAAGCGCAAACGCACTGGACGATCGCGGCCATGCCCGATCTTGCCCGCCTGACCGCCGCCGAAGAAGCCGGCAAGCGCGCATTCGCGATGGCTGGCGTCAAGCATCAGGACATCGATGTGGTCGAGTTCTACGACTCATTCACGATCACCGTGCTGCTGACGCTGGAAGCGCTCGGTTTCTGTGAACCGGGCGCCGGCGGCGCCTTCTTGGCATCGGGCCGCACTGCACCCGGCGGCGACTTTCCGATGAATACCAATGGCGGCGGACTGTCCTATGCCCACCCCGGCATGTACGGCATCTTTCTGCTGATCGAGGCTGTTCGTCAATTGCGCGGGGAGTGCGGCGAACGGCAGGTCAAGGACGCGAAGATCGCGCTGTGTCACGGCACCGGCGGCACGCTATCCAGCGGCGCCACCTGCATTCTGGCAAGGGATTGAACACCATGTACGAAAAACCATTACCCATCGTCGACCCCGATTCCGCGCCCTATTGGGCAGGCACACGGGAGCACAAGCTGCTGCTGCCGCGTTGTCGAGATTGCGGCCAGCATCACTTCTATCCGCGCGCGCTCTGCCCGCACTGCCATTCTGACAATCTGGAGTGGGTACAGGCGTCCGGACATGGCAGTATTTATTCTTACATCATTTGCAATCGGCCGGCCGGACCCGTATTCAAGGCGGACTGCCCTTACGTCGTCGCCATCATCGCCCTGGACGAGGGGCCGCGCATGATGACCAACATCGTTGGCACCGATCCTGCGACGGTGCGCGTCGGCCAGAAGGTCGCGGTGTGCTTCGAGGACGTCACGCCCGAGATCACGTTACCGAAATTCAAGCTGTGCTGACCCTGCCGGGGTGCGTGCGGACGCGCCCCGGTCTTTTCCCGACTTTTCCTTTTTCCAATCGATCTGACTGAAAGAACATCATGGCTGGACCCCTTTCCGGAGTGAAAATCATCGACCTGACCACCGTGGTCATGGGCCCGTTCGCGTCCCAGATCCTCGCCGATCTCGGTGCCGACGTCGTCAAGGTCGAGTCGCTCGATGGTGACACCGTGCGCAATATCGGACCGAGCCGAACGCCGGGAATGGGCCCGATGTTTCTCGCCGTCAACCGCAACAAGCGCAGCATCGCGCTCGATCTGCGCCGCGGGGAAGCGCTCGACGCCTTGCTCGAACTGATCAAGCAGGCGGACGTGCTGCTGTTCAACCTGCGTCCGGCTTCGATGGGCCGCCTCGGCCTAGGCTACGAGGCGCTCTCCGCACTCAATCCGCGCCTCATCTATTGCGGCTGCTACGGCTTCGGCGAAAATGGCCCCTATGCCGGCAAGCCCGCGCTGGACGACTTGATCCAGGGTGCGGTCAGTCTGCCGTCACTGGTCCAGCGCGTGATTGGTGAACCGCGTTACCTTCCCACCAACATCTGTGATCGCACCACCGGCATCACGACCGTCTACTCGATTACCGCGGCGTTGTACGCGCGCGAAAAATCCGGGAAGGGTCAAGCCATAGAGGTGCCGATGTTCGAGACCATGACGCAGTTCGTGCTGTCGGACCACATGTACGGCATGAGTTTCGATCCACCCATGGGCGACGCCGGCTATGTGCGCCTGCTCGCCAAGGACCGACGCCCCTGCCCGACCAAGGATGGCTATATCTGCGTGCTGATCTACATCGACAAGCACTGGAAAAGTTTCTGCGAAATGATCGGCCGCGAGGACATGCTGCGCGACCCACGTTTCGCCACCATGGGAGACCGCACGCGCAACGTCGACGCGCTATATGCGTTTGTCAAGGACACGATCGCGACCCGTACTACGGACGAATGGCTGGCGGCGCTGGACGCCGCGGACATCCCGGCGACCCCGCTGCATACGCCGGCGAGCCTGATGTCCGATCCGCATCTGGAAAAGATCGGCTTCTTCAACTGGATCGAGCACCCGACCGAGGGCCGTATCCGTTCGATGGGGATTCCGACACGCTTCTCCGACACACCGCCCGAAGTCGCGAGACACGCGCCCAAGCTCGGCGAGCATACCGTCGAATTGCTGCGCGAAGCCGGGCTGCCCGAAGCCACGATTCAATCGCTGATCGGCGGTGGCGCGGCGAAGTCGGCTTGATTGCCGGCGCCACGATCCCTTACAACCCGACACGCCAAGGAGATGTAACCATGAGGATGCATCGAATCATCGCGCCGATGATGTGTACAGGCATGCTGCTTGCGTCGGGTGCACAAGCACAGACCAAGATCACGCTCCGGGTCGCGGACTCCTTTCCGACCGGCCATTACATCGTCGACTACGCGACCAAGTTCTGGATGGACAGCGTCACCAAAGCGACCAATGGACAGGTCACGTTCGAGTACTACCCGGCCGAGCAGCTGGGCAAGGCCAAGGATCTGCTTTCACTGGCGCTGTCCGGCGTCGCCGACGTCGCCTATGTCGCGCCTTCGTTCGTATCCGACAAGATGCCGCTGTCGGCCGTCTCGGAATTGCCCGGCGGGCCGGCTTCGTCCTGTGCCACCAGCAATGCCTACTGGAAACTGTCGAAGGACGGCATCCTGTTTCAGCGCGAGTTTCAGCCCAACGGGGTCAGGCCGATGTTCGGTGTGGTCATTTCCGGCTACCAGATCTTCACGAAAAACAAGATCGACTCCCTCAGGAGTCTGGAAGGTCTGAAGCTCTATACCGCCGGCGGCGCCAAGGAACTGATGGTGCGCAAGCTGAAGGCTATTCCGATCAAGATGGCCACCCCCGAGGTGTACGAATCGCTGTCGCGCGGCACCATCGACGGCGTCATGTTTCCTTACGCCAGCCTGTTCCCGTACAACGTCCATACGCTGGTGAAATATGCGACCGTCGGCGAAAATTTCGGTGCCTTCGCCGCATCCTATGTCATCAACGAGAGCCGCTTTCGCAAGCTGCCCGAGAACGTGCAGAAAGCGATGATCGAGGCCGGCGACGCCGCCGTTGCCCGGGCGTGCGCGTTGATCGACAAGGACACCGAAGGGTATCTGGACAAGCTGAAGCAGATTGGCATCACGCTGCTCACACTCTCGGCGGCAGAGCGCAAGGACCTGGACGCATCCATCGACTCCATAGGTCAGGAGTGGGCCGACAACCTGAACAAGCGCGGCAAGCCCGGGAGCGAGGTGCTCAAGGCCTGGCAGGACGCGTTGCGCCGCCCTTCGCGCTGACCGGCGCGCAAATGCCTGCGTGCCACGGTACTTTCCGGATCTCAATTTTTCTTATCCTGACTCGAGGACCCTAGACATGAACTTTCTGAGCGAAGAGCAAATCATCTGGCGCGACATGGTCGAACGCTACGTCGACCAGGAAATCGGCCGCGAATACATCCGCAAGTGCGACATCGACCGCCGTCACCCGGACGAGGCCTTCCAGAAGATCGCCAAGATGGGAT
>JAJVIJ010000049.1 GCA_022072095.1 Rhodocyclaceae bacterium
GCCGAGTTTCCGCAAGCCTTGCTGGCGCAACCTTCCAGCATGTCCATTTCGCGCCCGATTGTTTGGAAAACAAGGGATGGCGTACCGCTGCGCGGGATTTCGGAAATGGTCCAAACCGGCATCAAGGGGGAGAAACCGGCAGTCGTTGCTGTAGCGACGGACATCACTCACCACGAACACTTCATGAGTTCGTTTCGCTTCACGCTATGGTCGGTTGTCGTCCTCGCCGCGCTCATTACTGGCCTGCTCGGCTGGATGTCAGCCCGGCGCGGGCTGGCGCCCTTGCATGCGATCAAGCGCGAGGCGGCTGCCATTACGGCGGATCGGCTGCATTCACGATTGCCAACCGATGATATCCCGGTCGAGCTGGTGGATTTGGCCGATACCCTGAACCAGATGCTGACCCGTCTGGAAGATTCGTTTCAGCGCTTGTCTGACTTCTCTTCCGACATCGCCCACGAACTGCGGACTCCCGTCAGCAATCTGCTGACGCAGACCCAGGTCATGCTTTCGCGTGCGAGGTCCATTGACGAATATCAGGATGTTCTCGCCTCCAACGCGGAGGAACTGGAACGCATGGCGAAAATGATCGCGGACATGCTGTTCCTCGCCAAGGCTGACAACGATCTGGTGGTTCCCCATCTCGAAACTGTCGATCTCCGGGTAGAAGCGGAAGGGCTCGCATCCTTTTACGAGGCGGTTGCCGAGGAGAACGGCGTCACCTTGACGGTTGAAGGAAACGCGACTGTGCGTGGCGACCGTTTGATGCTGCGCCGGGCGATGGGCAACTTGCTGTCGAATGCTTTCGGGCATACCCCCAGAGGGGGGTATGTTCGGGTCCGGATTGGCATAGATGGGGATCAAGTTGCAACGATCCAGGTCGAGAATTCCGGTGAGACAATCGCGCCGGAACATCTGCCGCGCCTCTTTGACCGGTTCTACCGCACCGATTCTTCCCGAAAACGTCTTGCCGATGGGGTTGGTCTAGGGCTGGCGATTACGCGCTCGATCATTCAAGCGCATGGAGGATCCATATCGGTTCAGTCGACCGATGGGGTCACCATATTTGATCTGCAAATCTAGCCAAAACCGCCTTTGATGCAGGCTTCTGGGTTATGGCCTGTGTGTCGAACGCACACAGGACGTTTGTGCATCAGGGGCGCAGCAACAAGTTTTTGCGCGCTCATCGGGACTGCACCCGACATGTTTGTCAAAGCTTTCGGGCTAGCAGCACCGTACTGCGACAGGAAAAGCGTTCACTGCTTTTTCTCATTACTTCCAAACGGAAGCAGCCCCCAAAGGAGCCGCCTCAGGTTCAGGATAATCGGGTGATCAACCTCAGCCTCCTTCGTGCCCTTGGATTATCAGGGAATTGAGGCGCGCGACTTCGTCACTCTGCGTTGTGATTTTTCGGCCATCACTGGTCTCTACCACGGCGCCCGGAGACGTGCGAATGGCGCGACCGTACCGGTCTTCCATGGCCATTTTTCCGTCCTTGAAGATGTAGAGCGTCGAACCGTCTTTTAGGTCAATAATCTGTTTCGCTTCGGCTCTGGCGGCATCATGGGCAAACGCGCTCGTTGCGCCTGCGGAGCTCAGAACGGCAATCAGGGCCAGTTTGGCAAGCTTGGTTTTCATGGTTTACTCCTTGTGAGATGGGTTGATTCCATCGGGGACATCTCGTCCGACGGTGTTGCCATCTTAGGAGTCGCATACCAACAGGAAGGTGACCAGGAAATTACGTTTCAGTCAGCACTCTATTGACGATGAGGTTTTGTAGAGGTGGCTGAATGAATCGCCGTTGAATGGCAGCAGACCTCATTGCTGACAGATTGAGATCGCAGGTTCAAGGTCAGCGCCGGCCGATTTGTGTGAGGTGGCCCGACGGCGGGTTACAAAGTTCTGCGCTCGTTCATTTAGCCGGACGAAGAGATCCCTGAAGGCTCATACAGTGCAAGTCTATTCCCCGGTCGCATCTGCCTACCAGTTGCCAACCACAACCGACCGCCTCAAAACCCGCACCAATACAGGAAGCGGCCTTGCGCGCGCTCGCGAGGCCACCAGATAACAACGGAGAATAGAGAGGCCGTGAAGGGCCAAAAGTGCGGAAATGTGGGAGGCACCGCTCGCGAGGCAAATCCGCGAAGGGCCGCCAGCACTGGCGCGGCGGGCGGGCGTAAAAAAGCCCGAAACCAGTTCGGGCTTTTGGAATTGGTGGCCAGGGGCAGAATCGAACTGCCGACACGCGGATTTTCAGTCCGCTGCTCTACCAACTGAGCTACCTGGCCGTTATGCATCCGTGCTGCATGCCCGAGGTATTTCAACCCGACCCGTCTGACGGAAGCGGCGGATTATAGCCGCGCCGCCGGTACTGCGCAAAGACTGCCGCGGATGGTGCCGTTGCCCTTGGCCGGTCGCATCCCGTAGACTCGGACCGTCGCCTGTTCGCCAGCCCTCCCGGAGATTCACCGTGACCGATTTGTCCGTCAGCCAGCAGCTCATGCCTTCCCAGACGCGCCAGCGGTTTCGTTTTGTCACCGCCGCGGCGTTGTTCGATGGCCATGATGCCTCGATCAACATCATGCGCCGGATGCTCCAGGCTGCCGGGGCAGAGGTCATCCACCTCGGCCATAACCGCTCGGTGGACGAGATCGTCAGTGCGGCCTTGCAGGAGGATGCGAACGCGATCGCGGTGTCGTCCTACCAAGGCGGACACATGGAATATTTTCGCTACATGGTCGACCTCCTGCGCAGCCGCGGCGGAGGGCACATCCGGGTGTTCGGCGGTGGCGGCGGCGTGATCATCGCGGAAGAAATCCGCGCCTTGCAGGCGGATGGCGTGGAGCGCATCTACTCGCCCGCGGACGGCCAGCAGCTGGGGCTGCAAGGCATGATCGGCGACATGCTCGCGCGCTGTGACGCGGCGCGTGACACGCCCTTGCCACCGCCTTCCGAGTCATTGCCGTCGGCGCTGGCTGCGGGTGACCGGGTCGTGCTGGCGCGTGTGCTGTCGGCGATCGAGAACGGCCGTTACCCGGCGGGCTGCATGGCGGAGCTGGTGGAGCGCGCCCGTACGCTGCGCGTGCCGACGCTGGGTGTCACCGGGACCGGCGGGTCGGGGAAAAGCTCGCTGACCGACGAGCTGGTGCGGCGTTTCCGACTGGACCAGGACAATCGCCTGAGGATCGCTCTGATCGCCGTGGACCCGTCCCGACGCAAGTCGGGCGGTGCGTTGCTCGGCGATCGCATCCGCATGAACGCGATCCATCATCCGAACATTTACATGCGTTCGCTCGCGACGCGTGCCGCGGGCAGCGAGATCGCGGCCGCGTTGCCCGAGGTGATCGCCGCCTGCAAGCTGGCCGGCTTCGACCTCGTCATCGTCGAAACCTCGGGCATCGGCCAGGGCGATGCCGCGATCGTTCCGCACGTGGATCGCTCGCTCTATGTCATGACTCCGGAATTCGGCGCCGCCAGTCAGCTGGAGAAGATCGACATGCTCGATTTCGCCGATTTCGTCGCCATCAACAAGTTCGATCGCAAGGGCGCCGAGGATGCCTTGCGCGACGTATGCAAGCAGGTGCAGCGCAATCGCGAACGCTTCGACCGCCCGCCGGAAACGATGCCGGTATTCGGCACCATCGCCGCTCGCTTCAATGACGACGGCGTGACGGCGCTGTATCAGGCGATATGGCCCGATCTGGTCGATCTGGGTCTGCCCGACCATGCACACAGCCTGCCCGAGACCGGCGTGCGCCACTCCAGCCAGGCCCATGCCATCGTCCCCGCCCAGCGGGGCCGCTATCTCGCCGAAATCGCCGAGGCCGTGCGTGGCTATCACCGCCATGCACGTACGCAGGCGCGCAGCGCGCGCGAGCATCAGCAATTGCGCGCCAGTCGCACGATGCTGGAGCATGCGCGGCCGGCTGCTGACGCCCTTGCGGCGCTGGATGCGCTGATTGCCGAGCGCGCGGCGCGGCTCGATGCCGAGTCGCGCGCACTGTTGGCCGACTGGCCGCATACGGTCGCGGCCTACCAGGGCGACGAGATGGTCGTCGGCGCACGTGGTGGCGAGACGCGGACGGCGCTCGTCGTCACGACGCTGTCGGGCACCCCTATCCCGCGCGTCTGTCTGCCGCGATATGAGGATGAAGGCGAATTGCTGGCCTGGCTGCTGCGCGAGAATCTTCCCGGGCGATTCCCCTATACGGCCGGCGTGTTTCCGTTCAAGCGCGACAACGAGGATCCGACACGCATGTTCGCCGGCGAGGGCGATCCGGCGCGCACCAACCGTCGCTTCCACAAGCTTTCCGAGGGCATGCCTGCCAAGCGCCTGTCCACCGCTTTCGATTCGGTGACGCTGTACGGCTGCGATCCGGACGAGCGCCCGGATATCTACGGCAAGGTCGGCAACTCCGGCGTGTCGGTGGCGACGCTGGACGACATGCGCAGCCTGTATGAGGGCTTCGATCTGTGTGCGCCCAGCACATCGGTATCGATGACCATCAACGGTCCGGCGCCGACCATCCTGGCGATGTTTTTCAACACCGCCATCGACCAGCAGTGCGAGCGCTTCAGCGCCGAGCATGGCCGTGTACCCACCGCCGAGGAGCTCGAGCGGCTGCGTGCCGACACGCTCACGCGCGTGCGCGGCACCGTCCAGGCCGACATCCTGAAGGAGGACCAGGGCCAGAACACCTGCATCTTTTCGACCGAGTTTTCGTTGAAGATGATGGGCGACATCCAGGAGTATTTCGTGCGCCACAACGTGCGCAATTTCTATTCCGTGTCGATCTCCGGCTACCACATCGCCGAGGCTGGCGCCAACCCGATCACGCAGCTCGCATTCACGCTGGCCAACGGCTTCACGTATGTCGAGGCCTATCTCGCGCGCGGCATGGCGATCGATGATTTCGCGCCCAATCTTTCGTTCTTCTTCAGCAACGGCATGGACCCGGAATATGCGGTTCTTGGGCGCGTGGCGCGGCGGATCTGGGCCGTGGCGATGAGACACAAGTACGGGGGCAACGAGCGCAGCCAGAAGCTCAAGTATCACGTCCAGACTTCCGGGCGCAGCCTGCATGCCCAGGAAATGGCGTTCAACGACATCCGCACCACGCTGCAGGCGCTGATCGCGCTCTACGACAACTGCAACTCGCTGCACACCAATGCCTATGACGAAGCCATCACCACGCCGACCGAGGAATCGGTGCGGCGGGCGATGGCCATCCAGCTGATCATCAACCGCGAGTGGGGGATCTCGAAGAACGAGAATCCGAATCAGGGCAGTTTCATCATCGATGAACTGACCGATCTGGTGGAAGAGGCCGTACTCAAGGAGTTCGAGGCGATCAGCAGCCGCGGCGGCGTGCTGGGCGCGATGGAAACCGGCTATCAGCGCGGCAAGATCCAGGACGAATCGATGTTCTACGAGCTCAAGAAACATGACGGCTCGCTGCCCATCATCGGCGTGAACACCTTCCGCAATCCGCATGGTGATGCGCCACCCGAGCACATGGAGCTCGCGCGTTCGACCGAGGAGGAAAAGCGCGCGCAGCTCGCGCGGCTGGCCGATTTCCATGCCCGAAATGCGACGGCTGCTCCGGCAATGCTCGCGCGCCTGAAGCAGGCCGTGATCCGCAACGAAAACGTTTTTGCCGTGTTGATGGATGCCGTGCGCGTATGTTCGCTTGGCCAGATCAGCTCGGCTTTCTTCGAGGTTGGCGGCCAGTACCGCCGCAATATGTAAGCGTCACCAATGTCGAGACCGACCGGGCGTCACGCCCGCACCTGAACGAGGAGCAGCAATGGTTATCAACACGATCGGCGTCGTCGGCGCCGGCACCATGGGATCGGGCATCGCCCAGGTGGCTGCGCAGAGCGGCCTGCAGGTGACGATGGTCGATGTCGCGCCTGCCGCGCTGGAACGTGCCCACAAGAGCATCGTGTCCAGCCTGGACCGGCTGGTCGCGAAGGACAAGCTGGATGCGGCCGGCCGCGCGCAGGCGCTGGCGCGCATCGCCACGGCCAACGAGCTCGCCGCCTTGCGCTCGGCGGACCTCGTCATCGAGGCCGCCACGGAAAACCTGGACATCAAGCTCAAGATCCTGCGCGAGTTGGATGCGCTGTTGACGCCGGAGGCGCTGATCGCCAGCAACACCTCGTCCCTGTCGATCACGGTCCTGGCCGCGGTGATACAGCGTCCGGAGCGGTTCATCGGCATGCATTTCTTCAACCCGGTGCCGGTGATGGGCCTGATCGAGCTGATCCGCGGCCTGCAAACCGCCGATGCCACGCATGCCGCGGTCGAGGCGCTGGCGCGCCGGCTCGGCAAGACGCCGATTTCGGTGCGCAATGCGCCGGGCTTCGTCGTCAACCGCATCCTGTGCCCGATGATCAACGAGGCCGTGTTCGCGTTGCAGGAGGGGCTGGCCAGCGCCGAGGACATCGACGCTGGCATGCGACTGGGTGCGAACCATCCCATTGGGCCGCTTGCGCTCGCCGACATGATCGGCATCGACGTACTGCTCGCGGTGATGGACGTGCTCTATGAGGGATTTCGTGACCCGAAATATCGGCCACCCACGCTGCTCAGGGAGATGGTGGCCGCAGGCTTGCTGGGGCGCAAGTCGGGGCGCGGGTTCTTCAGCTACCGCTGAGCCGGGGCCGTCCGGTCAACTGGAGCAGCTTACCGTGATGCCGGCCGCCCAGTCGGGTGGCTCGGTGCTGTAACGTGTGTATTCGGGTAGCTCGTCGTAAGGGTGTGTGACGGCGTCGAGCACCGCCGCCAGTTCGGTGCCATCGCCGGCCACGGTCCGGCGGATGGCGGCCTCCGCCATCCAGTTGCGCAGCACATACTTGGGGTTGACCTCACGCTGCCGCGCCTGCCGCTCGGCGTCGTCCGAGCCCTCGCGCCGCAGCCGGGCGCGCCAGCGCGCGAGCCAGGCGTCGGCTTCGCCGCGGTCGAAAAACAGGTCGCGCAGCGGCGCATCCTCTTGCGCCGCCGCTACCGTGCCACCGGTGCCGCGCACATGACACAGCGCGCGGAAAAAGCGCGGATAGTCGACGCGCTGCCGGGCAAGCAAGCCCAGCGTCGCGTCGATGAACGCTTCATCCTCGTCCTCGGGGCAGGCCAGACCGAGCTTGGCGCGCATCAGCCGCAAATAGGTGTCGGTGAAGACCGCCGGATAGAGTTCGTCCACAATGCCCTGGGCGACGTCGGGCGCGCCGATCAAGGGCAACAACGCGCCTGCGAGCGCCAGCAGATTCCAGTGACCGATCTGCGGTTGGGCGTCGAAGGCATAGCGTCCCTCATGGTCGGAGTGATTGCAGACGTGACCCGGGTCATAGGCTTCCATGAAGCCGAACGGACCGTAATCGAGCGTCAGGCCCAGGATCGACATGTTGTCGGTGTTCATCACGCCGTGCATGAAGCCCACCGCCTGCCAGTGTGCGATCAGTGCAGCCGTCCGTCGGACGACATCGGCGAGCAAGGCCTCGACCGGCCGCGGCGTGTCGCGCAGTTCGGGGCGGTCATGGTCGATCACGAACGCGACGAGCTCGCGCAGCGCATCGGGCCGTGCGCGCGCGGCCCAGTGCTGAAACGAGCCGAAACGCAGAAAACTGGGCGCCAGCCGGGTCACGACCGCGGCCGTTTCGACGGTCTCGCGCACGACCGGCGCATCCGAACCGATGACGCACAGCGCACGCGTGGTGGGCACGCCCAGCGCCGCCATCGCCTCCGAGCAGAGAAACTCCCGAATCGACGAGCGCAGCACGGCGCGGCCGTCGGCAAAGCGCGAATAGGGTGTCTTGCCGGCACCCTTGAGCTGGATTTCCAGATAGCCGCCGTCGGCGGTGTGCACGCCACCCAATAGGTGGGCGCGGCCGTCGCCGAGCTGCCCCGCCCAGACCCCGAATTGATGACCCGAATACACGGCCGCCAGAGGTTCGGAGCCCGGCAGCAGGCGATTGCCGGCAAAGCTTTCGACGAAGGCCTCGCTCGCCAGTGTCGCCGGCTCCAGCCCGAGCAAGGCTGCGGCCGACGCGCTCGTGGCGACGAGATAGGGTGCGGGCAAGGGCTCGGGCGCGAGCCGCGTATGAAAATGCGGCGGCAAGCGCGCGTAGCGGTTGTCGAAGGGCAACTCATCGAGCCGGCGGCATGCGGAACGTGGGCCGGATTGCGAGGGGTTCATGGCAGGCAGTCCTTCATCGTGTGCGAACGGGCGGGTCGGGCCACCCGTGCGCACACCTCGTCATCGGGTGACGTCCGGCGCGGGCGGGGTGACGTCCCGTTGATGATGCCACTTCATCTCGCCGATCCGGACGATGACGTAGGCGATGAGTGCGAACACGAAGAAAACCAACAGCATCCAGGCTATGCCCTGCAGCGTTTCGATGACCGTGCGGTACAGCTCGAGAATCCACCGTTCCTGAGTCAGCTCGACGATCTGTGCATCTTTCTGCCATCGTTGCGGCGTGATGTACTTTTCCAGTTCATAAATCCGTACACCTGCCGAGATGCCGACGACGACGATGGCGAACTTCAGGTACTTGAGCCAGGCGGCGCTGATGTCGTCCGCGATGATGCGACGGAGAATGCGGTCGATCGGACTGGAAAACGCGCGCGCGACGACGAGCGAGACCGCCGAGGCAAGCAAGAGCGCAACAAGCAGCAGAGTGAGAAACATCACCGCTCCCTGGGCCGTTGGAAGGACGAATGATGCAGGATTTTTTCGTCGCGGAGCAGCACCCCGCGTCATGAGCCGACGCGACCCATGGGCGATGGTGCATTCTCGGCTATCCTTGCGCGGATGATTCCGACACCTCCAACGACACCTCCAGCTATTGCCAAGCGAACGGCGCGTCGGGCGCTGTTGCGCGACGGCCTGCATGTGCTCGGCCTGATGGCGCTGGCCGGCTGGTTCGGTCCGGCGCTGGCGCAGTCGGCGCGACCGTGGAACCGCGCCGCATTCGAGGCACAGAGTCTGAACGAGGTGGTCCGATTGCTGGGAGGCGCGCCACCCGTTGCCAGCGGCGCGATCCAGATCCGCGCCGCGGACATCGCCGAAAACGCCGCGCAGTTTCCGGTGACGCTGAGTTCGGGCTTGCCCGACACCGACGAGATCGCGCTGCTGGTGGAGAAGAATCCCAACCTGCTCGCGGCCCACTTCCTGATCCCGCCGGGCACCGAGCCGGAGATCGCGACGCGCATCAAACTCGCGCAGGCCGGACCGATCTTTGCCGTGGTGCGTGCGGGCGGCCGGTATTACTTCGCCCGGCGCGAGATTCAGGTGACCCAGGGCGGATGCGGCTGATCGTTTCGACGACCGCGAAGCCTCAGCGAGTGATGCCATGACCGAACCGACACGACTGCGCGCGAGCCTGCAAGGTGAAAAGACCGTCGTGCGCATGCAGATGACGCATGACATGGAGACCGGTCAGCGCAGGGATGGGAGCGGCCGCACCATCCCGGCCTGGTTCATCCGCGAGCTCGCGGTCAGCCACAACGGACGCATCGTCCTGCAGGCGCAGTGGGGGCCGGCGATCGCGAAAAATCCTTACCTGCAGTTCGCGTTCCGTGGCGGCCGCGCCGGCGACCGGATCCAGGTTCGCTGGCTGGACAGTCGCGGCGAGCAGCGCACCGACGAAACGGCGATCGTGACCGGCTGAGCCCGGCCACACGGCTTTGGTGCGGTCGGATCCCGGTCAGGTCTTTTTCCGACCGGGAGGCGGGTCCGGCTTCGCGTCCTCGGCAGCGGGTGCGCCGCCAGACATCAGGTTCCAGGGCCAGAGCGCCGGGTTCGCGAAAGGATTGTTTGGAGGTGGTGTGCCGGTTTCGGCGGGCTGCCCGCTAGCGCCCATCGCCTGCATCGCGGCCAGCGCCGCGCGCTGCATTTCGAGCCCCTGTATGTTCATCTGCAACATGTTCAGATTCATGCGCAGCCAGCCTTCGACCGCCTTGAATTCCTGGATGCGCCGGTCGAGTTCCTTGATGTCCAGGGTCGGGGTCACCATGCCCGGGATCGCAAATCCCATTTGTCCCCAGAGCTTGCGTAGCTGCTCGAGCGGGTCCAAACCTGCGGCGGAACTGTCCATCGCGATCACTCCGTCATCTCGGGGATCTCGATGATACGCCCAGCCCGCGCGCCGGGCTTCAGCCCAGGTCGGGGAAGTGTTTGCGCCGGGCCCGCCGCAGGCGCTCCTGGCGCTGGCGCTCCTGGGCCTCGGGGTCGGTGATCTTGACGATGACCAGCGACACGTTGTCGCCATGGGGCTGGCCGCGCGCACGCGCACGGCTGATCAGCTCGCCGGCCGCCTCGCGTGCGCCATACGCCGCCAGCACACCGCCGAGTTCGGCGTCGGAGAAATAGGCCCATAAGCCATCCGAGCACAGCAGGAAGCTGTCGCCATCCACGATCCGATCGGTCTCGCCAAAATCGCAGACGGGCTCGCGCTGCCCGCCCAGGCAGGCCAGCAGCATGTTCTTCTGCGGGTGACGCTCGGCCGCCGCCGCATCGAGCTTGCCCTGGCGAACCAGTTCGGCCACCAGCGAGTGATCCTGTGTGCGGCTCACCAGCCGATCGCCGCGAAAGTGATAGATCCGCGAGTCGCCACAGTGCGCCCAATCGGCGCGCCCGCTCTGGACCAGCAGTACGCAGGCCGTGCTGTGTGGCTCCTGCTCGCTGGTGAATCGGGTGAGCTTGATCACCACGTGCGATTCGTCGACCATCGCTTTCAGGAACTCGCGCGGCGCCTGCTGGTTCGGACTGTAGCTTTCGAAGTTGCGTTCGGCATTGTGCAGCACCTGTTCCGCCGCCATCGCGCCACCGCTGTGCCCGCCCATGCCGTCCGCGAGCACGGCGAGCAGCATGCCGGGTCGCTTGGGATGGGAGATGAGCGTGGCGCGATCCTGTTGCTCCCGCCGGTCGCCAATGTGTTGAGCGATGCAGCTATCGATCTGTAGAGCCATGTGCGATGGGGGGCGTGTGCGGGTGGAACTATCCGGCTAGTGACGGCGCGGAAAGAAAATCCTGTAATGCGCTGCCGCGACCGGTGATCGGGTCGAAGGGTGCGCGCGACCTCGGCATCGGGAGGGTGAAGACTCTGGCTGCATCAGGCCCCGCCCCGGAGTCGTGGCGCGAGCCATTCCAGCCAGTGGCGCACCGGCGGCGCCTGCGGGTCGGATAGATGGGTGATGCAGGCGATATTGGCGCTGGCGATGCCGTCCGGTGTCTCGGCACACAAATGCCCGAGTTTGCGTGCCCGCAGCGCCCCGGCGATCGTGGGCTGCAACAGGCTGTAGGCGCCGCCGGCGCCGCAGCACAGATGCGCCTCGGCGGCCGGCAACAGCGTGTGGCCGACTGCTTCCAGGAGGGGTTCGACCAGGCCGCGTAGCCTGCGGGCGTGTTGTTGCGTACAGGGTGCCTGATAGACCAGGCGTGCGGCGGCCCCATCGGCAGTCGCGGCACGCAAATGCTCGCGGTACGGCGAAATCAGCTCGGCCGGGTCGCGCGTCGCCTGCGCCACGCGCGCCGCCTTCCCGGCATAGTCCGGGTCGTCGGCCAACAGGCTGGCGTACCGGCACATGAAAGCGGTGCAACCCGAACCCGTGACTGCCACCGAGCGCGCGCCATGGCGGTCGAGCGCGGCCGACAAGGCGTCGATCGTGCGCCGCGCCGCGCGCCGGCTGGCGTGGAAATCGTCCAGATGATGGGACAGCGCGCCACAACATCCGATGTCCACCGCCTCCACGCGCATACCCAGCACGGCCAGCACCCGCGCGAGGGCGATCCGGATCCCCGGCGCCAGGACAGGCTCCACACATCCGCTGGGCATCAGCACCGGCTCGGCCTCAAAGGGCGCCAATTCGGTACCGGGGGGCGACCGCAGCCGGGCCCTTGGCGGCACACGCACACCGAGCAGCTTCGGCGCCAGGGGTCCGGACCAGCGGGCAAGGCCCAGCGCCCAGCCGAACAGCCGGCGCCGCGGCAGCAGCCGACTCAGCGCCGCGCGCCGCAGCCGATCGGCCAGCGGGCGCGGCCGGCGAGCGAGCACGGCGCGACCGATGTCGAGCAGGCGGGTATAACCGACGCCGGATGGGCAGGCGGTCTCGCAGCCGGCACAGTGCAGGCAGCGATCCAGATGCTCGCGCGTGGCTTCCGTCCATGGGCGTCCCTCGAAAACCTGCATGATCAGGTCGATGCGGCCGCGCGGACCGTCGCGCTCGTCGCCCAGCAATTGGTAGGTCGGACACACCGCATTGCACAGTCCGCAATGTACGCAGCGACGCATGATGGCTTCGGCCTCGTCGCCCGCCGCGGTTTGCCGGAATGTCAGCTCGATGCGCGTGCGCATCAGACGGTCGGCCCGATTTGCGCAGCGGAACGCACGCGGCCGGCCGCCTCGGCGGGTGCAGGAACGGCGCCCGGTTGGTGTGCGCTTACACGCGCACGCAGGGCTCCCCGTGCAAGTTCGATCGCGATCTCGTCGCCGTCATCGACCATGGCCGCGTCGCGGACCACGTCCCCGGCCCTGGTGCTGACGATCGCGTAACCGCGCGCCAGCAGCATCGCCGGGTTGGCCTGGGCCAGACCATGTGCTAGTCCTTCGAGCTTGCGATGCGCATCGTCCACACTTCGCGTACTGGCCGCGACGAGGCGCCGCTCGAGCTGCGCGAGCGCGGCCGCATGAGCCGAGAGGTCCGGGCGCAGCGTGGCCAGCGAGTGGCCGGCGGTCTGGCAACGCAAGCGCATTCGCAGCACGAGACCGGCCTGTGCGGCGCCGAGCCGCGCCGCCTGCGCACGCACGCGTTCCCGGGCGGCGGCCAGGCGTTCGGCTGGCCGGACAAGCCCGGCCGTCGCCAGGTCCAGCGCCTGGTAGGCGCGGCCCAACGTCTGACGCATGCCGGCACGCAGGCGGCGCCCGTACTCGGGCAGACGTTCGAGCGCCGCATCGTAGCCGGACGACGCCGCCAGCGCCGCAGCGGTCGGGGTGGTCGTACGCAGGTCGGCAACGAGATCGGCGATGCTGAGGTCGGTTTCGTGCCCGATGCCGGTGACGATGGGGATGGGGCTGGCTGCCAGCGCACGCGCCAGCGCCTCGTCGTTGTACGCTTGCAGATCCTCGATGCCGCCGCCGCCGCGTACCAGCAGCAACACGGCGCAGCGCGCCTCGGCCCGCGCCTGGTCGAGCGCGCGCGTGAGCTGGCGTGGCGCCTCGGCGCCTTGCACGCCTGCCGGATAGACGATCACCGGTACCCATGGGCAGCGTTGTGCGAGGACGGCCTGGACGTCGCGCAGCGCAGCAGCTGCCAGCGAGGTCACGATGCCGATGGCGGCCGGGAAAGCCGGTATGGGCCGCTTGCGCTCCGGGTCGAACAGCCCTTCGCGTTCCAGCTTGGCTTTCAGGCGCATGAATGCCTCGAACAGCGCTCCGGCGCCGGCAAGGCGCAGGCTGTCGACCTCGAGTTGCAGTTCGCCGCGCGGCTCGTAGACGCTGACGGCGACGAGCGCCTCGATACGCTGACCGATTTCCATGCGAAAAGGCAGCAGCTGGGCGCGCCCGCGAAACATGACACAGCGCGCCTGGGCGCGCGCATCCTTGAGCGTGAAATAGAAGTGGCCGGACGCCGCCCGTGTCAGGCTGGCGACTTCGCCCGCCACCCACAGCATCGGCAGCGCGGTCGCCAGCGAGCGCCGGACTTCGCGCAGCAATTCCGACACGGTCACCGCCGCCGTCATCGTGTCCGCCCAGGCGGGCGCCGCGTCCCGATCGCGGCCGGCATGCGCGCGCGGGCGCCCCGGCATCCGCTGCCGCAGATCTCGGTTCCGGCTGTCCGCCGCACTCGGAAGATGATCGTAACTAATTGTTTATCAATCACTTTAATAAAGCTTCAATATTCATCAAAGCAAGAAAACCCCTTTTCGAAACGGAGCTTAGCGCATTCGCCCACGACTAACCCACAAGCTTGTCCACAGGTTTTGTGGATAAGCATCGCAGCCTTTCGGCCACCCTTTCCGGGCGGCGATCGATGCGACGCCGGTGTTGCGTCCGTCATGGGCTTCTTGCGTCCCATGGTGACAGCGATTACATTTCGCCGTTCGCCTTGTACGGGGACCATAAGGGTGTTCGCCATCATTCAAGCAGCCGGCTGGCCGATTTACTTTCTGCTGATCGCTTCCGTCATCGCGGTCGCGCTGATCATCGAGCGCAGCTTCGCCCTCCGGCGCGCACGCATCGTTCCCGGCGGGCTGCTGGACAGCGTCATCGGCGATTATCGCCAGGGTGGGGTGACCGAGGCGCAGATCGCTCGCCTGGAGGCGCATTCCCCGCTCGGCCGTATCCTTGCTTCCGGTCTGCGCAATGCCGGGTCGAGCCGGGACATGGTCAAGGAGGCGATCGAAGAAGCCGGGAGCGCGGTGGCCCACGATCTCAACCGCTACCTGACGACGCTGGGCACGATCGCGGCGGTCAGCCCGCTGCTAGGGCTGTTCGGCACCGTGGTCGGCATGATCGAGATATTCGGCTCCCAGGCGCCGGGCCAGGGCAATCCGCAGGAGCTGGCGCACGGCATCTCGGTGGCACTGTACAACACCGGGTTCGGCCTGCTGATCGCCATTCCCAGCATGATTTTCTATCGCCATTTCCGTGCCCTCATCGACGGTTTTCTGGTCGACATGGAACAGAAGGCGATCCGCCTGGCCGAAGTGATCGGCGCCCGCGCCGATTGACCGCAGGGTGGGCGAACGATGAATTTTCGACGCGGCATCAGCCGGGACGAGCCCGAGATCAATCTGATCCCGCTCATCGACGTGCTGCTCGTGATCCTGATCTTCGTGATGGTCACGACTACTTACTCCAAGGTGGCCGGGCTCGAGATCAACCTGCCGAGCGGCCAGGCCCAGGACGCGGCGGACAAGCCGAATGAAATCGACGTCATGATCACCGCGACCGGCGAGATACTGGTCAACCGTACTCCGGTCGGCGGCGGCGACGTCGCCAGCCTCGAGGCGGCGCTCCGGCGTGCCGCGAACGGTGCCGCACAGGCGGTGGTCGTGATTCACAGCGACAAGGACGCCCGTTTGCAGTCGAGCATCGATGTGATGCAGGCTGCCCAGCAGGCCGGCTTGTCGGCGGTGAGCTTTGCCATCCAGAAGCCGGGCCGCTAGCGCTTCGCCGACGAGCGACGGGCCAGCCCGTGGCCGCATGCGCATCGATCAGTGGCTGAGCCGCAACTGGCGGGCTCGGGGCGCGTTTGCCCGACTGTCCTACCCGGTCGCCGCCGGGCTGGGCGCGCTCGTGGCGCTGCGCCGCCGACTCTACGCTTCGGGGCTACTGGCGACGCGGCACCTGCCGGTCCCGGTGGTGGTGATCGGCAGCATTTATGTGGGCGGTACCGGCAAGACGCCGCTGGTCTTGTGGCTCGCGCGCCGGCTGGGCGCGCACGGACTTCGGGTCGGACTCATCAGCCGCGGTCACGGCCGGACGGGCAGCGAGGCCCGCCTGGTCGAGCGGCACGCCGATCCGGCGGAGGTGGGTGATGAACCGGCGCTGCTGGCGCGCGACAGCGCTTGTCCGGTCGCTGTCGGGGCCGACCGCCATGCCGCCGGCCGGCTGCTGCTCGACCATGATCCGAACTTGGACCTGATCCTGACCGACGACGGCCTGCAGCACTATCGGCTGGCGCGCGATATCGAGCTGTGTGTGCTCGATGGCCGCGGACTGGGCAATGGCTGGCTGCTGCCGGCCGGGCCCCTGCGCGAGCCCGCGTCGCGGCTCGCCAGCGTCGGCGCTCTGGTGTTGAATGGTACCGAGACCGTGCCTGCAGCGGCCGCCGGGCGACCGGTGTTCGGGCTGCGACTGGTGGCGCGCGAGCTGTACCGGCTCCAGGACGAGCACAGGGTCGAACCGCTGTCGTTCCTCAAGGGGCGGCGCGTGCACGCGCTTGCCGGGATCGGCGATCCGCAGCGCTTTTTCGCACAACTGCGCGCCCTCGGCGCCGAGGTCCTCGGACGCGCGCTGCCCGATCATCACCGCTATCGACGAGAAGATCTGGCCTTCGGTGATGCGCGACCGATCGTGATGACCGAGAAGGACGCGATAAAATGCCATCGTTTCGACGTGGCCGACGCCTGGGTGTTGCGAGTCGATGCCGAGGTGGCCCCGATCGTGGCCGGCCGTACCGGTTCCGGCTCGGGGCATCCCAACCTGGATCAATGGATCATCGAAAGCCTTTATGGACCCTCGTTTGTTGGACATTCTGGTCTGCCCGGTGTGCAAGAGTCCGCTTGAGTATCGCAAGGCGGACGGGGAGCTGGTCTGCGCGCCCTGCAAGCTCGCCTACCCGATCCGCGATGGCGTACCGCACATGCTCGAGGAGGCCGCGCGCAGTCTGAACGGAGCGGAACTAGGGGGGGGCGCTGGACAATGAGTTCGCGAACGGACTTTCGCGTGATCGTGCCGGCGCGCTACGCGTCGACGCGTCTGCCGGGCAAGATGCTGTGCGACCTCGGCGGACGGCCCATGGTCGTGCACACGGCCGAACGCGCGCGCGCGAGCGGAGCGCGTGAGGTCTGGATCGCCACCGACCACGAGGAGATCGCGGAGGCGGCGCGCGCGCACGGCCACGCCGTGGTCATGACCTCGTCTCATCATGCCAGCGGCACGGAGCGCGTCGCCGAAGCGACGTCGCTGCTGGGCTGGGGGCAGGGCGAGATCGTCGTCAATGTCCAGGGCGACGAACCGCTGATCGAGCCCGAGACCATCGTTGCCGTCGCGCAGGCGCTTGCCGACGACCCCGAAGCGGCCATCGCGACCGCCAGCCATCCCATCGATGACGCTGCCGTGTTGTTCGACATCAACACGGTCAAGGTGGTCTGCGATCACCAGGGCAATGCCTTGTATTTTTCGCGAGCGCCGATCCCTTATGCCCGCGACACCTTCGGTGAACTCGGCGCGAGCCGGTCGTGCGCCGTGCTGCCGGCTGGCATGCCGGTCGAGCGGCACGTCGGCATCTACGCCTACCGCGTGCGCTTCCTGCGCCATTTTCTGAAACTCGCGCCCTGTCCGCTGGAAACCTTTGAGGTTCTGGAGCAACTGCGAGCGCTCTGGTACGGCCACCGCGTGCGCGTGGTGCAGGGCCTGGCCAAACCCGAACCGGGGGTGGACACGGCGGACGATCTGGCGCGCGTGCGCGCCCGCCTGAGCTGATGAGGGTTGGGCGTCACCGTAGTAGGCACACTGCTAAGGTGTCCTCACTTTGGCCGCCGTGGCGTCAAACCTCCCCGCGGCCAGCGCCTGTCTTCTGTACACCTCGAGCACGAGTGCTCAAAAACCGGGGTCGTCCAAGCACCGGCTCAGATCGTGGCTCGCTTCGCGATCACGATCTAACCTTGGTCGTCATACACGGTCTTCCCTGTGCGCCGGCTCGATGGTTTGCCAGGGTGCGACGTAACGGATGGAGGCTTGTTCTTCCGCTCGGAAAGCTTGCCCGTGACGTACTTGTGCAAGATGCTGGCGATGAGCGTTTGGTAGGGCATTCCTTCCTGCAGCGCCTTCACTTGAATGTCTTGAAGGTCGCCAGAGGAGAGCCGGATGTTCACCCTCCGGTCCTTGATGGCCGTAGCTCGCGCGGCGGCCTTGAACTTGGACAACTCGGCCTTTGTGGCGACCGACTTCAGCGAGCCCTTCTCGAACGCGGATAGCAACTCGGTTTCGTACGCATCAGTCTTCGGCATCTTGCTCACCTTGACCCAGATAGTCTCGTGTTGCCTTGCGGCTGGGGACGACGGTCTTCAGGAAGTAGTGGTCCTCTTCCTCAACGAAGGGAACCAAGTACGCATAGCCATCGCTGGCGACAACGAGAACCCGTTGCCTGGGGTACTTTGCCTGGTTCGAGTGGGCAAGGATGTCCAGCAAGCCACCTGACTCGACAGCGACCACCATCTGCTCGAAGGAGATACCGCGCTCCAGCTTGAGCTGCTCGTTCTTCTCCGGACCCCAGCGGAATGGCTTCACGCGTGAGAGTCTAGCTCAGTGTGTGCCTTTTGTCGCTACGGCGGAAGCCGCGAACGGCAACGAGTGCCATGATGGGATTTCCGGATCACATCAAAACCACGGCAGGGGAAGGCCATGAGCATGGTAACGGTAGGGGTCGATCTCGCCAAGAACGTGTTTGCGGTGCATGGCGTTGATGATGATGGCAAGGTGGCGCTGGTCAAGCCGAAGGCGTCGCAGGTCAATTACTGTCGCTGATAGCAGCGCAACTTGCGTCCTACCCACTTGTCAATTTCGCGCAGAGGGCTCAGCACCACGGCGATGCCTGCGGTGGCTCATCCTGCAGCATGTCCTGCCCAAGCACTTTCGCCGTGCCCGGAACTTCGGGTTCCTGCACCCAAACTGCAAGCGCCTGATCGCGCTGTTGCACTTGCTGCTGCGGTTCAATCCCGGCCCACCCGCGAGCACCACCCTCAGGCCACGCCCTGCGATCCAATGTCCCTGCTGTGGAGCTGCGATGGCCATCGTGACAACGAAGCTCCACTCCTGGACGCCGACGCCTTGCACCGCACCCATGCCGTTCCGAGGAATCGCCTGATCGTGTCCCCGACCGGCACCGCGCAACTCAAGGACTTCAGCGTCCGAAAGCTGAGGCATCGGCGCGTTCGCCTTCGACCTCGCAGCGACGATAACCGCGCCCCAACGCCGTGCGCCAGACTCGCGTAACCGCAAAGCGATTGCCGTTCCGGGCGCGACATCTGCCTGCCACTCGCAGGCCGGGACCATCCGAAAAGGATGTCTTCTGTACACCTCGAGCCGAGCGCTCAAGAACCGGGATCGTCCAACCACCGGTTCAGATCATGGCTCGCTTCGCGATCACGATCTAACCTTAGTCATTGGCACGGAGTTCCAGCTATTTGGCACAATGTGAGCCATTCTGGAATGGGCCTCTCGCCATGCGCACCTGGATCGTCGGAATCGCATTGGACTTTGCCACGCGTTCGGCACTCGAACAGGGCGCGCGTGCCTGCACCGAGGTCGACGCCTTGTGTGTGGATGATTTCGCTGCCGGTTGGCGCTTGCTGCTGCAACGCACCGACGTCGCCGCGGCGGGCGTTCCAGCCCTGATCGTTGTCGATGCCGACGCTGCCGCACCGGCCGTTTCGCTGATCGCGGCTGTGCGTGGGCACGCCAGCCTGCGACGGGTGCCGATCGTCGCCCTCGTCGGCGCGATGCCGGCAGGTGGGCTCGCGCCCCTGTATGAGGCCGGCATCAATAGCGCCGTGCCGCGACCGGAACAGTCCTCGAGTCTGACGAAAACGATGGAGCAGTTGCTGCGCTACTGGCTCACCTTCAACGAGCCGGCGCCCGAGACGGGCGCGCACGCCGTCGACGGATAGTCGGGGAGTCAGGGGCGGCCTGCGGCCCGGGTGTCTTCAGGCGAAGCGCAGGATGGCCTGGTCGACGGCAACGCTCGCGCCTGCCTCGGCCAGGATCGCCTCGACGATGCCGTCACGCTCGGCCTTCAGCACGTTTTCCATCTTCATCGCTTCGATGACGGCCAGTGTTTCACCCGCCTTGACCTCCTGCCCGACTGCTACCGCCACTTGCGTAAGCAGTCCCGGCATCGGTGAAAGCAGCAGGCGCGAGGTGTCGGGAGCCACCTTTTCCGGCATCAGCGCGAGCAGTTCGGCGACACGCGGAGTGACCACCTGCACCTGCACTTCGGTGCCCCAGTGGATCAGTCGGTAGCGCAGGCCGATACGTTCCACCTGCAAGCAGAACGGTTCGCCGTTGACGGTGCCACGGAACAGGATGTCGCCGAAGCGCCAGCCCGACAGCAGCGCATAGGATTTTTCCTGATAGTCGATGCGGTAGCCGCCGTCGATCCTGGTGGTGCGCACATGATGGAGGCCGCCGCGCATCGACACCACCCAGTCCTCGCGGATCTTGAGTTCGTGGCCGGGCATCTGGCCACCGATGCCGGAGGCGCGGTCGCGGTAACAGCGATGCACGGCGGCCGCGACCACGACCAGCAAGGCCGGTTCATCCAGTGCCGCATCGGCCGCCGAGAACCCGCCGGGAAACTCCTCGGCGATGAAGCCGGTCGTGAGCTGGCCGGCGAAAAATCGCGGATGACGCGTGAGTGCGGCCTGAAAAGCGATGTTGCTTGATATGCCGCGAATGACGAAGGCATTGAGTGCATCGCGCATGCGTGCGATCGCCTCGGCGCGCGTGCTGCCATGGGTGATCAGCTTGGCGATCATCGAATCGTAGTACATCGAGATCTCGCCGCCCTCGTAGACGCCGGTGTCGACCCGCACCTCGCCGGGCACCTCTTCCGGCGGCCGGAACTTGACCAGGCGACCGACCGAGGGCAGGAAGTTGCGGAACGGGTCCTCGGCATTGATGCGGCATTCGATGGCCCAGCCCTCGCGCCGCACCTCCTCCTGCTTCAGCGGCAGCTGTTCCCCGGCCGCGATCCGTATCATCAGCTCGACCAGATCGAGGCCGGTGATCATTTCGGTCACCGGGTGCTCCACCTGCAGGCGCGTATTCATCTCCAAAAAAAAGAAGTCGCGGTTTCGGCCGACGACGAACTCGACCGTGCCAGCCGACTGGTAGCCCACCGTGCGCGCCAGCTTGACCGCCTGTTCGCCCATCGCCTGACGTGTCGCCCGGTCCAGAAACGGCGACGGCGCCTCCTCGATCACCTTCTGGTGGCGGCGCTGGATCGAGCACTCGCGCTCCCACAGATACAGGTAGTTGCCGTGCGCATCGCCCACCACCTGGATCTCGATGTGGCGGGGCTCCTCGACGTACTTCTCGATGAACACGCGATCATCGCCGAAAGCGTTGCGTGCTTCGTTGCGGCACGACTCGAAGCCGACGCGCGTCTGCTCGTCGTCGAATGCAACACGCAGGCCCTTGCCGCCGCCGCCCGCGGATGCCTTGATCATCACCGGGTAGCCGATGTCGCGGGCGATGCTCACTGCCTGTTCGGCGCTGGCGATCGCCGCGTCGTAACCGGGAATGATGTTCACACCGGCCTCGCGGGCGAGCTTCTTGGACGCGATCTTGTCGCCCATGGCCGCGATCGCGCCATGCTTAGGCCCGATGAAGACGATGCCAGCGGCCTCGACCTCGCGGGCGAAGTCCTCGTTTTCCGATAGAAATCCATAGCCCGGATGCACGGCCTCGGCACCGGTCTCCAGACAGGCGTCGATGATGCGGCGCGCGACCAGGTAGGATTCGCGCGATGGCGCCGGGCCGATCGCCACGGCCTCGTCGGCCAGCGACACGTGCAGCGCATCGCGATCCGCATCCGAATAGACAGCGACCGTGGCGATACCCATCCGGCGCGCGGTGCGCAGGATGCGGCAGGCGATTTCGCCGCGGTTGGCGATCAGAATCTTGCGAAACATGCTGAGGTCCTTGTGCTGGATCGGTCGCGGGCGGAGGTCAGAGCGGGATGTTGCTGTGCTTGCGCCATGGATTGTCGAGTTTCTTGTCCTTCAACATCACCAGGCTGCGACAGATGCGCTTCCGGGTCTCGTGCGGCATGATGACGTCGTCGATGAAGCCGCGCGCGCCGGCGATGAACGGATTGGCGAACTTGGCCTTGTACTCGGCCTCGCGCGCGGCGATCTTGTCCGGATCGTTCTTTTCCTCGCGGAAGATGATTTCCACGGCACCCTTCGGACCCATGACGGCGATTTCGGCCGAGGGCCAGGCGAAATTGACGTCGCCACGCAGGTGCTTGGAGCTCATCACGTCGTAGGCGCCGCCATAGGCTTTGCGCGTGATCAGCGTGACCTTGGGCACGGTCGCCTCGGCGTAGGCGAACAGCAGCTTGGCCCCATGCTTGATGATGCCGCCGTACTCCTGCGCGGTACCGGGCAGGAAACCGGGCACATCCACGAAGGTGATGATCGGAATGTTGAAGGCATCACAGAAGCGCACGAAGCGCGCCGCCTTGATCGCGCTCTTGATGTCCAGGCAGCCGGCGAGCACCATCGGCTGGTTGGCGACGATGCCGACGGTCGCGCCTTCCATGCGCGCGAAACCGATGACGATGTTGCCCGCCGAATTGGGCGCCAGTTCGAAGAAATCGCCATCGTCCACGACCTTCTGGATCAGCTCCTTCATGTCGTAGGCCTTGTTCGGATTGTCCGGCACGAGCGTATCGAGAGAGGCGTCCAGCCGGTCGGCCGTGTCGGTGCTGGGCCGGTACGGCGGCTTTTCGCGGTTGTTGAGCGGCAGATAGTTGTAGAAGCGGCGCAACATCAGCAGCGCCTCGACATCGTTGTCGAACGCGAGATCCGCCACCCCCGAACGCGTGGTATGGCTGACGGCGCCCCCCAGTTCTTCAGCCGTCACTTCTTCGTGCGTCACCGTTTTCACGACGTCCGGACCGGTCACGAACATGTACGAGGTGTCCTTGACCATGAAGATGAAGTCGGTCATGGCCGGCGAATACACGGCGCCGCCGGCGCAGGGCCCCATGATCAGCGAGATCTGGGGGATCACGCCACTGGCCATGACGTTGCGCTGAAACACCTCGGCATAGCCGCCGAGCGACGCCACCCCCTCCTGGATGCGTGCGCCGCCCGAATCATTGAGGCCGATGACCGGCGCGCCGACTTTCATTGCATGGTCCATGATCTTGCAGATCTTTTCCGCATGAGCCTCGGACAATGCTCCGCCGAAAACGGTGAAGTCCTGCGAGAACACGAATACCAGACGGCCGTTGATGGTGCCGTATCCGGTGACCACGCCGTCGCCGGGCGTCTTGGTCGCGGCCATGTCGAAGTCGACGCAGCGGTGCTCCTTGAACATGTCCCATTCTTCAAAGCTGTCTTCGTCGAGCAGGATTTCCAGGCGTTCACGCGCAGTGAGCTTGCCCTTGGCATGCTGGGCCTCGATGCGCTTGTCGCCGCCGCCGAGTCGGGCCCGCGCGCGCTTTTCTTCAAGTTGATGAATGATGTCCTGCATGCATGTTCTCCGACAGGTGCTGCGAATTCAAATACCGGCGCAAGTGCCCGCGGTCCCGGGCAAGGTTTTCGCCGACGCCATCAGGCTGAACAGCCGCTCCGCGCCCTGTGCCGGCGTCATGCGCCCGGCGGCCACAGACCGCTCCGTTTCCGGCAGCGCCAGCCGCACTGCCGGACTGGTGCGCAGGCGATGCATCAGGCCGCGCTCCACGAGTTCCCACATCCACGCCAGCGCCTGTTCACGGCGCCGCTCCTCGAAGCGGCCCTGGGCGCGCGCATGCGCGAGGCAGCGCTCGACGGCCTGCCAAAATTCGGCGACGCCCTCGCCCCTGAGCGCCGCGAGCAGCAGTACGGGCGGCACGGACTCTTCCGCTCTCAGCAGGGCGAGCGCATGCAGCCATTGACCACGTGCGCGGCGTGCGGCGGCAAGGTCGATATCCGCCTTGTTGATCGCGATCAGGTCGGCGCGTTCGACGATACCGCGTTTGATCGCCTGCAATTCGTCACCGGTATTCGGGAGTTGCAGCAGCGCAAAGACATCGGTCATGCCGGCCACCGCGGCCTCGCTCTGGCCGACACCGACGGTTTCGACGATCACCACATCGAAGCCGGCCGCTTCACAGAGCAGCATGGTTTCGCGCGTCATCTGCGCCACGCCACCCAGCGAGCCGCGCGAGGGCGACGGTCGGATGAAGGCGGCCTCCTGCTGCGACAGCCGTTCCATGCGCGTCTTGTCGCCCAGGATGGACCCCCCTGACACGGTCGAACTCGGATCGATCGCGAGCACCGCGAGCGTCCTGCCGCGCTCGATCAGGTGCATGCCCAAGGCCTCGATGAAAGTGGACTTCCCCGCCCCCGGCACACCGCTCACGCCCAGGCGCACCGCGCCGCCAGTATGGGGCATGAGTGCAGCGAGCAATGTCTGTGCCGAGCGCCGGTGATCCGGACGGGTCGACTCGATCAGGGTAATGGCCTTGGCCAGCGCACGTCGCTCACGTCGGCGCACACCCGCGGCCAGATCCGACAAGGCCCTGTCCATGCCGTCAGCCGGCATCACGCTGTGTCGGCCGCACGGTGTCGGTTCACGCAGGATGCAGGGCCGCACGAATGCTGGCGAGCACCTCGCGTGCGCTTTGCGGGATCGGTGTTCCGGGGCCGAAGATGCCGCGCGCGCCCGCTGCGCGCAGGAAGGCGTAGTCCTGCTGTGGGATGACGCCGCCGACGAACACGACGATGTCTTCGGCGCCCTGTGCGCGCAATGCTTCGATCAGCGCCGGCACCAGCGTCTTGTGGCCCGCGGCCAGCGTGGACACGCCGAGCGCGTGTACATCGTTCTCGATGGCCTGACGCGCAGCCTCTTCGGGTGTCTGGAACAGTGGCCCGATATCCACATCGAAGCCGAGGTCGGCGAAGGCAGTCGCGACCACCTTGGCACCACGATCGTGGCCGTCCTGACCGAGTTTGGCGATCATGATGCGCGGACGCCGGCCCTCCTCGCTGTCGAACTGCGCCACGTCCTTTTTCAAGGCCTGCCAGTCATCACCGTCCTCCATGCCCGGACCATAGACACCGGAGACCGCCTGCGCGTCGGCGCGGTGTCGGCCCCAGGCGCGCTCGAGCGCAGCCGAGATCTCGCCCACGGTCGCGCGTGCGCGCACGGCATCGATGGCCAATGCGAGCAGGTTGCCCTGGCCGGAGCGCGCGGCTGCGTCCAGCGCGGCGAGCGTGCGGGCCACGGCATCGGCGTCGCGCTTGGCGCGCACGGCTTCGAGCCGCGCGATTTGCGCGCTGCGCACCGCGCTGTTGTCGATTTCGCGAATCTCGACCGGCGGCTCCTCGGCCAGACGATACTTGTTGACGCCCACGATCACGTCGCGGCCGGCGTCGATGCGCGCCTGTTTCTCGGCGGCACAGGCTTCGATTTTCAGCTTCGCCCAGCCGGACTGGACGGCCTGGGTCATGCCGCCCATGGCCTCCACTTCCTCGATGATGGCCCAGGCGGTATCGGCCATGTCCTGGGTCAGGCGCTCCATCATATAGCTGCCGGCCCAGGGGTCGACGACGTTGCAGATGTGCGTCTCCTCCTGGATGATCAGCTGCGTGTTGCGCGCGATGCGGGCGGAGAAATCGGTCGGCAGCGCGATGGCCTCGTCGAACGAATTGGTGTGCAGGCTCTGCGTGCCCCCGAACACCGCGGCCATGGCCTCGATCGCGGTACGCACGATGTTGTTGTACGGATCCTGTTCGGTCAGGCTCCAGCCGGAGGTCTGGCTGTGTGTACGCAGCATCAGGCTCTTGGGGTTCCTGGCGCCGAAGCCCTGCATGATGCGGCACCACAACAGCCGCGCGGCGCGCATCTTGGCGATCTCGAGATAGAAGTTCATCCCGATCGCCCAGAAGAAGCTCAAGCGCCCGGCGAAGTCGTCCACGTCCAGGCCCTTGGCCAGCGCGGTTTTCACGTACTCCTTGCCATCGGCCAGCGTGAACGCCAGCTCCAGCGCCTGGTTGGCGCCCGCCTCCTGCATGTGGTAGCCGGAGATCGAGATCGAGTTGAATTTCGGCATGTGACGTGCCGTGTGCTCGATGATGTCGGCGATGATGCGCATCGACGGCGCGGGCGGGTAGATGTAGGTATTGCGGACCATGAACTCCTTCAGGATGTCGTTCTGGATGGTCCCCGACAGCTTGTCCTGGCTGACGCCCTGCTCCTCGGCCGCGACGATGTAGCCGGCCAGCACCGGCAGCACGGCGCCGTTCATGGTCATCGACACCGACACCTTGTCCAGCGGAATGCCGTCGAACAGGATCTTCATGTCCTCGACCGAGTCGATGGCGACGCCGGCCTTGCCGACATCGCCCGTGACACGCGCATGATCGGAGTCGTAGCCGCGATGCGTCGCCAGATCGAAGGCGACGCTGACACCCTGGGCGCCGCCGGCGAGCGCGGCGCGGTAGAAAGCGTTCGATTCTTCCGCGGTCGAGAAGCCTGCGTACTGGCGGATCGTCCACGGACGCACCGCGTACATCGTCGCCTGCGGCCCGCGCACGAAGGGCTCGAAGCCGGGCAATGTGTCCGTGTACTGCAGCCCGTCCAGGTCCTTGCGCGTGTACAGCGGCTTGACGCGTATCCCTTCCGGTGTCACCCAGTCGAGCGCGTCGAGCGAGCCACCCGGGGCGGCCTTGGCAGCGGCCTTGCGCCACGATTCGAGATCGCCGGAATCCTTGGGCTCGCTCATGTTGGGTCTCCTTTCAGCATACGGGCGGCTTGACATCGATGATCCTTGATAATACGTTATTCATAATTATCGTCGCAATACCCCGTCACCCCGTCACACGTGACGCCGCGAGGTCTCAGGTGCCGCTGAATGAATGACCCTATTGCCTCTCCCGCGCTCTACCAGGAAGTGGCCGAGCGCCTGCGCCGGCGTATCTTCGCGCACGAACTGAAGCCCGGTGACTGGATCGACGAATCCGCGCTGGCCGAGCACTACGGCATCAGCCGCACGCCGCTGCGGGAAGCGATCAAGGTACTGGCGGCGGAAGGTCTGGTGACACTGAAGCCGCGCCGCGGCGCCTTCGTGACCGAACTCGCCGAGCGCGATCTCGACGACATCTACGCGGTGATGGCGCTGCTGGAGGGGCAGTGTGCGGCCGAGGTTGCGCGGCACGCGGACGCGGCCGACATCGAGCGCCTCGGGGCGGCGCACGAGCTGCTCGCGGGCCGCCATCGGGCCGATGACGTCGACGCGTTTTTCGAAGCGAATCAGGCCTTCCACCGCATGCTGCACGAAGTCGCCGGCAACCGCTGGCTGGCCCAGATCGTCGAGGATCTGCGCAAGGTGCTGAAGCTGAACCGGCATTCCTCATTGCAGCGTGCCGGCCGCCCGACGGCCTCGCTGCGCGAGCACGACGCGATCATGATGGCCCTGCGCGCGCGCGACGCCACCGGCGCCGAGGCCGCCATGCGCGCGCACATTCTGGCCGGGCGCGCCGCGCTCGTGCCGCCGACAGCGCGGCCGCTGAACAGCGCGGCACCACAATGAACGCGAACCTCTATGCACGCTTGCGTGCGCACTTCGGGCCCGACGACAAACCCTGTCTGATCCTGCCCGGTGGCGGTATCTGGACCTACGGCGACCTCGACCGGGCGAGTGCGCGGCTCGCCAATCTGCTCGTGGCACAGGGACTCAAGCCGGGCGATCGGGTGGCGGCGCAGCTCGAAAAAAGCGCCCAGGGGTTCGCTTTGTACCTGGCGACTCTGCGTGCCGGCATGGTGTTTCTGCCGCTCAACCCGGCCTATCGGCCCGACGAGCTCGCCTATTTTCTCGGCGATGCCACGCCCGGCCTGTTCGTCGGCCGGCCGGGCGGCACGGCCGTCGCCGCCGGCAACGCGATCCCCTGTTTCGAGCTGGATGATCACGGCCGGGGCGCGCTGGTCGATGCCGCCGCCGGCCAGGACGAGCATTTCGAGCCCGTCGCGCGCGCTGCGGACGACCTCGCCGCGATCCTGTACACCTCGGGCACCACCGGGCGCTCGAAGGGTGCGATGCTGTCGCACCGCAATCTCGCCGTCAATGCGACGACGCTGTGTTCGCTGTGGGGGTTCTCGGCCGATGACGTATTGCTGCACGCGCTGCCGATCTTTCACGTCCACGGCCTGTTCATCGCCAGCCATTGCGCGCTGCTCGCCGGCGCGTCGATGCTCTGGGCGCCGCGCTTCGACGCCGCCACGGTGCTCGCTTGGCTCCCCGAAGCCAGCGTGTTCATGGGCGTGCCGACCTACTACACGCGCCTGCTCGCCGAACCGGGACTCGACGCCGCCGCCTGCCGGCGCATGCGCCTGTTCATTTCCGGTTCCGCACCGCTGCTGCCGGAGACCGCGCAGCGCTTCCGGCAGCGCACCGGGCACACCATTCTCGAGCGCTATGGTATGACCGAGACCGGCATGCTGACCTCGAATCCGCTGCATGGCGAGCGCCGTATCGGCAGCGTCGGCCCGGCCTTGCCGGGCGTGGCCTTGCGCATCGTTGCCGAAGGTAGCGAAGACGGCCCTGCACTTGCGCCGGGGGAGATCGGTACCGTCGAGGTCAAGGGCGAGAACGTCTGTCGTGGCTACTGGCGCATGCCCGAAAAAACCGCCACGGACTGGACCGCGGACGGCTGGTTTCGCACCGGCGACATCGGCTGGCTCGACGCCGACGCTTACCTGCACCTGTCCGGGCGCGCCAAGGACCTGATCATCAGCGGCGGACTGAACGTCTATCCCAAGGAAATCGAATTGGCGCTGGACGAGTTGCCGGGAGTGCTGGAATCGGCGGTGATCGGTCTGCCGCACCCGGACTTCGGTGAGGAGGTGGTGGCCGTGGTCGTCGCCGAGCCCGAAGCCCACCTCGATACGGACGCGTTCCTGCGCACGCTCAAGACGCGGCTCGCCGGCTACAAGGTACCCAAGCGCATCGTGATCGCGCAGGAACTGCCCCGCAACACCATGGGCAAGGTGCAGAAGAACCGCCTGCGCGAGACCTTGCAGCCGCGAACGGGTGGGTGATGGCGTTCCGCGCTGGCGGCTCCGGCTAGCCGGAGCCGCCGGGCAGTAATTGCCGATACAGCGTCAGCCAGTGGGCTGCCATCGTCTGCGGATCGAGCCCGGCGACCGCGGCGCGTGCCGCCGGCTCCATGCTCGCCGCCACACCTGGCGCGGACAGCGCACGCAGACGGTCGCTCCATGCGCCGACATCGAGCGCATCCAGCACGTAACCATTGGCTCCGTCCGCGATCAGCTCGGCCGCGCCCGAGCCCGGCGTCGTCAGCACTGGCAAGCCGCAGGCCATGGCCTCGAGCGCCGCATTCGGCATCGGGTCGTACAGGGTAGGCAGCGCGAACAGGTCGGCCGCGGCCAGATAGGGCCGCACGTCGGCGCGTGCGCCCAGGAAGCGCACCCGGGATGTGAGCCCGAGGCCTTCGGCCAGGCGCCGGTAGCACCGCATGCGGCGATCGGCGCCGACGATCCAGACGCCGAGCTCCGGCACGCTGGCCGCCGCACGCAGAAGGGTGCCCACGCCCTTGCGCCGAAACCCCGAGCCGACCAGGATCGCCACCGGTGACGACGTCGGGACCGCCAGCTCGGCGCGCACGCGCGCACGGTGCTCGACGCGCAGACCGGGATGAAAATGCTCGCCATCGACGGCGTTGTAAATGACGGTGAGCTTGTCTGCGGGCACCCCGAAGCGACGCCGGATATCGTCGGCCACCATATGCGCATTGCACACCACTCTGCGCAGGGCTGGATCGCGAAACAGTCGCGCCTCGGTGGCGAGCACATAGCGATGCCAGGGTGAGAACCGGATCGCGATGCGCGCCAGCCAGCCATCGACCCGTGCCCGGCTGGCGAGCCAGCTCGCATGCACGCCGTCGCCGGCGCGGTAGATGGAACAGCCCGGAATGCGTTCATGGCTCTGCACCAGGTCAAAGCCGGCGGCGGTGCGCGCCCGCACACAGCGCGCAAAGCCCACATCGCGGCTCAGACGCCCGAGGTAGGGAGGATTGCAGATGAGCAGCTCGTAGGGCGCCTCGCCCCCGCTGCGCCAGGCGCGGGTCACCAGCGTGATCGCCAGGCCGCTCGCAGCCAGCGGTGCCAGCGCGCGCTCGATGAAGCGCTCGGCGCCGCCGAACGGGTTGTAGCGGCTGCGCACGATCGCGAGCTTCAACTGGACCCGGCCACCCGCGCCAATGGCTCGGCTTCGCGGGCCGCCGAGCCGGGAGGGGTCAGGCCGGCGAGCAGGCTGAGCGCCGCATGGGTCACCGATTCGGCCGACAGCGACACCAGGCATTCGCTGATCTTGCCGCCGCCGCAGCCGTCCAGGCCGCACGGACGACAGCTATGCGTGCGGCTCGCGACCACGCGATGCGGCACTCCCCAAGGGCCCCATTCCAGATCGCCGGACGGTCCGAACAGTGCGACCACCGGGGTGCCGACCGCCGCCGCGACATGCATGGGTGCGGAATCCACACCGACGAACAGCGCCGCCCGCGTCGACAGCGCGGCCAGCTCCTTGAGGCCGAGCTGACCCGCCAGGCTGATCACCGGGGCCCGGCTGCGGCGCGCGATCTCGTCGACCATGGCCAGCTCGACCGGGTCCGGCGCCGCAGTGAGCACCACGGCCCAGCCCAGTTCGGCCAGCCGCTCGATCACCTCCGCATGGCCGGCCACGGTCCAGCACTTGAAGCGCCAGCGCGACGCCGGATGCAGGTGCACGAAGCCTCGCTGGCCATGGGGCCCGTGGCCGAGGCCGCGCTCGGCCAACAGCGCATCCACGCGCTCCTGTGCGGCTTCGCCCGGCACCAGCACGAGCCGGCGTTCGTCGCCGTCCGGCTGCAAGCCGATGCGCCGCAGCGCGTCCAGGTTGCGTTCGACCCGGTGTCGCCCCGGGTTGGCTGGTGTCGGATAGAGATGCGTGAAACTGCGCCGCCAATACCGGTCACGCCGTGCAGCCGGCGCCACGCGATAGCGCGCGCGCGTCCACCGCGCGAGCCAGGCGCCGCGCGGCTCCGGCCCCAGATGCACGACCAGATCGTAGCCGCGTGCACGCAGTGCGCGCGCCAGCGCCCACTCTCGCGCCAGCCGCACAAATGGGCTGGCCGAACGCCAGGCGCGGTCGATCACATGCACGGTCTGGATGCCGGGGTGCAGTTCGAGCATGGCCCGGCTATCGGCATACGCGAGCGCGTCGACGGCGATGCCGCGCCGCGCAAGCACCGTGCACACCGGTGAGGCCAACAAGGTATCGCCATGGTGTCGCAGCATGATCACCAGCGCGCGGCGAAGGTCTGCTATCGGAACGGCGTCCGGGGGCATGCTCAGACGGTCTCGGAAAGGGTATCGGTCGCCGGTCGGCGGCGAGCCCTGCACGTCGCACGTATCGGGCCAATCACATGGGTGGGCTGCAAATCCATGTATCCATGGTGGCAAATCCGCGGGGTGGCGTCAAACCGCGGTTGCCGGGTGTGCGCTGCGAGGCGGAGGCAGGCGGATTCGATGAATGTGACGGCCTTGCCCGGCTTTGACCGTCGCGGAGGTCGGGCGACCGTGTCGGCGCTCACCAGGGGTCAGCGGTTTTCGTAGGGCACCAATTCGAAATCGACATCCATGGGCTGGACGGCGGTCTCGGCCAGCATGCTTGCCGGAGGGTTGTGCGCTGCGGCGGCGCGTTGCGCCTGGGCGAGCCGTTCGGCGACGCTCTGGGTGATGCGCTGGTTGAAATGCTCGCGGAATTCCTCGGAAGCGAGTGCGAGCGCGGCGATGCGCAGGTCGAGATAGACGACCTGCGTGAGCGCGATGGCCGTCGTCAATTGTTTCATCGACGGCTGGAGATAGGATTCCTCTCCCAGAAGCTGGCCGGCGCCGACCGTGGCGAGTCGGTGGCCCTCGATCGATACTTCGACCTCACCCTCGAGAACCAGGCCGAAGCTCCGTACCTCCTCGCCCTCGCGCAGCAGTACGCTCTGTTCGGGCAAGTGCCGCCAGCTGGCAATACGCAGCGTCTCCCAGACCTCGACGTCATCGAACTCGACGAAGAACGGCATCTTTCGCAGCACGGAAAAGCGCGTCATGTCCGGAGGCACATATTTGTCATCCAGAATCTTGTAGCGCACGGCCGCGAGATCCTTCGCGAAATCGGCGCCGTTCTTGTATCGCGAATAAAGGTCCTTTTCCAGCGCCTTGCGGATCACCGCATCCATGGCCTCGGGGATTTCGGGACTGAGGGCGGCGGCCGAGGGGGTGTCGGCATTGATGATCTTGTAGATCAGTTGCGCCGGATGCCGTGCCCGGAAGGGAAGGCGCCCGGTGAGCAGGTGGAACAGCACCACGCCCAGGGAGTACAGGTCCGTCTTGTGGTTCAGGGGGTAGCCCTTGATCTGCTCCGGGGACATGTAGGCCGGGGAGCCGACGCCCATGATGAAGGTGGAGTCCTGGTTGACCTCCTTGCCCAGGTTCATCGCCAGCCCGAAATCGGTGATCTTAACGATATCGTCATCATCGATCATGATGTTGGCGGGCTTGATGTCGCGGTGCAGGATCCCCTGGCGCGCGGCATAATCCAGCGCCAGGCAGCACTTGAAGACGATGCCGACGACCCGGTGCAGGGGCAGCAGCGTGTCGAAGGTGCAAAAGTGGTCGAGCGATCGGCCCTCGAAATACTCCATGACCAGGTAGGCGCGATCCTCCTCGACGACGGCCTCGTCGATGCGGATGATATTGGGGTGCTCCAGCTGCCGCGCCAGGTTGGCTTCGGTCTGGAAGATTTTTCGCATGCGCCGCGACCATTTTCCGCCATCCCGCGACTTGTCGCCGAAATCGACCAGCTTGATCGCCACCGGCTCGGTCCGATGGGGTGACTCGGCGAGATAGACCATGGCGGTCGCGCCCTTGCCGATTTCGCGCACGATTCGGTACTTGCCTAGCTGGGTGGGCGCAGACATCGAGACCATCGATCAGGATCGGGGGTGAAATGATAACCGAGCATGCGAGGCGGAATCGGGGGCTTGAATTCCGTTGCTTGACCCCAAAGTAGAAGTCGGTTTTTTGCGGACCGTGTGAGTGAGTACAGACGATATGAATGCAGATCAACCATTGCCCCCCAGTCAGGAAGCCGCCGCCGAGCCGATCCAGGATAAGGTCGACGCACCCCAGTCGGCTGCGGCGCCGGATGTCATGCCGAGCCTGGAGGAAAGCCTGCGGATCGCCGAGCTGAAGGCAGCCGAGCATTACGATGCCTGGCTGCGGGCGAAAGCCGAGGTCGAAAATGTCCGTCGCCGCGCCCAGGAGGATATCGGCAAGGCGTCGAAATTCGCGGTCGAGAAGTTCGCCCTGGCCATGCTGCCTGTCAAGGACAGCCTCGAGGCGGCACTGAATACCGGGAGCGCAGACGTGGCCACTCTGCGCGACGGTCTGGAATTGACGCTGAAACAGCTCGACAGCGCGTTTCTCGGTTCGGGACTGAGCCCGATCGACCCCGCAGGCGAGAAGTTCGATCCGCATCTGCATCAGGCGATCAGCCAGGTGGAGGCCGATGGCGAAGTGAACCGTGTGGTAGGTGTACTGCAAAAGGGCTACCGGCTGCACGAGCGCGTGATTCGCCCGGCCCTGGTCACGGTCTCCAGGGCGAGAACCACCTGATCCGATTGAATTCCGGCGGGCCACCCCCACCTCAAACTCATACAACACTCTGGGCGCGCCGGGGCAGTTCGGGCGGCCATTCCATGCATGAAAGGACAGCAATGGGCAAGATCATCGGCATCGACTTGGGCACGACCAATTCTTGTGTGGCGGTCATGGAGGGCGGCACGCCCAAGGTGATCGAAAACTCCGAAGGCGCGCGCACGACGCCTTCGGTGGTGGCCTACACGGAGGATGGCGAGATTCTGGTGGGTGCTCCGGCCAAGCGGCAGGCGGTGACCAATGCGAGGAATACCCTGTTCGCGGTCAAGCGGCTGATCGGCCGGCGCTTCACCGAGAAGGAAGTGCAGAAGGACATCGCGCTGATGCCCTACGCGATCGTCCAGGCCGACAACGGTGATGCCTGGGTCGAGGTCCGAGGCAAGAAAATCGCGCCACCGCAGGTGTCGGCCGAGGTTTTGCGCAAGATGAAGAAGACGGCCGAGGACTATCTCGGCGAAGAGGTCACCGAGGCGGTCATCACCGTTCCGGCCTACTTCAACGACTCACAGCGGCAGGCGACCAAGGATGCCGGGCGCATCGCCGGTCTCGATGTCAAGCGCATCATCAACGAGCCCACCGCGGCGGCGCTGGCCTTTGGGCTCGACAAGGCGGGCAAGGGCGATCGCAAGGTTGCGGTCTATGACCTCGGCGGCGGCACGTTCGACATCTCGGTCATCGAGATCGCCGACGTCGACGGCGAAAAGCAGTTCGAGGTGCTGGCGACCAATGGTGACACCTTCCTGGGTGGCGAGGATTTCGACCAGAGGGTGATCGATTACATCATCGGTGAATTCAAGAAGGAACAGGGGGTCGATCTGGCCCGCGATGTGCTCGCGCTGCAGCGCCTCAAGGAAGCGGCCGAGAAGGCGAAGATCGAGCTGTCGTCCGGCCAGCAGACCGAAATCAATCTGCCGTACATCACCGCCGACCAGAATGGGCCGAAACACCTTGCGATCAAGATCACGCGCGCGAAATTCGAGAGCCTCGTGGACGATCTCGTCGAGCGCACCATCGAGCCCTGCCGGCAGGTGATCAAGGATGCGGGGGTCAAGGTCGGCGACATCGTCGACGTGATCCTGGTGGGCGGCATGACGCGCATGCCGAAAGTGCAGGAAAAGGTGCGCGAGTTCTTCGGTCGCGAGCCGCGCAAGGACGTCAATCCGGACGAAGCGGTCGCCGTGGGCGCGGCCATCCAGGGCGGCGTGCTGCAAGGCGAGGTAAAGGACGTGCTGTTGCTGGACGTGACGCCACTGACGCTCGGTATCGAAACGCTGGGTGGTGTCATGACGCCGCTGATCAAGCGCAACACCACGATCCCGACCAAGGCGACGCAGGTGTTTTCAACCGCAGACGACAATCAGACGGCCGTGACGATCCATGTCCTGCAGGGCGAGCGCGAGATGGCCGGTGGCAACAAGAGCCTGGGCCAGTTCAATCTGACGGACATTCCGCCGGCTCCGCGCGGCATGCCGCAGATCGAGGTCGGCTTCGATATCGACGCCAACGGCATATTGCATGTGTCGGCGCGCGACAAGGCGACGGGCAAGGAAAGCAAGATCACGATCAAGGCGAACTCGGGTCTGTCCGACACCGAGATCGACAAGATGGTGAAAGACGCCGAATTGCATGCCGAGGAGGACCACAAGCAGCGGCAGTTGGTTGACGCGCGCAACGCCTGCGACGGCATGATCCACAGTGTCAGGAAGGCGTTGGCCGAGCATGGCGACAAGCTTGGCGCGGACGAGAAGGCCAAGATCGACGCCGCGCTGAACGAGGCCGAGACGGCGATCAAGGGCAATGACCAGGCGGACATCGAGGCGAAGACCTCGGCCCTGGCCGCAGCCGCGCAAAAGCTCGGCGAGGCCGCCTATGCCGAGCAGCAGCCCGGCGCCCAGGACACCGCGTCTGGGGCCAAGCCCGGCGCGGGTGCCCAGGATCATGGCGACGACGTCGTCGACGCCGAGTTTACCGAGGTCAAGGACAAGAAGTAATCGCCAACGCCGAACCCGCTACGCCAGCGCCGTGATTCGTCACGGCGCTGTTTTGTTTCGTACCCATGACGAACTCAGCCCAACATGTCCAAACGTGACTATTACGAGGTGCTCGGCCTCAATCGCGATGCCAACGACGAGGCCATCAAGAAGGCCTATCGCAGGCTTGCGATGAAGTTCCACCCGGACCGGAACCCGGGTGATCAAACGGCCGAGGGCAAGTTCAAGGAAGTCAAGGAAGCCTACGAGGTCCTCTCCGACGAGCAGAAGCGCGCCCTCTATGATCAATATGGCCACGCCGGTGTGGATGGCGCCGCCGCTGGCGGGGGGGGCGCGGGCGGCTTCGCGGAAGCCTTCGGTGACATCTTCAGCGACATTTTCGGTGGCGGCCGGCGCGGCGGCCCGTATCGTGGCGCCGATTTGCGCTATGACCTCGAAATCACGCTCGAAGAGGCGGCGCGTGGTACCGAGACCCGCATTCGCATTCCGACCATGGCGAATTGCGAAACCTGCCATGGCAGTGGCGCCAAGCCCGGCACGCAGCCGACCACCTGCCCGACCTGCAACGGTGCCGGGCAGGTGCGCATGCAGCAGGGCTTCTTTTCGATCCAGCAAACCTGTCCGCGCTGCCATGGCAGCGGCCGGGTCGTGTCCGATCCATGCCGCGACTGCAAGGGTGCCGGCCGCGTCAAGCATCACAAGACCTTGCAGGTCAAGATTCCGGCTGGCGTCGATACCGGTGACCGGATCCGGCTGTCCGGCGAGGGCGAACCGGGCAGTGCCGGTGCCCCCCCCGGCAATCTTTACGTGCAGATCCAGATCAAGGAGCATGCGCTGTTCAAGCGGGACGAGGATCATCTGCACTGCGAAATGCCGGTGAGCTTCGTCACCGCGGCATTGGGCGGAGAAATCGAGATTCCGACGCTGGATGGTTCGGCGCTGGTGAAAGTGCCGCCGGAAACACAAACCGGCAAGGTGTTCAGGCTGCGCGGCAAGGGCATACGCGGTGTGCGCAGCCGGGCTCCCGGGGATCTGTTCTGCCATGTCGTGGTCGAGACCCCGGTTCGTCTGACCGACCGGCAAAAGGAGTTGTTGCGCGAGTTCGAACAGGCTGTGCAGACCGATTCCGCCCAACACAATCCACGCGCGAAAAGCTGGATGGATCGGGTGAAAGAGTTTTTCGAGCCCTGAGCGGGCGGTGCGATCCGCATCCTGGTTCTGATAGCATAGGTTCATGTTCATGTATCAGCCCAAACGCACGAGCCGATCGGAAATGCGTGAGCTCCGCGGCCTGAAGATCCATTTCAGGCACTGGGGCCCGGACGACGCGCCCACACTGCTCTACCTCCATGGCTGGATGGATGTCGGCGGCAGCTTCCAGTTCGTCGTCGACGCCCTGGCACGCGAGCGGCATGTCATCGCGCCCGACTGGCGCGGGTTTGGACTGTCCGAATGGCAGCCACAGCCGCCTTACTGGTTTCCCAATCTGGTCGGCGATCTTGAGGCGGTTCTGGACAGCCTCGATCCGGAGGGGACCGTGGATGTGGTCGGCCACAGCATGGGCGGCAATGTGCTTGGACTGTATGCCGGCATCCGTCCGGAACGCTTCCGGCGCGTCGCCTTGCTGGAGGGCTTCGGGCTGTCCGACACGCATGCGGACATGGCCCCAGGCCGCTATGCGCAATGGCTCGCCCAGCTCAAGAGCCCGCCCAGGTTGCGGCCCTACCGGGACATGCAGGAGTTCGCCGAGCGTGTGCGCGCGGACAACCCACGGCTGACGGCCGAGCGCGCGTTGTTTGTCGCAAGGGAATTGGGGGCAGTGCGCGCGGACGGGACCATCGACTATGCCGCGGACCCCTGGCATCGCGCCACGAGCCCGGTTCTGTACCGAGCCCATGAGGCGCGCGCCTGCTGGCAGCGCATCGAGGCGCCCACCCTGTGGGTGGAAGGCGCCGAATCGCATGTGCTGAAACGTCTGTTGAATGATCCGGAGGATTACTGCGCGCGCAAAGCGTGTTTTCGTCATCTATCCGAGGTTCGCATCGAAGGCTCCGGCCATAACCTGCATTACGAGCAGCCCGAACAGCTTGCGATGGCTCTGGATGAGTTCTTCGCTTGCTGATCGGGCGACGTCGTGGCGAAGCGCTGTAGCTAGGCCATGGCCGACATCTTTCGCCTCCATCCCGAAAACCCTCAGGGTCGCCTGTTGCGCCAGGCCGCGGAGGTGCTGCGATCGGGTGGACTGTTGGCGTTGCCGACGGATTCGGCCTATGCCTTGTGCGGCCGGCTCGGCGACGCCGACGTGCTGGGGCGCATCCGGCGCATCCGCGGCGTCGACGAGCAACATCATTTCACCTTGCTGTGTCGGGATCTGTCGGAGATCTCGAGCTATGCACGGGTCGACAACCGTCAGTATCGCCTGCTCAAGGCGGTCACCCCGGGTCCCTACACATTCATTCTGGAAGGCTCGCGCGAGCTACCGAGACGCATGCTGCATCCGAAGCGGCGGACGGTCGGCATAAGGGTTCCGGAGCATGTCGTATTGCAGGCGCTGCTGGCCGTGCTCGACGACCCATTGGTCAGCTCGACTCTCATCCTGGCGGGGGAGTCGGAACCGCTGGGCGCTGCGGATGACATCCAGCAACGACTCAAGGCACAGGTCGATCTGATTCTGGATGCGGGACCCTGCCCGCCGGACGTGACCACCGTTGTCGATCTGACCACCGAGCCGCCCACGCTGCTGCGTCAGGGTCGCGGGCCGCTGGCCAGGCTGGGTCTGGACGCTTCGACCGTCGAATGATGGCTTCGACGTCTACAGGCGTTTGTTAGAATCCGCCGCCCTGATCGATGAATTTTTCATGGAAGAAGCTGTCGGGCGCCTGATCACGATGGCGCTGCCGGTCGTGTTGGCCATTACGCTGCATGAGGCAGCTCATGGTTACATGGCGCGGCGGTTTGGCGATCCGACGGCGTGGCTCGCGGGCCGCATCAGCCTGAACCCGCTGAAGCACGTCGATCCCGTCGGGACGATCGCTGTGCCGCTGGTGATGTTTGCGGTGGGGGCGGCGTCCGGTCAGCCCGGCCTGGTGTTCGGCTGGGCCAAACCCGTGCCGGTGGACTTTTCCCGTCTCCGCGACCCGAAGCGGAACATGCTGTGGGTCGCCGCGGCGGGCCCGTTGGCGAATCTGGCCATGGCCTGCGCTTGGGCCTCGGTATGGAAGCTGTCGATGCTGGTGCCGACAGTCGATCAGATCGCACCGATCGTGCGCATGGCGGATGTGGGATTGCAGGTCAACGCCATATTGATGATGCTCAACCTGTTGCCGATCCTGCCATTGGACGGCGGGCGCATCCTGGCCAGTCTGCTGCCGTCCGGCATCGCCGTTCGCTATGTCCGCCTGGAGCCCTGGGGACTGCCGATCCTGATCCTGCTATTGATCATTGGTGCGCTGGATGCCATCCTGATTCCCTTGGTGACCTTGTTCGAATACCTGACCGTGCTGACTTTCGGCCTTCATCTCTGACATGTATATCGATCGCGTACTCTCTGGGATGCGCCCGACCGGGCGACTCCATCTCGGCCATTACCATGGCGTGCTCAGAAACTGGGTACGTCTGCAACATGAGCACCCCTGTTTCTTTTTCGTGGCCGACTGGCACGCGCTGACCACCCATTACGAGAGCGTGCAAGCGATCGAACAAAGTGTCTGGGAGATGATCGTCGACTGGCTCGCCGCGGGCGTCGATCCGGCGCAGGCGACCTTGTTCGTCCAGTCCCGCATCCCGGAACACGCCGAGCTGCATCTGCTGCTGTCGATGATCACGCCGCTGGGTTGGCTGGAACGGGTTCCGACCTACAAGGATCAGCAGGAAAAGCTCGCGGACAGGGAGCTTGCGACCTACGGGTTTCTGGGCTACCCGCTGTTGCAATCGGCCGACATTTTGATCTACCGGGCGAGCATGGTCCCGGTCGGCGACGATCAGGTTCCGCATGTCGAGCTGACCCGCGAGCTCGCGCGCCGGTTCAACCATCTGTTCGGTCGTGAACCGGGTCACGAGGACAAAGCCCGCGCCGCGGTGAAAAAACTCGGCGGCCAGGCGTCGCGCCAGTTCGAGGCGCTGCGGACGCGCTTTCAGCGCGACGGCGAGCAATCCGCGCGCGAGCAGGCGCGAGCGTTGCTCGATACTGCGCAGAGTCTGTCGGTGGATGACCGCGAGCGCCTGTACGGTTATCTGGAAGGGAGTGGCAAGATGATTCTGGTCGAGCCGGAAGCGCGGCTTACGGAGAATGCGCGCATGCCCGGTTTGGACGGCCAGAAAATGTCGAAGTCCTACGAAAACACGATTTTCCTCAGGGAGCCCGCCGAGTCCGTGACGAAGAAAATCAGGACGATGCAGACGGATCCGCAGCGTGTGCGACGCAGCGACCCGGGCAATCCGGAGCGATGCCCGGTGTGGCAGTTCCACCAAGTCTACAGCGATCCGGCGATCCAGGACTGGGCCGCCCAGGGGTGTCGCTCGGCAGCCATCGGTTGTCTGGACTGCAAGCAGCCGGTCATCGAGGCCGTCTTGCGCGAGCAGCAGCCGATGCTCGCGCGAGCGCAGCCCTATCTCGAAGAGCCGGCGCGCCTGCGCCATATCGTGGAAGAGGGTTGCGAGCGTGCCCGACGTGTCGCCCAGGAGACGATGCACGACGTGCGTGCCGCGCTTGGACTGAACTATCGCTGATCGACCGATGGACACTAGCGCGGGCGTGACCCAGGTTGCGCGCATCTACGGCCAGCCTCTTGGGGATTTGCCGCCCGATCTGTACATCCCGCCGGACGCACTCGAGGTATTTCTCGATAGTTTTGAAGGTCCTCTCGATCTGTTGCTGTACCTGATCCGCAGAGCCAATTTCGATGTGCTCGACATACCGATGGCCCGGTTGACGGAGCAATATCTGCACTATGTCGAGCTGATGCGCGCGCGCAACCTGGAACTGGCGGCCGACTACCTGCTCATGGCGGCGACGCTGCTCCAGATCAAGTCGCGCATGCTGCTGCCGACCCCCGCTCGCGCGGAAGCAGAGGAGGTCGCGGATCCGCGCACCGAGCTGGTCAAGCGGCTGCTCGAGTACGAGCGCATGAAGCGTGGAGCGCAGCTCTTGGATGAGCGCCCATGGATCGGGCGCGATTGCGAGCAGGTCGGGATTGAATCGCTGGCAACTCCGGCGGCACGCGACCCCGAGGTCGCGATAACGGATCTGCCCGTGGCCTGGCTGCGGCTCGCTCAGCGGCACCGTGTACGCGCCCATCATCGCGTGTTCCGCGAGCAGCTGTCGGTCCGTGAATACATGGCGCGCATCCTCCGGTGCATGGCGGATCGGGACCACGTCGAGTTTGCTGAGCTGCTCGGGCAGACGGCCCGGCGAGCCGAGCTGGTCGTGAGCTACCTGGCGGCGCTCGAGCTTGCGCGCGAACGGATGATAGCCCTGGCGCAGCGCGAGCCGCTTGCGCCGTTGTATCTTCGGAGAACGGATGCATCCCTCGACGCCCAGTCAGATTAAGGGCATACTGGAGACCGCTTTGCTCGTGGCGGCGCGCGCCGTCAGCCTGGCGGAACTGGCGCGCCTGTTCGATCCGCCCATCCACATGGATATGCTGCGCAAGTTGCTTGACGAGTTGCGCGGCGATTGGGCTGGACGCGGCGTGGAGCTGGTCCAGGTCGCCAGCGGCTGGCGCTTTCAGACCCGGCCCGAGATGCAGGGCTATCTGGACCGGCTCAAGCAGGAGAAGGCGCCCCGGTACTCGCGCGCGGTCCTCGAGACCTTGACGATCATTGCCTACCGGCAACCGGTGACACGTGGTGATATCGAGGACGTGCGGGGGGTTGCGGTGTCCACGCACATTCTGCGGGTGCTGGAGGATCGGGGCTGGATCGACTTGGTGGGTCACCGGGATGTCCCGGGCCGGCCGGCACTGTACGCGACGACGCGAAAATTTCTTGACGACCTCGGTTTGGTCAGCCTCGCCGACCTGCCGCCCTTGCCAGAGCTGGAGAACAATCTGGAGATCGATGATGTCGAACCCGCCCCAACACAAATTTCCGAATAGGGCTCCGCGACGGGCCAAGCCCGCTCCTCAGGGGGGTGGGCAGACTGGCCGTCCCCCCGCGACCACGAAGGGCAAGGTCGGACCACGGGTGGCGCCGGTTTATCGGGAGCCGCAGAAGCTGCACAAGGTTCTCGCCGATGCCGGGCTGGGCTCGCGCCGGGAACTCGAAGAATGGATCATCGCCGGACGCGTGAGTGTGAACGGTTTGCCCGCGCACGTCGGTCAGCGCATCGGCCCGGAGGACCGCGTACGGGTCAACGGAAAACCTGTGGCCTTGCGCTTCGCTGCTCGCCAGCCTCGGGTCATCATGTATCACAAGCCGGAAGGGGAAATCGTATCCGGCGACGATCCGGAAGGTCGGCCGAGCGTGTTCGGCCGTCTGCCCAAGATCAATGCCGGACGCTGGGTAGCGGTCGGCCGGCTCGATTTCAACACCAGCGGCCTGCTGCTGTTTACCGACAGCGGCGAGCTTGCCAACCGGCTCATGCATCCACGTTATGGCCTGGAACGCGAATATGCGGTACGTGTCATCGGTGCCCTGACCGATGAGCAGCGTGATGCGCTGCTCGACGGCGTACCGCTGGAGGATGGTGTGGCGTGCTTCGATACGCTGGAGGATGCCGGTGGCGAGGGCTTGAACCGCTGGTACCGGGTCTCGCTGTCGGAGGGCCGTAACCGGGAGGTCCGCCGCTTGTTCGAGGCCCTGGGCCTCACGGTCAGCCGGTTGATACGCGTACGCTACGGCCCGGTGGCGCTGCCTCGTGACCTGGCGCGTGGCCAGTGGCGGGATGTCGACACAGTCGTGCTCGAGGCCTTGTTGTCCGGAGGCGTACAGGCGAACGAAGTCCCGGAAGTCGCACGGCAAATCGCGCCTGAACGGGTACCGGGGCGCCCGCGCATGGGCGGACGCGGACGGCGGCCCCGACGGCCGCGACCGGAGGGTGGGCAGGGCGGCTGAATGGGTAAGGTTTGTTTCGGCATGTCGGGATCGCTATAATCGGCCAGTTCTGGTTTCGTAGGTTTCGCCGCCGCTGGCGGCGGATATACAAGATGGGCGGTTCGCCCATTTTTTGTTTGTGGTGGAGGTGTGGTGACGGTGGTCGCGCGCGGCGTGACGGATTTGAGCGCTGTGGTCGAGCGTGTGGTGTCGGGGTTTGGTTTCGAGCTGGTTGATTTCGAAACGTCGCCGCGCGGGCGCACCTTGCGTGTGTTCATCGATCGAAGCGAACAGCCCGGCGCGATTTCGGTCGAGGACTGCGCCTTGGTGAGCAACCAGCTCAGCCGCGTGTTCGAGGTCGAGAACGTCGATTATGACCGCCTGGAGGTGTCATCCCCGGGGCTCGATCGGGTGCTGAAGAAGGTGTCGGATTTCGAGCGGTTTGTCGGCCGGCGTGTGCAGATCAAGCTGATTGCGCCGCGCGCGGGGCGACGGAATTTCACCGGGGTGATCGCGGGCGTCGAGCAGCACGATCTGCACCTCGCCGACGGCGAGACAACGGTTGTTGTCGATCTGAGAGACATCGAGCGTGCACGTTTGGTGCCCGAGTGGTGAGTGACGCAGTTAGGCGCGCAGTTTGGCGGAGAGTGTGATGAGTCGGGAGATATTGTTACTGGTTGATGCGTTGGCTCGCGAGAAAAACGTGGGCAAGGAGGTCGTGTTTGCGGCGCTCGAGTCGGCGCTCGCTTCCGCGACCAAGAAGCGCATCCATGATGACGCCGACGTGCGCGTGGTGATCGACAGGGAAACCGGTGACTATGAGTCATTCCGGCGCTGGCTGGTGGTTCCCGACGACGCCCAGGAAAACGAGCACGCGCAGATCAGGCTGGTGGATGCGCGTGACGAAGTCCCGGATGCGCAGCTCGACGAGTACATCGAGGAGCCGTTGGAGCCGATCGAATTTGGTCGCATCGGTGCCCAGGCGGCCAAGCAGGTGATCCTGCAAAAAATCCGCGATGCGGAGCGCGAGCAGGTGCTCAATGATTTCCTCGAGCGCAAGGAACATCTGGTGACCGGTAGCGTGAAGCGCCTTGATCGGCATGGGGCCATCGTCGAGGCCGGGCGCCTGGAAGCGCTGTTGCCGCGCGACCAGATGATCCCGAAGGAAAATCTGCGTGTCGGCGATCGTGTTCGCGCCTGCCTGCTGCGTGTGGACCGCCAGGCCAGGGGGCCGCAGCTCATCCTGTCGCGGACGGCACCGGAATTCGTCATCAAGCTCTTCCAGCTCGAGGTGCCCGAGATCGACGAGGGGTTGCTGGAAATCAAGGCCGCCGCACGCGAACCGGGCGTGCGCGCGAAGATTGCCGTGCTGTCCCACGACAAGCGTGTCGATCCGATCGGTACCTGCGTGGGCATGCGCGGGTCGCGCGTGACGGCGGTGACCAACGAACTGTGTGGCGAGCGCGTCGACATCGTGCTGTGGTCGCCCGAGCCGGCGCAGTTCGTCATCGGCGCCCTCGCACCGGCGGAGGTCACCAGCATCGTCGTGGATGAAGAGGCGCACAGCATGGATGTCGTCGTCGACGAAGCCAATCTGGCCATGGCGATCGGCCGTGGTGGCATGAATGTGCGGCTCGCGTCCGAGTTGACGGGCTGGACAATCAATCTGATGACGGTCGAGGAGTCCAAGGAGAAGTCCGAGGCAGAGCACGAGACGACCCGCGCGCTGTTCATGAGCAAGCTGGATGTCGACGAGGAGGTCGCGGACCTGTTGATCCAGGAAGGGTTTTCGACGATCGAGGAAGTGGCTTACGTGCCGATCGCGGAGATGCTGGAGATCGAGGATCTGGACGAGCAGACCGTGAACGAGCTGCGCAATCGGGCTCGCGACGCGCTTCTCAACGAGGCGATCTCCACGGAAGAGCAGCTCGAAAGCGTTTCGGAAGACCTGCTGAGTTTGTCCGGGATGGACAAGCCGCTCGCCGCCCGTTTGGCGAAGTCGGGCATTCATTCCCGGGAGGACCTGGCCGACCTGGCCATGGACGAGTTGGTTGACTTGACCCAGATCGATGACGAGCGCGCCAAGCAGCTGATTACCGAAGCGCGCGCGCCTTGGTTCCAATAAGTGGGGGGAGTATAAGTATGGCGGCGACCAGTGTCGCGCAGTTCGCGACCGAATTGAAGATGCCGGCGGCAGTGCTGCTCGAGCAATTGAGCAATGCCGGGGTCAACAAATCGAGTGCAGCCGATCCCCTGAGCGAGCAGGACAAGAACAGGCTGCTGGAATATCTCCGGCGTTCACATGGCGAGACCTCATCCAAGTCGAAAATCACGCTGACCCGTAAGCAGACCAGTGAAATCAAGGCCGCGGATGCGACCGGCCGAGCCCGGACCATCCAGGTCGAGGTGCGCAAGAAGCGCGTCTTCGTGCGCCGGGATCTGGCCGAAAGTGCGACGGAACCGGCGCCGCATGCGGAGGCGCAGGTGCTCAGCGCGGATCAGATCCATGCACGTCAGGTGGACGCACAAAGGCAGGCCGAACTGATTGCCCTGCAGGCCGCCGAGGCGAAGGAAAAGCAGGATCGCGAACAGCATGCGCGCGAGGAGGCGGAGACGCGTTTGGCGGCCATGCAGGCCGAAGCGCAGGCCAAAGAGGCCGAGGCGGCGAAGGCACTGGCTGAGACGCAGAAGGCTGCCCCCACGACCGCGGACGTGACCACAGCGCCGAAGCCAGCGCCGAAGAAGGACGCGGCCCCTACACCCGCCTCGGACAAAAAGCCCCAGAAGAAGCCCGATCGCGGCAGCCTGGCTGATGCCGGCAGCAAGCGTCGCGGCGTCAAGACCCGCGGCGACGCGGGCGTGAGCGGCTGGCGCGGGGGCGCCGCCAAGGGCCGCCATGGCCATCGGCACGCTGTAGATCAGTCATTGCAGGCCCCTGCCGTCGAGGCGGTCGTGCGCGAGATCTCGGTGCCCGAGACCATCAGCGTCGCCGATCTGGCTCACAAAATGGCGGTCAAGGCCACCGAAGTCATCAAGGCGCTCATGAAGCTGGGGAGCATGGTGACCATCAACCAGCAGCTCGACCAGGAAACGGCGATGATCGTGGTCGAGGAGCTGGGCCATGTCGCCAAACCCGCCAAGGTCGACGACCCGGGCGAATATCTGGCCGAGAGCCTGACCCACGATGCCGAATTGTTGCCGCGTGCGCCGGTCGTGACCGTCATGGGCCATGTCGACCACGGCAAGACTTCGCTGCTGGACAGCATTCGGCGTGCGCGCGTTGCGCAGGGCGAGGCTGGAGGCATCACCCAACATATCGGCGCCTACCATGTGGATACGCCGCGTGGCTCCATCACCTTTCTCGACACGCCCGGCCATGAGGCGTTTACCGCGATGCGCGCACGCGGCTCCAAGGTCACCGACATCGTCATTCTGGTGGTCGCGGCCGACGATGGTGTCATGCCGCAGACCAAGGAAGCGATCCATCACGCGCGCGCAGCCAACGTCCCCATCGTCGTTGCACTCAACAAGATCGACAAGCCTGGTGCCACGCCCGACCGCGTCAAGCAGGAGCTGATCGCCGAGGGGGTCGTGCCGGAAGAATACGGCGGCGACACGATGTTCGTACCGGTTTCGGCCAAGACCGGCCAGGGCGTTGACGATTTGCTCGGCGCGGTACTGTTGCAGGCCGAAGTACTGGAGTTGAAGGCACCGGTTCAGTCCCCGGCGAAGGGTGTGGTGATCGAAGCGCGCCTGGACAAGGGCAAGGGACCCGTGGCGACGGTGCTCGTACAGCAGGGCACGCTGAACCGTGGGGATGTGCTGCTGGTGGGCGCGGTGTATGGTCGTGTCCGTGCCATGCTGGACGAACGCGCTCAGGCAATCCAGTCGGCAGGACCTTCCATCCCGGTCGAAATCCAGGGGCTGTCCGATATCCCCGCCGCCGGTGACGAAGCTCACGTGCTGGGTGACGAGCGCAAGGCCAGGGAGATCGCGCTGTTCCGCCAGGGCAAGTTCCGTGACGTCAAGCTCGCGCGCCAGCACGCGTCGAAGCTCGAAAACATGTTCGAGCAGATGGCCGAAGGCGAGGTCAAGACGCTGTCGCTGGTGATCAAGACCGATGTTCAGGGCTCCCAGGAGGCGCTGGTGCATGCGCTGACCAAGCTGTCCACCGAGGAAGTCCGCATCAACGTGATCCATGCGGCCGTCGGTGCCATCAGCGAGTCCGACATCAATCTGGCCAAGGCCTCCGGTGCCGTGATCATCGGCTTCAATACCCGTGCCGATGCGCAGGCGCGCAAGCTCGCCGAGGTTTTCGGCGTCGACGTGCGTTACTACAACGTCATCTATGAAGCGGTGGACGAGATTCGCGCCGCGCTGTCAGGCATGCTGGCACCTGAAAAACGCGAGCGCGTCATCGGCATGGTCGATGTGCGCCAGGTGTTTCGCATTTCCCGGATCGGAGCGGTCGCCGGTTGCTACGTGCTCGATGGGCTGGTCAAGCGTGGATCGCGGGTCCGTCTGCTGCGCAACAACGTCGTCATCTGGACCGGCGAGCTCGACTCCCTGAAGCGCTTCAAGGACGATGTGCGCGAGGTCAAGGCGGGCTTCGAATGCGGCTTGTCGCTGAAGGGAAACAGCGACATCGAAATCGGCGATCAGCTCGAAGTGTTCGAAATCGAAGAGGTGGCCCGCACGCTGTGACCGACCCTGTGACCATATCGGACGGAGGAATCGGGTGGCCAATAAATCGCCGCGACGGGCGCGTGTAGCGGAGCAGATCCGCAGGGAATTGGCGGACCTGTTGCTGCGTGAAGTCAAACATCCTGCGATCGGCGCCATCAGCTTGACCGCGGTCGAGCTGAGCGCCGATTTCGCGCATGCCAAGGTCTACTTCGTCGCGCTCGCCGGTGATGGAGCCTTGCCGGACATCGAGGCCGCGCTCGCCAGAACGAGCGGATTCCTGCGTCGCGAGCTGGCGCACCGTCTGTCGATTCACACGACCCCGCAGTTGCAGTTCGTCTACGACCAGTCCGTCGAGCGCGGCGCCGCGCTCTCGCGACTGATCGATGAAGCCGTGGCGAGCGACCAGGCGCGCAAACCTTCATGATGTTTCCGCAGGCCGGACGGCGCCGCCACGTCAATGGTGTCGTGCTGTTGGACAAACCCGAGGGTATAGGCTCGAATCAGGCGTTGCAGCGCATCCGTCGCCTCTATCGTGCCGAGAAGGCCGGACACATCGGCACGCTGGACCCATTGGCGACCGGCGTGCTGCCCATCTGTTTCGGCGAGGCGACCAAGTTCGGTGCAGCCGGCATGGAAGCCGACAAGGTGTACCGGTTCCAGATTCGGCTCGGCGTCACCACCACGACCGGCGACCGCGAGGGCACTGTGCTCGAGTGCAGGCCTGTGGTCGGCATCGACGAGCAGGCCGTGCGCGCAGCCTTGCCCGCACTCGTCGGCGCCATACAACAAGTACCGCCCGTATATTCGGCGATCAAGATCGACGGACGGCCTGCCTACGCGCATGCGCGCGAAGGGAATGTGCCGGAGATGAGCGCGCGCACGGTGCACGTGCATGGCCTGGAATTGTTGGCGTTCGCTGGCGAAAACCTGACGCTGCGTGCCCATGTCGGCAAGGGAACCTACGTGCGTGCGCTGGCGACCGATCTGGGCCTGGCCCTGGGCTGTGGTGCCCATGTCGTCGAGCTGAGACGGGAGGCGGTGGGCTGCCACGATCTCGGGCAGACCGTCACGCTGACCGCATTGGAGTCGATGACCGAAGCCGAGCGCGACGCGCTGCTCGAGCCGGTCGATTTTCTTCTCGATGGCATGGCGAGCATCGAGGTCGCAACGCACGACGCCGAGCGCCTCGCGCAGGGTCAGGCCGTCGCCGTCGATGCGAACTCGGCCGGGCGGTTGAAGGTTTATGGGGCGGGGCGGTTTCTCGGGCTGGCCGACGCCGAGGAGGGACGACTCAAGCCTAGGCGCTGGTGCGCCGCGACATCGCCTTCGACGACGCCCGGTTACCCGCCCGCACCGGCCGGGCGCCGGATCGCGCCGTCGAGTTGACGCGCACCGCCCGCTTTACATCCGCCACTTTTCCCTCGCCTCGTCTGCCGGTGCGCAAGCGCTGCGTCAAGTCAGGGTTCTTTGTTGCGCAACACCAGCGCCAGCGCGGCAAAAAATCGCTCGTAGAAAGCGCGATCCTGCACCGTTTCCCCGGCTATCTTGGCTTGGGTCTCGTTCGCCGAGCTGGAGGTGATGCGTATCGGCGACAGCAGCGGCGCCCCGACCGTCGAGGTATCTTCCCGCTTCAGCACCCCGTAGCGCGTTTCCAGTGCGCTCGCGAACACCGTCGCACCACTCTGCACGGCGCGGCAGGTAACGTGCACCTGCAGTACCGAAAAGCGCTCGTCGCGATCCTTGAACTCCTTGCTGCCGACGAGCGCCTGCGGATTGTCCGGGACATTGGCAGCGAGCACATAGCCCTGCCCCAGCAATACCATGCGCGCCGCATCGCAGGCACGCACCGGCGACGCGTTGAAGTTGCGCTGGAATGGCGAATCGGCGGCGAAGGTTTCGGCGCGGTGGTGCAGGGTCTCGGTGGCACAGGCGCCCAGTGACAACAGGCAGGCAATCCCGACCGCGCGCGCCACCATCCGCGGCCATTCGGCTCGAACTTGGCACCTCAACGATGACGAACAGGACCACATGGAGCACTAAGCAAACACGACATTCGGGAAACGTGACGCGCTCACGTCACGACCGAAGCATTTGGTTGCGGGGGCAGGATTTGAACCTGCGACCTTCGGGTTATGAGCCCGACGAGCTGCCAGACTGCTCCACCCCGCGTCAGGGGTGCGAATTATAGCTGGCCATTCGGTTTCGTCAAGCTTCGGGCGCGCTTCTGGTTGCGCTGTCTGCCGAGAATCCCCTGCTACGGACTCTCTTCGTCGCCGGACTCGAGTTCGGTCTGCCGTTCCAGCCACTCGGTTTCCACCCGCTCGAGGTCCCGGGCCAGCGCGGCCTGTTCAATCAACCACGATTGCAGCTGGGTCTTGTGGTCTTGAGCATAGGAGCCGGGGTCGGCCAGTTTCCGGTCCAGCTCGTTTTTGCGGGCGCCCAGCTCGGTCATCTGTCGCTCCAGCGCTTCGAGCCGTGTTTCGATCGGGCGCAGGCGTTGGGCGCGGCGCTGCCTCGCTTCCGCCGCAAGGCGTTTCTGCTGCCTGGCATCCTTGCGCCCGCCGGTGTCGGGCGAATCATTGTCGGCAACGGCGGCGGGGGGGCCGCGTTCGGTCAGGCGTGTCCTGAACAGCCAGTCGCGGTAGTCGTCGAGATCCCCCGGGAATGGGCGCAAGCGGCCATCGGCGACGATCATGAACTCATCGGTGACGGCGCGCAGCAGGTGCCGGTCGTGCGAGACTAGCACCAGCGCGCCATCGAATTGCGCCAGCGCATGAGTCAATGCAGCGCGGGTTTCCAGGTCGAGGTGGTTGGTCGGTTCGTCCAGCAGCAGCAGGTTGGGGCGCCTCCAGACGATCAAGGCCAACGCAAGGCGTGCGCGCTCCCCACCGGAGAAAGCACTCACAGGGCTGCTTGCACTGTCACCGGAAAAGTTGAACCCACCGAGAAAGTTGCGCAGGTCCTGTTCGCGGGTGTCGGGCGCAAGGCGCATGAGGTGCTTCAGCGGCGACTCGTCTTCGCGCAGGCTGTCCAATTGGTGCTGGGCGAAGTAGCCGATGGCGATGCCCGTGCTGTAGCGGATTGCACCGTCCAGTGGTGGCAGTTCGCCGGCCAGCGTCTTGACCAGCGTGGACTTGCCGGCGCCATTGACGCCGAGCAGGCCGATGCGCTGCCCCTTGTGCAGCGTGAAATCGATGCCGGACACGATCGGCCGGCCGGCCCCGTCGGTACTGCGATAGCCGGCGACGGCCCGCTCGGTCGCGAGCAGCAGGTCCGGCGCCGCCAGTGGCTCGCGAAATTCGAAGGAAAACGGCGAGGCGGCATGGAGTGGCGCCACGGCGACCATCTTTGCCAGCATTTTCATGCGGCTCTGCGCCTGTTTCGCCTTGGTCGCCTTGGCCTTGAAGCGATCGATGAAGTGTTGCAGGTGCGCGCGCTCCCGGTTCTGCTTCTCGAGCTGTGATTGGTTGAGCGAAATCTCGAGTGCGCGCGTGCGCTCGAATTGCGCGTAGTTGCCGCCGTAGCGCCTGAGTCTCTGGCGGTCTATGTGCACGATGACATGGGTCACGCCATCGAGAAAATCGCGATCGTGCGAGATGACGATCAAGGTTCCGGGATAGTGTTTCAGCCAGTCTTCCAGCCACAGAATGGCGTCGAGGTCGAGATGGTTGGTCGGCTCGTCCAGCAACAGCAGGTCGGACGGGCACATCAGCGCCTGCGCCAGGTTGAGCCGCATGCGCCAACCGCCCGAAAACCGGGCTACCGGCATCGCCATCTGTGTTTGGGAAAAACCCAGTCCGGCGAGCAGCCGTTCGGCGCGCGCGCGCGCCGTATAGGCGTCGGCGTCGGCGAGCCGGCCATGCAGCTCGGCGATCCGTTCGCCGCGGACATCGTCTTCTCCGGCATCGCCAGCCATCAATCTGTCCAGCCGGGCGAGCTCGGCTTCGAGCGCGCGCAGAGGGGTGTCGCCGTCGATCGCGTAGTCCAGCGCGCTGCGCTCGCTGGCCGGTGTCTCCTGGGCGACATGTGCCAGTCGCCAGCCTGGCGGCATCCTGACCTCGCCTCCGTCCGGGTGCAGCAAGCCTCGCAGCAGAGCGAACAGCGTCGACTTGCCGGTACCGTTGGCGCCGATCAGGCCGACCTTCTCGCCCGGGTTCAGCGTCACCTCGGCCTCGACGAACAGCGACCGAGCACCATGGCCAAAGTGCAGTCGCTCGATGTGGATCATGTGCGCGACCCGGCAAACACGCTGGCCGCCATGAACCCGCGGCGACCCCGCACCGTTGATGCAATGCTCATGCAGCCCTTCGAAAAAGGCACTGATTCTACTGTGCCTGCCCGGCGGGTGCGCGCGGAGGCGGGCCGCCCAGGCGGTTGAATCGGCGGCGTTTCGTACCAAAATGATGAAGGCGATGCGGATCAATGGTCGACAGGAAGTGATGCCGACGAACCAGGGACGAACGACATGAAATTCAGGGATTACTACCAGGTCCTGGGTGTGGCGCGCGATGCCGGGGCGGACGACATCAAGAAGGCCTTTCGGCGGCTGGCGCGCAAATACCATCCGGACGTCTCGAAGGAAGCCGATGCCGAGGCGCGCATGAAGGAGCTCAACGAGGCCTACGCGGTGCTGTCCGATGCGGAAAAGCGCGCCGCCTACGACCAGCTTGGGCGCGGCTATCAGCCCGGACAGGACTTTCAGCCGCCGCCCGGATGGGATGCCGGCTTCGAGTTTTCTCGGCATCGTTCCCCGTTCGACGATGAATCGGGTTTCAGCGATTTCTTTTCCGAGCTCTTCGGACGCATGGGCGGTGCTCAACGGGCCGGCAGTGGGCGGCGCACGCATGGGGCGCGATTTTCCGCACGGGGCGAGGACCGTACCGCCACCGTGATGCTGGACCTTTCGGATGCGTTTCATGGCGGCAGTCGTCAGATCACGTTGCAGGCACCGGTCGCCGACGAGCATGGCCGCGTGGTGCTCGCCCCGCGCGTGCTGAACCTGAAGATCCCGAAGGGCTTGCGCGCCGGTCAGATCATTCGGCTCGCCGGTCAGGGTGCGCCGGACGCGTCTGGCCGGCCGGGCGACTTGCTGCTCGAGGTTCAGTTCAAGCCCCATCCGCTGTTCCGGATCGAGGGACGCGATCTACATCTGGATCTGCCCGTCGCCCCGTGGGAGGCCGCACTCGGTGCCGAGGTGCCGGTCACCGGGCCGGATGGCGGCACCCTGCAGGTGCGCGTGCCGCGGGGCAGTGAGAGCGGCCGCAAGCTGCGCCTGCGCGGCAAGGGCCTGCCGGGCGATCCACCAGGCGATCTGATCCTGGTGTTGCAGGTCCTCTTGCCCGCGGCCGATACGCCGAAAGCGCGCGCGCTGTACGAATCCATGGCGCGCGAACTCGCCTTCGATCCACGCGCGCGCTTGCGTGCCGCCGGCTCGACGTGAGTCGCGCGGTCCGGCAAACGGATGGCCGTCAGGGGTAGTAAGCTCCTCTTCGCCGCGGGTCGTCCGGCTGCACGCGCAGAAATGCGCGTCGGGCAGGCGCCCGGAACAACCGAGGAGAAGATGATGAAATGGTCTGCACGCCACGCCATCGCCGTGATGCTGTTCTGTGCGCTGGGCTGGGGCCTGTGGCAAGTGCCGGCGGCGAATTCGCAGGGGCTGATGTCACCGAACTACGTACCCATCGGCGTTTCGGCCGCCGGCAACGTGAGCACGGCCTGGTTCCACGACCCGGCCTCGCGCCAGGCCGTGGCCTGTCAGACCGTGCTCGCATCGGGATCGGGCTTGTCGGCCATTCAGTGCGTGAGCACCCGCTTGCCTTGATCGCCGAGGGCCGGGCGGACCGCGGCCGCCCGGACTGGACACGCCTCAATACGACTTCGGCATGCCGAGCACGTTCTGGCCGATGAATGCCAGGATCAGATTGGTCGAGATCGGCGCGGTCCGGAAGTGTCGCGTATCGCGCCAGACGCGCTCGACATCGAATTCGCGCGCGACGCCGAAGCCGCCGTAGGTCTGCATGCAGACCTCGGCGGCCTCCCAGGCGGCCTCGGCGGCGAGATGCTTGGAGGTATTGGCCTCGAAGCCGCTGCCGCGACCGGCATCCAGCAGGCAGGCCGCACGCCGTGCCATCATGTCGGCCGCTTCCAGATTGGCGTAGGCATGGGCGATCGGGAACTGGATACCCTGGTTGGCGCTGATCGGGCGACCGAACACCACACGCTGGTTCGCGTAGTCGACGGCCTTGCGGATGAACCAGTAGCCGTTGCCGAGGATCATGCCGCAGGCCAGCGTGCGCTCGGCGTTCATGCTCGACAGGATGTAGGAAAACCCTTCGCCTTCTTCGCCGATGCGGTTTTCGACCGGCACGCGCGCATTGTTGAAGAACACCTCGTAGGTGAGGTGGTTGGTCATGATCGGGATCGGGCTGATCTTGATCGTGCCGTCCTTGACGCCTTCGCGCACATCCACAAGAAACACCGACAGCCCGTGTTTCTTGTGGCGCATCTCCTCATACGGCGTCGTGCGCGCGAGCAGCAGCATCAGGTCGGAATGCGCGACGCGCGAGGTCCAGATCTTCTGGCCGTTGATCAGGTAATGGTCGCCGGCGCGCGTGGCGCGCGTTTTCAGTTTCAGCGTTTCCGTTCCGGCACCCGGTTCGGTGACACCGAACGCCTGCAGCCGAAGTTCGCCGGTGGCGATCTTGGGCAGATAGCGCATCTTCTGATCTTCGCTGCCGTGCTTGAGCATGGTGCCCATGGTGTACATCTGCGCGAAGCAGGCGATCGCGCTACAGCCCTCTTCATGCACGGTCTGCAGGATCACCTGCGCCGCGCGAAACGGCAGGCCCGAGCCGCCATACTGCTCCGGGATCAGCGCTGCCAGGAACCCGTTCTCGCCCATCGCGTTGACGAATTCGTCCGGATAGGCGTTCTTTTCGTCGAGTTCCTGCCAGTAGCGTCCCGGAAAGCGCGCGCAAAGCCGCTTGACTGCATCGCGCAGGTCCGCGTGATCGCGGTCGATGGCCATGCCGACCGAGGCATTGTCCGTGGTTGTCATGACGGCTCCTGTCTCCTGAGTTGAATGTGAAAAACGAGAAAGACGAAGTCCGGCGTGCAGCCGGCCCATTTGGCGCGCAAGCTTAGCAGCGGCGGGCGGCTTCCGCGTACTGCCGGCGCCGTGCCGGTGACCGCGAGGCGCCGTCCGATCAGCTTTGCTGGACGACGATGTTCGGAAAGCGCGCGCTCATGTCGCGCGCGGTGTCGGCCACCTTCACGGCGATGCGCCGCGCCACCTGGCGATAGATCTCGGCGATGCGGCTGTCCGGTGCCGCGACGACGGTCGGATGGCCGGCGTCGGTTTCTTCGCGGACGCGGAGATCGAGCGGCAAGCTGCCGAGCAGCTCCAGCCCGTAATCGGCGGCCATGCGCGCGCCGCCGCCGGTGCCGAAAATGGCCTCCTCGTGCCCGCAGTTGCGGCAGATGTGCATGCTCATGTTCTCGACGATGCCGAGGATCGTGACGCTGACCTTTTCGAACATTTTCAGACCCTTGCGCGCATCGAGCAGGGCGATGTCCTGAGGTGTGGTGACGATTACGGCGCCGGTCAGCGGCACCTGCTGGGCTAGCGTCAGGTGGATGTCGCCCGTGCCCGGCGGCATGTCGATCAACAGGTAGTCGAGATCCTGCCAGCGCGTTTCGGTGAGCAACTGGCGCAGCGCCTGGGTCGCCATCGGGCCGCGCCAGACCATGGGCGTCTCGGTATCCACCAGCAGGCCGATGGACATGGCCTGCACGCCGTGGGCACGCATCGGCTCGATGGTCTTGCCATCGGTCGATTCCGGTTTGCCGCTCAAACCGAGCATTTGCGGCAGCGACGGTCCGTAGATGTCGGCATCGAGCAGGCCGACGTTCGCGCCCTCCTGGGCCAGCGCCAGTGCGAGATTGACCGCGGTCGTGCTCTTGCCGACGCCACCCTTGCCGGACGCGATCGCGACGATGTTCTTGACCCCGGGCAGGCGCTTGACGCCACGCTGGACGGCATGCGCCTCGACGCGACTGGACATGTGCACGACCACCTCGGCGACACCGGGCAGCGCGCCCAAGTGTTCGCGCACCCGTGCACGCAGATGCTCGAACTGACTCCTGGCCGGATAGCCGAGCTCGATGTTCACCTCCACGCGCCAGCTCTGGGCGTCTAGCGCGTGCACGGCGATGGCGCGCACGCTGCGCGTGGATACGAAATCCTTGCCCGCATTGGGGTCCAGCAGGCTTTTCAATGCCGCCTCCACATGCGACTGCGTGATCGGCTGCGTAAATGGCTGCGTAGGGGACTGGTCAGTTGCCATGACTGCTCCGGAGACTGGCGCGCGAAGCGTGCCGGCTTGCGGGTACACTCGCGCTTTTTGCTATTTGAAAAACCATGACGCGCCGCCTTCTCGTCACCTCCGCGCTGCCTTATGCCAACGGCGCGATCCACCTGGGGCACCTGGTGGAATATATCCAGACCGATATCTGGGTGCGTTTCCAGAAGCTGCGCGGCCACACATGCTACTACGTCTGCGCCGACGACACGCATGGCACACCGATCATGTTGCGTGCCGAACAGGAGGGCATCACTCCCGAAGCACTGATCGAGCGCGTCGGCATCGAGCACCGTCGCGATTTTGCCGGATTCCTGATCGACTTCGACCATTACGGCTCGACCCATTCGCCGGCGACGCGAGGTTATGCGGAAGACATCTATCTGCGCCTCAGGGCGGAGGGCCTGATCGAGGTGCGCTCGATCGAGCAGTTCTACGATCCGGTCAAGGCGATGTTCCTGCCCGACCGTTACATCCGTGGCGAATGCCCGCGTTGCGGCGCCAAGGATCAGTACGGCGACAACTGCGAATCGTGTGGCGCCGCCTATACGCCTTCCGAGCTGAAAAACCCGTATTCCGCGGTGTCCGGCTCCAAGCCGGAACTGCGCGCCTCGGATCATCACTTCTTCAAGCTGTCCGACCCGCGCTGCCAGGACTTTCTGCGTCGCTACACGCGTGAGGCCGGCCGCTTGCAGCCAGAGGCCGCGAACAAGATGCAGGAGTGGCTGGGTGCCGAGGGCGAAAACAAACTGAGCGACTGGGACATCTCCAGGGATGCCCCTTATTTCGGCTTCGAGATCCCTGGCGCGCCGGGCAAGTACTTCTACGTCTGGCTGGATGCGCCGATCGGCTATTTCGGCAGTTTCAAGGAGCTGGTGGCCAAGCGCCAGGCGGCGGGCGAAGACATCGATCTGGCGGCGTTTCTGGAGCCCGGGGCCGCGGCCGCGGTCGGCACCGAGATGTACCATTTCATCGGCAAGGACATTCTCTACTTCCACGCCCTGTTCTGGCCGGCGGAACTGGAGCACGCCGGCTATCGCACCCCCACCGCGATCTTCGCGCATGGCTTCCTGACGGTGGATGGCGCCAAGATGTCGAAGAGCCGCGGGACCTTCATCACCGCCGAGAGCTACCTGGGACAGGGACTGAATCCAGAGTGGCTGCGCTACTACTATGCTGCCAAGCTCAATGCGAGCATGGAGGACATCGATCTCAATCTCGACGACTTCATCGCCCGGGTCAACAGTGATCTGGTCGGCAAGTACCTGAACATCGCCAGTCGCACGGCCGGTTTCGTGACGCGTCAGGGTGGCGGCCGGCTCGCGGTCGCCGATGAACAGTTGCCGGTGATCCAGGCGATCCGGGCGGCGGCGCCGCGCATCGCCGAACTGTACGAGGCACGCGAGTTCGGCCGCGCGATGCGCGAGATCATGGCGCTCGCCGACCAGGCGAACCAGTACGTCGATCAGCACAAGCCGTGGGAACTCGCGCGCGACCCGGGCTCGACGGCCGCGCTCATCGGCGTGTGCAGCAATGCGCTCAACGTGTTCCGATTGCTGGCGTTGTTGCTGAAACCGGTGCTGCCGGCGCTGGCCCATGCGGTCGAGGATTTCCTTCGCATTGTGCCGCTCACCTGGAGCGATCTGGGCCACCTGCTGGCCCCTGGACATGCCATCGCACCCTATCGGCATCTGATGCGCCGCATCGAGCGCAAGGAAGTCGACGCCTTGCTGGAAGCGAACCGGACCACGCTGACCCAGGAGCCGGCCGCGGCGGCGAGCGGTGGCGCCTCGCCGATCCGGCACGGCGAGGCCGCTCAGCACGCGGCGCATGCCGCCACCCAAGCGGATGCCGGTGCGACCATTTCCATCGATACGTTTGCCCAGGTCGACCTGCGCATCGCGCGCATCGTCGATGCGGCGGCGGTCGAGGGCGCCGACAAGCTGTTGCGCCTGGAACTGGATCTCGGCGCGCTCGGGCGTCGGCAGGTCTTTGCCGGCATCAAGAGCGCCTACGGGCCGGAGGCGCTGATCGGACGGCTCACGGTCATGGTCGCCAACCTGGCGCCGCGCAAGATGAAATTCGGCTTGTCGGAAGGCATGGTGCTGGCCGCGAGCGATGCCGATGGCGACTCGCCCGGCATCTTCCTGCTGGCACCGGACACCGGCGCGGAGCCGGGCATGCGCGTCAAGTGATCATGACGCCTATCCTAGAATGGCGATGAAAAGGACCTTGCACCTGATGATCAGCGGCCGCGTGCAGGGCGTCGGCTATCGCATGGGTTTCGACGCCGAGGCACGCCGGCTGGGAGTCGCCGGTTGGGTACGCAATCGTCATGATGGCCATGTCGAGGCCCTGATCCAGGGTGAGGAGCTGGCGATCGATGTCTTGATCACTTGGTCGCGACGCGGACCGCCCGCAGCGCGGGTGCACCAGGTGGTCGAGACCCTGGTCGAGTCCGACTCCAGTGGCGAGATGACCGGCTTCAAGGTCAGGGCGACCGAGTGATTCCCACAACACACCGCCATGCATGCGTGGAATCGATCGCCTTTGAGTCCGGAGTTCGTTCTATTCCGACATCGTCCTTTCGTTACTATCGCGGTACGGCGGCAGGCGCCGATAGCCAGGTATTCGATCAATGAGTTCGCATAAACCACGCATACAGTCTTTTCATCCGCCCATGCGCACGCTGATGGGCCCCGGCCCATCCGAGATCCACCCTCGCGTCATCGCGGCCATGGGCCAGCCGGTCATCGGCTATCTGGATCCGGTTTTCGTCACCATGATGGACGAGCTGAAGGAGCTGCTGCGCTACGCTTTCATGACCGAGAACCCGCTCACCTTCCCGGCTTCGGGGCCGGGATCGGTGGGCATGGAAATGTGCTTCGTCAACCTGGTCGAGCCGGGCGACAAGGTGATCGTGTGCCGCAACGGCGTGTTCGGCGGCCGGATGCTCGAAAACGTCGAGCGCACCGGCGGCGTCCCGGTGGTGCTGGAAGCACCGTGGGGCGAGCCGATCGATCCGCAACGGCTGGCCGATTGCCTGAAGGCGCATCCGGACACGCGCATCGTCGCATTCGTACATGCCGAAACCTCGACGGGCTGCGAGTCCGACGCGGCGGCGCTGATCAGGATCGCACATGAATACGGCGCGCTGACCATCGTCGATGCCGTGACCTCACTGGGCGGATCGCCGGTCAAGGTGGACGCCTGGGGAGCCGATGCGATCTATGCGGCCAGCCAGAAATGCCTGTCCTGCACGCCCGGACTGTCACCGGTATCGTTCAATACGCGTGCGATCGAGAAGGTGCGTGCGCGCAAGACGCGGGTGCAGAGCTGGTTCATGGACCTGAACCTGGTGCTCGAATACTGGGCGGCGAGCGCGCGTACCTACCATCACACGGCGCCGGGCAATAGCCTCTATGCGCTGCACGAGGCCTTGCTGTTGCTGCGCGAGGAAGGGCTGGAGGCGGCCTGGGCACGACATCGTCGTCATCATCTCGCGCTCAAGGCGGGCCTCGAAGCCATGGGGCTCACGTTGCTCGTCAAGGAGGGCGCGCGCCTGCCGCAGATGAACGCGGTGCGGGTTCCGGAAGGCGTCGACGAAAAAGAGGTCCGCCGCCGCTTATTGACCGAATTCAATCTGGAAATCGGCGCCGGCCTCGGGCCGCTCGCCGGCAAGATCTGGCGCTTCGGCATCATGGGCTATTCCTGCAAGCCGGAGAACGTCATGCTCTGCCTGTCCGCACTCGGTTCGGTGCTGTCGGACATGGCTTATCCGGTCGAGGTGGGTCAGGCGGAAAGCGCCGCCCATCACGCGTATGCCTCGCTCCATACCGAGGCCGCAAAGGCCGCGGGCGGGCGTGGGCGCTGAGATACGGCGCCGCTGACCGCAACCACGATCACTGCCCGGGCCGGATCCCTACCGACCCGGGGGCGACAACAGGGTGGGTCTAGACCGTGTAGCGTTTCAGGCGGCCGGAGAACTCCTCCAGCTGTCGGATGCCGCTCTGCTCGGCGCTCAGGCACCAGTCGTGCAATTGCTTGAGCAATTGCTCGCGTGACGCGGTAGACCGCGCCCACAGCGCTTCCAGGTCCTGCCGCAATGCGAACACCGTCGTCAGCCGGCGACTGGCATCGAGCACTCGTGCAAGCTGCTGCCGTTCGCTGTTGCCCAGCGCGCTTTCACCATGCGCGAGCCAGGTGCCGAGGCGCTTGGCCAAATCGTCTTCGATGACCACCGCGCGCGCGCGCAACTGGGCGATTTCGTCGCGACAGATGTCGTGCAACGACGCGACATAGCGCTTCACGACATCGTAGCGGTGCGTGATGATCGCTTGCAGCGTGTCGAAATCCACCGCCGTTCCCGCCGGTGCGAAACGCGGTACGGGGATGACTTTCTTGACGCGCGCGAGCCCGAAGACTGACAGCAGCCGAATATAGGCCCAGCCGATGTCGAACTCGAACCAGCGCGCCGAGAGCTTGGCCGAGGTAGAGAACGCATGGTGATTGTTGTGCAGCTCCTCGCCACCAATCAGGATGCCGAAAGGAACGATGTTGGTCGAGGCGTCGGCGCAATTGAAATTGCGATAGCCCCAGAAATGGCCGACGCCGTTGATCACACCGGCAGCCCAGAACGGAATCCAGAGCATCTGCGTGACCCAGATCAGCAGGCCCGGCACGATGCCGAACAGCAGTCCGTCCACGCCAAGCAGTAGCGCGATGCCCAGGAAATTGTGGGCCGAATACAGCTTGCGCTCGATCCAGTCATCCGGCGTTCCATGCCCGTAGCGGGTGAGCGTTTCGCGGTCGCTGGTGGCGTCGCGATAGAGCAGCACGCCGCCCCACAGCACGCGGTTCAGGCCATAGACCTGCGGGCTGTGCGGATCGTCCGGGGTTTCGCATTTGGCGTGGTGCTTGCGGTGTACGGCCGCCCACTCGCGCGTGATCATGCCGGTCGTGAGCCACAGCCAGAACCTGAAGAAGTGGCTCGCCAGCGGATGCAGGTCCAGCGCACGGTGTGCCTGGTGACGATGCAAGAAGATCGTCACCGACGCGATGGTGATGTGGGTGAATGCAAGGGCCACGAGCGTGTAACCCCACCAGGGCAAATCGACATAGCCGGACATCATGTAGTCATGAGGCATGGTCAGAAGGTAATCCATTCTTGAGCTTATGGGAGACGGGGGGCGATTCTACCCGCTATGGCTCAGGTAGGCGATAGCCGGTTCGGGCGCCGGCAATCTCCCGCCACCGCGGCGTTCAGCGACGACGCCCGCACCCCTGGCGGCCTGAGCCTGCCCGGATCAGCCCCAGGCCGAGCAGGCACTGGGCGAGATAGAGCGCGCTCGAGATGCGATGCAGATCGCCGAAGCGCTGTCGGGCTTCGGGCTGGGTGCCGATGGTGTGTGCCAATTCGCCCCGCAGTGACTCCATGCGCGGGTGTACGGCCAAGTGGCTGGTTAGCGTCAGGGCCAACATCGCGCACACGATCCAGAACGCCGCGCGTCGCCAGATGCCGGTCGAAAACCGGAGCAGCAAGGCCAGGCACGACAGCGCGGCACAGGCGTAGCCCAGCCAGTACATTTTCAGGAACAGGCTCGCCGCCACTGCACCCGCCAGCTGGCGTTCCGGAAGTGTCGAGAACAGGTGCGGGACCACGAGTCCGCCGACCACCCAAAGCCCCCCCACCCAGGTGGTCGTTCCTAGCGCGAACAGTGAGCGAAGCAGCGAGCGAGCCAGGCTGTCGTCAGTCATGCCGGGAAATCAGACGTAGCGGACGTCGATGATTTCCAGTGACCGCATGCCGCCCGGGGTCGGAAACTCGACGACATCGCCGGCAAATTTTCCGATCAGCGCACGCGCGATCGGCGAGGTGACCGAAATCTTGCCTGTCTTCAGATCGGCCTCGTCTTCGCCGACGATCTGATAGCTCAGCGCATCGCCGGTATCCTGGTCTTCGAGGTCAACGGTGGCTCCGAATACGCAACGGCCATCGGCGTCCAGCAGGGCCGGATCGATGATCTGTGCGTTGCCGAGCTTGCTCTCGACCTCCTGGATGCGGCCTTCGATGAAGCCCTGTCGCTCCTTGGCCGCGTCGTACTCGGCGTTCTCGGACAGGTCGCCGTGCGAGCGTGCCTCGGCGATGGCCTGGATCACGGCGGGCCGATCGATCGTTTTCAGACGATGCAGTTCGGCGCGCAATTTTTCGGCACCGACAACGGTAAGCGGGGTCTTGCTCATGGCGAGAGTTCGCCCAGACGCGCGTGCAGTGATTGCAGCGAGTAGGGTTCCAGCTGGTCGAGATACCGCAGGCCGGCGCAGGCCGCACTCGCCCCCTCCACGGTGGTGTACAGCGTCACGCGCCGCGACAGCGCACTGGTGCGGATCGAGCGCGAGTCGGCCACCGCGGTACGCTTTTCCTCGACCGAATTGACGATCAGGCTGATCTCGTTGTTCTTGATCATGTCCACGATGTGGGGCCGACCTTCGCTGACCTTGTTGACCGGGGTCACGGGCAATCCGGCCTGTGCGATCGCGGCCGCGGTGCCATGCGTTGCGACAATCGTGAAACCCTGCGCCGCCAGGCTTCTCGCCACCTCGACCGCCTTGGTCTTGTCGGCGGGTTTGACGCTGATGAACACGGTACCGGATGTCGGAATCTGCACGCCGGCACCGATCTGCGACTTGATGAACGCCTCGGCGAAGTGTTCGCCAACGCCCATGACCTCGCCGGTGGATTTCATTTCCGGTCCGAGTATGGCGTCGACGCCCGGAAACTTGTTGAACGGGAACACCGCTTCCTTGACGCTGTAATAGGGGGGGACGATTTCACCGACGATGCCCTGCTCGCGCAGGGTTTTGCCGGCCATGCAGCGCGCAGCGATCATCGCCAGCGGTCGGCCCGTCGCCTTGGAAACGAAGGGCACGGTGCGCGAGGCGCGCGGATTCACTTCGAGCACATAGACGACGCGGTCCTCACCCTGACCCTGGATCGCATACTGGACGTTCATCAACCCGCATACGTCCAGCGCACGCGCCATCAGCTCGGTCTGACGACGCAGTTCCGCCTGCACCTCCACAGACAGCGAGAACGGCGGCAGCGAACAGGCCGAGTCGCCCGAGTGTACGCCCGCCTGTTCGATGTGCTCCATGATGCCGCCGATGACGACCTGCTCGCCGTCCGCCAGGGCATCGACGTCCACCTCGATGGCATCGTTCAGGAAGCGGTCCAGCAACACCGGGGTATCGGGCGAAACCTTGACGGCCTCGCGCATGTAGCGCTCCAGTTCCTTCCGTTCATGCACGACCTCCATCGCGCGCCCGCCGAGCACATAGCTGGGGCGGACGACGATCGGATAACCGATCTCGGTGGCGAGGCGCACGGCCTCGTCCGGCGTGCGTGCGGTACGGTTCGGCGGCTGCGTCAGGCCGATCTGATGCAGCAATTGCTGGAATCGCTCCCTGTCCTCGGCGGCGTCGATGCGGTCGGGCGAGGTGCCGATCACGCGCACACCATTCGCCTCGAGGTCGCGGGCGCGCTTCAGTGGCGTCTGGCCGCCGAATTGCACGATCACGCCCTCGGGTTGCTCGACCTCGACGATCTCGAGGATGTCTTCCAGCGTCAGTGGCTCGAAATACAGACGGTCGGAAATGTCGTAGTCGGTGGATACGGTCTCCGGGTTGCAATTGACCATGATGGTTTCGAAGCCATCGGCCTTGAGCGCAAGCGCGGCATGGACGCAGCAATAGTCGAATTCGATGCCCTGGCCGATGCGGTTCGGGCCGCCACCAAGCACCATGATCTTGCGTCGCGAGCTCGGTGCCGCTTCGCATTCCTCCTCATAAGTCGAGTACAGATAGGCGGTGTCCGTGGCGAACTCGGCGGCGCAGGTATCGACGCGCTTGTAGACCGGTCGGATGCCCAGCTCACGGCGCCGGTCCCGCACCGCTGCCTCGCTGCCGTTCAGCAACTGCGCCAGACGTCTGTCCGCGAAGCCCTGACGCTTGAGCGACCATATCTCGTCGCGCGTCAGGTCGGCGAGCGAGCGGCCGACGAGCGCGGCTTCCGCGTGCACCAGTTCCTCGATCTGGGCGAGGAACCACGGGTCGATGCGAGTGAAGCGATGGACCGCGTCGACGCCCATGCCGAGACGAAACGCCTGTCCGGCGTACCAGATCCGTTGCGCACCCGGGCTCGCCAGTTCACGCTCCAGATCGTCCGGGTCGACATCGATCTCGTCCAGCCCATAGGTACCGACCTCGAGGCCACGCAAGGCCTTCTGCAGCGATTCCTGAAAGGTCCGGCCAATGGCCATGACTTCACCGACCGACTTCATCTGCGTCGTCAGCCGGTCGTTCGCCATGGGAAACTTCTCGAACGCGAAGCGTGGCAGTTTGGTGACGACGTAGTCGATGCTTGGCTCGAACGAGGCCGGCGTCGCACCGCCGGTGATGTCGTTTTTCAGCTCGTCCAGGGTATAGCCCACCGCCAGCTTGGCGGCGATCTTGGCAATCGGGAACCCGGTCGCCTTGGACGCGAGCGCGGACGAGCGCGAGACGCGCGGATTCATTTCGATCACGATCATGCGCCCGTCCGCGGGGTTGATCGCGAACTGCACGTTGGACCCGCCGGTATCGACACCGATCTCGCGCAGCACCGCGATGGAGGCGTTGCGCATGATCTGGTATTCCTTGTCGGTGAGCGTCTGCGCCGGCGCGACAGTGATCGAGTCGCCGGTATGGACCCCCATCGGATCGAGGTTCTCGATCGCACAGACGATGATGCAGTTGTCCTTGCAGTCACGGACAACCTCCATCTCGAATTCCTTCCAGCCGATCAGCGACTCCTCGATCAGCAGTTCCCGCGTCGGGCTGGCTTCAAGGCCGCGCTTGCAGATTTCCAGGAACTCGTCTTCGTTGTAGGCGATGCCTCCGCCAGACCCCGCCAGCGTGAAGGATGGGCGGATGATGACGGGATAACCGATGCCGGCCTGCACCTGTCGCGCCTCCTCCAGACTGTGCGCGATGGCCGAGCGTGCGGATGCCAGCCCGATGCGGGTCATGGCCTGCTTGAACAGCTCGCGATCCTCGGCCTTGTCGATGGCCTCGCGGCTCGCGCCGATCAACTCGACACCGTAGCGCTCCAGTACGCCGTGTTTCGCCAGGTCCAGCGCGCAGTTCAGGGCGGTCTGTCCACCCATGGTCGGCAGCAACGCATCAGGGCGCTCGCGGGCGATGACGCGCTCGACGATGCGCCAGGTGACCGGCTCGATATACGTGGCGTCGGCCGTTTCCGGGTCGGTCATGATCGTGGCCGGATTGGAGTTCACCAGCACGACCCGATATCCCTCGGCACGCAGAGCCTTGCAGGCCTGGGCGCCGGAGTAGTCGAATTCGCAGGCCTGACCGATCACGATCGGGCCGGCCCCAAGGATCAGGATGCTCTGGATGTCGCTACGCTTGGGCATGCTGTTCCCGAGTCTGAGAGTGCCGTATCAGGGTCACGAAACGGTCGAACAATTCGGTGATGTCGTGCGGGCCGGGACTGGCCTCGGGGTGCCCCTGAAACGAAAAGGCGGGCACATCGCTGCGGGCAAGCCCCTGGATGCTGCCGTCGAACAGCGAAACATGTGTCTGCCGCAGCGTCGGCGGCAGACTGTCGGGGTCGACGGCGAAGCCGTGATTCTGGCTGGTGATGAACACCCGGCCGGAATCCAGATCTTTCACCGGGTGGTTCGCGCCATGATGGCCGAACTTCATTTTCGATGTCCGTGCCCCCGAGGCCAGAGCGAGCAGCTGGTGCCCGAGACAGATCCCGAACAAGGGTACGCGCTGCGCGAGCAAGGTCCGAATGGCGTCGATGGCGTAGTCACAGGGTTCCGGGTCGCCCGGCCCATTCGACAGGAATACGCCGTCCGGTCGGAGCGCAAGGATCTCATCGGCGCGGGTCCGCGCCGGTACCACCGTCAGGCGCAGGCCGCGCTGCGCAAGCAGACGCAGGATGTTGCGCTTGATGCCGAAATCGTAGGCGACGACGTGCAGGTCGGACGTTGCAGCGGTCTGGTAAGAGCGGCCCAACTGCCATTCCCCTTGATTCCAGAGGTAGCGTTCGGGTGTGCTCACGACCCGGGCCAGATCCATGCCGGCCAGTCCCGGAAAGGCGCGGGCACGCTCGATGGCACCATCGACGTCGAGGTCGCCGACCTGGATGCAGCCGGCTTGCGCACCGCGCTCTCGGAGCAGGCGGGTCAGCCGGCGCGTATCGAGACCGGCGATGGCGACCACGCCGTGTGAACTCAGGTATTCGTCCAGCGTCGCCCGCATTCTGAAATTGCTGGGCCGCACCGGCAGATCGCGCACGACCAGTCCCGATGCATACACCTGGCCGGATTCCTCGTCCTCATCGTTGACGCCGGTGTTCCCGATGTGCGGGTAGGTCAGCGTGACGATCTGCTGACAATATGAAGGGTCGGTGAGGATTTCCTGGTAACCGGTGATCGACGTGTTGAATACGACTTCACCCACCGAGTGGCCCATCGCGCCGATGCCGGCACCACGAAACACACTGCCATCGGCGAGCGCGAGAATTGCGGGCGGAAACAAACGCAAGAACACTCTCCAATATGACTTCGACGACGCCAACGCACGATGATCGGGGCTCCCGGCGGCCACCGGAGCGGGCGGCGACCACGGCGAGCGCGCGACGCCTGCTCCGCGAGGCCGCTCGGCCAAGCCGGATTTCAGCGCCCCGGATTCAGGCACACCGCCTCCGTCGCCGACTCATGTCGGCATCCTGCCCCATACATGTGCGAAGCGGGAGCGGCCCGGAATCCGGGAGCGCCCCCGCCAGAAGATCAGGCAACGATTATATCGGCACCCATGCCGGCTCGACAATGGACGGGGTCTACACCGGCTTCGGGGCGGCCCACGCGCAGCCGGCGGCAACGGGGCTGACGCATGCACGACTGGGCTACACTAACGACATGCGACCGCGCATACTGCCCGCCGGCCCGGTACCGGCCGACCCTGATCGCGACGCCGCGATTTCGCCACAGCCCGCGGCGCTGGCGATATTGATCATCGACGACTCGGAGGATGACGCGCTGATCCTGCTGCGGCAATTCCACAGGGCCGGCTACGCCGCGAGTTATCGGCGCGTCCAGTGCGCCGACGAAATGCGTGCCGCGCTGGTGGAGCAGAAATGGGACGCGGTACTCGCGGACCACCACATGCCGCGCTTCAGCGCGCAGGCGGCGCTGGCGCTGATGCACGAGCTGGCGATCGATCTGCCCTTCGTCATCGTGTCGGGAGCGATCGATGAGGAGACCGCGGTGAACGCGATGCGTGCCGGGGCGCACGACTATCTGAACAAGAACAAGCTCGATCGGCTCGTTCCGGCGGTCGAGCGCGAGGTGCGCGAGGCGCGCATGCGCACCGAGCGGCGCGCGGCGCTCGACGCCGTGCGCGAGAACGAGGCGCGCTTTCGTGCACTGGCGGCGAACATTCCGGGCATGGTCTTCCAGTTGCTCCGGACCCCGGAGCGGACACTGCGTTTCCTGTTCGTCAGCGATGGCTGCGTCGCCCTCCTCGGCGATCCCCCCGAATCGCTGCTGGCGGATGCCTCCGCCTTCCTCGCCCAGATCCTGTCGGACGATAGAACTTCGCTCGAGGC
>JAJVIJ010000047.1 GCA_022072095.1 Rhodocyclaceae bacterium
ATCTTGCCGAGTTGCACATTACAGCGCGCAACAAACTCAAAAGCGCCCAGAAGCGCCCCTCGATCATCGCCGCTTGCTGGATGCAAGCTACGCTGTGGTAATGTCATGAATTATGGAAGCCTCAATAAGCTGGAAAGCACCGTGCGTTATCTCGGTATCGAGGTTGATGATGCGCTGGAGATTTCAGAGCAGACGGAAATTTGACGCAGTGCGTGTGGCCGCCTGAACGCTCTCGCGCGGCCACGCTTTAGATCCAGCGATTGATTCTGCCGACAACGCAATCGCTGGAAAAAAACCGGTCGTTCGATCTTCCGCACCGCAAGAAATTTCAAAGACTTGGGGAATGGCAGGTAAGAGGCGGGAGTGTGAGTTGGTAAGTGCTCCGCATTGCAGCCATTGAACGATGCGAGCTCGATTTACCGAACGGCTGGAATGGCCGAGGAGTTCGCGCGGAAACTACGGCAGGTTCCGAAGAGTTACCCGACGTTCAAATGGGTTGCCTCTCGGCATCTCGCATGTCTCTTTCAGGTTCATTATTGCCCGTGGCACCATGGTAAACGACCCGGTATTGACGCGCTGCGCGAAAATCGACCAGGAAGTGGGGGGCGAGTTATTCCATGGCCTCATGCTTCGCTACCTGGAGGTCGCCACGGTATTCCCGCTGCGCCTTATTCGGGCGCTGTTCGACCGATACAGCAACGGTCGGGAGCCGGTCCTGCAGGATGCCGCATCCACCGTGCGCGCCATAGTTGAGCGGGATGTTGCGCGCGGGACGGATTTTTGGGAGCCCCTTCACGCCGTAAAGAACGTGCAAGAGTGTCTCGGCTCGCTACGGACAGTGCCGATGCCCGACGAATGTGAGCCTGCGTCACGGCTGACCTATCCGTACCCCGAGAGTTGCAGCTAAGAACATGGCTCTTACCGGCAACAAACGGCAACCATACGGCAACCAGAACGACCAAAAAGAAAAAGGCCAGCATCGCTGCTGGCCTATCTCTTTGTTTCTTTGGCTCCCCGACCTGGGCTCGAACCAGGGACCTGCGGATTAACAGTCCGTCGCTCTACCGACTGAGCTATCGGGGAAAGGTGCGCGATTCTAGTCGGCGATCGGGTCGTGGTCAATTTTTTGCATCGCACCTGGCGTGCCCGCCGCTGCCCTGGCGACGCTCACTTGCACGCACGCAAACGGTTTTCGGGATAATCTCGGCCCAAACACCGCAGAGTGCCTGTCCGGACAAACGTCGCGGACTTCACCACTGACACACACGAGGAGGAGACCATGTCGAGAAGATCGCTGGGCTGGTTGCTGGGGCCCGTCACCATGCTGTGCCTGATCGGTTCGGCGTTTGCACAATCCGCGTATCCGAACAAGCCGGTACGGATCATCGTGCCCTATACGGCCGGCAGCGCAACCGACATCCTGGCACGAACCATCGGCCAGAAGCTCTCCGAAACGTGGGGCCAGCCGGTTGTCGTCGACGCCCGCCCGGGAGCCGGAGGCACGATCGGTACCGAGGCTGCGGCACGCGCAGCGCCCGATGGCTATACGCTGGTGATGGCGACGAATGCCACACACGGCATCAATGTGTCGCTCTACAAGCAGCTTCCGTACGATCCGATCAAGGATTTCGCGCCGATCGTGCTGACGGCAACGCTGCCATACATGCTGCTCGCCCACCCCACGTTTCCGGCCAATACCTATCAGGAGCTGGTGACGCTGGCGAAGTCGCAGCCGGGCAAGCTCGACCTCGCAGGAGGCGTCAGTACGGCGCATCTGGCGCTCGGCCTGCTGAACACCCAGGCCGGCATACAGATCAACTACATCACCTACAAGAGCACGCCGCCGGCCCTGACCGATGTGCTGGGCGGGCAGGTGAAGCTGTTGATCGCCGATCCGGCCGTTGCGCTCGGTCACATCAAGGCAGGCCGCTTGAAGCCGCTGGCGGTGACGACGCTGAAACGGCTGTCGCTGCTGCCCGAAGTGCCGACACTGAACGAGCTGGGCCTGGCGGGCTACGAGGTCGTGGCCTGGTGGGGGGTCATGGCGCCGGCCGGCACGCCGCGCGAAATCGTCGCCAAGGTCAACGCGGACGTCCTGAAAGCGCTGGCGCTACCGGACGTACGCGAGAAGCTCCTGGGCATGGGCATCTTTCCGGCCGGATCGACACCGGCCGAACTGGCCACCTATGTGCAGGCGGAAATTCCGAAGTGGGCCAACGCGGTGAAGGCCGCCGGTCTCCAGGCTCAGTGATTCGTCGCACGCAGGCCAACCGTAGCTTTTTCTTTGCACGAAACAGGAGACGAGAGTGCGGGCCGTTGTTTGCCACCGATGGTGCGAGTTCGATGAACTCGAGATCGAGGATTTCCGGTTGCCGCCGCTGCCACCGGACGGCGTGCGCATCGCCGTGCGCTATGCGAGCGTCAGTTTTGCGACGAGCCTGTGGGTTTCGGGCAGGTACCAGATCAAACCGCCCCTGCCGTTCGTGCCGGGCACCGAGTGCGCCGGGGTCGTGCTCGCATGCGGCGCCGAGGTCACGCGTTGCAAAGTGGGTGACCGGGTGGTCGCGATCCTGGATTGGGGCGGGTTCGCCGAGGAGGCGATCGCGAACGAGCTGGCGGTATTCCCGGTTCCGGACGGCCTGGATTTGAAGCAGGCGATCTATCTGCCCAACTCCTATGGCACCGCGCTCGGCGCGCTGCGCTGGCGCGCCCGGCTCGCACCCGGAGAAACGCTGCTGGTGCATGGGGCAGCGGGGGCGGTCGGGCTCGCCGCGGTCGAACTGGGCAAGTCCCTGGGGGCCGGCTGCGTGATCGCGACTGCCAGCACCGAGGCCAAGCTCGCCGTCGCGCGCGACCATGGTGCCGACCACACCATCCGCTCGGACGTGCCCGATCTCGCCGCGCAGGTCAAGGCTTGCAGCGGTGGGCGCGGCGCCGATGTCATTTTCGACCCGGTTGGTGGCGACCTGTTCGACGCCTCGTTGCGCTGCATCAACCAGGAAGGGCGGCTGCTGACCATAGGCTACGCCAGCGGCCGCATCCCGAGCGCACCGGCCAACCTGCTGCTGGTCAAGAACGCCTCGGTGATGGGTTTCAATTACGGTACCTATCTGGGCTGGGGGCTGCCCGAAGCGCGCCAGCGCCATGCGCCCCGCATCAAGGAGAATCTCGACGACTTGTTTGCATGGTGTCGGTCCGGCGCGCTCAAGCCGCTGATCGGGCAGACCTTTCCGTTTACCCAGTATCGCGAGGCCATGGCCGCGGTGATGAACCGTCAGTCGGTGGGCAAGGTGATCCTGGCCATCGGCCACGAGGACTGAGCATCTATCCCTTTTCAGGAACCCATACATGTCATCCAATGCCTATCCACATCTCGTGAAACCGCTGGACTTCGGCTTCATCACGCTGCGCAACCGCGTGTTCATGGGCTCCATGCACACCCGCCTCGAAGACGAACCCGACGGCATGGCGCGCCTGGCTGCGTTCTATGCCGAACGCGCGCGCGGCGAAGCCGGCCTGATCGTCACCGGCGGTTTTTCGCCGAACGAAGAGGGTCTGCTGGGCCCGGCCGGACGCGTGTTCAACCGCAGCGACCAGATTCCGGAACACCGCAGCATGGTTGACGCCGTGCATCAGGCCGACGGCAAGCTGTGCATGCAGATCCTGCACGCCGGGCGCTACGCCAAGCACGACCGGATCGTCGGGCCGTCGAACATCCGCTCGCCGATCAATCCGCGCATTCCGCGCCCCTTGAGCTCGGACGAGGTCACACAGGTGATCGAGGATTATGCGCAGTGCGCCGTGCTGGCACGCGAAGCCGGTTACGACGCGGTCGAGATCATGGGTTCGGAGGGCTACTTCCTGCATCAGTTTTTCGCCCCGCGTTCGAACCAGCGTACCGACGAATGGGGCGGCTCGCTGGCCAATCGCATGCGCCTGCCGGTGGAGGTGACCAAGCGCGTGCGTGCACGGCTGGGCTCCGACTTCCTGATCGTCTATCGCATCTCCATCCTCGATCTGGTCGAGGGCGGCAACAGCGGTGAGGAGATCGTCGCGCTCGCGCGCGAGCTGGAGGCTGCCGGCGCGAACATGCTGAACACCGGCATCGGCTGGCACGATGCGCCGGTCCCGACCATCGCCTATGCCGTGCCGCGTGCGGCTTGGCAGTTCGCGATCCGCCCGCTGCGGCAGGCGGTCGAGATTCCGCTGGTGCTGTCCAATCGCATCAACACCCCCGAGGTCGCCGAAGCCGTGATCGCGTCGGGCGACGCCGACATGGTCTCGATGGCGCGGCCCATGCTCGCCGACGCGCACTTCGCGCGCAAGGTGCGCGAGGGCCGGGCAGACGAAATCAATACCTGCATCGCCTGCAACCAGGCCTGTCTCGATTACATCTTCCGTGACCAAGTGTGCAGCTGCCTAGTGAACCCCTATGCCTGCCATGAAACGGTGCTGACGCAGGCACCGGCACCGGCACGCAAGAAGATCGCCATCGTCGGTGCCGGTCCGGCCGGCCTGGCGACCGCCATCGCCGCCGCCGAGCGTGGCCATGCCGTGACGCTGTTCGAAGCCGGCGACGACATCGGCGGACAGTTCAACCTCGCCCGCCGCATCCCGGCCAAACGCGAATTCAACGAAACACTGCGCTATTACCGGACGATGCTGCGCAAGCACGGCGTCGCCCTCCGTCTCGGCGTGCGCACCGAATCGAGCGATCTGGCCGGCTTTGACGAGATCGTCATCGCAACCGGCGTCAGTGGACGCACCCCGGCCATCCCGGGTATCGACCACCCCACGGTGCTGAGCTACACCGAGGCGCTGACCGGCGCGAAACCGGTCGGGCGGCGTGTGGCGATCATCGGCATGGGCGGCATCGGCTACGACATGGCCGAGTTCCTGTGCACGCCACCGGTGGCCGAAGGCGAGCGCATCCGGGTCTTTCTGGAACACTGGGGCGTGGACCCCGAGAACCGCGGACCTGGTGGCTTCCTGCCCGGCGGCATTCCCAAACTCCAGCCGGCGCGCGAAGTCACGATGCTACAGCGCAAATCCGAGCGCCCGGGTGGCACGCTGGGCCTGACCACGGGCTGGGTACTGAAGAGCGAGATCGCGCGTTACGGCGTCAGGCAGGTGGTGGGCGTGAGCTATGAAAAGATCGATGACCAGGGCCTGCATTACCGGATTCAGGATCAGCACCACGTGCTGCCGGTCGACTCGATCGTGATCTGCGCCGGGCAAGAGTCGGTGCGCGGCCTGTACGATGAACTCGTCGCCGCCGGTCGCCGCGCGCACCTGGTCGGCGGCGCCAGCAAGGCCGCCGAACTGGACGCACTCTATGCGATCCGCGAGGGCACGCAGCTCGGTCTGCGGCTGTAGTCCGGCAGCACGGGACACGGGGCACGTACTCCGCCGACGATGACATCGAACATGGATCGCGATGCCACCGAGTACCGCCAGCAGCGTTTCGCCCGGCCACCGGGTGCGACCGAGATCCTGCTCGTGCGTCACGGCGAATCGCGGGCCGCGACCGCGGCATCACCTTTCCCGCTGGTCGAAGGGCAGGGCGACCCAGAGCTGCATGCCAATGGCCGCGAGCAGGCGCAGCGCATCGCGCAGCGCCTGCGGCACGCGCCGATCAACGCGATCTATGTGACCTCGTTGCGGCGCACGGTCGAAACCGCTGCGCCGCTATGCGAGGCGCTGGGAATCGAGCCAATCGTCGAACGTGATCTGCGCGAGGTCCATCTCGGCGCCTGGGAGGGCGGCCTGCTGCGCATCAAGGCGCATCAGAACGATCCGGTCTATCGGCAGATGCTGGCCGAGGAGCGCTGGGATGTCATCCCCGGCGCCGAATCGCACGCGGCGCTGGATCGGCGCATCCTCGGATCGCTGGCACGCATCGCCGCCCTACACGCGGACGAACTGGTGGTCGCAGTCGTGCACGGTGGCGTCATCGCCCACATCCTCGCGCATGCCACCGGCTCGCGGCCGTTCGCGTTTCACGGCGCCGACAACGGATCGATCAGCCATGTGGTGATGACCGAGGGCCACATCGTGCTGCGTGCGTTCAACGATACCGCCCATCTCGCGAGCACGTTTTCGGCCGCCGCGGCCGCGCGGCCGACCTGAGCGCGTCGGCCGCGGGAACCGGCCGAGGACTATACCTGTGGCTGGATCGCGTACAAGCGGCTCACGGCATCCAGATATTCCTGCTGCAAATCGAGCATCACGTCGCGCACGCGCCGCCGCGCGCGCATTTGCCCGACCACCTGCCCGACCGGAACCGCCATCAGTTCATGCATGCCGGCCGCGACGATCCGCTGATAGCTGGGCGCAATCAGCATGCGCTGGAACGGTGTGCCCAGCGGTTCCGGCGCATCGCGCTCATCCCAGGCCTCCATCCAGGGGTTGCGCAGGAATCGCGTCGGCTTGCCGCTCCAGCAGCGCGTGCGCAGCGTATCGTGCGACCCGGCCTTGAGCAGCTGCTCGACGCTGCCGGCGTCCAAGTCGGATTCCACCGTCGTCAGCCAGATCGAGCCCAGCCAGACCCCGTCCGCACCCATCGCCTGCGCGGCGGCGATCTGGCGACCGTTGCCGATGCCGCCGGCGGCGAGCACCGGCACCTTGCCGGCCACGGCATCGACCACCTCCGGCACCAGCACCATGGTCGCGACATCGCTGTTGTGGCCTGCGCCCTCGTTGCCGGCGGCGACGACCAGGTCGGCGCCGGCCGCGACGTGTTTCTGCGCGTGGCGTGCGCTACCGGTCATGCCACCGACCTTCATGCCCAGCTTGTGGGCGCGTTCGACCACGTCCGGCGGGGCGGCGCCGAGAGCGGATACCAACAGCTTCGGGCGGTGCCGCCAGACGATGTCGAGCTGCGGTCTCGCCCAGCCGTGCGTACTGCGCAGCTCCATGTTCTGGTAGATCGAACCGGCTGCCGGGGCGTCCTTGCGCAGCGGCGGCACGCCGAAACGCTGCTCGAGCCCTTGCACGAACTCGCGGTGCTGCGGCGGGATCGCGCGTTCCAGATCTTCGACCGCCCCCTCGGTGCGCGAGTCGGCCATGAGCACGTTCACACCATAGGGCCTGCCTTGAAGTCGCTCTTCCAGCCAGCGCAGTTCGACCTCGAGTTGCTCGGGCGGAAACGTGGTCGCACCGAGCACACCGAGGCCGCCCGCGGCGCTGACTGCAGCGACGACATCCCGACAATGACTGAATCCGAAGATCGGGACCTCGATACCGAGCTGCTCACAGACTTTCGTTTTCATCGCGCATTCTCTCCTGATCTCATCGTTGGTGGCTGGCCGGGCTTCATTCGGCGTGCACGATCCGGCCGAAGCGCTCGGCCGCCTCGACAAACTCATTCATCATGTCATAGATGATCTGCCGGCAGCTCGTCTCGGACTTGATGTCCCCGACCAGCTGACCGACCGGGTAGTATTGCCAAGCGCTCTCCCGCCCACGCTCGACCCGCAAGTGCGGTTCGGCCATCAGCATGGTCTGATAGGGCATCGGCGCAAACCCCGGGGCGTCGGCACGCTCCCAGGCGTCGGACAGCTTGCTGCGCAGCACGCGCGCCGGCTTGCCGGAGCGCAGTCGGCTCTGTACGGTGTCTTCCGATTTGGCCGCGAAAAATCGCTCCTTCAGTTCCGGACCCAGCTCGCTCTCCCGCGTTCCTAGCCAGATCGAGCCGCACCAGACGCCGTCCGCGCCCAGCGCGATGGCCGCCGCCATCTGGCGACCGCGACCGACACCGCCCGCGGCCAGCACCGGCAAGGGTGCGACCGCATCGATCACCTGTGGCCACAGAATCATCGAGCTCAGCTTGCCCGTGTGCCCGCCCGCCTCCATCCCCTGGGCGACGATGAAATCGACACCCGCTTCCTTGTGGTCGACGGCATGCGCCGGTTTGCCCGCGAGCGCGCCGACCGGAATCCCAAGGCCGTGCAGCCGCGCGACCGTCTCCCTGGGCGGCGTACCCAGGGCGCTGACCACGGCCTTGATCGGATGGCGCAGCGCGACGTCGAGCAAGGCCTCCGTCTGCTCGCGGGTCATGTTGATGCGGTCGAGCATCTGCTGGACCAGGTTCGCCGCCATGTCCTCGGGCAGGCGCGGAATGCCGGCCTCGTCCAGTACCCGCCGCATGAATTCCACCTGCGGCGCGGGCAGGTCGGCCGGCGTGATGCGCCGGTCACCGAGCTTTTCGTACTTGTTGGGCAGCAGCACGTCGATGCCGTAGGGCTTGCCACCGACGTGCTCGTCGATCCATTTCAATTCGGTATCGAGCTGATCGGCGGTTTTGTAGGCGACACCGAGCACACCAAAGCCGCCGGCCTTCGACACCTCGGCGACCACGTCCCGGCAATGCGAGAACGCAAAAATCGGAACGTCGATGCCGAGCATCTCCGTCATTCGGGTCTTCATTGTCTCCTCCTATGTTGTCACATGAAATCAGGCCAGGCCGCCAGTGCCCCGGGCCAGTCTCGACTCACAACGGCCGTCCGCGCGGCTTGCGCCCGGCATGGACGAACAGACGATCGTAGACCGCGTTCGGCAGCAGCGCCAACGCGCGTGCCGTCAGCGCCATCGGCCACGGAATCACCGCGTAGCTGGCGCCGCGCTCGATCGCACGCACCAGTCGTCGCGCCGCCTCGTCGGCCCGCAGCAGGAAGGGCATCGGATACGGATTGCCGGCGGTCATGTCGGTGTCGACGTAGCCCGGACAGAGCGTCACCACGCGCACCTGTGCCGGGCGCAGCTCCACACGCAGGCTTTCGAGATAGCGAATCGCGGCCGCCTTGGAGGCCGAGTAGGCGCCCGCGCCTGGCAGTCCGCGCACGCCCGCGACCGAGGCCACGCCGACCAGCGTGCCCTGCCCGTTCGCCTTCATACACGGCACGAAAGGTGCGAAGGTGGCCACCATGCCGAGCACGTTGGTCGCGAGAACCTGCCGAAAGGCGGCGTAATCCTCCGCATACTCGGTCAGCGTGCCAGTGGATACCCCTGCATTGGCGATGACCCGGTCCGGTACACCGAATTCGTCCATGAAATGCCCGGCCGCGCTCCGCATGCTGGCCGGATCTCGCACATCGGCCGCCAGCGCCAGACACCGCACACCATGCCGTTGGACGAGTTCGTCAGCCAACTCTTCGAGGGCATCGGCGGCTCGCGCCACGAGCCCCAGGTTCGCTCCCCTGCGGGCATATTCGCGGGCCAGCTCCCGACCAAGACCACGCGACGCGCCGGTGATGAACACGGCCGGCGGTCGTGGCGGGGTCATGCGCGCCCTGGTCGACCAGCGCTGCCCGAAACTACTTTTTCGCTGCCGGCTGACGCTCGCTGCGCGCCTTCTGGATCAGGCCATCGAGCACAGCGAACAGCGGCTCGTGGCCACCCGCCATGCCATTGGTGGTCAGGTACTTGCCCTCGACGATCAGCGCCGGCACGCCGTCGATGCCGTAGGCCTTGGTCATCTGGATCGCGCGCTGGACCTTGCTTTGCACTGCGAAGGACTGATAGGTCTCCGCGAATTTCTTGGCATCCACGCCCTGCTTGCCAACCCAGTCGAACAGTATTTTTTCGCTGTTCAGGTTGATGCGCTCGCGATGCATCGCATCGAACACTCGTCCATGCAGGTGCTCCAGCTCACCCAGCGTTTCCAGGGTATAAAAGATTTTCGCCGCCGGTACCCAACTGTCGCGGAAGATGGCCGGGATCCGGCGCACACCGACATCCTTGGGCTGACCCTTGATCCAGCGGTTGAACGCAGGTTCCAGATCGTAGCAGTGCGGGCAGCCGTACCAGAAAAACTCGACCAGTTCGATGCGGTCTCGATTTTCGGTGGCCTGTGCCGGATTGATCACCTGATAGTCCTTGCCGAGTACCGGCGCCGCAGCCGCAGCGAACTGCGACCCGACCACGACCATCATGCCGGCCAACACCATTCGGCCAAGCGCCGTCAGCTTTCTCATCGCCGTTCCCTCTCGCGAATTCATTGGCTCGATTTGACCAGGTTGGCCTGGATTCCGTTCTGCGCCAGCTCCGCCCGCACGCGTGCCAGGTCTTCGGGCTTCGCGTACGGCCCGAGGCGCACGCGGAACACGTTTCCTTTGTCCGGCACCGACACCTGTTGCACACTGGCTTCCAGGCCGAGCAATGCGAGCTTGGCCTTGAGATTGTCGGCCTCGGCCGCCGAGTGAAAGGCGCCCGCCTGCAGAAAGGTCTGCTCCGTCGCGGCCACCTTGGCTGTTTCGCCCGGCTCGGCCGGTATTGCCGCCACCCCCTGTCCGTCCTGTCCCGTCGGCGTCTTGTTGGGCTCGACGCTCGGTTTGGGTTCCAGCGCAGGCTCCCCGGGCTTCGCCGGCAGGTTGGCGGGCCCCTTCGACAAATCGCCCCGCAAGGATTCGGCCGGCTGCATCTTGTCGCGGAATGGCGAGGGCGCGCCATTGATATACCAGACCACGGCGGCGGAGATCACCACCCCGATGACGATGCCGATGAAGACGCCGAGGAGCGTCCCGCCCGCGCTCTTGCGCGGCGGCGACGGGTGACGACGAACGGAGGTGGGCGATTTTTGGCTCACGGCGGCTCACATGGCTTCAGGTGCACCCACGCCCAGCAGGCGTAGGCCATTCGCTAGGGTCTGGCGCACGCACGCCGCAAGCGCGACGCGCGCCTCGCGCAGTGCAGTGACATCGACGAGTATGCGTGAGGCCGTGTAATAGCGATGGAATTCGGCGGCAAGGTCTTTCAGGTAGAACGCGATCACGTGCGGCGCATATTGACTGGCGGCCTCGTCGACCACCGCCGGAAAGGCCATCAGCTCGCGCAACAGGCGCAACTCCGCCGGATCGCTCAGACACGAGCAGTCCACGCGTTCGAGCTCGCCGGGCTCCCCGTCATACTGGCTCTGCCACTCACGCAGAATGCTGGCGATGCGGGCATGCGCGTATTGCAGGTAATAGACCGGGTTGTCGCTGCTCTCGGTCTTGGCGAGATCGAGATCGAAATCGAGATGCTGGTCGGATTTTCGCAGCACATAGAACAGACGCGCCGCGTCCCGCCCGACCTCGTCGCGCAGCGCACGCAGGGTCACGAACTCGCCGGAGCGCGTACTCATCGAGGCCTTCTGGCCATTTCGATAGAGCACGGCAAACTGCACCAGCGCGATGTCGAGCCTGTGCGCGTCGAGCCCCAACGCGGTCACGGCACCCTTCACCCTCGGGATGTAACCATGGTGATCGGCACCCCAGATGTTCACGATGCGGTCGAAGCCTCGCTCGTACTTGTTCAGGTGGTAGGCGATATCCGACGCGAAATAGGTCGGCTGACCGTTCTCGCGACGGACGACGCGGTCCTTCTCGTCGCCAAAAGCCGTCGAGCGAAACCACAGTGCCCCATCCTGCGAGTACAGATGCCCGGCACGCTCCAGTTGAGCCAGCGCACGCTCGACCAGGCCCAGGTCATACAGCGAGCGCTCGGAGAACCAGACATCGAAATGCACGCCGAACTCGGCGAGATCATTGCGACAGTCGCCCAACTGCTCGGCGAGCACGAAATCATGCAGGCTGCGGTAGGCATCGGCGAGCAGATACTTGCAGTTGTCGATGAGCGCATCGAGATGGGATTCGCGCAGCGCCTGCGCTTCCCCGTCCCCGCGTTCCGCGGGCGGCAGCGGCGGCACTCCCGAGAGTATGCTCACCGGATCGACCCGTGCATAGCGGTCGCCATGCGCTTCGCGCAATTGCCGCGCCATGGTGAACACATAGTCGCCACGGTAGCCGTTCGGCGGAAAATGCACGCTCAAACCGAACAGATCGAGATATCTCAGCCAAGTCGACAATGCCAGGATGTCCATCTGCCGGCCGGCATCATTGACATAGTATTCGCGGGTCACGGCATGGCCCGCGAATTCGAGGATGTCGGCGAGGCTGGCGCCGTAGGCGGCGCCGCGGCCATGGCCTACATGCAGCGGCCCGGTCGGATTCGCCGACACGAACTCGACCAGAACCCGGTTCGGCGTTTCGCGCACGCCGGCGCCATAGCGTTCGCCGCGCGTCAGCACTTCATGCACGACCTCGTGCAGAACGCTCGCTTCCAGATGAAGGTTGATGAAGCCCGCGCCCGCCACCTCGACGCGGGCCAACAACGACGACACCGGAATTTCCGCGGCCACGCGCTCGGCAAGCTGGCGCGGCGGGATCTTCATCTGCTTGGCGAGCTGAAGCGCCACGTTGGAGGTGAAATCGCCGTGCCCTTCCTGGCGCGAACGCGCCAGGCGAACCTCGATCCCGAAATCGGGCGCGACCGAGAACAAGGCGCGCGAAAGGAGTTCCGTCAGCTGGCTTTGAATGTCGGCGATCATGTCGTCGGGCATGTTAAAGCAGTCGATTATAGCCAGCCGGCCATCGGACGCCGGCGCTTCTGTTACATTGGCGAGCGATTTTCCCCATGGTTCAAGCGTGCGCCTCATCCGACTCGCCAAGATCGCCTGGGTCAGCCATCGGTTCGGGCTCGATCTGATTCTGCTCGACGCCGAGCCCAGCGGCCGACTCGCTCATTTGGCCCGCCGGGTGTTCTTCTGGCGGAGATCACTGGCCCCCCGCGGCGAGCGGCTGCGGCTTGCGCTGGAGGCGCTCGGGCCGATCTTCGTCAAGTTCGGCCAGATGCTCTCGACCCGGCGCGACCTGTTGCCGACCGACCTCGCCGACGAACTGGCCAGGCTGCAGGACCGTGTGCCGCCCTTCCCGTCGGAACAAGCCATGGCGCTGCTGGAAAAATTCTATGCGCGGCCGCTGTCGTCGGTATTCGCCGAATTCGACGCGCTGCCGGTGGCCAGCGCCTCGGTGGCCCAGGTGCACTTCGCGCGTCTGCCCAGCGGAGAGCCGGTCGCGGTCAAGATACTCCGTCCCGGCATACGGCGCGTCATCGCGAACGACCTGTCGCTGCTCGATGCCGGGGCGGCGCTGCTGGAGCGCATCTGGCCCGAAGCGCGACGCCTCAAGCCGCGCGAAGTCGTGGCCGAGTTCGCCAAACACCTGGACAATGAGCTCGACCTGATGCGCGAGGCGGCCAACTGCGCGCACTTGCGCCGCAACTTCCTCAACTCGCCTCTGCTCGTCGTGCCGGAAGTTCATTGGGACTGGTGCGGTCGGACGGTCATGGTGATGCAGCGCATGATCGGCACGCCGATCAGCCAGATCGAGCAGCTGCGGCGGCAGGGTGTGGACCTTTCGCAGCTGGCTCGTGCCGGTGTCGAGATTTTTTTCACCCAGGTCTTTCGCGACGGCTTCTTTCATGCCGACATGCACCCGGGCAACATATTCGTGTCCAACACCGGGCAATATATCGCCCTCGATTTCGGCATCATGGGCACGCTCGACGACAACGACAAGAACTACCTCGCGCAGAATTTTCTGGCTTTCTTCCAGCGCGATTACAAGCGTGTCGCACAAGCCCATGTCGAGGCGGGCTGGGCGCCGAAGGAGACGCGCATCGATGAATTCGAGGCAGCGATCCGCGCGGTGTGCGAACCGATTTTCGACAAGCCACTGAAGGACATTTCCTTCGGGCGCCTGCTCCTGCGCCTGTTCCAGACCTCGCGCCGCTTCAATGTCGTCGTGCAGCCCCAGCTGGTCCTGCTGCAGAAGACCTTGCTCAACATCGAAGGACTGGGGCGCCAGCTCGATCCGGACCTGGATCTATGGAAGACGGCGAAACCGTTCCTGGAGCGCTGGATGGCCGAGCAGGTGGGATGGCGCGGACTCCTCGCCAACCTCGAACGCGAGATGCCGCGATGGGCGCATCTGCTGCCGCAACTGCCCAGGCTCGCGCACGCTGCGCTCAGCGCACGCAGTGATACCGAATCGGCGCGCCAACGGGACGATCTCGCCCGCAAACTTGCTGGCTATCGCCGACGGATGACGGCACTCACCGTGCTCACGCTCGTGCTCGCGCTCACCCAGATCGCACTCTGGCTACAACATCGCTGAGTTTCCCGAGCCAGCGTCCGTTCCAATCAATCACGGCTTTCCTTGACCAGCCTGTCACCCAGCGGCTGGAACGGGCGGGCATTGCCCGAGTAGAGATGGGTGAAGGTCGCGATCTGCGCCGGCGACACCGATACCGCACGTTTCATGACGATCCACAGGACGCCCTCGGTGCATGGCGGGGTCGTCAACGATCCGCTGTAACTGAAATATCGCCTGTCCTCGGGCAGCAGCGCGGGCAGATCGATGCTCGTCTGGGCCGATTCGGTACCGCCGGACTCTAGCGGCAGATGATTCCAGACCGCCTGCACCGCCGGATGTTCCGCACCGTCGTCGAGTGGCAGCGCCACGACGGCAAGCCGCCCGGCCTCGTCCGCATGCACCAGGTGGATGGACATGGCATAGCGACGGCCGTTGATCTGCTCTTCGGCCGGTGCATGGAAATGGAGCTGGCGCAGGGCGTAGACACGACCCAGAGCGGACAGGGTTTGCCGGCCTTCGATGTGGACTTCGATGCCGTGTCCGCTGTCGGTCACGGTAAATCGGGCCGGGCGGTAATCGAACTGCAGCGGCGGCTGGTCGACCCGGATGCCGATGCCGTCATGCAGCACGATGGGGGACTGCCGGCGCCCGTCAGAACACTGCGCCCATTCCGGGCGCAATCGTCCCCAGCGCTCGGGTCCGGCCTCACCGCTGTATCGCCAGTCCGTGTGCGCCGATATCGCTTCGGCAGCTTCGGGTTTTCGCGATTTGAATTTGTCCGGCCGCCCCGCGGCGCTTGCCGGTGTGATCCCTGCAGGACTGGCTGCCGGAGCGTGGGTGGGCTTGCCCCTTGCAGCGATGGTCCGCCCCTTGCGCTGAGGTCCGGCCGCCCCGACGGGCTCCGCGCCCGTGCCGGACTGGGTCTCGATTTCGGTGGTCTTGTCCGCGACGGCAAGCTTCATCCGCACGGGCGACGCAGCGGCCGCTTCGTGCGCAGTGGCGGATGCTTTGCGCGCAACCTGCTGCGCGGCCTCGACCATGCGCGCCAAATCGGCGGGCGGAGGTGGTTTGCAAACATCACGATACAGGCGCTCGTCGAGCGTGCCGGGCAGCAGCGGAATCTCGCGCTCCACGCGCGGTTTTTCTTCACGAATGATGCGCTGCTCGCTATCGAGATAGACGCGCTTGATGGTGACGAAACGCAGGCTCTGGCAGTCGTATCGGTTCAGCGCCTGAACGCTGGAATAGCCAAGTCGTGCGGCCTCGGCCGGCGGCAAGGACAGTCGTCCCCAGGCGACTTTTTGCCCGGCCTCGGCACGTGTGACGCTGGCCCGATCGATCTCGACCACGCGACCGCGATCGACGGTGATGCGCTCCCAGCGCTCGGGATCGGCACCCAAGGCCGGCAGCACGCCCATCAGGCCGATCAGCAATGGTGCCCGCCAGCAGGCGGTCTTGAGGTTCATGTCCGCTTCGGTTTTTTCCGTTCCGACGCATGCATGTCGGACGAATCGGGCGCCTTCTTGAGCCTGGCGGTGTTGCCGCGCCCCAGGTCAGATGACCATGACCGGGCGGATCTGCGTCAGATTCTGGGCAAGGCGCAGGCCGAAGCGCAGCTTGTCCTGCTCCCACGGCGTGTAGCGGGGCAACTGAAAGCGGTCGGTGCCCGTGGTGGCAACGCCTGCCGCAGTCGTCACCGCGGCCAGGAACCCCAGCTCGCGCACGATCGCGACATGTTCTGCGCCGTAGTCGCGCCCCGGCCGACCGTTCGGATAGGCGAACAGCTCGATGCGCCGGCCGGTGATGGCCTCAAGTTCGGCGCGTCCGCCGGCAATTTCCGCACGCGCTTCGGCCGTACCCAGGCGCGTCAGGATAGGATGAGTGCGCGTGTGCGCGCCGATCCCCATGCCCGCCCGAGCGAGGCTGCGCACCGCCTCCGGGCTCATCATCAGATCATCCGGCACCATCACGCCGCTGGCTTCGACGACGCGCTCGACCGCCGCCGTGCGTGCCGCGGGATCGAGATACTTGACGGCAGCGATCACGCTTTTCAGTGCCGTCCGGCGCTCGGCCACGCTACCGGTCGGAAACTGGCCTAGCGTGCCGAGGTCGAGCATCGTCCGGGCCGTCCCGCGTATGGACTCGATGACGCGGTCGTTCCACATCGTGCCACCATCCAGAAATCCGGTGGCGATAAAGAAGGTTGCGCTCGCGCCGTACTCCTTCAGGATAGGCAACGCCACCTGTGCATTGTCGGCGTAGCCATCGTCGAAGCTGATCGCCAGCGCACGTGCCGGCAAGCGCCCGTCGAGCAAACGGCTGATGCCTTCGGCCAGCGGCAGCACGGCGAACCAGGAGGCAAGCCAGCTCAGCATGCGCGCAAAGCGCCCGGCATCGGGAATATCCGGCATCAGCGGATCCGGTCTGTCAAGCACGCGATGCAGGATCAGGATGGTCAGGCGTGCACCACCGCCCGATGGCGACAGTTGGTTCAGTACGCTGCGCAGCATCATGGTATCGCGCTCGACGACGGCGGCAAGGGCACGCGCGGGTTCATGCCGGTCGCCCACTCGCCAGCGAAGGCTCACGGTTCAGGCCGAGCAGTTCGGACACACGCTGGCCCAAGGACTGCTCCGCCGACGGCTGGGCCTCCTTCTCCCAAAGACGTTCCTGCACCCAGCGCTTAGCCAACACCGCCATGATCATGACATCGTAAATGAAATCGAAATAGGCCAGGCTCAGAAAAGCCCCGCCGATGGCAAACCCGGCCATCGACACCTGGATCATGCCGCCGAGATCGCCACACCAGCGCGTCGGTCCGTCGGTGGCGTGCTTGCGCAGCCAGCCTGCCGTACGCCAGGTCGCAAACCCGATGCCGAGAAATATGAACAGGCCGACAAACCCATGCTCGCCCAACACCTGAAAATACACGCTGTGCGCGGCGTGAATATCGAGCGGATCGGGGGCATAGCGCGCGAAGAGCTGCGCGGTGTAGATCGAAAACCCGCCGCCGAACAAATTGTCTTTGGCCAAGTTGTAGCACATCCACCAGGCATTGATCCGCCCCATCGCAGACGCGTCCTGCTCGTACGTGGAGATCGTGTTCATGCGATCGAACCAATTTTCCGGCATGAACGCGAGCAGGCCGATCGCGACCAGCAGCATCAGAAACGCCCCGGCGAGCTTCGCGCGCCCGCGCCACCACAGCATCAGGCCCATGGCCACGATCGCGAGCAGCGCGCCACGCGAGTGGCTGCCCAGGGCTGAAGCCGCACACAACACCATCGCCGCCGTGAGCGCGTGAAACAGGCGGCGATCCGTGACGCGCATCTGCAGGAAACGGATCAGTGGGATGGTCATGACCAGGGCCAGCGCGAGCTCGTTGTTGCCCTCGATGTAGCTGGCGGTCGGCCCCCAGACACGGTAACTTCCCCCTGTTGCAATGGTGAACAGCCCACCCTTGATGCCGTAAAACGCCACCGAAAACGTCGCCACCCACGCGAACAGCATGATGTGAAAGCGTGTACGCAGGACCATCAGGGTCACCAGGACCATGAGATCGATCTTCATGACCTTGTTCCAGAGGTTGTAGCTCTTCTCGGGCTCGAAGGCGAACAAGGTCGTGATCGACATCCAGACCATGAACACCGCCAGCCAGACGGGTGGCGAGCCCATGAACGGCGAGCGCTTGTCCCGCGACGCGAGCACACCGATCAGCGTACACACCGCAACCATCGCAAGCAGCGGCAGGTTCGACGCCTCATAGCTGTAGCGGTGCGGGTTCATGATGCTGACCCAGGTCCAGAACAGCACACCCACCCAGGGTCGATGGAGCGCGTAACCTGCGCCGGCGAGCATGATGCCGATGACCAGCAGGTCACGCATGCGCGCAGGCCCCGGGTTCGGCCACGCGGCCATGTTCGGCAATACGATTGACGACGTAACGATACTTGCCGGTCGGCTCCGGCACGATCTCGCCGACCTCGACTACCCGTAGCTTCAGATCGTCGCCGAGAAAATTCCGGAACTGGCGTTCTATGAGCGGCTTGCTCCTTTCCGCATCGAAGTCCGGACCACGCACGAGTTGCAATTCGACCTCGGCCAGCGCGTGCTGGATGATCTTGAACTGCAGCACTCCCGGCATGTCACGCAACAACATCGCGAAAGCCACACCGAGCACGCGTGCGCCCGAGCTCGCGACCAGGAACTCATTCACGCGACCATGGACCTCGGCGATCGACGGCAAACCGCGACCACAGGCGCACCGGTCTAGCGACAGGGCGGCAAGATCGCCGTTTACATAGCGAATGAAGGGAAACTCATGGCTGTGCAGGTGCGTGACCACCACCTGTCCCACCTCGCCTGGCGGTCGCGGCCGACCATCCGGACCGACCACCTCGATGATCACGTCCTCGGCCGTGATGTGCAGCTGCCCGGCCGGGCACTCGTGAGCCAGAAAACCGGCGTCGCGGCCGCCGTAGCCATTGGCGACGCGGCAGCCGAACACCTGTTCGATGGCGTCGCGCTGATGCGGATACAAGCGCTCGGCGGTGACGAACGCCACCTGGATGCCGCGCCGATCCAGCGACACGCCCTGGGCGCGCGCATGCTGCGCCACCAGCGCCAGCGCCGACGGATAGCCGAACAGCATGCGCGGCCGAAAATCCAGGATTTCCCCGACAAAGGCATCCAGCCGCGCGGGCGTGAGCGCGATCGCGGGTACGAGCCGCGTGCGCAACAGGCGATCGCGCAAGCCCTTGATACGGTCCTGGCGACCAAGCTCGATGGGAGAACTCCAGGCGACGATCTCTCGATCACCGATGTCGACGTCCCACCAGCGCGTCGCTCGCCATTTGGCTGCGACATCCCGGCTCACGCGCCGCCTGCCGATCAGAAAGCGCAAGGGGTCGCCGCTCGATCCGGTCGTCGAAAACATCGCGACGTGTTGCGCGTCGTCCGCGCGCAGTTCTTCGAAATGCGTGCGGATCAGCTCCTTGGTCAGCACGGGCAGGTGATGCAGTGCCGCAAGGTCGCGCACCGCCTCCGGATCGAAACCGATCCTGGCAAACAGGTTCCGGTAGTACGGTACGCGCGCGGCCGCATGCTTGAGCAGCGCGCGCAGACGCGCCACCTGCATCGCCCTCAATGCCTCCGGTGACAACCATTGGCTGCGTTCCAGCTCGACGCGCGCGGCCAGCGTGTCATGTCCCTTGAGTCGCTCGTGCAGCGGGAACAGTAGGCCCGATGCAAACCGCGTGTAGAGGCTACGGGTCATCCCACGAGACCTCGGGCCATGGCCTGACCCGGTTTCATGGCCTCGGCGTAGGCCGATGCCAACAGCGGCGCCACCTCGCTCCAGCGGTAGCGCCCGACCTCCTCCCGCGCCGCATCGACGAGGCGACGGCGCAATGCCTCATCCGAGCACACGCGAGCGATGGCTTCGGCCATCGCCACGTCATCTCCGGCCGCCACCAGCAGACCGGTGCGACCGTCTTCGACGATAAAGGGTACTCCGCCAACGCGCGTGCTCACGACGACGACGCCGCTGGCCATGGCCTCGAGCACCGAATTGGGCATGTTGTCGGCTCGGCTCGGATTCAACATCACATCGGCATGACGATAGAGATCGGCGACCTCCTGACGCGACAACTGACCGACGAAGCGCACACATGACTGTATCCCCAGCTCGCGCGCGAGCCGCTCGAGCGCGGCGCGTTCCGGGCCGATGCCGGCGATGGTAAGTCGGATCGCGGGATAACGCCCCACCAGGCGGGCGCATGCGCGCAACGCGCTGGCATTGTCGTAGAGCGCCTCCAGATGCCGGGTCACCACCAGATGCGGCACGGGCGGCCTCTGCCGTGGCGCCATGGGCGGAAAAAACAGATCCAGATCGATGACATTGGGTACGATCCGGCCAGCGACGCCGTAGCGTGCAAAGATTTCCAGCAGGAACCTCGACGGCAGGATCAGGACTTGGGCACGCGCCAAGATCGGTCTAACCCAGCGATGCTGTGCCGCGAGAAAGGCAGCGGCGCCGCCACCGCGGTAATTGACCACCACCGGGATGCCGCGCAGTCTGGCCACGACGATGGCCGGTACGGCAAACAGATGCCAGGACCAGCCGGAGTTGGCCATCAGATGCATCACGGCCGCGCCCCCGGACCGGGACACGCGCCACAAGCGCCCGACATAACACAGCAGACGCATGAGCGCACGCAGCCCGGGCACGCCCGCGAGCCACGCCGGACGGTAAGGCAGATTCGTCTGCACGACCTGCACGCCGGCGCCGGCGTCGGCAAGCAGGCGACCGAGTTGAACGGTCTGCGTCGCCATGCCACCGGCCGGTGGCGGCAGCGGCCCCACGAGAATGACGTGCACGCCGGAAAAACTCATGTTGAGCCGGCCTTTTCCGGGTAGACCTGCCGATAGCGCGCGACACTGTTCGCCCAGTTGCGCTCATGCTCGACGAAACGGCGTCCGGCCGCACGTAGCGCCGGCCAGCGTTGTGGTGCATCGAGCAAGGCCAGCACGGCCCGGCTCAAGGCATCGACTTCACCGGCCGGAAACAGCACGCCATTTTCGCCATCACGAATGAGTTCGCGATGACCGCCGACATCGGAAGCCACGAACAGCCGTCCCTGCGCCATGGCCTCCAGCGGCTTGAGCGGGGTGACCAGCTCGGTCAGACGCATCCGGTGGCGCGGATAGACGAGTATGTCTATCAAATCGTAGTAGCGCTGTACTTCAGAGTGCGGCACGCGGCCGGTAAACCGCACGCGGTCCGCCACGCCCAGTCTGGCCGCCTGCGCCTTGAGCGCGCCATCACAAGGTCCCCCACCGACCAGCAGCACGCGCAGATCGGGTCGCTGCGCACACAGCGCCGGCAGCGCCGCGATCAACAGATCCAGGCCCTCATAAGCGTAAAAGGAACCGACGAAACCGAGGACCGTCGCCCCCTCGAGGCCGAGCCGGCGCCGAAGCTCCGTGTCGGCGGGCGCGGACGGCTGGAAACTGTCGACATCGACGGCATTCGGGATCACCGTGACGCGATGTTCCGGAATGCCTCGTGCGACGATATCCGCGCGCAAGCCGGCGCAGATGCAGGTGACGTGGTCCGCGCGCCTGAGTGCCCAAGTCTCCAGCGCGCGCGTCGCACGATAGCGCGGACTGCCCTCGGTGGTGCTGCCGTGATCGACCGCGGCGTCCTCCCAGAACGCGCGCACCTCATAGACCACTTTCAATCCGTGGCGACGGGCCGCGCGCAGGGCCGGCACCGCGTTCAGCACCGGTGAGTGCGCGTGCAGCACATCCGGACGCAATTCGCGAATCAGGGCGTCGATGCGGGCTTCGAGACGGCGCATCAAGGCCAGCTCGCGCAGTACCGGCAGCGCCGCCGAGCGTCCGGAATGGCCTGGGGTGCGATGAAACCTCAGACCCTCGACGTCATCGAAGAGGTGCCCGCTGTCGCCCTGCTTGGGCGACGTCACATGGTGCGTGATCCAGCCCAGCCGACGCTGCTCACGCAGGATCGCGGCCGTACGAAACGTATAGCCGCTATGCAAGGGAATCGAATGGTCGAGCACGTGCAGAATCGACAGGGTCATGCCGCGAGGCTCCTGGCGGCCACGCGCTCCGAGGTTTGACCGTCGACCACTACGCGCAGGAACGCGTCGAACATCATCAGTGTCCAGATCAGCGCACTGTGGTCGCGAAGCCCGGCTTGGTGGGAATCGACGACGTGGCGAAGGTGATCGGGATTGAACCAGCCGGTGTCGAGCAGGCGTGCGCCCAGCAGGGTCGCCCGGGCGCGCGCCGCGAGTGGGCCACGAAACCAGCGTGCCAGCGGCACGGCGAAACCTTTTTTCGGCCGGTACAGCACGTCCGCCGGCAGGTGCGGCTCCATCGCCTTCTTGAGCAGATATTTGCCGTCCTGGCCGCGCACCTTGAGCTCCGGCGGCAGCGAGGCGAGCCACTCGACCAGCTTGTGATCCATCAGCGGCTCGCGCACCTCCAGCGAGTGCGCCATGCTGGCACGGTCGACCTTGGTATTGATGTCGCCGACCAGATAGGTATGCAGATCAAGAAACTGCGGCAAGGCCAGCGGATCGTCGATCTGAGCACCCCGCATGTGCTGCCGGAACACCTCGATCGCACGATAGCCGCCCAGCTCCTGATCGAATGCGGGCGAAAACAGCCGCGCGCGCGCATCGCTGCGCACGATCGACACACTCTGGAAGTAGGCGGCCACGGCATCGCGGGCGAGCGACTGGAAAGTCGTCTTGGCACGCAGCGGCCTGGGCGCCCAGTCGGCTTTCGGATAACACCGGCCGAGCAGGCCGAACAGCGGCTTCCTGACGGCGAGCGGCAGCACCCCGCGCATGCGCTCCTCCGCCAGGTGTTGGCGGTAGCGTCGATAGCCGGCGAAACTCTCGTCGCCACCGTCGCCCGACAGCGCGACGGTCACATGCTTCCGCGCCAGCTCACAGACGCGATAGGTGGGGATGGCCGAGCTGTCGGCATAGGGTTCATCATAAAGCCAGGCCAAGGTGTCCATCAGATCGAAATCATCCGATTCGACCGTTTCCACGAAATGGCGGGTGTGATAGCGCTCGGCCACCTTCGCTGCAAACTCGGATTCGTTGTACGCCGGGTCGGCAAACGCGATCGAACAGGTATTCACCGGCTCAGCGGACAGCCCGGCCATGGTCGCGACCACGGCACTGGAATCGACACCGCCGGACAGGAAAGCGCCCAGGGGGACCTCGGCCACCATGCGCAGTGCGACCGACTCCTGCAGGCGCGCTTCGAGCTCCTGGCAGGCATCGGCCAGACTCGGCCGCTGGTCGACCGAAAACCGGACCTGCCAGTAGCGTCGTGGTGCGCCAGGCCGCGACCCCCGACGCAGGCTCAGCGTATGCGCCGGCGGCAGCTTGGCAGCGCTCTGGAAGATCGCGCGCGGCTCGGCGACGTAACCGAGTGCGAAATACTCTTCGACGGCCAGCGGATCGACCTTGCGGGCGAACAGCGGGTGCGGCAGCAGCGATTTCAGTTCGGAGCCGAATATCAGCCAGCCGCCGGGCAGATAGGCATAGAACAGCGGCTTGACGCCCAAGCGATCGCGTGCGAGGAACAGGGTTTCGCGCTTGCGATCCCACAGGGCAAACGCGAACATGCCGCGGAAACGTTCGACACAGGCTTCACCCCACTCTTCCCAGGCATGAACGATGACCTCGGTGTCGCTGCGCGTGTGAAAGCGGTGGCCGGCTGCCAGCAGTTCGGGAATCAGCTCGCGGTAGTTATAGATCTCGCCATTGAATACCACCGCGACCGAGCCGTCTTCGTTGAACAGCGGTTGCTGGCCGGTCGCGAGATCGATGATGGACAGACGCCGATGACCGAGGCCGACACCGGGCTCGATGTGCAGCCCGCCCTCGTCCGGGCCACGGTGATGTTGCGCTTCGTTCATGCGTCCGAGCAGGTCGCGCGCGACATCACGGCGTTGCTCAAGATCAAATATGCCCGTGATCCCACACATGCTTATGCTCCCAACAATGACGCGACGCCGTACGTGGCTCCGATGAAGGACGGCCGCCCAAGCCGCTGTCCGCATCGCCCGAACGCGTCCAGGACGGATCTAGCCACGGCCGCCCCCTGCTGCCTCCGGTCGCGACCCTGGCAGTTGCCCTAACAGATCGGGGAGCCGCGATTTGGCGAATTCGGCGAGTTGCCGCGCATCGTCGTCCGCATTGTCCGACGCAAGCGTAGACAGCACGACATACGCGCCGACATCGCCACGCAGCCGCAATTTGTCCTGCGCCTCGCTCAGCTTGGCATCGAGATCGCTCGCGGTCATGTGGCCATTGACCCAATACCAGCGCCAGACCAGCAAGGTGCGCTGTCCCGATTGGAGTCGCTCGGCATGCACCTCGAACCGTTGTCCGGCCAGTTCGATGGGCTCGCGCCCGGACGACACGCTGATCCAGTTCGTATCGCCGGAACGAAGCAAGCGATTTTCGGCCGTCACCAGCTTGCGCGCCTTGTCCTGATTGACCCATAGCCCGAGGTCCAGACCGATCGACCGAGCGTCACGCACATAGCCCTGGGTCAGGCGAAGGTCCGGCTCACGAAAAAAGGGCTGCCAGTCGGCAACCGGCATGCGTCCCATGCGCCAGCCGTCTCCCTCGGTGGGCTGGAGTCGAGCGACACCTTCGACATGATTGGCACGTGCCAGCGCATAGGCCAGCGGCTGCCAGACGCCGCTCGCGGCCACCGCCGCGACCGCCGTCATCACCACCGCCCTACCGCGGCCCGGAGGAAGCCGCATCGCAGTCGGCGCTGGATGCGTATCAGGTTCGTCCTCACGCCATTTCGCGCCCACCCAGAACAGCGTCAGCACGACGATTCCAAAGAACACCCAGCCATAAAGCAGATGATCCGCCCCGGTGGCGATGGCGTTGTCGCTGACATGCCCGAGCAGCACGATCAAATAGGCGCGTACCCAGTTCGCGAACAGCGGCACGATGACCGCCACGACGACGAACAGGCCGCGTTTCCAGCGAGTGCGATAGGTGAGATAGGCGTAGAGCACCCCGACCATCAGCGACGCGATCAGATAGCGAACGCCGCTGCACGCCTCGACCACCGACCAGGATCCCGATGGAATGATGAAACTGAGTCCTTCTCGATAGACCGGAATGCCGCTGAGACGCAACGCCGAAACGGTGAAATCGGCGGTCCAGTCCATCATCTTCGGCAGCATGAAATCGCCGAATGGGACTGCAAAATACAGAAATCCCAAGGGAAACATCAGCTCGCGTGTGAGGCGGTGACCGAGCATCGCCCAGATCGAGAAGACGAGCGCGCTCACCAATGCAAACTGACTGACGACGACGACATTGGCGAGATCGGCCGCGAGCCAGGCCGCGCCACAGAGCAGCGCACCAACGAGCGGGGCTCGGGTCGGTTCCGGAGCAACACCGGCCAGGCGCACCCGCTCCCGCCACACCAGCCAGAGCGCGATCGGCGCGACGATCATGCCATGAGCGTAGGTATCGGAACGCGCCCATATCGCGACCATCGAAGCAAGCGTGGGCGCATGCAAGGCAAGGATCGCCAGCACCGCCATACCCAGCACGATCACCGGAGCAATCGTGAACGGAGCGGCGACCTCCACCGGCATGGACTCACGCTGCATGGCCTGTCCTGACCGTGGGCCAAGAGGTGGTCGACTCGCGGTCGGTCTCGGCAGGCACTTCCAGATAGGTGTCCAACCTGGACAGCTGTGCGTCCCACGCATAGTCCTCGAGCACGCGCGCGCGGGCGCGCTCACCGACCCGGCTCGCCCACGCTGGATCAGCCAGCAGATCCGCAACCCTGCCGGCAAAATCCTTGGCGTCGCCGGCGGCGACGAGTTCCTCGCCCACCATGGCCCCGATCGGTGATGCGCATTCGGCGCTCGCGACCACGGGTCGCGCCATGGCCATGGCTTCCAGAATCTTGTTCTGGATGCCGCGCGCGACGCGCAGTGGCGCCACGACGACGCGAGCGTGCGCGAGATAGGGACGCACATCGGGAACCGTTCCGGTGACCTGCACACCGGGAAGATCGGCGAGCGCCAGCACCTCGGCAGCCGGATTCATGCCTACGACATAAAATTGCAGGGCGGGACGCTGTCGTCGCAGCAACGGCAACACCTCGCGCGCGAACCAGCCCACGGCGTCCACGTTGGGCCAATAGTCCATGGCACCGGTAAATACGACCGCCTCGTGTGCATGGTAGGGGTCGGGATAGCTCCTCTCCGGCGAAAAATAGGCGGCATCAACGCCATTCGGTACGGCATGGACGCGGCCAGCCGATTCCGGAGCGGCGTTCGTGAACAGCGCACATTCCGCCTGAGTCACGCAAGTCACGGCCGCGGCGCGCTCGGCGACGCGGCGTTCATAGGCAAGCAACGTGCGCGCCTCGCGCCGAAAGACCCAGGACCAGGGCCATGCGCGGCGCTCGGCGTATTGCCGCCATTTGGCGGAATCGACGTCGACAAAATCGACCACCACGCTCATGTTCGGCAGATCGACCGCGTACTGGGCCATGGCCGAGCAGAACACCACCGCCTGCCTGATGCCCTCACGGGCCACCGTCGCAGTCACCCAGTCGCCCAAACCTCGGTCCTGGTAGTAGTGGAGCGTGAGCGGCCTGCCGGTCAGCAGGGCTCCGAGGCTGCGCAGCTGAGCACGCCCCGGGTCGAGGCGAACGACATGATGATCGACACACCACTGCGAAAGGTCTCCCACGTAGCGCCAATCGTCAGGATGATCGACGAAGGTGCCCAGAAAAACCCGATATCGTGCCGACAGATAGCGCATCAGATGATAGGAGCGCACCTTGTCGCCCTTGTTGGGTGGAAAAGGTATGCGATGCGTGAGCAGCAGGAGTGCGGGCCGCATGGCTCAACCCAGATTGCGCACGATGAACGGCCCCAGCCGGTTGACGACAGGCCGCGGCAGTCTGCGCCACAGATCGATGAACAGCCGATATTTCGGATTGCTCGGATTCTGTTGCGGCACCGTGGCGCGCCTGTACAGCCGGTACTCGTAGTGCAGCCCCTGGGGCTCGAAGCCCCAGTTTTTCTTGAAATCGAAAGAGCCGGTGCCGCGCTTGCTGCGGCCATAGTCGAACACGCGAACACCACGCTCGCAGGCCCGACGCATCAGTTCCCAATACTTGAAGTCATTCGCGGCCAGGCCCCTCGCGGCCGGCACGTCGCCGGCGTAATAGGGAAGGACCTCGTCGCGGAAGTAAAAGCTGAGCACGCCGCTGACCGCTTTTCCGGATACATCGCCCACGATCAGCGGTTCGACACGCGCACCGAAAGCATCCAGCAACTCGGTGAAATAGCGTTTCGGCAACGCCGGCGTGCCATGCCTGTGCACGTTGTCGGCATACAGCTCGAAGAATCGATCCATGTCCGTGTCCACGGCACCGGTCAGCCCGGCCTTGATGCCCTTGCGTACCATCGCCCGCTGCTTGCGCGGTATCGCGAGCATGTTGGCCTCGACCTCGGGCAGGATGGGCTTCCGAAACGTGACATAGAGGTCCTGACACGGCCATTGCGGATGCAGTGCGCGCGTCTGGCGCAGCTCGAGATGTCCGGCACCGATGTCGGCGGCGATCGCCTCGGCCTCGGCGACCAGTGCGTCCGCCGACTCCGCATCATCGGCGACGATGCCTGCATAAACACAGAAAGGCAGCGATACCAGCGCATGGCCGAACAGCAGGCTCTTGACCTGTGCGAGCGGCAGAATGCCGGTGACGGTGTCCCCCCGCCTGGCGAGCAGATACCAGGTGCGGTGATGAAACACGTTCTCGATGATGTCGCGCCACGCAAACAGATGAAAAAAACTCGCTTCGGGGCGTGTCTCCACGAACTCGTCCCAGCGACGGATGTCCGCTCGCGTCGCGCGCTCGACCCGTGGCGGCGTGGCCGTGCCGACCGCATGACGTCGTGGCACCGAACCCGATTCGGGATTCGTAAGGTGTAGTGCGTGTTCGCTCAATCTGTTTGCTCCTCGCCTGGATCGCCCGACCCGGATCAGGCGTGTCCGAAAATGCCGTTCGCCCACGTACCCCGCACGGATTTCGCCCGGGCCGCCCCGGCGCGGTCAGCCGCCAATGCTGCGATGTGAATGTGAAGCGGCGGGTCGATGTGAGGTGGTTGGGTGTGAGACCGAAGTGGGCGCCGGCCGATCCAGAAAAAGTCGATCGATGCGCCCCCATTCGAACTCCCGCAGCAAGCGCCGGAGGCGGCCTTCGGTACGTTCGATGTTGACGTAATGCCTGAAGCGCGTCTTGAGGTCGATTCCGGCAATGCGGGGCTGTCCCGGGTCCAGCTCCCAAGGATGCAGATAAAAGATCGCCGGCTGGCCATCGATACGGTTGATACGGCTGATCAGTGCGCGTGACACAGCGTAGGGCAGCAAGCGAAACCAGCCTCCGCCCCCCGCCGGCAGATTGCGGCCCGCGATCCGCACGGTCGCCGGCGGCACCTCGAGCAGATCGGCACGCACCGCGTAGGCGAAACGCGGCGCCCCGGGCATGCCGTAGTGATCATGGGCAACCGGATAGATGCTCGAGCTGTAGGCATAGCCCGCATCCACCAGGCCATCGAGTGCCCACGGATTGCGCCCATCGATCGAAAAGCTCGGCGCGCGATAGCCCAATACCGACTGGCCGCTCAGATCCTCGAGTATGCACTTTGCACGCAAGACGTCGGCGCCGAACGCGCTGGGCATCAGCTCGTTGGCACGCTCATGCCCGTAACCATGGCTTGCAATCTCGTGCCCGGCATCGGCGATGCGCCGCACCAGTGACGGGAAACGCTCCGCAATCCATCCGAGTATGAAAAACGTCGCCGCGCAGCCTGCTTCGTCGCACAGGCCAAGGATCACGTCGACATTGCGTTCAACCCGGCACGGCAACGCATCCCACTCGCTACGCGGAATATAGGGCGCCAACGCGGACACCTGGAAATAGTCTTCGACATCGATGGTCAAGGCGTTGACGATCGACGGCTCAGTGGCGCACTGCATGCATGGCTCCGAATCGAATGCCGGCTGCGGTTCGAATCCGCTGCCGCCGGCGACGATCGCTTCGCGCCGCGACACGATCAGGCACGTTCCTCGCTCGGCTCCCCTCGCCTCGCGATGCGCTCAAGCAAGCTCAGCGCTGCGTCGAGGGCCTGCTCGACGCGGGCAACGCGCCCCTCGAGATGACCATGGCGATAGCCATCCACCAGCGCCCTGACCTTTTCCGCGGTTTCGTCGTCGAGTTGCAGAGCCGACAGATCGATCTCGGTGAGCCGCGCCAAGCCGGCCGGGACCGCCTCCAGCAAAGGTCCGCCCGCTACCCCGGCGCTCGCCTGAGCGCGCGCGCGCGCGCCCTCTTCGTCGATTTCCCGGCGCACGCCGGCGACGTCCTCGCCGCGGATCACCGTGTTTTCGGCAAGGAAAGCCGCAAGTAACAAACGATCGCACAGCGTATTGATTCGCCGCGGCACGCCCTGAGTGCCCTCGAAAATTTCCGCATGCGCGTCGGCCTCCAACCGCGGGTTGCCGCGCCAGCCGACATGGCTCAATCGATGTTCGATATAGGCGACCGTTTCATCGGCATCCATCGGGCCCAGGTGGTAGGACGCGATCACGCGCTGGCGCAACTGCTGCATCTGATCGCTCTGCATGGTCGCCCGAAACTCGGGCTGGCCGACCAGAAAACTTTGCAACAGCGCATGCTCGCCGAGCTGGAAGTTGGACAGCATGCGCAGTTCCTCGACCGCTCTCGGAGTCAGGTTCTGCGCCTCATCGACGATCAGCAACGCACGCTTGCCGGTGGCCGTCAGCGACAGCAGAAACATCTCCAGATTGAGCAGGATGTCGGCCTTCTTCACATCCTTGTTTGGCAAGCCGAATGCAGCGGCCACCATGCGCAGCATGTCTTCGGCATCGAGGTGGGTGCTGACCAGCTGCGCGGCGACGACCTTGCGGTCATCGAGCTTCTGCAACAGGCTGCGCACCAGCGTCGTCTTGCCGGCGCCGATTTCGCCAGTGATGACGATGAACCCCTCACTTTGATGCAGGCCGTACTCGAGATAGGCCATCGCGCGTCGATGACCGCGACTGGCGAAATAAAAGGACGGGTCCGGGTTCAGCTGAAACGGCTTTCCCGTCAGCCCGAAAAAAGTCTCGTACATGGAGGGGAGCTTAAAAGCTGTAGAGAAAGCTGGCTGTGACGGCGTTCTCACGGGTCTCGCCGCCGCCCGTGTCGTTGCGCACACGACGCACACCGACATTTCCCGAGCTGTGCGGTCCGATCTTGGTGGACACGTCGAGCAGCAACGAACGCTGCATGAGCTCCTGGGCAGTTGGACCGTCGCCCGTGCTCTTGCTCCATCGCAAACCGAGATTCGCAGAGGTGTTCGGACTGAGGTGATGACTCAGACTGGAATAAGCCCCCATCTGCGTCAGCGTGCCATTGCCGGTGAAGTCGTCTGCGATCGACGAATTGCTCAGCGCCTCCCGGATCGATCGGTACGCGGTAAACGTCAGCGTATTGCGCACGCCGTTCAGCGCTACCGTCGCATTCCAGCGCTTGTCCACGAACACGCGATTGGTCAGCACACCGAAAGTCAGCGCCTGCGTATCGACGAGCGATGATTGCGCCAGCAGGTTCATCAGCACGTTTTGCCGGATCGCCGGGTCGGGATAGGTTGAGCTCAGCGCGGCATCGAGGGTGGCGAGATTGGCCGGATTGACGGGAACCGCCAGCAGGGCCGCCGTATCGGTGATGTCACGAGAATAGCTGACATTGAAGGCCAGCATGCGTTGCCGGTGCGAGAAATTGCCGACGTAGCCCGTCCCGAAAATGCGCTTGCGGCGCTCGAGATTGAGTGATGTCCGCTCGTTTGGCGTCCACGTACCCCCGATCGAACCGATGCCTTGAGTGTTCGAATTCGCCGACACCGCACTGCTTTTCTCTCGCCCCAGCGATGCGTAGAGCGACAAGTCCGGAACGAGCCGGTAGCTCAGTGTGGCCGCGACGCGTGCCTGATCCTGGGCGCTCGCCCCTTCGCTCTTGGTCTGACGGTTGTAGAAGTCGACGCCCCATCCCAAGCGACTCAGGCCGGCGGCACTGCCGATGCGGCCGGTCCAGCTCTGCGCCTGTGCCGTACCGAAATTCGCCACATCGCTGCTCGTCTGGGTTGCGCTGTATCGAAGCTGATAACTGGCATCACGCAAGCGACCCTCGATCCGCGGCGCAAACTCGACGCTGCGCGTCTCGGCCTGGTTATTGGTCACGCTGGCCAGCCCGGTCGGCTGAGTCGAGAAAGCGCTGATACCCTGAAGTCCGACATTGGCCCGCGCATCGAGGAACAGCCAGCGGTCGATGGCCTCATAGCTCGCGCTGGCCCTGAGGCTATTCGCGGTACGGTCGGCACCGGCCCCTTGGGCATAGGACAACGAGGTCAACGCGTAATCCACATCCGCCTTCAGCCGGCCCCCCTGAGTCTGACGAAGGGAGAAACCGGGGCTGAGCTCGGTCACCCAGTCTGATCGCGCCGCCGCCGCGACACCCAGGTTGATGTTGTCGGAGTAGGTTTCGCGGACATTGATCCGTGGCGCGATGCGCCAGCCTTCGGCCGGCGCATGAGTTGGCAGGAGCATGACCGCAAGCATCGAGCCCAGGCCTGCAACACCTCGCAAACCGAGGGCTGAACGCCTCATGCCCGGCCCCATTTCTCGTCAGCGCGATTCGGACGACTGACCATAACCGTAACCGCCATAGCCGCCGTAACCACCATAGCCACCGTAGCCACCGTAGCCATAGTAGCTCCCGGCCCCGCGGGCATTGCTCTTGTTCAGCATCGTCATCTTGACCGGGCAGGCCTCGATCATGGAAACCGCCTGCTTCACCGTGACGTGTGCCGTCCGCCCCGACTCCACGACCAGGACGATCTGCCCCACGTGCATCGCCAGCGCACGCGATTCGGTCGTGACCAGCAATGGCGGCGAATCGAACACGATTATCCGATCGGGATAGCGTGTGGCCATGTCTGCCAGCAAGCGGTTCATCGCATCGGAAGCCAACCACTCGGTCGCACGCTTGTGGGGACTGCCGGCAGGCAACAGGGTCAGGCCCTCGATATTGGTTTTCAGCAGGACCTCGCTCAAATCGGCGATCTCCCCCGTCAGCACATCCATCAGTCCCGACATCGGCGGCAGGCCGAGCACGTTCAGCATGGATGGCCGCGCGACATCTGCGTCAACCAGCAACACCGTGCTGTCAAGCTCCATCGCTATGCTGATCGCGAGATTGATCGCGCTGAAGCTCTTGCCTTCTCCAGGCAATGCACTCGTGATCATGATCAGATTGCCCTGTTCGACCGGCACCGCTCCCTTGCCGGTGGCATTGGCGATGAGCGGGCGCTTGATCACGCGAAACTCTTCGGCGACGCGGGAGCGGGGGTTTTCCGGCGACACCATGCCGATTTCGGCAATGCGGGCGAGGTCGATGTCGACCCGCCGGGACACGTCCGCCCCTCGCGTGGCCTCGGCCGGCACACTCTTGGTCTGCACCGACTGCACGACTCGCTGCACATCCCGTGGCGCGTCCCGAACCGACGGCTCCATGGAAAGCGGCTCCTTCAAACCCGGCACGGCCGAGTCATAGCCCGAACGCTTCAACTGCCCAAGCCGTTCGATCGCCTGTTCGATAATGCTCATTGTCGGTTTCCCTCAAGCACGCGCCGTCAGCAACAGGAATGCGAACGCGCCTGCAAATGCCGCGATCAGACCTCCCAGCGAAACCAAGAACCCGATCAGTCCGCGCCGATTGCGGGCGTTGCGTGCCTCGCTCGCCAGCATCGATACATTCCCCAGTACCGGCAGGCCACTGACATCACGCAGCGTACGGACATCGAAGATCGTCGGCCGCAGCTGGCTGGTCAGCAGGCTGACGAACACGCCCGCACCCAGGCTGATCACCAGGACGACCCCGAGCAGGATCATCCGGTTGGGCGCCACCGGTTTCGGGTTGACCCGGGGAGGATCGATGACTCGAAACTCGGCAATGCCTCCCGTCGACTCGAGTTCGCCGCCTATCGAAGCGGATTCCCGGCGCGAGACCAGTTGCTGATAGTTGTTCTTGTGTACTTCGTAATCGCGATTCAATTGCGCGAACTCGGCCTCGACCTCGGGGGCGAGCTTCGAATAGTTGCGCATGTTCTGATAACGCGATTCGTATTCGGAGACGCGGACCTTGAGCGAAGCGATATTGGCTTCGGCCTCTGCCAGATTGAGCTTCAGCTGCTGATAGATCGGGTTGGCGTTCAGTTGCGTCGCCTTGGCGCCACCGGAACTCTTCTTGAGTGCCTGGATTTCCTTGCGTTTCTGCGCTTCCAGTTGCTCGATGACGCGCTTGGTGCCAACGACATCCGGATGTTCATCGGTATATCTCTGTACCAAGCCATCCAGATTTCTCTTCATCGCGTCAATGCGCTGATCGATCTCCGGAATGGCGACCTGACCAATGTCACCAGGGCTCTCCGGCAACAACACCGGCTCCTCGCCCGTAATCTGTCGCTTCAGTGCCTCCCGCGAGTTCTCCGCTTCGCGCAACTCCAGCTTGGCCTGATTCAGCTTGCCCAGCAGCTCGGAGAGGTTGCCCAGATAACCCTTGTCCTGCATGTCCCCCGACACCGTCAGGTTCTTCAGCTTGAACTCCTTGAGACGCGCCTCGGCATCGGCAAGTTTCTTCTCGTAGATCTTGATCTGCTCCTCGATGAACTTGCGCGCCTGATCGGTATCCTTGCGCTTGTCGCCCAAACCGGACTCGACAAAAATCGTCATCAGCGACTGCACGACGCGCTGCGATCGATCCGGCGTATTGTCTCTGTACATGATCATGTACAGATTGTCCCGGCCGGTGGTGCCGATCTTCAGCTCCCCGATCAGCTCGTCTATCAGCCGTTCGCGCTCCTCCTTGGTTTTTATCTTCAAGTCGAGATCGGCCATGCGAATCAGCTTTTCGACGTTGGGCCGACTGATCAGCGTCCGGCTGAGGATGGCCACCTGCTGCTCCAGGTCGGGCGCGACGGCGAGTCCTGACATCAACGGCCGCAGAACCGATTGCGTATCGACGTAGACCCTCGCCGTCGCCTCATACTTGTCCGGCAGCGACAACACCACGGCGACCCCGATACCGCCAACCAGCCAAGCCACGGCGGAAGCCAACCAGCGGCTCTGCCACATCCCGCGCAAGGTGTTCAGCGCCTGCCGGATCAATTCATCCATACCTACTCCCGGACCATCGAGCGTGTCACCCGTGGGCGATATCGTTCAGAACCAGCTTTGCGGGATGATCAGAACATCCCCCGGTTTCATTTCCACATTTGCGGAAACATCACCACGCTTGACCAGATCCCTGAGGCGAACGCCGTAACGCTTATTGCCTTCCGAGGTGCGCAATATGGTGGCGCCATTGCCATCGGCAAAATCGGTGATGCCCCCCACGGCGATCATCACGTCCATCACCGTCATCTTCTGCCGGTACGGCAATGTCTGTGGCCTGGCTGCCTCGCCCACGACCCGAATCTGCTCGCTGTACGGACCAAAGAATCCGGTGACGATCACGGTCACGACCGGGTCGCGGATGAATTTGGCCAAGGCCTTTTCGATATCGCGCGCCAAGGTCGTCGAATCCTTGCCCAGAGCCGGCAAGTCCTCTACCAACGGCGTCGTGATCAAGCCATCGGGACGCACCGGAACAGTCATCGACAACTCCGGATTCCGCCAGACTATGATATTCACGCTGTCGCCGGCACCGATCAAGTACCGATATTCCGACGAAGCCGCCGACGAGGGTGCCGGAGGAAACTGCGTCGCGCAGCCCGACATCAAAGACCAAGCCATGGCAGCCAGTGTCGCCAGGGCGCCTCTCGCCAGGCTCTTCGACATGCATGTGAACATGAGTCCTGCCTCCATCATGGGTGAAGCCTCCCGACCAAACTGTTTAGTCTACGGCCCAATTGGTCAATTTCTGTTGCACTTTGTCACGCGCATCAAACGATGGCAGTCTACGATGCCATAAAAATCAATGCTATATATTGCTTTATTGAAGAAGTTTACCATCGACACTATAAAGCCTGTCGGCTACACGACCGCTCCACGCTCCCGAAATGGGCAAAGTGGCGCTCAAGGCCGGCGGGTGGCGGGGCTCGACAAGCCCATCGATACGCCGATGAAACTCTCTCCAGCGAGGACGAACCATTGAGCCGGCGCGTCGCGATCGCCTACCTGTGTGCAGCCGGAACGGTGGCCATCTGGACGGGCTTCATCCTGATTTCGCGCATGGGTGGAAAAAGTGCGCTGACACCGTATGACATCTTCGCATTGCGCCTGGGCACAGCGAGCCTGATCCTGCTGCCCATGAGCACCGGCCTATCCTGGGGGCAATGTACCGACTTACGCCTGTGGCTGCTCGCCATGACCGGCGGCCTGCTCTACGGGTTGTTCGCATTTGCCGGCTTCAAGACCGCTCCCGCGGCCCACGGCGCGATCCTGCTGCCCGGACTGCAACCCTTTCTCGTCGCCGGCATCGCCTGCTGGGTGAATGGTACGCGCCCTACCGCAGGCCAGGGTCTGGGGCTTCTCGCCATCGGGCTCGGCATACTCTGCGTGGCGATCCCCGCATGGTCCGACCCGCAGCACGGATCATGGCCGCATGGCGAAGCGTGGATGGTCCTGGCCTCGATCACCTGGGCCGCGTACAGCGTGCTGGCAAAACGCTGGGGCTACGACCCTTGGTTGTTGACGCGTTTCGTTGCGCTCGCCTCGGCTCTGGTGTTTCTGCCGGCATACGTGTTATGGCTGCCCAAGGCACTGACCGCGGTACCACCCGGCATGCTGATACTGCAGGGACTCTACCAGGGTATCGGTCCGACCATCCTGGCCATGCTGCTGTTTCTCAAGGCCATCGACGTCATCGGTGCGGAGCGCACCGGTGCCATGATCGCATTGGTGCCGGTTCTCGCCGGTGTCGCAGCCGTACCACTGCTCGATGAGCCGCTGACGGCCTGGTTGCTCGTGGGGCTGTGCCTGGTTTCCGCCGGCGCCTTTCTCGCTGCACGGCCGCGACCGTCACGAGCCTGAAGTACCCGAGCGGAGCTGGCGGCGTGCCGGGCCGACACGCCTCGTCATGCCACGCACTCAGCCCGCCGCGAGCCCATACTCGGCAAGTTCATGAACGATATGGACCACGCCGATGCCGCATGCGATCAGCGCAACCTGCTGGGCGGTGGCCGCCAATTCTGGACGTCTGTGCAGTCCCGGGATCAGGTCGGCGACGGCGACATAAATCATGCTTGCCGCGGCCAGCGCCAGAAAATACGGGACGAGGTATTGCATCTCGGCAAACGCGATTACACCCAGTACGCCGCCGACCGCCGTGGCGAGGCTGGACAACAAATTGAAGGCCAGCGCACGCGCGCGCGTGAAGCCGGAATGCAGCAGGATCATGAAATCACCCACCTCCTGCGGAATCTCGTGCGCGATCATCGCCGTCGCCGCCACCACGCCCACTGCGGTGCTCTGGCTGAACGCGGCCGCGATCAAAACGCCATCGACGAAGTTGTGGACCGTATCCCCGAGTGTGATCAGCACACCGGCACGTGCACCGCCGGCATCCTCGATGGGGCCATCGTGCCCTTCACAGTGATCCTCGTGGCAATGCCGCCAGAGCACGAGTTTTTCGAGCACGAAAAAGCCCAGGATCCCGGCGAGCACCACGGCCGCCGTCCGCTGCGGGTCCTGCTGGGCGGCAAAGGCCTGGGGCAGAACATCCAGAAACGCCGCGCCCAGCAAGGCCCCGATCGCAAAGCTGATCAGCACCGGCACCCGCCTGCTCGACACACCGAGTCCAAACAGCCCGGCGGCAAGCACGGAGAGCACACCGCCACCGAGCGAGAAGGCAAGCGTCCAGATCAATACGTCCGACATATCTTGGAAAGGAGGCGACATCGCAAAGCCGTCGATTATCGCCGTGATCGCCCGCTGGCGGATGCGCGGCGACAAACTGAATGACGACGATGACGCTGGATGAGGCGCGCCGCCGCGTCGCAGTAGCGGAGCGACTCGGTGGACCGAGCACCGGCTCAGCCGAAGCGGACGATCTCGGCCGGAATCTGTCGCAATGCGAGACTACGGTCTGTCGCACCGAGCCTGACGGCCTCCTTGGGCATGCCATAGACGACACAACTCGCCTCGTCCTGGGCCACGGTATAGGCTCCGGCGTCGTGCATTTCCTTCAGGCCGCGTGCGCCGTCATCGCCCATGCCGGTCATGATCACGCCCATGGCATTCTTGCCGGCGTACTTGGCGGCAGAGCGGAACAGCACATCCACCGATGGGCGATGGCGGTTGACCAGCGGGCCGTCAATCACCTCGACGTGATATTGCGCGCCACTGCGCTTGAGCAGCATATGGCGGCCGCCGGGTGCAATCAGCGCCCGCCCCTGCATTACGCGGTCGTTGTTTTGTGCCTCGCGCACCTCCACTTGCGACAGCGAATTCAGGCGGGCCGCAAAAGACGCAGTGAATTTCTCCGGCATATGCTGGACGATGACGATGCCCGGCACGGTACGCGGCAGGACGGTCAGCACCGCCTCCAGCGCCTGCGTGCCGCCGGTAGACGTGCCGATGGCGATGATGCGCTCGGTCGTCTGCTTCATGGCGTGCTCGGCCTTCGCCAGAATCGCGTCGGCGCCAAGCTTGGGCGCCAATGGCGCCGCAGCCTGGCTGCCGACGCCGAGTCGGCGGACACGTGCGCCGGCCGCTGCCCGGACCGCGTGCACGAGCTCGGCAGCGGCGTCTTCCATCAGAAAACGCCGCACGCCGATACCCGGCTTGGCGATCACCCCGACAGCGCCTGCGGCCAACGCCTCCATGGTCGTCTCGGCACCCTTTTCGGTCAGCGACGAGCAGATCACCACTGGTGTCGGCCGCTCGGCCATGATCTTTTTCAGGAAGGTGATGCCGTCCATGCGTGGCATCTCGATATCGAGGACGACCACATCCGGCCAGCGCTTGCTCATTTTGTCGAGCGCGAAAATCGGATCGGCGGCGACGCCGACCACTTCCATACCGGGATCATCGCTGAGCACCGCTGAAACGACCTGGCGCACGACCGCGGAATCGTCGACGATGAACACGCCCACCTTGGCAGCGGGCTTAGTCATTGACCAGCCTCCGCGCTTGCTCGGCCCGATCCGGGTCGAAGCAAAGATCGCGGATTTCGCAATCGTCGCAAACCTCGGGAAGGGGTTTGTCCGGCCGAGCGACCCAGACATGCCCGCTCCAGAGATCGAAGATGAGCTTGCGGTGGCCGTACCCACCCAGGTCGGATACTTTCGGATGCAAACCTTGGCGTTCGAGCAGCGCCTTTCCGAACCTGGCATTCTTGGCGCCGATGCGACCCTGCACGCAGCGCCCAGCGGAAGGGAACATGTCGCCGCCGCCGAAGAGCTTGATTTCGTACTCGCGCAGCGCGGTGCCGCGCCTTGCGATCTCGCGCGCCAGCAGTGTGAGGGCCTCGTCGGCGTACTTGCCGTCGAGAGGGGTCTCGCGACGGGCGGCGCGCTCGGGCAGCATGTAATGGCACATGCCACCGATGTGCCGCCGCGGATGCCAGAGCGTGATCGCGACGCAGGAACCCAGCAGTGTGCGCAGCCGCGTCCGTCCGTCGCCGAAACAGCAGTCCCCCGGCCGCAGGAACACATCGGTGATGTGCAAGGGCTCGCTCATGGTTTGCGGTAAATCGCGGGCGCCACGGACTGCAGTGCGTCGCAGACGCCGTTCAGGCTTTCCGAATGTCCGATCATCAAATGGCCACCCGACTTGAGCACCGCCGTCAGGCGCTGCACCACCTTGCGCTTGGTGTCCAGGTCGAAGTAGATCATCACGTTGCGTAGAAGAATGAGCTCGAATTCGCCCAGCGTCGGTAGCGGCTCATTCAGATTGAGTTGTCTGAAGCGGATCCGGTCGCGCAATGACCGATCGACCAGGAAGGTGTCGTGCTGACGCCCAATACCCTTCAGACAGTATGCACGCAGATAGGTGGCGGGGATGTGCTCGGCCCGCTCCATCGCATAGTGGCCGCTCTGGGCCCGATCGAGCACCCGCGTGCTGATGTCCGAGGCGACGATCTCCCACGGCGCCCCGCCCAGGCAATCGGCGAGCAGCATGGCGATACTGTATGGCTCCTCGCCGCTCGAGCAGGCGGCGCTCCAGACGCGGAAGGGGCTGCCCGGCCGGCGTGCCGGAAGAATGTGCGAGCGCAAGAAGTCGAAGTGCTTCGGCTCACGGAAAAAATAGGTTTCATTCGTGGTCAGCAAGTCGATGGCGATTTGCAGTTCCTGCGGCTCGCTGCCGCCGGTGAGCAGCTTCAAGTAATCACCGTAGCTGGCCAGACGGTGATGCTTTAGGCGCTTGGCCAGCCGACCGCAGACCAGGGCCTTCTTCGCCGGCGACAGGCTGATGCCGGCGAGGCGATACAGCAGGTCCTGGAACTGCCTGAATTCGCGGTCGAGGAGGCGGTAGCCCGCCCCCCGCCCTTCTGTCACCGTGGTCGACACGCCCGTTCGCTCCGCGCTCAGGCCGCCTGTGAAAGCTCGGCCGAATCATCCTGCGCGACCATCTGCCCGATCAGCGCGAGATCGTCGAGCGCGAGCACCGCGCTCACATCGAGGATGATCACGAACTTGCCTTCAACCTTGCCCATGCCGTGGATGAAATCGGTGCGGAGGCGCGCCCCGAAGGCCGGGGCCGGCTCGATCTGCGCGGCCAGGATCTCCAGCACTTCGCTCACCGCATCCACGATCACACCGATGTCCTGGCGCTCGCCATCGTTGTCCACCTCGACGATGACGATGCAGGTGCGCCGCGTGAGTTCCGCCGGCCGCCGACCGAAGCGGCACGCGAGGTCGACCACCGGAACCACTGCGCCCCTGAGGTTGATGACACCGCGCACGGACTCCGGCATCATCGGCACGACGGTGAGCTGCCCATATTCGATGATCTCTTTCACACACAGGATGCCGATCGCGAACATCTCGCCGCCCAGAACGAAGGTCAGGTATTGACGCTGCTCGGCGGCGGCCTGCTGCTCGGCGGCAGGCATCGCCCCGGCCTTGATCAAAGCGCCCATGGTCCGCTCCTAGAACTTGACGAATTCGGCGTCGCTGGCCACCGGCTCGGACAGGCTCGATGCGACGCGCATCGCACCCTCCCTGGCCTGGGGGGCGGACTTCGACTTGGGTTTGCCGCGCTCGCTCCGGGGTGCAAGCGCCGTGGCACCCGCGCCGACCCTGAAGAAGGCCATCGTCTGCTGCAATTGCTCGGCCTGGCCGCTCATCTCCTCGGCCGCCGCCGCCAGCTCCTCGGACGCCGACGCGTTCTGCTGCGTGGCCTGGTTCAACTGGTTCATGGCAGTGTTGATCTGGCCCACGCCCGCCGACTGCTCTTCGGACGCCGCCGTGATCTCCTGCACCAGGTCGGAGGTTTTCTTGATCGACGGCACGATCTCGTCGAGCAGCTCGCCGGCCCTCTCTGCCATTGCGACGCTGCCCTTGGCGACTTCGCCGATCTCCTGCGCTGCGACCTGGCTGCGCTCGGCGAGCTTCCTCACTTCCGCCGCCACCACGGCGAAGCCCTTGCCGTGCTCGCCGGCGCGCGCCGCCTCGATGGCCGCATTCAGCGCCAACAGGTTCGTCTGGTAGGCGATGTCGTCGATGATGCCGATCTTTTCGGCGATGCTCTTCATCGCCGACACGGTCTGGCCCACCGCCTCGCCGCCTTCGCCCGCCTCGACCGCAGCCTTCGAGGCCATGCCGTCGGTGACTTTCGCGTTCTCGGTATTCTGGCTGATCGACGCCGACATCTGCTCGATGGACGCGCTGGTCTCCTCGACACTCGCGGCCTGCTCACTCGCCGACTGGCTCAAGGTCTGCGCCGTCGCCGAAACCTGTTCCGACGCGGAAGACAGATTGTCGGCCGCGCCGCGTACTTCGGTGATGATCTGGGAGAGCTTCTCCACCATGTTCTGCATCGCGGTGAGCAACAGGCCGGTTTCATCATTGGAACTGGCCTCGATACGCACGGACAGATCGCCCTCGGACAAGCGGTTGGCGACGGCAACGGCCTCGTTGAGCGGTTTGGTGATACTGCGCACGATCCAGAACGCGATGCCCAGCGCAAATAGGAACGCAACAATCGCCATCGCCTGAGTCACGGTGCGCGCCTGGGCGTATTCCGCCGAAGCAGCCGCGCCCAGCTCATCCATCAGATCGCCCTGGAACTTGACGAGGTCGTTGACGCGCTTGCGATACTCGGCGGCCGCCGCACGGAACCCGGACTCCATAAACGCTCGTGCCTCGTCGCCCTTGCCGTCGTCGACGAGCTTGATGGTCTGGTTCTGCGCCGCAATGTACCGTTCGCGCGCCTCAAGAATCTGCGCAAACATTTCCTTACCCTTCGGGTGGGTCAGTGTCGGCTTGATCTTTTCCCAGGTTTTGGCGATGTTGCCGCGGGCATCGAGGATGCGTTCCTTGGCGCGCTGCTGTCCCGCTTTGTCATCGGCCAGAATCAGGTCACGGGCACTGATACCGATTTCGTTTACGCCGGCCAGTCCCTCCTGCAGCAGCAGCACTTTCGGCCATTTGTCCCGAATGATGTTCTCCATCGAGGCATTGAGATTGGCCAGGCGGGTAATCCCCACCGTGGCGATTCCGACCAGAAGAGCGACGACAACGCCAAAACCCAGCCCCAGCCTCATTCCGATTTTCATGTTCTTGAACATGCCCGACTCCTTTCGAATGCTCCGTTTTGCATCATTGAACCGACACGCTTGCCCGGTCCGCCATGCCTTGGGCAAACAGACCGATGTGCGCGGATTCCCTCACCGCAGCCTGCTGAATCAGCGACGGCACGTCCAGGATCAGGGCCACTTCGCCGGTCCCCAGGATGGTGGAGCCGGAAATGCCCTGGACGCGCGAAAACATCTTGCCCAACGGCTTGATCACGGTCTGGAATTCCCCCATCAGCCTGTCCACCACCAGTCCGGCCTTGCGGCCGCCGTAATGCACCACGACGATGTTCTCGCGGCGCTCGGCCTGGCCTTGCACTTCGAAGTGATCGCGCAGGCGCACGAAGGGCAAGACCTCGCCACGCAGATTGACGTAGGCGCGATGGACCGGCGCTTCGCGTCCGGCCTCTGGCAGCTCGACGCACTCCAGCACCATTTCCAGCGGCAGGACGTAGGCCGCTTCACCCACGCCCACCAGGAAGCCGTCGATGATGGCCAGTGTCAGCGGCAAGCGGATACGCACCGTCGTGCCCACGCCCGGCATGCTGTCCAGCTCCACCGTTCCGCGCAAGGCCTCGATGTTGCGACGCACCACGTCCATGCCGACGCCACGCCCGGACAGATCGCTGACCTGGTCCGCGGTCGAGAAGCCGGCCTCGAAGATCAGTTGATAGATCTCGTGGTCGCTGAGACTTGCGCCGGCGGCGACGATGCCGCGCTCGACGGCCTTGCCGAGTATCTTGTCCCGGTTCAGTCCGCCGCCGTCGTCGCCGACTTCGATGACAATGCTGCCAGAATCGTGGTAGGCGTTCAGCATCAGCCGGCCCTTGGCGAGTTTGCCGACCGCCTGCCGCCGCTCCGCCGACTCGATGCCGTGATCCATGGCGTTGCGCACCAGATGCGTGAGCGGGTCGCCGATTTTTTCGACGACGGTCTTGTCCAGCTCGGTGTCGGCGCCGGTGATCACCAGCTCAATGTCCTTGCCCAGTTCTCGGCTGACATCGCGCACCACACGCTGAAAGCGGTTGAAGGTGTCGCCGATCTGCACCATGCGCAATCGCAGCGCACCATCACGGATTTCCTCGACCAGGCGCGACATGAGCGCGGTCGCTTCTTGCAGCGCGCCATCCCCATGCCGTCGTGCCAGCACGCCGGCGCCCGCGCCGGCGATGACCAGTTCGCCCACCAGATTGATGAGGGCATCCAGTTTGTCGGCCTGCACGCGCACCAGCTTGCCGTCGGCGGCCTTGTGCTCCTTGACCTGCTTCTGCTTGTCGAGAGCGGCCTGCACGATGGTCTGCTGTATGACCTGTTCCTCGATGAGAATTTCGCCGACCTTCGGTTCGCCGCCGGAAGCCTCTTGCTCGGCCAGGGCCTGTACCAGCTCGGCGTGGGTAACCGCACCGCTGGCGACCAGGATCTCGCCGATGCGCTCGATGCTTTCCGGCAATTCAGCAATCAGCCCGACGAACGCGCCGACCATGCTGTTGGGCGGAAGGATGTGGATCTGGCAGTCCTCCCGCACGAATTCGAATGCGCTCTCGATCGTCTCCTTGCTGGCCGCGCCCCTCAGATCGATCTCGAAGCCGAGATAACAGGATTCCGGATCCATGTCCGCGGCATCGGGGATAGCGTCGGCCAGCGTCGTCGTGCTGATGACATCACCGAGCGTGGCCAGGTAACGCAGGAACGAGGCCGGATCCATGCCGTTGCGCAGCACGTCGCGCCCAAAGCGCAAGGAGATGTGCCAGGCGCCGTTGCCGACCGGCACGGCCTCATCCCGAGCCACGACCACGTCGCGCTCGATCGGCAGCGACGCCATGTCGGTCACACGCGGCACCGATGACGGCGAAAATGTCTCGAGCCGTTCGAGTAGCGCCGCCTGCCGTGTTTCCAGCGCCAACGGATCGACCGGCTGCTCGCCGGCGGCGGTGTCGACGAGATGGCCGATGTGGTCGCCGCAGTCCAGCATCAGTGCCGTCAGCCGGTCGTCGACGGGAACCTGACGGTCGCGCGCGCGATCGAGCAGGCTCTCCACGACATGCGTGAAGCGCACGATGTCGTCCAGGCCGAACAGGCCGGCCGAACCCTTGATGGTATGAATGGCGCGGAAAGTGGCGTTGATCGCGTCCGCGTCGTCAGGCTGGCGTTCCAGCCGCAGCAGGGACTCCTCCATGCTCTGCAACAGCTCGCGACTTTCGACGATGTAGGTCTGCAAAGCGGCGTCAAGGTTCATACCCGGCCTCCGTTCGTGTCGTGACCGATCTCCTGCGCGGTGATGACGACCGGATCGCCGAACAGGGCCGCGACGTCGTAGAGCTCGATCAGCTCCACGACCGGACGGCTGTGTCCGACCAGCCGCAAGGTCTTGTTCGTCGCGGCAGCGTGACGCTTGGCCAGGATCAGCACTTGCAGACCGGCGGTATCGATATCCGTTACCGCCGAAAGATCCACTTCGATCTCCGCGCATTCGCCGACCGCTGCGACAAGGCCGTCCTTCAATACCCCTGCGTCATAAATAGTGAGCTCCCCGGCAAGCGAGACGGTGCATCGATCGTTCGTGTTGTGCACGCTGATCTCCATGTAGATGTCCTCGTCGCCGTAGTTCAGGGCAGCACCAGCTTGGATACGGCGGCAAGCATCTGCGCCGGCTGGAAGGGTTTGACCACCCAGGCCTTCGCTCCCGCCGCCTGGCCTTCCTGTTTCTTCGCCTCCTGCGATTCCGTCGTCAGCATGATGATCGGTACGAACTTGTGCTGCGGCAATTTCTTCACTTCCTTGACGAATGTGATGCCATCCATGTTCGGCATGTTCACGTCGCTGATGATGAGATGGATTTTCGTGCCAGGCAGTTTGCCGAGCGCGTCCTTGCCGTCGCAGGCCTCGATGACGTCGTAGCCCGCGCCCTTCAGTGCAATGCCTACGACCTGGCGCAGGGAGCTGGAATCGTCTACGACGAGAATCGTCTTTGCCATGCGGGTTCTCCTGTCAGAAGAAGGTGATTTCCGAAATCCGTGGCCGCGCTTCCTCATTACCCACATGGACCGTGTGCTGCTCGATCATGGTGTATGAGTTCGCCAGCTCCTTCAGCCAACCGTCCGCATCGAAGGCCACGCCGTCATCACCCGCGGCGGACACTTGCCGATTCAGTTTTTCCAGGTCTTCCTGGATGTGCATGAGCATCTGGTTGACACGATCCTGAAACTGGAGCGAGACCAGCACGTCCGCGACCTCGCCACGGATACCCAGGCTTTCGCGCTGCAGGATCTCGGACGAGGTCTCCAGCGCAGCGACCGACGAAGAAAAGCGACCGAGAATTCCGGCAACTGCCGATTCCGCACCGCCTATCGTGGCTTGGTCGAGCTTGGCGGTCTGATCCGCCGCCGCCAGCGTCGCGGCGATCGCAGCGTTGACGGCATCGACGCGTTCGGTGATGCGCTTGCCGGTCTCGCCGGACTGTGTGGATAGATTGCGCACGGCATCGGCGACCACGGCAAAGCCCCGCCCCGCGTCGCCAGCGCGTGCGGCCTCGATCGCGGCATTCAGCGCCAGCAGGTTGGTCTGACCGGCAATGTTGCCAACGTCGGCAGCCATCTTTTTTAGTTCGTCGGTGAACCCCGCCAGGCCGGCGATTTCGTGCAGCATTTCCTGCTTGTTTTCCAGCGCCGTATGCAGCGAACGCGTGATCGCCTCGAGATCGGAACGGCTGGCATCCAGCGTAGCTACCATGCCGCCGCTACCCATACCACCTGCGGCGTCGCGTGATGCCACTTCAGCGGCCTCCAGCTTTTCCGAGATGCCGGCAAAGCGTCCGGACAGGGCCGCGATCGCCGCCTCGGTCTGCTTGCGCGCAGCCTCGATCTGTCGCGCCCAGATGGGCAAGACGCTACGGCACAGGGTATCCAGGCCTTGGGCGCGACAACGCGCCGTCCGCTCTGCTTCAGCATCACGATGCATCGCGGCGACCTGCTCCGCGACCGCTTGTTCGTGCTTGCGGCCGGCAGCAAGCGCGAAGTACCCCGCTGCGGCACCGACCGCGAGCAGCAGCACGGACAGCGCCAGATTCATCGCGTTCACCCCGCCGACCAAGAGCAGCAATATCGTGCCCGCGAAGCCCACCACAGGCGCATATGGCCACGTCACCCCCATCCACGCTTTCGCCGAATTGATGTTTTTGTTCGTCACGCACCCATCTCCGCTGAAGGCCAGACGGTTGAAGTCACGCTCCGCAATATCTTCTTTCCAGTGGAGCATCCTCGACCGTCAGCGATTTCATCGCACGCATCCCGTGCTGTTGTCCGGACTAACGACGAGGAAGCGGAAGCGCGGGAGTCGGCCAATCCCGAAACTGGCTTAGGTATCGACCGCTTTTGCGATCGGAATGCGCCGACTGGATGTCGGACAAACACCTACACCTGCCGCGCTCAGGGCGCGCTACTTTGGCGAGAGATCGTGCTGAATGGCATAGCGAATCAAGTCGGCATTATTGTTCACGCCGAGCTTCTGCATCAGTCGCATTTTGTGCGTGCTGATGGTCTTCGCACTAAGGTTGAGCGCGCTGCCGATCTCGCCGATCGACTCGCCGGCGACGATCCGCTGCAACACCTGAAATTCGCGGTTGGAAAGCGATGCATGTGCAGGCCTGTCGGGATCGGTGGCGCTGAACACGATACTGTCGACCAGCGCCGGATCAATGAAACGGCCACCTGCGGCCACCTTGCGGATCGCGGCGACCAGGACGGCCGGATCGCTGTCTTTCGTCACATAGCCCGCGGCCCCGGCACGCAGTGCTCGCGACGCCACTTGGCCCTCGTTGTGCATGCTGAGAACCAGTATCGGCAGTCTCGGATTTTCGATCCGCACCCGTCGCACGAGGTCAACCCCAGCCGAGCCGGGCATGGTCATGTCGAGCAGTAGCAGGTCGATGTCCGCGCGCCGCAACTTTGCCATCACCTCGGCGCCGTTCGTTGCCTCTTCAACCGCGACGATATCCATCGTTGTCGCGACGATCTCCTTCAGGCCGCCGCGCACAATGGCGTGATCGTCCGCGATCAATATCCGGATCATGCCGATTCCCGCCGAGCGTATGGAATGAAGATGCTTAGGTTGGTACCCCGTCCTGGTCTGCTGTCGACGACAAGCGCCCCTTTCAGCATCCCAGCCCGCTCGCGGATGCCGAGCAGTCCAAACGAAGGACCACGGCTCACTGCCTGGTAATCGAAACCCCTGCCATCGTCGTGCACCTCAAGCTGCAGCGCCTCGCCATTGTGTGTCAGTGACACCACCACCAGCGAGGCCGAAGCGTGCCGCATCACGTTGGTCAACGACTCCTGCACAATGCGAAAAATGGCAGTTGCTCGCATATCATCGAGGTCCACCTCGCCACTGCTGAGGTTCAGCTCATAGGCGACCCCACTCCGTCGGCCAAAATCTTCCAGCAACCACTCCAGCGCCGGCACGATACCCAGGTTGAGAGCGGCCGGCCGCAGATTTGCCGCCACCTGACGTACCACGCCTATGGTTTTCTCGACCAGCTCACGCATGTCGCCGGTACGCCGCTCGACTTCCAGATCGGTCCCATATCGCATACGCAAGAGGGAGATGTCCATCTTGATCGCAGTGAGGAGCTGCCCCAACTCGTCATGGATTTCCATGGCGATGCGCTTGCGCTCCTCCTCACGCACGCACTCATCATGAGCAGCCAACTCGCGCAGGCGCGAACGCGACTCAATCAGTTCCTGCTCCCTCGCCTTGCGCGGCGAAATGTCGAGTATCTGACCAATGAAATACTGCGGCACCTTCGCACCATTGCGCACCAGTGCAACCGAGAGCACGGCCCAGACGACATGACCATCATGATGATGAAAGCGCCTCTCGACCTCGTAGCGGCCCAAACCGCCTTCAAGCAACCGGCGCTTCAGGTCTTCGTCCTTGTCCAGATCATCGGCATGGCTGATTTCCGAAAGGCGCTTGCGCAGCAACTCGCATTCCTCGTAGCCTAGCGTCTGGCATAAGGCACCGTTCACGCGCAAGAAGCACCCTGACAGGTCGTACAAGGCAATACCCACAGCAGCCAGATCGAAGGTAGTCTGGAATAGCTCCTTGCTGATCGCCAGATCCGCCACCGCCCGCTGCCGTTCCGTGATGTCTTCATAGACGACGATCGCACCCTCGATTTCTCCTTCCGCACCGAGCAGCGGTACCGCCGAACTGAGGAGGGTCTTGAAGCTTCCGTCGTCGCAGCGAATACGGATCGACTCGCCGGTTGAAGGCTGTCCCCGCTGGACGGCGCGTTCGATAGGCCACTCACCGGCTTCTATGCGCTGGCCGTTTTCGGCCCACCATCCCAGCGGTGGCGCGGTCAGATCCAGCGAAGCATTGTCTCGGCCCACCCAGATGCGTTGGCCGGCCAGATTTGTGATGACGACACGACCTGTGTCGTCGGTCACCCATACACCCACCGGCAAGGTTCCGAGCACCTTGCTCAACAGCGCCTCGGATTTCTCGAGCTCCCGCATCTGGGAGGTTATGCGGCCCATGTCTTGCTGAATTTCCTCGGCCATACGGTCAAACGTGCGTGCCAGGTCACCGATCTCGTCATCGGCATCGATACGTGTACGGGCATCGAAATCACCCTTTGCGAAATGCTGGGTCGCCCGCATCAGGTCCTGCAGTGGCCGCATGATATGGACGCGAAGTACCATCATCGCAGCGATCAACAACATCAGATCGAGCGACACCAGCAGTCTCAGATTGAAGGCGGAGTTACTCTCAACCGTTGCGACCCGGCGACTAAGCATTGCGGCAAGGCCGTCCGCGCGCGTCAAGACGTCGTCGCCAGCCGCGTACATCGTCTCCGTGGCTTCCCCAACCTCGCGACCGCTGCCGACGTGGTCGAGCACTGCACGCACGGCGCGCCGATAGCTCAGGAAAGCTTGCCGCAAGAATTCGATGTCTGACTGCAATGAGCCGGGCGCCGCGGGCACATCGAGCCCGCGCACACTGCCGCCGATCGACAAGGCATGGATGGTGTCGTCGAGCCGGCTCAGCAAGGCCTCGACATCCCCCACGCGACCCTGACCCTGCGCGAATCGGAACGCGTCGAGTTGCGCGCGCTGGCTAATCCAGCGAATACTGCCGATGACATTGACCAGTGCGGCCGCACCCCTGAGGCTGGACAGCGCAGCATCGATGACCAGCCAGTTCGACACCCCGATCACCGCCAGGGCAGCGAACACCGTAAGGAATTTCCGGTTGATCGTCAGCCGCGGAAAGTGCAAACCCGCCTCGGCCTCGACAGGAAACCGCGTTGGATGTTTCTGTTCGTCCGCCTGCGAATTCATATGTAATCCGTGGTGCGCCTACGCGCATCGCACCGGATCGCATGCCTGCAGGGGTGAGGCAGGAATGGCAATCAGGGTATGAAACGATCAACCGGCAGGTTTCATCGGCCGTCGACTCGACGCTTATTCTAGCGACAACCCGCGCCCCGACCTTGATCGGTCGCGACGATCGCAAGACGGTCGACGCACTCAGCGCGACGGCTGCTCCGGCGCACACCATTCGAGCAGGACCACGGCCATGGCCGCAATGCCCTCGCCGCGCCCGGTCAGGCCCAATCTTTCCGTGGTCTTGCCCTTGATCCCGACCGACCGCGCGTCGAGGCCCAGATCGGCCGCCAGATTGGCCTTCATCGCCGGCACATGGGGTGCCAGTCTGGGCGCCTGGGCGATGACCGTCGCATCGAGATTCAGCACGCGGAAGCCGGCCGCGGAGATAGAGGCCATCGCCGCGCGCAACAAGGCTCGGCTGTCGGCGTCCCGGTAATCCGGATTCGTGTCCGGAAACATCTGGCCGATGTCGCCCAGTCCCGCCGCACCCAGGCAGGCGTCGGTGACTGCGTGCACCAGCACATCGGCATCGGAATGCCCCAGCAGGCCCATCGAGAAGGGAATCTCGACACCGCCCAGCACCAGCCGCCGGCCGGGTACCAAGGCATGCACGTCGAACCCCTGGCCTATGCGCAACATGCGCTGCCCTCCCGCGCACGCAGGATGAGCTCGGCAAGCAACAAGTCCGCCGGCCAGGTGACTTTCAGGTTGCCCGGGTCCGATGGCACGAGCAGCGGTCTCATGCCGAGGGCTTCGACCGCGGCGGCCTCATCGCTCACGTCCAGCGACGTGGACAGCGCGCGACGCAGGATGCCGAGCCGGAACATCTGCGGCGTCTGCGCGATCCAGACACGATCTCTGGAAACGGTACCAGTGATGCGCCGATCGTCGTCACCGCGCTTCAGCGTATCGGCCACCGGCACGGCCAGAATCCCCCCCACGGGGTCATCGGCGACCTCGCCGACCAGGCGCCCGAGCTGGACTGCATCCAGGCATGGTCGGGCGCCATCATGAACGAGGACCCAGTCGTGTTCCGCGACGCCGGCGAGCTCCTGCAAGATCCGCAAGCCGTTCGCGACGCTGCGTGCCCGGGTCTCCCCGCCGCAGAACAGGGGCCGCGCACGCCCCCACTCGCCTCGCGCCGAAAACGGCTCCCACTCCGTGTCACGCGGGGCAAGGACCACATAGACGGCGTCGATGCCCGCATGCGCCGTCAACGCCGTCAGACTATGCGCGAGCAAGGGCCGGCCGGCCAGCTGCCGATACTGCTTCGGCAGCGATGCCCCCATGCGCGCTCCTGCGCCCGCGGCGACGACCAGCGCGACACGGCGCACGCTCATGCAGACGCTTGTCGGATGGCGAGCAGGGCCTGATTGCGGAGCGTGCGCACGAGCGCGAGCTCCTTTTCGGCAATGACGATTTCGCCGGCACGCTCGCGGTCGGCGTAGATCAGCGCAACCGGATTGTTCTTATGCACGAGCGGCAGCAAGACGAAGGTTTCGGCGTCGACGGCACGCTTGTACCAGTCCGGTACGCGCCGCACGACAGGCTCTTCGTGTGCATTGGTAACCAAGAGATCAGCGCCCTTTTTCAAGACCAGGTTGAACAGATCGACCCCGTCCAGCGCAAAACGAAAGCCAGGAATGACGGTGTCGGCGCCGTCACCGAACCCGAGACGTCCGATCATCATCCGCTTGCGGGGATCGCGAACACAGAGTAGCACGCGACGGAAGGCCAGGGCCCGATACAAGGTCTCCAGCACGATGCGGAACATGTCGTTCAGGGACATGCCCTCGACCAAGGCGTTGGTGACATCCTGAATGCCGGCCGTCAACGCCCCCGCGGCGTCGACCGGCCTATCCGGGCCGCTCGTGCCATCGGACTGCGCCAGCATCTCTGGCGCGCGATCCGGAAGTGCACCGGGCAGCGTCTCGCCAGTCGGCCCGGACTGGCTGACCGCTGCCCCCAAGCGGCGGCCTAAGCCTGAATCGGCGAGCCGGATGCCCAGGATCACGGCGAAGTCGGCCAGTTGCTTCTTGGCTTGATCGATGGTCTCCGTGAGCCGCGCGGCGCTCACGCCCACCGCGCGTTCGTAGCGCTCGCAAACCTCCCTTATCGCCGCATCGCCCTGCAATACGGCGTCGACGAGTTCATGGGCACAGCTCGCCAGCACCCGCAGACGCTGGGTGTGCGTCGCAGGCTCGCGAACCGGACCCTGCGGCAGGCGTTGCATGCTCTGCATGATGATGTCCGGGAAACCCCAACTGCGCGCGACCGCAATACCCAGATCCTCGAACCCGACCCCCAGCACCTTCTTGGCGGCGCGCTCGGCGTCAGTTCGATCCCGCTGCACCAGCCGGACGATTTCTCGTGCCTCTTCGGGAAGATAGTATCGTGCAAGCAGTTCACCCAGACGAAAAAACAGCGTGCAGATGAAAGCCTCCTCGCCGGCGCGCGGCACGGTCGCCGCTGCCAGCCCACGCGCGAGCATGCCGGCCAGATTGACCTCCAGAAATGCCTCCTGCAGCTCGCGCGCATTCGCCTTGTCGCCGACATGCTCGAATAGAATCAGTGACATCGCGATGGAACGCACCGCGTCGAATCCGAGCACGGCAACCGCCCGTGAAATCGTGCTGATCTGGCCACCGCCGTAGGGCCGATAGTGGGCCGTATTGACCACCCGCAGCAATTTGTTGGTCAGCGAGAAATCCTTGAGGATCTGCCCGGACAGTGCCGCGATGTTTTCGGTATCCGACGCTGCGAGTCGATTGACGGCGCTGATCGCATCCCCGAGCGCCGGGAAATCGCTCTTCAAGCGCATGCGACGCAGCAGGAACTGCACCGCAGCCGCCTCGCCGCCCTCGGGAACAAACGGCTCATCGACCGCGTCGCGAAAGTGCTTCAGCTCGGCGTACATGTCGGCAGCGCTGCGATACCGTTGCTCGGTGTCGCGGGCCAGCGCTCGCGCCATAATCTTGCGCAGACGGCCGTCACGCAACTCGTCCGGGAGCACGATATCTTCGTGGGCGATCCGATAGATCACGCGCATCGGATCCGGATCCGGGAATGGATGACGTCCGGTCAATAGCTCGTGCAGCACCACGCCGGCTGCAAAAACGTCATTGGCGGGCTCCATGGCATTGTGCGAAATGTATTCAGGTGCCATGAAGGCCGGCGTACCGTAAAGTTCGCCCTCGCCCTGCCCCGCACGAGCCCCGGTCCGGGCGGCGATGCCGAAATCCATGACCCGGGCCACCCCCCGGCCGTCGAGCAGGATATTGGATGGCTTGAGATCACGGTGAATGACACCACTCGCATGGGCATGGCCCAGCGCCGCAAGAATCTGCAGCATCCAGTCGACCGCCATGCTTTCCGTGACACGTCCGGTGCCGACCAGCCGCTGCGCCAGGGTCTCACCCTGAACGTATTCGAAGACCAGGTAGGGATCACCGCCCTCCTCCCCCGCCTCGAAGATCGGCACGATGTTCGGATGACGCAGGCGGCTGACGGTTCGGGCCTCGGCCAATAGCTGCTCACGCTGCTTCGATCCGGCCTGCAGATGAACGGTCTTGATCGCCACCTCCCTCTCGAGCTGTGGATCGAAGCAAAGATAAACCTTGCTCTGCGCGCCCTGACCTAGCAGAGATTGGATCTGGAACCGTCCAAGCTTCGAATTGCCTGCCTGTAGTGCTTTCATCAATCGATGACCCCGATAACTGTTCGATCGGTACCACCTGTTGGTGGTCGGACGACCCGGTTCGCCCGGGAAGAGCCGAGCTCCCGTCTGCGATCCGCACCAAGTTGAGTACCATCCCTCCATGCACGACCAATTCCCCGAACAACTTGAGCGGTTCGCACTCGCCATAGCCATCGGCCTGCTGATGGGACTGGAACGGGAACGCAAGCCCTCGGCGCGTGCCGGCCTGCGCACCTTCGCGCTCACGGCCGCGTTCGGTTGCCTGATGGCGCTGCTCACCGAGCGGCTCGCATCGCCCTGGCCGCTCGCCGCCGGACTCGCGGCCTGCGCGGCGCTGATGATCGCCGCCTATCACATGCAACCGCCGCCGGATGACCCGGGGACCACATCCGTCATCGCGCTCTTGCTGTGCTTCGCGCTCGGCGCAACCGCCTGGTTCGGCTACCAGCAACTCGCCGTCAGCCTGGCGATCATCAGCACCGTCCTGCTTTATTTCAAGACGGAGTTGTCCGGTATCGCGGCGCGCCTGTCGGCGCGCGATCTGATTTCGATACTGCAGTTCGCCGTGCTGTCGCTGGTGGTGCTGCCGGTCCTTCCGGATCGCGGCCTGGGCCCCTATCAGGCCTTGAACCCGCACCAGATCTGGGTCATGGTGGTATTGGTATCCGGGATCAGTCTGGCGGGTTACGCCGCGCTGCGTCTGGCGCGCGATACCTACGGGCCGCTATGGGTCGGCCTGCTCGGGGGGCTGGTATCGAGTACCGCCACCACGCTCGTCTACGCTCGCCAGGCCGGCCTGCCTGGTGGCTCGCCCCCGGCGGCCGTGGCGAGTTCGTCGCGCATCATCCTGATCGCCAATCTGGTGATGATCACGCGCGTGGGGGCCTTGGCCATCGTGCTGGCGCCACCCCTGTGGCAGCGCGTGCTCGCCGCGATCGTGCCCGGGATGGCCGCAGGAGCGCTCGCGACCTGGTGGCTGGGCCGCCGCAATGTGCAGACCTTTTCGGCCGCCTTGCCCGAGCTGCGCAACCCGACCGAGATTCCGACCGCGCTGGGCTTCGGCGCCATTTACGCGCTGGTGTTGTTGGCTGCGGCCTGGCTGTACGACGTCATCGGCACATCCGGCTTGTACACGCTCGCCGTCGTCTCCGGCATGACCGATGTCGATGCGATATCGCTCAGCGTGCTGCGCATGTTCGGGCTGGGCAGTCTGACCGCGGAGACGGCGGTGAGCGCCATCATGCTCGCGGTAGCGGCCAATCTGACCTTCAAGTTCGTGCTCGCAGCCGTCGTCGGCAAGATGCCGCTGGCCAAGGCGATCTGGCCCGGCTTCGCCGCGGTCGCAGCCGGGATGCTGGCCGGCTCTCGATTTCTCGAACTGAATTGATCGCTGCGCCGAGCCTGGCACGGCTCAGCTCGGTTCGTCTTCCCGAGCCTGCTCCAGTGCGCCCTTTGGCAGCGCCTTGGTGGGCTTGACCCCCAGCTCTCGCAACAGCTCGGCCTGCCGAACCAGGTTGCCGCGTCCCGTAGTCAGCTTGCCTCTCGCCGCCTCGTAGGCATCGCGCGCCTGCTCCAGGCGCTCGCCAAGCTTTTCCATGTCGGCAACGAAACCGCAGAATTTGTCATACAGCTCCGCGCCACGGCGCGCTATTTCCTGAGTGTTGCGGTTCTGCTGTTCCTGACGCCACAACTGCGCGACGGTCCGTACCACAAACAGCAGGGTGCTCGGACTGACCAGCAGCACATTGCGACGCCAGGCATCATCGAACAGTTCGCGATCGTGGGTGACGGCCAGCATGAACGCCGGCTCGATGGGAATGAACAGCAGCACACAGTCCAGCGTCGTCAAGCCCGGCAGATTCTGATAGTTCTTCTCGGCCAGGCCGCGCATGTGCGCGCGCACCGAGTCGAGATGGCGGCGCAACTCGGCGTTCCGCTCAGCTTCGTTCTCGGCGCGTACATGCCGCTCGAACGCCATCAATGAAACCTTGGCATCGACGACCAGTTGCCGCTCACCCGGCAACTGGATGATGACGTCCGGACGGCTCGTTCCGGCCTCGTGGCCAAAGCTCGGTTGGACCCGATATTCATGGTCGCGGCGCAAACCCGAGGACTCCAGTATCCGCTCGAGCACGAGTTCGCCCCAGATGCCCTGGGTCTTCTGCTCGCCTTTGAGCGCCCGCGTCAGATTGCGCGCTTCCTGGCTGAGCGTACGGTTCAGTTCCATCAACTGACGCACCTGCTCGGCCATGGCGCTTCGATCGCGCGTGTCGGTTACGTAAGCCTGCTCGACCTTCTCCTGAAAGCCCTTGATGCGCTCTTTCAGCGGCTCGAGCAGCAGGCCGAGCCCGTTCTGGCTTTCCTCGCGCAGCACCCGGCTCTTTTCATCGAAGATCTCCTGCGCGATCCGGCGAAACTGTAGCGCGAGCTGCTCGCGGGCCTCGCTCAGGATCGCGAGCTTCTCCCTCGCAGCCTCGCGTTCCGCGTGCAGCAGGGTCTCGATTTCCGCGTTGCGCTGCAGCAGGCGTTCGCGTTCCGCCATCAGTGCATCCAGGCGGGCGGACAGTTCGGGCAAGCGCTTGGCCTCGGCTTCCAGCACGGCGCGCGCCTGGACCGCGGCGTCATGCGCGCTGGACAGTTGTTCGAGGCGGGCCTCGGCGCGCGCCAGCGCTTCCCTCGTCTCGCCGTGTTGCGCGGCCTCACTCACGCGCCGTGCCTCGAGCACGGCCATGCGGGCGCGCAATACCAGCGCGCAAAGCACGGCTCCGGCCACCGCAGCGACCAGCGGCAACAGATAGTCCTCGATCATGCGTGCGGCCCCGATCGCGTTGCTATGACCAATGCCGGCTGATCACGGATGCCTTGGCACCTGCACGAAGATTTCGTCCGGTCGGACAAAATTGAGCTCGAGCCGGGCGCGTTCTTCGATTGCATCCAGCCCGCTTTTCAGATCGCGCACCTCGGCCACCAAGCCGGCGTTGCGGGTCTCCAGCGTCTGGTTCTGCGCGCGCTGCTCCGCGAGTTGACGTGCAAATTCGCGCCCGTGATACCACCCGCCCTTTCCCATCCAGAAAGCGTATTGCAACGCAATCAGCAGCGCCAACAGCATCAGCGTCGGCAGGCGGGCGCGCATCGTGACGGCTATCGACCGAGGTTGTAGAACGCCTCGCGACCGGGATAGCTCGCCACATCGCCGAGATCCTCTTCGATGCGCAGCAGCTGGTTGTATTTCGCCATCCGATCCGAGCGCGACGCGGAACCGGTCTTGATCTGCATCGCATTGAGCCCGACGGCGATGTCGGCGATGGTCGAATCCTCGGTCTCGCCCGAGCGATGCGAAATGACTGCCGTATAACCATAACGCTTCGCCAGTTCGACGGCCGCGAAGGTTTCGGACAAGGTACCGATCTGGTTGATCTTGACCAGTATCGAATTCGCCACGCCCTGATCGATCCCTTCGCGCAGGATTCTCGGGTTGGTCACGAACAGGTCATCACCGACGAGCTGCACGCGCCGACCGACGCGTTCCGTGAGCAGTTTCCAGCCCGCCCAATCGTTCTCGGCCATGCCATCCTCGATGCTGACGATGGGGAAGCGGTCCGTCAGCGACATCAGATAGTCGGCAAAAGCGGCCGAACTCAGGCTCAGCCCTTCGCCCGACAAGACGTAGTGGCCATCCTTGTAGAATTCGCTGCTGGCGCAGTCCAGCGCGAGCAGCACATCTTCGCCAGGCGTGTAGCCGGCAGCGTCGATGGCGTCCAGGATCAGTTGCAGCGCCTCGTCGGTATTGGCAACGTTGGGCGCAAAGCCACCTTCATCCCCCACGGTGGTCGGATAGCCTTTCTTGTCGACGAGCTTCTTGAGCGCATGGAAGACCTCGGTACCGCAGCGCAAAGCCTCGCGAAACGAAGTCTGGCCAACCGGCATGATCATGCACTCCTGAATGTCCAGACTGTTGTTGGCATGGGCGCCGCCGTTGATCACATTCATCATCGGCACCGGCATGCTCATCGGCCCCGAGCCACCGAAATAGCGGTATAGCGGCAGACCCGCCTCGTCCGCCGCGGCCTTGGCCACCGCGAGCGAAACCGCGAGCAGCGCGTTGGCACCCAGGCGCTTCTTGTTCTCGGTGCCGTCCAGATCGATCAGCGTGCGGTCGATGAAAGCCTGCTCCTCGGCGTCCAAGCCGATGATGGCCTCGGAAATTTCGGTATTGACGTTCTCGACCGCACTCAGTACCCCCTTGCCCAGATATCGATGCTTGTCACCGTCGCGCAGCTCCATCGCTTCGCGCGAACCGGTCGAAGCGCCGGAAGGTACGGCCGCGCGTCCCATGACGCCGGATTCGAGCAAGACATCGGCCTCGACGGTGGGGTTGCCTCGTGAATCCAGAATTTCACGCGCGACGACATCAACGATTGCACTCATGGGATGACCTGTTCTGGTTGGAAAAATTCGGCTTCCGGGAAACCATGTCGTTTGACCGAGCGGTCGAGCTCGACCAGGCCACGCAGCAACGATTCCATGCGATCCAGCGGCCAGGCATTCGGCCCGTCGGACATGGCCTGCTCGGGGTCGGGATGCGTTTCCATGAAAATGCCGGCGACGCCGGCCGCCACCGCGGCCCGCGCCAGCACCGGCACGAACTGTCGCTGGCCGCCGCTGCGGTGGCCTTGCCCGCCCGGCAGTTGCACGGAGTGGGTGGCATCGAACACCACCGGGCAACCGGTCGCCCGCATGATCGCCAGCGAGCGCATGTCGGATACCAGGTTGTGATAGCCGAACGACACGCCACGCTCGCAGACCATCAGGTTGTCCGCGCCGCCGTTGGCCACGCGTGCCTTGTCCACGACATTGCGCATGTCCTCCGGCGCGAGAAACTGTCCCTTCTTGATATTGACGGGCTTTCCGGTCGCGGCCACCGCCTGGATGAAGTCGGTCTGCCGACACAGAAAGGCCGGTGTCTGCAAGACATCGACGACGCTGGCCACCTCATCGACCTCGTCCGGCGCATGTACATCGGTGAGCACGGGTACGCCGATCAGGCGCCTGACATCGGCAAGTATCGCCAGGCCTCGACTCATGCCCAGGCCGCGGAAGCTCTGCGCAGACGTGCGATTGGCCTTGTCATACGACGACTTGTAGATGAAGGGCAGGCCGATCCGCGAGGCGACTTCCTTGAGCCGGCCAGCCGTATCGAGCGCCAGTTCACGCGACTCGATCACGCAAGGCCCGGCGATCAGAAACAGTGGTTGTCCAATTCCGACCTGAAAGCCACAGAGATTCATTGCCGCCCCGGATGAGTCACGCCTCAGCCCGCCGATGACGCCGCGACGCTAGTCGATGGCCCGGTCGCAGCGGCCTGGGGGCGGCGATCGGTCGAGCACCGATAGGCCAGCGCTGCACGCACGAAGGCGTTGAACAGCGGGTGCCCGGCTCGCGGAGAAGAGGTGAATTCCGGATGGAACTGGCAGCCGACGAACCAAGGGTGATCGGGCAGTTCGACCATCTCGCACAGCGGCGCCTCCGGGTCGCGCGACAGGCCCGCCACATGGAGGCCCGCTTCGACGAGTCGCGGCAGCAGATCGTTGTTCACTTCGTAGCGATGCCGGTGGCGCTCGCAAATGACATCGCTGCCGTAGATCCGGCGCGCGAGGCTGTCAGGCAACAGATCGCAGTACTGCGCCCCCAGACGCATGGTGCCACCCAGATTCGCGTCGGCATCGCGACGCTCCACGCGACCGTCGTGACCGACCCACTCGGTGATCAGCGCGATCACCGGGTAGGGTGTGGCCGGATCGAATTCGGTGCTGTGCGCACCGGCCATGCCAGCGACATGACGCGCAAACTCGACCACGGCCAACTGCATCCCCAGACAAATGCCGAGATAGGGCAGTCCTTGCTCACGCGCATGACGGATCGCGGCGATCTTTCCCTCCACGCCGCGGCGCCCGAACCCCCCCGGAACCAGCACGGCATCCATACCGGCCAGTGCCTGCGCAACCGCTTCCGGGCCGGCTTCCAGCTCCTCGGAGTCGATGTAATGGACCTTGATCTCCGTACGCGTATGAATACCGGCGTGCACCAGGGCCTCGGTCAAGGACTTGTAGGACTCGGTGAGATCGACATACTTGCCGACAAACGCCAGATCCACATGGTGTTGCGGATGGTTCATCGCCTCGATGAGCCCCTTCCAGGCACTCAAGTCGGCCGCACGCGCGAGTATGTTCAGGCGATGGCAGACGATCTCGTCGAGCATCTGATCGTGCAACAGGATCGGAATCCGGTAAATGCTGTCCGAATCCTCGAGGGAGATCACCGCCTCGGGCTGGACATTGGTGAAAAGTGCGATCTTGCGGCGTTCCTCGACCGGAATGGGGCGATCGGCCCGGCACAGCAGCACGTCGGGCTGGATGCCGATCTCGCGCAACTCCTTGACCGAATGCTGCGTCGGCTTGGTCTTCAGCTCGCCGGCCGTGGCGATCCACGGAATCAGCGTCAGATGGATGAAGCAGGTGTTCTGACGCCCCTTCTCGATACTCATCTGCCGGATCGCTTCCAGAAACGGCAGGGACTCGATATCGCCGACCGTGCCGCCCACCTCGACGATGGCGACGTCGGCGTCGCCGGCACCACGCTCGACATACAACTTGATCTCGTCGGTGATGTGCGGGATCACCTGGACGGTCTTGCCCAGGTATTCGCCGCGCCGCTCCTTCTTGATCACGCTGTCATAGATCTGGCCGGTCGTGAAGTTGTTGCGCCGGGTCATGCGGCACTGCGTGAAGCGCTCGTAGTGCCCCAGATCGAGATCGGTCTCGGCACCATCTTCGGTCACGAACACCTCGCCGTGCTGGAACGGGCTCATGGTGCCCGGATCGACATTGATATACGGGTCCAGCTTGAGGTGGGTGACCCGAATACCGCGCGACTCGAGAATCGCGCCGAGGGACGCAGCCGCGATGCCCTTGCCCAGGGACGACACGACACCGCCCGTCACGAAAACGTATTTGGCCATTGCGTCTATGCGGCGGAAAACCCGATTCTATCCGAAAGGTCATCGCCGGCAGGTCTGCGGCGAGTCGCACCTGTCGGCGGCATGCGCGTCAGTATTGCCCCGGCCTGGCAGCGTTCACGAACTTGGTCTGCTCACCCAGGAATGTGAGCGGCACCATGCCGGTCGGGCCATTCCGATGTTTGCCGATGATGATTTCCGCGAGCCCCTTTTCCGGCGAATCCGGGTTATAGACCTCGTCACGGTAAAGAAACAGGATCAGATCGGCATCCTGCTCGATTGCGCCCGACTCACGCAAATCCGACATGACGGGGCGCTTGTTCGGCCGCTTTTCCAGATCCCGGTTGAGCTGCGAAAGTGCGATCACCGGCACACTCAGCTCCTTGGCCAGCGCCTTCAGCGATCGCGAAATTTCCGAAATCTCGGTGGCCCGATTCTCGCCCGGACGAGAGACCGACATCAGTTGCAGATAATCGACGACGAGCAGCTCGAGACGGCCGCACTGCCGGTACAGCCTGCGCGCACGCGCGCGCAAGTCGGTGATCGACAGCCCCGGTGTCTCATCAACGTATATGGGCACGTCATGAAGTATCTCGAACGCCCGCGCGAGATTCTGCCAGTCGACATCGGTCAGCCGCCCGGAGCGCAAACGCTGCTGGTCTATGCGTGCGACCGACGACATGAAGCGCAAAGCGAGTTGCGAGCCCGGCATTTCCAGGCTGAAAATTCCCACCGGCAGCTTCAGGTCGACCGCCACGTGCTCACAGATATTCAGGGCAAACGCGGTCTTCCCCATACTGGGCCGGCCGGCCACGATGATCATGTCGCCGGCCTGCAGCCCGGCCGTTTTCGTATCCAGATCGCGAAAACCGGTCGGCAGACCGGTCACCTCGGAGCCTTCCGGGCGCTCGGACAAATGGGTGATGCGCTCCATGGCCTGGTCGACGAGGCTCTGGAGGTCGACGAAGCCCTGACCGGCGCGCATGCCCAGTTCCGCGATCTCGAAGATCTTTGCTTCGGCCTGATCGACCAGCGCCTTGGCTTCCCGGCCCTGGGGGCTCAGCGCCGAGGCAGCGATTTCATCCCCGGCCGCCACCAGACGGCGCAACAGCGCACGCTCGTGCACGATCTCCGCATAGCGGCGCACGCTCGCCGCCGAGGGCGTGTTGTTGGCGATCTCGCTGAGGTATGCAAGTCCGCCGGTCGCCTCGACTTCCCCGGCATTCTTGATCGCTTCGAAGACGGTGATGACGTCTGCCGGCCGCCCCTGTTCCAGCAGTCGCCCGATATGTCTGAATATCCGCCGATGATCGTCGCTGTAAAAGTCGGCTTCGCGCACGACATCCGCGATCCGGTCCCAGGCCGCGTTGTCCAGCAGCAGCCCGCCTATCAGGGACTGTTCGGATTCGATCGAGTGCGGCGGCAGTTTTATGGCCGAAATTTCGGAATCAGGCATGACCGCCTCGGAATTGACATCTGACTTCCGCATCGGGGTTGCCGATGCAGCGAGCGTCCACCAGCCCGCGACGACGCTCTCGCGCTGGGGTTGCTCAGTGCTGCGGAGCGAAATAGTCCACCCTGGCTTCGCGCACGGAATCCAGATAACGGTCGAACAGCCAGAAATGGGTCATGGCCACTTCCAGCTGCTCCGACGAAAACTCTCCGACCCGACGACGCAGGTCGTCCATCACGGCAAGCAGCTGCTCACGACGCATGAATATCCTCAAGGGATTTGCCGAGCCGTCGACAGCCGACAGCGAGGCCTCCGCCTGTCGATCGAGAAACACGACACATGGCATATCGAGCGTGACACGTTCGACGCGCCCGATCACGTACAGCCAGGTACCGGCAGGCAGCTCGTCGATATTCGAGATCCAGCCCCCGAGGCTGCGCGTTGCCGAACCCCGAATCATTTCCATCGTCATCGTTCACCCATGCCGACCGCGGATGCCGAAGTTTACCGAGAAGTTACAGGCTTCGCGATGGAACAACCTGGGGAAATCCTGTGGATAACGCGTGAATGACGTGGCGGGGGCCGTTGCCTCCGATGTAGCCATGTCGGCAACACGTCGACCGGACGCGATGGGCATCGACGGACACCTCGCGGCCCACTCGCCTTCGCCCGCAGGCGCAGGGACCCGGTCTTGCCGTGGGGATGACGCGCGCCAGCCGGGAGCACCCGGCCGGCCAGACCGGACCGCTACTCGGGGACGACCGACACGTTGATGGTCGTGACGACGTCGGAGAGTATCGCCACTTCGACCGGGTAATCCCCCGTCGCTTTCAAGGGCCCCAGCGGCATGCGCACAGCGGAGCGCTCGATATCGAAGCCTTGGCTCGCCAGCTCGTCACTGATGTCGAAGTTGCTCACCGAACCGAACAGTCTGCCGTCCTCGCCGGCTTTCCGGGCAATCCGCACCGTGAGGCCTTCGAGCTTCTCCTTCAAGCCCTCCGCCGCCGCACGCCGGGCCTGCTGCGCCTGTTCCAGTTCGGCGCGCCGTTGCGCGAACAGCGCGAGGTTCGCAGCCGTCACCCGCTGCGCCTTGCCCTTGGGAATCAGAAAATTGCGTGCGTAGCCCGCACGCACCTTGACGACATCACCGAGGTCACCCAGATTTGCGACCCGCTCCATCAGAATGATTTCCATCTCGACCCCTCAGTGACGGTCGCAATAAGGCATCAGCGCCAGGAAGCGGGCACGGTTGATCGCCGTGGACAGCTGGCGCTGATAGCGCGCACGCGTACCGGTCAATCGAGCGGGCATGATCTTTCCGGTCTCGGTGATGAAATCCTTGAGGAGATCGACATCCTTGTAATCGATCTCATGGATCTTTTCCGCACTGAACCGGCAAAACTTGCGCCGCTTGAACAGGCCGCGGCCACCCTTGTCATCACGCTTCTTGAAACCGGCCTTGCCGCCGGGACGACGCGCTACCACCATGATCAAACTCCTTCAGTATCGATTTCACCAACTGCTTCGATTGCGTTCACGTGCAACGCGAGCGCGCGACCGCCGCGGCGACGAGGCGCCAAGAAGCCCCTCAATGCGAGCCGACTTCCCAAGGGTACCGTCGCGAGCTGCACCGCCATCTCCCCGACCGCGACCACCTCTGCCTGGCAGGCCACATCACGCCCGATACCTGCCTCCACCTGTCTGGAGCGATGGGCGATGCGCCCGCTCCACACCGGCACGCGTGCCGGCGAGTAGCGCAAGGGCTCGGTTTCGATCAAATCCCCGCTCAGCCGACAGTCGTTCGTCGCGTGCAACCGATTCAGGAAGCCGCGCTCGCGGCAACCTCGTCCGCGACAGGCTGAGCCGGCTCCGCCTCGGGCTTCGCCAACAGCGACCGGGACTTTTCTTCCTTCATCATCGGAGAAGGGTCGCTCACCGCACGCTTGACCTGAATGATCAGGTGCCGCAGCACCGCGTCGTTGAACTTGAAGGCATGTTCGATTTCAGCCAGCGTCGTACCGGCACACTCGACATTCATCAGCACGTAATGCGCCTTGTGAACTTTCTGGATCGGATACGCAAGCTGACGCCGTCCCCAATCCTCGAGCCGATGGATCACGCCACCCTGGCCTGCGATCAGTGTGCGATAGCGGTCCACCATGGCGGGAACCTGCTCACTCTGATCGGGATGCACAATCAATACCATTTCATAATGTCGCACGCGAGCCCCTTTCGGATAAACCCTGTTACGGATCAAGCCCCCCAACTGCGCCATTGGTGGGGCAAGGACGTTTCCTGGAAATGCCGCCGGATGGACGGCGAGAAAAAGCGGGTGATTCTATAAAGAGTTGGGTACTTTTTCAACATTCACATCGCAGCGCTTCCAAGGACCTCCTTGCAGGCTCAGTTCGTGCACCCGCGAGGCAGCGGAAGTATCCTCGAGCGGAGCACTGGACAACAATCAGCGGTATTGGAGAACGCGGTGCCGATACAAGTCCACGCCGTGCCCTCCACAGGGAAGAACGTCGAACACGGTTCTCGCATCGTCCACTCCCGATTCCTCAAGGTTCTCGTACGCACTGCCAGGCCCCGCGAGTGATCGTGAAAATCGCCGCGGAACGCAGGCTGCGCGACGACGGTGGCCCGGAAAGGGCATGTCCGAAAACGGCGAGCGCCGCGGCAACGCCGGCCTATGATGGCGGGCATGAGAAGACTCGATCCGGATGCTGCCTATCAGGCCCTCACCGCGCGCGATGCGCGCTTCGACGGCCAGCTGTTCGTCGGGGTGACCAGCACCGGCGTGTACTGTCGGCCGATCTGCCGCGTGCGCACGCCGCAGCGCCGCAACTGCCGCTTCTTCACAACGCCGGCGCAGGCCGAGGCAGCCGGGTTTCGACCGTGCCTGAAGTGCCGCCCGGAGATCGCGCCCGGCGCTGGCCTGCCGTGGAGCCTGATGGACGCCTCGCGCACCCTGGCCCAGCAGGCCGCACACGCGCTGAATGTGCAGATCGGCAGCGGCGATGCTGCCACGTTGGCCCCACTGGCCGCGCGCCTTGGCGTCAGCGACCGCCACCTGCGCCGCATCTTCGTGGACGAGCATGGCGTGACGCCGATGCAGTACCTGCAGACGCGCCGCCTGCTGCTGGCCAAGCAGTTGCTGACCGACAGCGCCATGCCGGTGGCCCAGGTGGCGCTCGCCGCCGGTTTTCGCAGCCTGCGCCGCTTCAATGCGGCGTTCGTGGCGCGCTACCGCATGAGCCCGAGCCGCCTGCGCGGCGCCACTGAACGCGAATTTCCGGCGAGCGAGGCGGCCGATGCGGTGACCATCGCGCTCGGCTACCGCGCGCCCTTCGATCACGCGACCCTGCTGCGCTTCTTTGCCCAGCGCGCCATTCCCGGCATCGAAACGGTCGGCTCGCTGGCCCTGCGGCGCACGCTGCGCCCCGGGGCCATTGCGCGCGAGGCCGGCTGGATCGAGGCGAGCTTCGATTCCGCGCGGAACCGGGTGCGACTGCGCTTTGCGCCCACGCTGGCCGGGGCGAGTGCCCGCGTGGTCGCCGCCGTGCGCCGCTGGCTCGATCTCGATGCCGCACCGGTCCATATCGACGCGGCACTGATCGACCTGCCCGGCGCGCCGGGCATCCGCCTGCCGGGCAGCCTCGATGCCTTCGAACTGGCCGTGCGCGCGGTGCTCGGCCAGCAGATCACCGTCGCCGCGGCGCGGACGCTGGCGAGCCGGCTGGTCGCCCGCTTCGGCGAACCCGCGGTCACGCCCTGGACCGACCTCGCGCATCGGTTTCCCGCGCCGGAGCAACTCGCCGCTGCCACGCTCGCAGACGTGGCTGGCCTCGGCATCGTGCGCCAGCGCGCCGCGGCGCTGATCGCGCTGGCCAAGGCCTGGCCGGACCTGGAGCCGCTGATGGCGCCGCCCGCCGCGCCCGAGGACTTCATCGCCGCGCTGTGCGAACTGCCCGGCATCGGGCCCTGGACGGCGCACTACATCGCGATGCGCGCGCTCGGCTGGCCGGATGCCTTCCCGCCCAAGGACATCGCCGTGCTGAAGGCCATGCAGCGCCGGTTCGGCACTGCGAATCAACGCGGCGCCGATGCGCGTGCCGAAACCTGGCGGCCGTGGCGTGCCTACGCCGTGCTGCGCCTATGGAACAGCCTGGAGACCGACCAATGAGCACCCGCGCCACCGCCTGCACCGCGCAGGCGCTGATCGACACACCGCTCGGCCGCGTGCGCCTCGCGCGCACCGCCCGCGGACTGGCCGGCCTGTGGTTCGAAGGCCAGCAGCACCATCCCGGCGAACTGCCCGCACCGCACGATGGCGACGACCCGCTGCTGCGCGAAGCGGCCCTGCAATTGCAGCGCTACTTCGCCGGCACGCTGGCACATTTCCAGCTACCGCTCGACCTGCTGGGCACACCCTTTCAGCGTGCCGTGTGGCAGGCGCTGCTGCGCATTCCCGCGGGCCGCACCTGCAGCTATGGCGAACTCGCCCGCGCCATCGGCAAACCTGCGGCCGCACGCGCGGTGGGCGCTGCCGTGGGGCGAAATCCGGTGTCGGTGGTGGTGCCCTGCCACCGCGTGCTCGGCGCCGGCGGCGCGCTCACCGGCTACGCGGGCGGGTTGGAGCGCAAGCGGGCATTGCTGGAGCAGGAGGGGTATGCGTGAGGTAGGGTGTTGTAGCCACAGCCAGGACGATAGCCGGGGGCGTGGAGAACTGCGGGTGTAGCCCAACGACATTGGGGTCGCTCGCGGTCTGCCTTTCTGGAGTGAGGGGAAGAGTGGAGCGTTTCGATAAGCCCCGTGGTGGCGTCCCGCTTCACGCCTTGCTTTCGTTATCCGGCGGGTAAGGCCCGAGAAACCGCTCTCCGTTGAAGTGTATCAGGTGCGACGGGGCATCGGCCACCCACACTTCGGTTTTCCAGGCAATGTCGCCCAGATAGCGGCTCATGATGGCCCGGTTCGGGAAGGCGGTCACATAGACCAGGCCGGCGGTCGATCCGGCGAACAGCTTCGCCAGCTCGTCATGACGCTTGCCATCGACCGGGCCGTGACTGGTCACGGACTCGACCAGCAGCAGCCAGTTTTTTGCGGTGTAGTGCAACACCACGTCGGGCATCTTGCCGTGCAAATCCACATCCACGCCCAAGTCGGCCAGCAAGGGCGCATCGAAGTAACCCCACTTGTCGCCAGTGTCGCCGGCATAGACCAGCACGCTAGACGGTGTCCTTACTCACGCCGAGGTATTCGGCGATTTCATCGACCGACTGCCACCGGTCAATCATTTCAGCGAGTCTCCTCCGCCCGGACCGGGTTTAATAGGAATATATTTGGTTTGGGCTGGTTTGGACTGGTCCAG
>JAJVIJ010000025.1:0-10742 GCA_022072095.1 Rhodocyclaceae bacterium
TCGGAGTTAGACGACCTAAAGTTTTCCGGATGATCGATCCCGCTTCTCCCAAGCCCCCGCAGCGCCTCGGCCGCAGCGGGCACGGCGTGGGCAGTCTGCTGGATCATCCGTAGGCCAGCGCGCGGGAAAGGAATGGGGTCGGTACAGGAACCGGTAATCGTATCTGGCCCCGATGTGCCTTCTCGATGTGTCTGACCCCGATGTGCACCGATGTGACCCCCCTCGTCACACGCGCTTCGCAGCGAGCCGGCCGACGGTGAGCACGAGGCACAACCCCCGCCAACTTCCACCAACCCCTTGTTTCGCTCGTACAGCCTTCGTACGCCGACCTCGCATCCACCCCACTTCTCGGATCCGCTCGGGCGTGAAGAGTCAGTTCGAGAAGGCGCTTGTTTCCAAACAATGGTCCGGGTGCTCCGCTCCCTGCACCCGCTCCATGCTTTCAGCGGCTCACAACCCGGGGCGGCGCGTTCGCAGCGTGGCCGCGAATCAAGAAGAGCGGCCCCGCATCAGGTCGGCCGCTCAGCGAGGCCAGACACGCGCCTCCAGCGCCGCGTCGCGCTTCAGCTGCTCGGCCGCGGCAAGCGCAGCCTCGCGGCTCGAGAACGGTCCCAGATGCAGACGGTAGAGCCCGGCTTCGGCGCGCACCCGCAGGCGCTCACCCAGCCGTGCGAGCCCGTCCAGTGCGCTGAAGCGCTCGAGCTCTCGGGCGAGCCGCGCTTTCAGGCTTTCGGCATTGTCCGCACTGCGAAACGCCGCGAACTGGAGGAAATGCCCGCCATCGGCCGGTTTCGGCAATGCATCGGGCTCGGCTCGGGCGCGCGCCGCCGTGGGTGGGTCGGATGACTGCTCGCGGACCAGCGCCATCAGCGGGTCGTCGGCCACCGCCGGTGACTCGGGAGGCGAGGCCTTCGTTGCACTGACGCGGACGCCATCGGGCTCGGTGCGACGCGAGGCTTGCATGGTCTTGCGGCTCTGCATGCGATGGCGCCGGTCGGCCGATGTCTCGCTCGCGTCCAGAGGCACGATGCTCTCGACATCGACGAGGCCGCTGCCGACCGCGGCGATGCCGAGTTTGTGCGCCGCCGTGTAGGACAGATCCATGACCCGTCCGTGCAGGAACGGGCCGCGATCGTTGATGCGGACCACGACCGAGCGACCGTTGCCCGGATTGCTGACGCGCGCGTAGCTCGGGATGGGCAGGGTCGGGTGCGCCGCGGTCATCGCGTACATGTCGTAGGGCTCGCCGCTGGACGTGCGCTGGCCATGGAACTTGCGCCCATACCAGCTCGCGATGCCGCGCTGACGAAACGGGCGCAGGCCCTGTGCCGGCACGAAGTTCTGCCCGAGCACGGCATAGGGGTTGTTCGCCCGGGGGTGGAGCGGCTCGATGCGTGGTTCGGCATCGGGGATGTCGTCCAGATTGGCGGGCGGGCTGTCCCCCGGGCCATCGTCCTGATAGTAGGCGCCGCGCCGCGGCCATGCCGGCGCCGAACTCCGCGGCGGCGGTGGCGAGGCCGCAGGCTCGGCAGGCAGCGCGGCGACCCGCTCCGGCTCACGTGCACCGCCGGTCGAGCTCGGCACCGTCGCGCAGGCGGCGAGCAGCATGCAGCCGCCGGCCGCACAGAGCGCGGTTCGCGTCAGGCACTGCAATGCGACCGATGACACACGAAAGGGCATGTCGGGCTCGAAAAATATCAACTGGGCAACAGCGCTCGATGACGCTGAATGCTCATGAGCATACCCAAGCCGAGGCAAAGGGTCACGAGCGCCGTGCCGCCGTAGCTCAGGAACGGCAACGGTACCCCGACCACGGGCAGGATGCCGGTCACCATGCCCATGTTCACGAACGCATAGGTGAAGAACATCATCGTGATGCTGCCGGCCAGCAGGCGGGCGAACAGGCTGCTGGCATTCAGTGCAATGGCGAGCCCGCGTCCGATCAGCGCGAGATACAAGGCGAGCAGGACGACGATGCCGGCGAGCCCGAATTCTTCGGCGAGCACGGCGAACACGAAGTCGGTATGGCGCTCGGGGATGAACTCCAGATGCGTCTGTGTTCCCTTGAGCCAGCCCTTGCCGAGCACGCCGCCCGAGCCCACCGCAATCGTGGCCTGGATGGTATGAAAGCCCCGCCCCAGCGGATCGGCCGACGGGTCGAGCAGCATGCAGATGCGGTGTTTCTGATAGTCCTTGAGTCCCGGCCAGGGCGCATCCGACTCGCAGGCGGGGCCGCCGAACCCGATCAGGGCGACGATGCCGGCGAGTCCGACCAGGCTGGCAGGGATGATCAGCTTCCATGACAATCCGGCGAAAAACAGCACGAAGAAGCCCGCTGCCAGCACCAGTACCGCCGTGCCCAGATCGGGCTGACGCACGATCAGCGCCAGGGGCACGCACAGTATTGCCGTGGCGAACAGGAAGTCGCGGATGCGCAGCACGCCCTCACGGCGCTGGAAATACCAGGCGAGCATCATCGGCACGGCGATCTTCATCATTTCGGAGGGCTGGATGCGCGTGACACCGAGATCCAGCCATCGCCGTGCCCCCTTGGACACCTCCCCGAACAGGGCGACCGCGATCAACAGGAGCAGACCGAACAGATACGCGGGCGGCGCCAGGCGCATCAGCTTCTGCGGGGGAATCTGCGCCACGGCAAGCATGAGCAGCAGCGCGACGATGGTGTTGACGATGTGCGCCTGGAAGCGAGACGGGAAATCATGGGTTGCGCTCCCCAGCACGACCAGCGCATACAGAAACAACAGGCTGGTGATGGTCAGCAGGGCCGGGTCGAGCACGCCGAAAAGGCGCCGCGCGAGCTTAATTGCTGTCGCTCGCACTGTCGTCCTCGCCGGCGGCGCTGCCGGGCTTCTTGCCCAGCAGATAGTAGTCCAATACCTGGCGCGCGACCGGCGCCGCGGCGCGGGCGCCGAAGCCGCCATTCTCGACCAGCACCGCGAGCGCGATGCGCGGCGCCTCGGCCGGGGCGAACGCGATGAACAGCGCGTGATCGCGCAGGCGCTCGTGGGTGCCGCCTTCGCGATATTCGGCGCCTTTCAGCGAGAACAATTGCGCCGTGCCGGTCTTGCCGGCCGAGACGTATTCGGCTCCGGCGAAGGCGCGCGCGCCGGTGCCGGCCACGTTGACGTCGACCATGGCCTGCTTGATGACCTGCAGATGTTCCGGCTTGAGCGCAATGCGGCGCATGGGCTCCGGCTCGATGGCTCGCCGGGCACCCGTGTTCACGTTCTCCACGTAGCGCACGAGATGGGGACGAAACATCACTCCGTCATTGGCGAGCACGGCGACCGCCTGCGCGAGCTGTATCGGTGTATAGGCGTTGTAGCCCTGGCCGATGCCGACGGAGATGGTTTCACCGGGGTACCATTTCTGGTGTTCCGGTTGCCGGAAGCGGCGCTTCTTCCAGTCCGGAGAAGGCAGCACGCCCACGGACTCGCCCTCGATGTCCACCTGGGTCTTCGCGCCGAATCCGAACTGTGCCATGAACGCGGCGATCGATTCGATGCCCAGATCGTTCGCCAGGACGTAGTAATAGGTGTCGCAGGACACGACGATGGACTTGTGCATGTCGACCAGCCCGTGCCCGCCCTTCTTGTCGTCGCGGAAGCGGTGCCCGCCGAACTGGAAATAGCCGGGGTCGCTGATCGCCTGTGTGGGGGTGCGCTTGCCCAGTGTCAGCGCGGCGAGCGCCATGAATGGCTTGAACGTGGAGCCGGGCGGATAGGCTCCGTTCAGTGCGCGGTTGAGCATCGGATGATCCGGCGAGTTGTTCAGTTCGGCCCAGTCCTGGGAGCCGATGCCGTCGACGAACAGATTGGGGTCGAAATTGGGTCGCGACACCATGGCGAGGATGCCCCCGGTCTGCGGTTCGATCGCGACCAGCGCGCCGCGGCGGTCGCCGAATGCCTGTTCCGCGACGGCCTGCAGGCCGGCGTCCACGCTCAGCATGAGGTTGTTGCCGGGAATCGGACGGCTTCGGGCAAGCGTGCGCACCGCGCGGCCACCGGCGTCGATCTCCACCTGCTCGAAGCCGGTTTGGCCATGGAGTTGCCGCTCGTAACTCTGCTCCAGCCCCGACTTGCCGATGTGCTCGGTGCCCTTGTAGGCGGAAAGCAGTTCTTCGGCCTCGAGCCTGGCCAGGTCGCGATCGCTGATGCGGCCGATATAGCCCAGGAGATGCGAGCCAAGCTCGCCCTGGGGATACTGGCGAAACAGGCGTGCCTTGATGTCCACACCCGGGAAACGGTAGCGCTGAGCGACGAAGCGCGCGACTTCCTCATCGCTCAGACGGGTGCGCAAGGGCAGCGATTCGAAATTCTTGCTCTCTTCGAGCAGCCTGCGGAAACGTTTCCGGTCGCGGGCTTCGATGGTCACCACCGACGACAATGCATCGATCATGGCATCCAGGTCGGGCACCTTGCCGGGCGTGATCTCCAGCGTATATGCCGAGTAGTTGCGGGCGAGGACGACGCCATTTCGATCCAGGATGAGGCCCCGGTTGGGCACCACCGGCAAGAGCGTGATGCGGTTGTCTTCGGCGCGCGTGAAATAGTAGTCGTGCTGCACCACCTGCAGAAAGACGAAGCGTGTCAGCAACACGAGAAACCCGGCCAGCACGACGCCGCCGGCGACGACGACGCGCAGGCGGAAGCGCGCACGCGCCTGTTCGGGATTGGAAAATTCGGATGCGGTCATGGCAAGCGGGACGAGTCGTCGCCGGCCTGCACATCGATCGCACTCCGCCTTCGTCTCAGCCGCATCGTACCAGCTCGTCGTAGGCGCGCAGCGGGCGAAAACCCGCCGAGGCTGCGCGCAGCAGCCGATAGACCGGTCGGTCGAAACGGCGCTCGGCCGAGTCGACCAGCGAGCTCAGTTCGCGTTCGCAGAGCGCGCTGCCGAGGTAACACCATTCATCGACGACGTGTACATATGGCCCCTCGATCAGGCAGGCGGGACCGGAATGCGCCCAGGCCTGGGCCGTGGCCCGATCCGCGTGCGGGTCTACGCGTGGCGCACGATTGAATTCCGGTCCGTGGCGCGCGATCAGCGTCGCCTCCATCAGCGCCATGCCCAATTCGCCGCCGGCCGCTTGCGCCTCGATCCGACGCAGACGTTCGATGAGGAGACGGTTTCCGGCCGACGCCTGTTTGCGTCCGAAGTGGGCGAGTACGCGCGCGCGCAGGTTTTTCGCCTTGCCGACAAAGATCAGCCGTTCGTCCGCATCGTAGAACAGATAGATGCCCGGATGTTCCGGCAGTTCGGCGAGTTCGCGTGGGTCGAGATGCGGCGGCAGGTTCGGCCCGGCCATGACGGCCGTGACGGCGGCATCGAGTGCGGCGGGCGCGTGCTCGGCGCAGGCGCGCTGCCAGAACTGATGGAGCGCACGCGCATCGCCCAGCGCCCGATGTCGCGCGCCGACGACGAGGCCGTGACGCGCGATCAGCGCATCGAGATTGTGTCGGCCGTGTTCGGGATACAGGCGCCGCGAGAGCTTGACCGTGCACAGCACCGGAGCGACAAAGCCGGCCCCCCCCAGCCGCGCGAATTCGCGCTGCAGGAAGCCATAATCGAAGCCGGCGTTGTGTGCGACGAACAATCGTCCGGCGAGGCGGGTGCGGATGCCGGCCGCGAGTTCTGCGAACCGCGGTGCCGGCGCGACCATGGCATCGTTGATGCCGGTCAGACGTTCGATGAACTCCGGGATCGGCCGCCCCGGGTTGACCAGCGTGCTCCATTCGCTGACGCCATCGGGCCCGATCTGCACGATGCCGATTTCGGTGATGCGGTCGTGCTCCGGGTTGGCCCCGGTCGTCTCCAGATCGACGAAAGCCATCGGCGCGTCCTGCGTCCAGCCAGCGGGCAGCGGCGCCGCGGGGGGTGGGACGAGAACCGGGGCGAGAAGCGGATGCGGGAGCGTTGTCATGTTGCCGGCGCGGCGCCTGCCGTGCCTCCCGTCGTGACCACCGACCCGGTCCCCATCGCCAGCCCTCGGCCGCCGCCCCGAACATGGCAGCGGATCACGCGCCCGTCATCGAGGACCGTCGGTTCGGGATAGCGTTCACGGCAGACCGGCAGCGCCTCCGGGCAACGCGGGTGGAAGTGACAGCCGGCGGGCGGGCTGGCCGGCGACGGGATTTCGCCGGCCGGGACGGTCGGTGCCGCCTCACCCCCCACTGCCCTGTCCGCCGGCCGCGTGGGGTATGGCGCGGGCACGGACGCGATCAGCGCGCGCGTATACGGGTGGCGCGGGTCGTGCAGGATGTCGTCGGCGCGGCCCTGCTCGACAATGCGTCCCAGATACATGACCGCGACCGCGTGCGCGAAATAATCGACGAGTGCGAGGTTGTGGGTGATGAACAGGTAGGCCAGACCGCGCTCGGCCTGCAGGCCGGCGAGCAGATTCAGGATCTGCGCCTGCACCGAGACGTCGAGCGCGCTGGTCGGCTCGTCCAGGATCAGCAGGCGTGGCGCCACGGCGAGCGCGCGGGCGATCGCGATGCGCTGCCGCTGGCCGCCCGAAAACGCATGCGGATAGCGATCCATCATGGCGGCCGCCAGACCCACTTCCTCGAGCAGGGTGCCGATGCGCGCGCGCTGCGCGCCGGCACCGCGCACGGCGCCGGTCGCGCTCATGCCCTCGGCGATGATCTCGCCCACGCGCAGGCGCGGGTTCAGCGAGCCGAACGGATCCTGAAACACCATCTGCATCGACGCGCGCAGCGCACGCAGCCCGGCAGCCGGCAGCGCCGCCAGATCGCGCCCGTCGAACCGGATCGTGCCGCCGGTCGGCTCGATCAGCCGCAGAATGGCCTTGCCCGCCGTGGTCTTGCCGCAGCCCGACTCGCCCACCAGTGCCAGCGTTTGCCCGGCATGCAGCGCGAGATCGATGCCGTCGACCGCACGCACCGCACCCACCTGGCGACGCAGCAGGCCACGCCGAATGGGGAAATGCAGTGCCAGTCCGCGGACATCGAGCAGTACGGCCGGCGGCGCATCGCTGGGCGTTGCCGGCGGCGCAGACTGCGCCGCCGGCTCACGCTCGGCCGGCCGCACGCCGATCACGACGGCGGCTTCGGCCGGCGCGTACAGATGGCAGCGGACACGATGGTCGGGCGCGAGCAGGTGTTGCTCGGGCCGATCGACATGGCAGCGGGCCAGCGCCCGATCGCAGCGCGGCGCAAAGCGGCAGGCGGTCGGCAGCGCCGCGAGGTCCGGCACGGCGCCGGCGAGCGCGACGAGCGGCGCGCCCCGCCGCTCACGCCCTGGCTGCGCGGCAAACAGTTGTTGCGCGTAGGGGTGCGCCGGGCCGGCAAAGAAGCGCACGGCGGGTGCCAGCTCGATCAGCTCACCGGCATACATGACACCGACCTCGTCCGCCATGCGTGCGACCACGCCGAGATCGTGGCTGACCAGCAACATCGCCATGCCGCGCTCAGCCTGCAGACCGGAAAGCAGGTCCAGCACCTGTGCCTGCACGGTGACATCCAGCGCCGTGGTCGGCTCGTCCGCGATCAACAGCGCCGGGTCGCCGGCGAGTGCCATCGCGATCATCGCGCGCTGCTTCATGCCACCGGAAAACTGGAACGGATAGGCATCGAGCCGCTCATCGGCCGCGCCGATGCCCACCGATTCGAGCAGGGCGCGCGCGCGCGTCCGCGCCGCCGGGCCGGAGAGTCCCTGGTGCAGTTCGAGCACTTCGGTGATCTGTCGGCCGATGGTCAGGACCGGATTCAGACTGCTGGCCGGCTCCTGAAAGATCATCGCCAGCGCCGAGCCGCGCAAGGCGCGCAGCGCGCGTTCGGGCTGTGCGAGCAGGTTGGTGCCGCGAAAGCGGACACGACCGGCGACGACGCGGCCGTTGTCCGGCAACAGGCGCATCAGCGACAAGGCCGTCATCGACTTGCCGCAACCCGATTCGCCCAGAAGCGCCAGCGTGCGCCCTGGCGACAGGCTGAAGCTCACGCCGTCGACCGGGCGGATCGGGCCGCCGGCCAGCCGCAGCTCGGTGACCAGCCCCTCGACCTCGAGCAGCGGCGCGGTCGTCATCGAGCCGGACCTCGCCGCATGGGTCGGCCGCGATTCATGCGCGGATTCATGCCCGGCCTCCGATGGGGCTCGCCAGGCGCGGATCGAGGGCATCCCGTACCGCGTCGGCGAACAGGTTCGCGGCCAGCACCAGCACGAACAGGAACACGAAGGCGGTGGCGAGCGACCACCACACCATGGGTTCGCGCGACAGCTCCATGCGTGCGCTGTTGATCATCGTGCCGAAGCTTTGCATGCTCGGATCGACGCCGATGCCGATGTAGGACAGCACCGCCTCGGACAGGACCAGGCCGCTGAAATCCATGGCGATGCTGATCAGCACGATGTGCATGACGTTCGGCAGGATATGGCGGACCAGGATGCGCGCCCGCGAGACACCGAACGCGCGCGCCGCCTGCACGTAGTCCAGTTCGCGGAGCTTCAGCGCCTCGCCGCGCAGCAGGCGGCACAGGCCGGTCCATGAGGTCATGCCGAGTATCGCGCACAGCGCCAGCAGGCGCGCGTCGGCGCGCTCGGCTGCGGTCGCGAACCATTCCGGATGGGTGTCGATGAGCACCTGCATCATCAGCACCGAGGCGGCGATCAGCAGCACACCGGGGATCGAGTTCAGCGTCGTGTACAGGTACTGGACGATGTCGTCGGCCAGGCCACCTCGGTAACCGGCGTAGATGCCGAGAAAAATGGCGAACGGCAGCATGATCAGCGTCGTCAGCGTGCCGATCAGCCACGCCGTGCGCACGCTTTTCAGCGCCTGGTAGAGGATGTCCTGGCCCACCTTGTCGGTACCGAGCACATGGTAGTCGCCGGACAGCAGCAAGAGCGGCACGAACACGATGCACAGCGCGCTCGCGGCGAGCCAGACGGCCCGCCATTTGACGCCGTCTTCCGCGCGCCAGAAATGGCGCCATGCGCGCGCCAGCGCGCCGTGCCGCCAGGGGCGCATCAGTAGCAGTGCCAGCAGTGCCGAGAGCGTCACCGCCAGCGCGAGCGCGGCCGCAAGGCCGCGCGCGATGTCGGCTGGACGATCTCTTTCCGGTACCGGTAGATGCCGCCCGCCCCAAGCGAGGCGCGGATAGGCGCGCATCTGCCGACCATCGGGCAGATCGATCGTCTCCTTGGCGTACAGATGGGCGGCGAATGGCGCCGAATAGGTTTTTTCGGTGTGGCCTGACAGCTGCCGGGTGAGCGCGTCCAGCGCGCTGTCCACCTGGGCCGCGTACATCACCGGCTGGCCCGGTGCGCCCGGCAACGCGGCCCGATAGTGCAGGCTGTCGAGCACGCCGACCACTAGCAGCGCCGCCAGCACCGTCATCGACGCCATCGCCGCATCGGATTCGGCGACCCGGCGCCAGGCGCGCACCAGGTCGGGACGCCGGCGGGCCCAGACCGCCCCCAGCAAGGACAGCGCGATGAGCACGAAGAACAACAGGTCCGAACCGAGGATGACCGCCTGCCAGCCCATGCCCGTCCCGCCCTCAGTCGAAGCGCACGCGCGGGTCGACCAGCACGTAAGACAGGTCCGTGGCCACGAGCCCAATGATGTAGAGCAGGGAACCGATGAACACCATCGCGCGCACGACCGCGAAATCCTGGGCATTGATGGCATCGATGGTATAGCTGCCCAGACCGGGGATGCCGAAGAACGATTCCGTCAGCAGGCTGCCCAGGAACAGCGTCGGGATCACCACCACGACCCCGGTCAGGATTGGGATCATGCCGTTCTTCAGCACATGGCGCCACAATACCGTGAGCTCGGACAGCCCCTTGGCGCGCGCGGTCTTCACGTAGTCCTTGCCGATTTCCTCCAGGAACAGCGTGCGGTACCAGCGCGCGCCACCCCCCAGCCCGCCGAGCACGCCGATCAGGACCGGCAGGACCAGGAAGCGCAGCCCGTCCAGTCCCTCGGCGTAGCCGGAGATCGGCACCAGACTCCAAACCTTGCTCACCAGATACTGGCCACCGATGATGTAGAACAGCGACGACACGGACATCATCGCGACACAGAGCATCACCCCCACCAGATCCAGCGTCGTATGACGGAAAAACACCAGGAACAGCGCGAACCAGATGGTCAGGATCAGCGACAACAGGAAGGTCGGCAAGGCGATCGCGAGGCTGGGCCCCATGCGCGTGCGGATTTCGGTGGCGATATCGCGGCCATCGTCGGCGCGCCCGAAATCGAACCGAAACATCGCCAGCGACTTGCTCACGAACAGCGTGTCGGTGACCCGCGCCAGACCGTCCGCCCCGGCGTTCCAGAACAGGGGCTTGTCGTAGCCGCGCTCGACCTTCCATTTTTCTATGGCTTCCGGCGTCACGCGCTTCACGCCGAGCTGCATGCGCGCCATGTCATCCGGTGAATTGACCACGAAAAACAGCGCGAAGGTGATCAGATTGACGCCCAGGAGTATCGGCAGCGCGTACAGCAGACGGCGGATCAGGTAGGTGCTCATGGTGGGTCGGTTGCCAGCGGCGCGGCGTCAATTCTTCGGCGGCTCGGCGAGCAGCTCGGCCACATCGCGGCCATTCACCTGCACGCGTACCCGCGGCCGGCCCTGGCCATCCGCAGCGGCCGGCTCGACCCGCACCTCGGCGCTGTCCAGCAGCATCTGCAGCCTTTGCTTCGCGTGCTCGGAGCCGGTGTCCGCTCCCCGCTCCGGCAGGTCGGCGATGCG
>JAJVIJ010000025.1:10842-64049 GCA_022072095.1 Rhodocyclaceae bacterium
GCGGCGGCAGCCTTGCCGCTCGCCTTGGCCGGCGCAGCGCTCGGTGCCGCGAACACCAGCGGGCGGGCGAAGAGCATCAGGGCCGCAAGCAACGGCAGCAGGATCGAGGGGCGCAATATCTTGTCCGCAGAGGTCTCGGCCGGCAATGATAACCAAGCGCCGCGCATAGAATGTTCAGAGTTGCCATGACGAGACCGCACGATGAGCCCACAGGATCCACGCAGGCAGATATCCCAGCAGGGCTGGTGTCGACGATTTGTGTTCGAGGAGCACGGGGTGCGCGGACAGCTCGTGCGCCTCACCGGTGCCTGGCAGGCGATGCATGCCGGTCGCGATTACCCTGATGCGTTGCGCCGCATCCTGGGCGAATTCGTCGCGTTCGGCACGATGATAGGCGGGCAGCTCAAGATTCCCGGTCGGCTCACGGTCCAGCTTCAGGGTGGCGGCCCGCTCGGTCTGCTGCTGGTGGATGTCTTCGCGCATGGCGACGACCTCGGCGTGCGCGCCTACGCACGCACGCGTGCCAGCCTGGCAGGGCGCCCGCTGGCCGAATGCTTCGGCGATGGCCGCCTGGCCGTGACCCTGTTTCCCGATGCGGCCGAAGTGCCTTACCAGAGTCTGGTGCCACTGGCCGGCGACACGATATCCGAGATCTGCGGCCGCTTCCTCGAGCAGTCGGAGCAGCAGGCTACGGCACTGTGGCTGGCGGCCAGCGATGCCGCCGCCGGCGGCCTGTTCCTGCAACGCCTGCCGCAGTCGGTGGCCGACGACGACGACGCCTGGCGCAGGCTGTGCCTGCTCGCCGCCACGGCACGCGCGCATGAATTGCTGGAGTCGCCGGTCACGCAGTTGTTGCCGCGCCTGTTTCCGGAGGACGACATCCGGCTGTTCGATCCCAGACCGCTGCACTACCACTGCCCGGACGCCCGCCCGCAGATCGCCGCCACGCTGGTCGCCATGGGCCGCGCCGAGCTTGACACGCTGCTCGCCGAGCAGGGCGAAATCGTCGTGCACGACGAAGTCTGCGATCGCGACTACCGCTTCACCGGCGCCGACGTGGATGCGCTGTTTTCCGCGCCGGCGCGCGATCCCTGAGCGATCAGATACCAGCCATAACACACGCACTGCAAGCCGACCAGGGTCGCAAACGTGTAGCGCATGGCGCGATCCGGCCGGGTCGGGTCGGCGAACGCCTCCAGCCCCAGCCCGAAACCCCATTGCAGCAGGAAGGCGCCGACGAACACCACCAGGTTGTAGGCCGTGTTCGCACGTCCGGACATGTGCGCCGGAAAATGGCTGCTGATCAGCCCGTAACCGAGATTGTTCGTGCTCGCCGCGAAACCCAGCAGGACCCAGAGCACGGGCGAGGGCGCCCACTCGCCTATCATCAGCAGCCCGCACAGGGTCGCCAGCGCCATGCCGCCGGCAAACAAGCGGGCGGGGCCGAGCCCGATTCGGGTCATGGCCGGCAGGCCGAAGGTCAGCACCAGATAGCCGCACAGCGTCGCGATGCCGGTGCCCAGCAGGTGCTGTGCGGCCACCGCGCGGCTGACGCCGTTGATGCTCATCAGCCAGGGTACGGCCCAGAGCCCCTGCAGTGCCATGATGCCGCCGCCGACCGCGGTCGCCAGCGGCGCATAGCGCCAGAACAGCCGGCTTCTCAGGATGGTCGCGGTACCCGACAGCGCGGCCCGGAAGCCGTCTGCGGCGAGCGCGTTGCGGTTGTCCGGCGTCGCCAGCAACAGGCCGGCCAGCAGCAATTCGGCCAGTGCCAGGGCGAAATAGATGCCGCGCCAGCCTAGCGTGGGCAGCGCCAGCTCGATCGGCACGCTCGCCGACAGCGCACCCAGCGCGCCGAAGGTCATCGTCGCGGTGACCAGACTGGGCTGTCGCTCGGCCGGAAACCACTGTTGCAAGGACTTGAACGCCGCCATCAGACAGGCCGAGACGCCGAAGCCGATCAGCGCGCGGGCGGCGAGCAGTCCGGGCAGGTCGCGCGCGGCGCCGAAGCCGGCGCAGCCCGCGGCCGCGAACAGCAGCAGCAGCGCGTTGACGCGGCGCGGTCCGAAGCGGTCGAGCAGCATGCCCAGCGGCAGTTGGAAGGCGGCAAAGCTCAGGAAATAGGCGCTGGTCACCAGGCCCAGATCGGCCGCCGAGATCGCCAGATCGCGACTCAGTTCCGGCGTCAGCACGGCATTGGCCATGCGCAACAGGTAGGAAAGATAGAACCCGAGCGCGTAGGGCAGAAACACGCGCAGCCCGGCCCAGCTCAACAGGGCACGATTCATGTCCGCGCCTCGTCCCACAGGCGCGCCGCGCCGCGCACGCCGCTGGCCGCGCCATGCACCGGCGGCACGATGCGCGCTGCGAGCCGGTCGGAAAACACGTGGCGGACGAGCCGCGGCGGCAGCGCCGCATACAGCTCCGGGATCGCGGACAGGCCGCCGCCCAGCACGATCACATGCGGATCCAGGATATTGACCACGGCCCCGAGCGCGCGCGCCAGCCGGTCGAGATAGCGCTGCCAGCACTCGCCGGCGAGTCGCTCGCCTCGACGCATGCGCGCGATCATGGCCGGCACGTCCAGCTCCGCACCGCCGCGCACGCGGTAGTCGGCGGCCAGCGCCGGCCCGGACAGATAGGTTTCGACACAGCCGTGCCGGCCGCAGTAACAAGCCGGCGCCGGCAGGCCGTGGGGTTCGCCGGCAAGCGGGTTGTGCCCCCATTCACCGGCGATCGCATCGGCGCCATGCAGCAGACGGCCATCGACGACGATGCCGCCACCGACCCCGGTCCCCAGGATCACGCCGAACACGATCGCGGCATCGCGGCCGGCGCCATCCCGGGACTCGGACAAGGCAAAGCAGTCCGCATCATTGGCCAGCCGGACCGGCCGGGCCAGCGCCCGCGCCAGATCGTCGGCGAGCGGCTGGCCGTTGAGCCAGGTCGAATTGCAGTTCTTCATGCGTCCGCTGGCCGCCGACACGGCCCCGGGCGTGCCGATGCCGACCGAGCCCGATTCGCCCAGTTCGTCTTCGATCGCGCACACCAGGCCGGCGATGGCGCCGACGGTCGCGCCATAGTCGCCGACCGGCGTCGCGCGCCGCCGGCGCACCCGTTCGGTGCCGTCCGCGGCCAGCGCCACGGCTTCGATCTTGCTGCCCCCGAGGTCGATCCCGATACGTAGCATGGTGACCGGATTGTAATGATCCGGCCTCATGTGGTGGCCTTGACCACACGCCCCTTACAATGCGGAGAAACCACACTTTCACAACCATGCTCATCATCTTTCGCTCGCGCGCCGCCGCCGACGTGCTGATGTTCGGCGACATTGCCTACGAACTGCTGCGCCGCGCCGGCAAGGAGCCGGCGCCACAAGGCATCTTCACCGTGGAGCAGATCCCGGAGGCGGTCACGCGCCTGCGCGCGCTGATGGTCGAGTCCCGCGCACGCGCGGACGAGCAGAAGGACGAGGATGACGAGCGAGGAGCGCCCAGGGTCGGGCTCGGACAGCGCGCGCAGCCGCTGGTGGACATGCTGGAACGCTCGGCGGCCTCGAAAAAGCCCGTCACCTGGGAGCGGGGCTAGGGCGGCTGAGCACGGGGCAAGCGGCGGTTCAGCGGCCGATCAGCGGCGCGAGCCAGCGTTCCGCCTCGGCGAGGGTCCAGCCCTTGCGGCGGGCGTAGTCTTCGAGCTGGTCGCGGCCGATGTGCGTCACCGCGAAGTAGTGAGCATCCGGATGGGCCAGGTAGAAGCCGGAGACGGAAGCTGCCGGCAGCATGGCATAGCTTTCGGTGAGTTCGATATCCGCCTTGGCCGGTGCGTCGAGCAGCTCGAACAGCGCCGCCTTTTCGGTGTGGTCCGGGCAGGCCGGGTAGCCGGGTGCCGGACGAATGCCGACATAGCGTTCCGCGATCAGCTCGCTGTTGTCCAGCCGTTCGTCGGCGGCATAGCCCCAGAGTTCACGCCGGACGCGTTCGTGCAGCCGCTCGGCGAAGGCTTCGGCGAGGCGGTCGGCCAGCGCCTTGAGCAGGATCGCGGAGTAGTCGTCGTGGGCGGCCTCGAATGCGGCGAGCCGGCGCTCGATACCGATGCCGGCCGTGACCGCGAACGCGCCGATCCAGTCGGCGACACCGCTGTCCTCGGGCGCGATGAAGTCGGCCAGGCAGTAATGCGGTTTGCCTTCCGGGCGTTCGTATTGCTGTCGCAGTCCATGCCAGACCATGACCGGCGCCGCACCGGCTGCACGCGCGGACTCACCGGCGTGGATCACGATGTCATCGCCGCGGCTGGCCGCCGGCAGCAGCGCGCAAACGCCGTGGGCGGACAGCCAGCCCTGCTCGACGATCTGTGCGAGCATCGCACGCGCATCGGCCAGCAGGCGCCGCGCTTCCTGGCCGACCAGTGCATCGTCCAGGATCTGTGGATAGGGGCCGGAAAGCTCCCAGGTCTGGAAGAACGGCGTCCAGTCGATGTAGTCCACCAGTTCCGCGAGCGGATAGTCCCGGAACACCGTCAGCCCCGGACTGCGCGGGCGACAGGGTCCGCCTTCGGGCGGGTGCCAGCGCCAGCGATTGGCGCGCGCGACCGCCAGCGGCACTTCGCGCACGCCCTTCTTGTTGGCGTGTTGCTGGCGAATGCGGGCATAGTCCTCGGCCACACCGGCCGCATAGTGCGCACGCTGCTCGGTTGACAGCAGTGCGCTGACGACGCCGACCGCGCGCGAGGCGTCCGGGACATACACGACCGGCTGGGCGTAATTGGGCGCGATGCGGATCGCAGTGTGCGCACGCGAGGTCGTGGCGCCGCCGATCAGCAGCGGCTGCGTCATGCCGCGTCGCGCCATCTCCGAGGCGACGTGGCACATTTCTTCCAGCGAGGGCGTGATCAGTCCGGACAGGCCGACGACGTCGGCACCCTCCTTCTGGGCGGTATCCAGGATGCGTTCGGCCGGCACCATGACGCCCAGGTCGATGATCTGATAGCCGTTGCAGCCGAGCACGACGCCGACGATATTCTTGCCGATATCATGGACGTCGCCCTTGACGGTGGCCATGACGATGCGCCCCTTGGCAGCGTCGTCGGCCTTCATCGCCTCGATGTAGGGCTGGAGGTGCGCAACGGCGAGTTTCATCACGCGTGCGCTCTTGACCACCTGGGGCAGAAACATCTTGCCGGCGCCGAACAGGTCGCCGACCGTGTTCATGCCCGCCATCAGCGGCCCCTCGATGACCGTGATCGGCCCCTGGCCGGCCTGCAGCGCGGCGACGCGGGCCTCTTCGACATCCTCGACGATGTACTCGGTGATGCCTTGCACCAGCGCATGTGCGAGCCGTTCGGCGACTGGCGCGGCGCGCCAGGCCAGCGCCTGTGCCGCGTCGCGCACCTGGCCCTTGACCGTGGCGGCGTATTCGAGCAGGCGCTCGCCCGCATCCGCACGCCGGTTCAGCACCACGTCCTCGACGCGTTCGCGGAGGTCGTCGGGAATGTCCGCATAAATGCCCAGCTGCCCGGCATTGACGATGCCCATGGTCAGCCCGGCGCGGATCGCGTGGTACAGGAAGACCGTGTGGATCGCTTCGCGCACGACATCCTGGCCGCGGAACGAGAACGATACGTTGGACACGCCACCGCTGATCCGGGCATGCGGCAGGTGCGCGCGTATCCAGGCCACGGCATCGATGAAGTCGACCGCGTAATTGTTGTGCTCGTCGATGCCGGTGGCGATGGCGAAGATGTTCGGGTCGAAGATGATGTCCTGCGGCGGGAAATCCGCCTGCTCGGTGAGCAGCCGATAGGCGCGCTCGCAGATCGCGCACTTGCGCTCGAAGCTGTCGGCCTGCCCGGCCTCGTCGAAGGCCATGACCACGACCGCCGCGCCATAGCGGCGCACGAGCCGGGCCTGTCTGAGAAACTCGGCCTCGCCTTCCTTGAGAGAGATCGAGTTGACCACGCCCTTGCCCTGAAGGCATTTCAGCCCGGCTTCGATCACGCTCCATTTCGAGGAGTCGATCATCACCGGCACGCGTGCGATGTCCGGTTCGCTGCCGATCAGATTCAGGAAGCGCGTCATCGCGGCGGCGCCGTCCAACATCGCTTCGTCCATGTTGATGTCGATGATCTGGGCGCCGTTCTCGATCTGCTGGCGCGCGACGCGCACCGCGTCCTCGAAGCGGTTTTCCAGGATCATGCGCGCAAACGCGCGCGAGCCGGTGACGTTGGTGCGCTCGCCGATGTTGACGAACAGCGTGTCCGGTCCGATCGTGAGCGCTTCGAGCCCGGCCAGGCGCAGGGCCGGCGGTGATGCCACCGGCCGCCGCGGGCTTGCCGTGGCCAGCGCGCGCGCGATCGCTTCGATGTGTTCCGGCGTGGTGCCACAGCAGCCCCCGGCAATGTTCAGCCAGCCTCGGTCGGCCCAGTCGCGCATCAGGGTGGCCATGTTGTCCGGCGTGTCGTCATATTCGCCGAACGCGTTCGGCAGACCGGCGTTCGGGTGCGCCGACACCGGGCAATCGCAGAGGCGAGCCAACTCCTCGATGTACGGCCGCAGTTCGCGCGCGCCGAGCGCGCAGTTCAGGCCGAATGACAGTGGCCGTGCATGCGCGAGCGACCGCCAGAACGCTTCGGCGGTCTGGCCGGACAGCGTGCGGCCGGAGGCATCGGTGATCGTCCCCGAAATCATGATCGGCAGGCGCCGGCCGCGATCGGCATAGACCTCCTCGATCGCGAACAGCGCGGCCTTGGCGTTGAGCGTGTCGAACACTGTCTCGATCAGCAGGATGTCGGCGCCACCGTCCATCAGTCCCTCGGCGGCTTCGCGGTAGTTCGCCACCAGCATGTCGAAGGTGACATTGCGGTAGCCGGGATCGTTCACGTCCGGCGACAGCGACGCGGTACGCGAAGTCGGGCCGAGCACGCCGGCGACGAAGCGCGGCTTGTCCGGGGTACGCGCCGTCCACTCGTCGCAGACCGTGCGTGCGAGCGCGGCACCGGTGACATTGAGCTCGCGCACCAGTGCCTCCAGCCCGTACTCCGCCTGCGATACGCGCGTGCTGTTGAAGGTGTTGGTCTCGATGATGTCGGCGCCGGCGGCGAGGTAGGCGTCATGGATGCCGCGGATGACGTCGGGCCGCGTCAACAGCAGCACATCGTTGTTGCCCTTGAGATCGCCTGCATGGTCGGCGAAACGCGCGCCGCGATAATCCGCCTCGGTCAGGCGGTGGCGCTGAACCATGGTGCCCATCGCACCATCCAGGATCAGGATGCGCTGTCTCAGCAGGTCCTCAAGCTGCGCCGTGCAATCCGGTCGGCAAGTCACTTTCATCGCTCGTTTCTCTTCAAGATGCCAGCCGCCAAGGCCTCCGGACGCTGCTCGCGGGGGGCGACAAAACAAAAAACCCGTCGGCCGGACACGGCCAAACGGGTTGGCTCGCTTTAGCTGGACTTGTTAGGCGCCCGCAAGCTGAAGCTCAAATCGGCGCTCATCGCTGTACAGACTAAGGGCCCGGCCCGGTGAGTGTCAAGGCTTATGGCCCGGCCGTCGCGCAACACCTCATCGGCATCGGGCCGCTTCCAAGCCGATCACCGGCGTGGGCGCCAGTTCCAGGCGAACAGTCCATATCCGGACACGGCATAGCCGGCAAACAACACGAACAGGACCAGCGGCGGGTCGGCGGCGATCAACACGAACAGCGCGACGACCACGAGCACGGCAACGAAGGGCACGCGCCGACGCAGGTTGAAATCCTTGCCGCTGTAATAACGGATGTTGCTGACCATGGTCAGGCCGGCAAACACCGTGACGGCCAGTGCCGGCCATGCGACATCGGTACCGGCGATGCCACGATCATGCATGACCCAGACCAGTCCCGCGACCAGCGCGGCCGCCGCCGGGCTGGGTAACCCCTGGAAGTAGCGCTTGTCGACGGCGTCCAGGTTGGTGTTGAAGCGCGCCAGCCTGAGTGCGGCGCCCACGCAGTACAGGAAGGCCGCGATCCAGCCCCATTTGCCCAGCCCGCGCATGGCCCACTCATAGATCACCAGTGCCGGCGCCGCGCCAAACGAAACCATGTCCGCCAACGAATCGTATTCCGCCCCGAACGCACTTTGGGTATGCGTCAGGCGGGCGACCCGGCCGTCCAGGCCATCCAGCAGCATCGCGATGAAGATCGCGATCGCCGCCTGATCGAAGCGGGTGTTCATCGCCTGGACGATCGCGTAAAAACCGAAGAACAGCGCCGCCGTGGTGAACAGATTGGGCAAGAGGTAGATGCCGCGCCGGCGCAGCGCGGGGCTCATCAGCAGCTTGCGGCCACGCAAGTCAGGCACGGCACAACCGATGCAGCCGGTATAGGACCGGGGTCATGGGGTGAAGCCCGGAAAAGCCGGCCGTTTCCCGACGCAACCGGGAACCATGGCCGGTGACCCCGGCGGCCCGCAGGCCACCACCGCCTGCCGACCCGAGGCGCCCAATGATGCGCTGCGTGCAGCGCAAGGCGACGAGCACCGTACGCGCCCCGGCTGACGGCTAGTTGCGTTCCCGGTCGACGAGGCGGCCCTGCTTGATCCACGGCATCATCGAGCGCAGCCTTTCGCCGACCTGTTCGATCGGATGCGCGGCCAGGTTGCGTCGCTGGGCCTTCAACACCGGCTGGCCGGCGCGATGCTCAAGGACGAACTCCTTGGCATATTGCCCGGCCTGGATCTCACCCAGGATGCGACGCATTTCGGCGCGTGTGGCGTCGGTGACGATGCGCGGGCCTCGCGTCACGTCGCCGTACTCGGCATTGTTCGAAATCGAGTAGTGCATGTTGGCGATGCCGCCCTCGTAGATCAGGTCCACGATCAGCTTGACTTCGTGCAGGCATTCGAAGTAGGCCATTTCCGGCGCGTAGCCGGCCTCGACCAGCGTCTCGAAACCGGCCTGGATCAGGTGCGTCAGGCCACCACACAGCACCACCTGCTCGCCGAACAGGTCGGTCTCGCATTCTTCCCGGAAGGTCGTCTCGATGACGCCGCCGCGCGCCGCGCCGATCGCTGCGGCGTAGGACAAGGCAATGTCGCGTGCCTTGCCGGAACGGTCCTGCTGCACGGCGATCAAAGCCGGCACGCCGCCGCCGCCGGTGTAGGTCGAACGCACCAGATGGCCAGGCCCTTTCGGCGCGATCATGATGACATCGAGATCGTCGCGCAGCGCGATCTGGCCGAAGTGCACGTTGAACCCGTGGGCGAAGGCGAGTGCCGCGCCCTTTTTCAATGACGGCTCGATCTGGCGGTAATAGACGTCGGGCTGCTCCTCGTCGGGCAGCAGGATCATGACCAGATCGGCACCCTTGACCGCTTCGGCGACCTCCTTGACCTTGAGCTTGGCCTGTTCTGCCTTCGCCCACGAGGCGCCGTCCTTGCGCAGGCCGACGGTGACCTTGACTCCCGACTCGTGCAAATTGAGCGCGTGGGCATGGCCCTGCGAGCCGTAGCCGATGATCGCGACCTTGCGGCTCTTGATCAGTGACAGGTCTGCGTCTTTTTCGTAATAAAGCTTCATGGCCACCTTTCGTTTGTCTTGCGTTGTTGGATCGGCTGCGAACGCCGTCACAGTCGAAGTATGCGATCGCCACGGCCGACGCCGCAGACCCCGGTACGCACCGTTTCCAGGATCAGCGAGCGGTCGATGGCTTCGATGAAGGCGTCGAGCTTGCGGCTGTCGCCGGTCAATTCGATGACATAGGACGATTCGGTCACGTCGATGATGCGGCCACGGAAGATGTCCGCCGTGCGCTTCAGCTCTTCCCGGTCCTTGCCGGTGGCGCGGACCTTGATCAGCATCAGTTCACGCTCGACGTGGGCCGCCTCGGACAAGTCGACCACCTTGACCACCTCGATCAGCTTGTTGAGCTGCTTGGTGATCTGCTCGATGACGTCGTCCGAGCCCGAGGTCACGATGGTCATGCGTGACAATGACGGGTCTTCGGTCGGTGCCACGGTCAGTGACTCGATGTTGTAGGCGCGTGCTGAAAACAACCCGGACACCCGCGAGAGTGCGCCTGCTTCGTTCTCCAGCAGTAATGAAATGACGTGTCGCATACATTCAATCCAGAAAGCGCGATGGCATCGGGTCGGCGGCTCCGGCCATCGTGGAAGCCGTTGGGTCAGCGGATCAGGTGCGATCCGCCGTTACAGGTCTTCGGATGACAGAATCATCTCGGTGAGCCCCTTTCCGCCCTGTACCATCGGATAGACATTCTCGGTCTGGTCGACCTGGAAATCGAGGAATACCAGTTCATTCTTGCGCTTGAACGATTCGCGCAGCGCACCTTCCACGTCTCCGGGTTTGTCGATGCGCAGCCCGACATGTCCGTAGGCTTCGGCCAGTTTGGCGAAATCCGGCAGCGAGTCCATGTAGGACTCGGAGTACCGGTTGCCGTGGAAAAGCTGTTGCCACTGCCTGACCATGCCCAGATAACGGTTATTGAGATTGCAAATCTTGATCGGCAGTCGATATTGCTTGCAGGTCGACAACTCCTGTATGCACATCTGTACCGAGGCTTCGCCGGTGACCACGGCGACCGGCGAGCCAGGGTGCGCGAGCTGCACGCCCATCGCATACGGAATCCCGACTCCCATCGTGCCCAGGCCACCCGAGTTGATCCAGCGCCGCGGCTTGTCGAACAGATAGTACTGGGCGGCCCACATCTGGTGCTGACCGACATCGGAGGTGACGAACGCCTCGCCCTTGGTGATTTCATACAGCTTCTGAATCACGAACTGGGGCTTGATGATCTCGTCCGAGTTCTTGTAGGCAAGGCAGTCCCGGGTGCGCCACGCATCGATCTGCTTCCACCAGTCCGATATCGCCTGCGCATCCGGCCGCTCGGCGGTGGCGTCGAGCATGCGGTTCAGCTCGTCCAGAACTTCACCGACGTCGCCCACGATCGGGACATCGACCTTGACGCGCTTCGAAATCGACGATGGATCGATATCGATGTGGACGATCTTGCGCGGCACCTGACCGAAATGGGCGGGATCGCCGATTACGCGATCATCGAACCTCGCGCCGATCGCGATCAATACATCGCAATACTGCATGGACATGTTGGCTTCGAAGGTGCCATGCATGCCCAGCATGCCGACGAAGAGCTTGTCGGTGGCCGGAAAACCACCCAGCCCCATCAGCGTGTTGGTCACCGGTGCACCGAGGCTTTTCGCAAACCTGATCAGTTTTTCCGAGGCGTCGGCCAGTGTGACCCCGCCGCCGGTGTAGATCATCGGCCGCTTGGCCTCGAAAATCAGTTGCAGCGCCTTCCGGATCTGCCCCTGATGTCCCTTGACGACGGGATTGTAAGAACGAATCGAGATGTCGGCCGGATAGCGAAATTCGCATCGGGCTGCGGTCACGTCCTTGGGGATGTCGACGAGAACCGGGCCGGGCCGACCCGACTCGGCGAGATAGAACGCCTTCTTCATCGTCGGCGCGATGTCCCTGACGTCCTTGACCAGGAAGTTGTGCTTGACGCATGGCCGGGTGATGCCGACCGTATCGACCTCCTGGAAAGCGTCTTGACCGATTGCCGGGACCGGAACCTGTCCCGAGATGATGACCACCGGGATGGAGTCCATGTAAGCCGTGGCAATCCCGGTTACGGCATTGGTCACACCCGGGCCGGACGTCACCAGGGCCACCCCCGCTCTGCCGGTCGAGCGCGCATAGGCGTCGGCGGCATGAACCGCTGCCTGCTCATGACGCACGAGTACATGCCGAACCGACTCCTGCTTGAAGAGCTCGTCGTAGATATGGAGCACGGCACCGCCAGGGTAGCCGAACACGTGCTCGATCTTTTCTTCCTGCAAACACCTGATTACAATTTCAGCGCCAGTCAGAACCATTTGAACGCTCACTCGCATCGATCGGGCTTCGTTCGCCCGACACAAAGCCACTATAAAAAACGCCAACCCCAGACTGCAATCCCATCGTCAGGCTCGGTTCACCGGACGCATGGACGTCTCGGCCCGACCGAGTCGGTATTTTGCGCGTCGCCTGGTGATACGCGTGTCTCACCGGTTTCTGCCCAAGTTTTTCACTGCATGGCCCTGCCCGACAGCGGGCGCGCCAAGTGAAAAGTCCGTAACGGTAATGTTTCGCTCGATCTTGGTCAAGCCGTGTCTGCGCCGGTTTGTGGCATCGTGAGCAGTTGGTTGCCTGGACCATCAGGCCCGAGCGTGGGGGGTGTTCTCCTGCTTCCCCGTTTGAGCTGACGGAGCACGCCCCTGGCACAACGCACCGAAATCTCCGATTTCCTCGCCGGCATCGAGCGGCGGGCGTTCAAGCGCGCGATGTTCGCGCTGCGTGACGAGGATGCCGCCGTCGATGTCGTACAGGAAGCCATGCTGAAAATCGTGGACCGGTACAGCGATCGACCCGCATCGGAACTGCCGATGTTGTTCGCGCAGATCTTGCGCAATGCCATACACGACCACTTCCGGCGGCAGAAAACCCGGTCCACGTGGATATCTTATTTGTCCAGCTTCGCCAGGAACGATGACGACGAGCAGGGCGAGTGGGACATCGCAGAAACTCTGTCGGAGCACTTGCCTGGGCAGGCTACACCGCAACAGACGCTGGAGGCTCGCCAGGATCTGGCAGCGATCGAAGAGGAACTTCAACGCTTGCCGCCACGTCAACGAGAGGCCTTCCTCATGCGTTATTGGGAGGGAATGGACATCGCGGAGACGGCGGCCGCCATGGGCTGCACCGAGGGCAGCGTGAAGACACACTGCTCCCGCGCCACGCATGCGTTGGCAGCGGCTCTGCGCGCTCGGGGCATCACACTATGATCGATGAACGCGAATTGGGAAGGCACATTGCCGACTTGCTTGACCAGAGCTGTCGTAGCTTGCCGGCAGGTATCGCCGATCGGCTCTTTCTCGCTCGACAACGCGCGCTTCGACATTATGGTCGGCGTGCGGCGGGCGAGTACCGAGGTTTTTCGCTGCTGCCGGGAAACGGTCCGGTTTCCGCGGCGTTGCGCCGCAACGCCCTGGGCAGCCTGCTGTTGGTGGCATTCCTGTCGCTGACCTGGTACTGGCATGAGCGGGAACAGCTATCGCGCATCGAGGAGGTCGACAGCGCGCTGCTGGCTGACGAGTTGCCGCTTGACGCCTATCTGGACCGCGGTTTCTTCAATTGGTTAAGCTCCGAATCCGGCGAGCCATAACCGTCGCGCTGGCCTGCCTGGTTTGTCAGCTTGCGATCGGTGCGGCGCCAGGGCAGGACGAGTGGCAGCGGCTGAGCGCCGGTCAACGTCAGATTCTGTCGCCGCTGGCCGGAAGTTGGGCGCGGATGGATAGTGTCCAGCGTGACAAGTGGTTGAGGATCGTTGCCCGCTATCCGTCGATGACGCCCGACGAGCAGGATCGAATCCAGCGGCGCATGGCTAACTGGGCAGGTTTGACGCCGGATCAGCGGCAGAAAGCACGGGATCGGTATCGGACCTTGCGTGCCGTGCCCGCCGATCAACGCAGCGCACTTGCGGACAAGTGGCGCGAGTACCAGGATCTGCCGCCCGATGAGCGTCAGCGCTTGAAGGCGGCGACGGTGCGCGGCGCGTCGGCCAAAACCAAAACGCCCGGTGCGCCGGTCACGCGCCTGGTCCCAGGGTTGGCCATACGGCAAGCGCCGCTCCCACAAACCAAGCCCCCCCAGCCGCCGAGCCCGTCTCAGTTCTCCGAGCCCCCGGTCGTCCAGGGTCCCCTGATCCACGGCAATGATCACGCACCTCAATAACGGGCTCAGTCGGGCCTTGCCGTGCGCTTCGGTGCGCCGACGCCTGGCGAGCCTGCTCTACGAGGCCTTGCTGCTGCTAGGAGTCGTCGCGCTCGGATTCTTGGTGCCCCATTTGGCAATCGGGCTCATCTGGAAAGTCGCGATACCCGGTGTATTGCTCTGGGCTCACCTGTTCGTGCTGCTGGGCTGCTACTTCGTCTGGTATTGGCGACATGGCGGACAAACGCTGGCCATGCAGACCTGGCGCCTCTGGGTCGTGGATGCACGTTCCGGCAAGCGCCCGTCCTTGCCCCAGGCCTGGTTACGTTTCGGCCTCAGCTGGCCCTCGCTGCTGTTTTTCGGGGTCGGGATTTTTTGGCTCGCCGTCGATCGTGACCGCCAGTTCCTGCATGATCGCCTGGCGGCGACCCGGATCGTCGCGACCAACCCGTTTCCAATCAGCCAGCGCTAAACCGGACCAGGCTAGCGGCGCTCGGCTCGCCAAAGCAGCACACCGGCGATGGCCGTAAAGGCCAGGCTGGGCGTCAGCACGCTTACCGGTGGTGGCCAGCTGTTGATGACGCCCAAGTTCGAGAACAGGCCATTCAGCGTGTGAAAGAAAATTCCGGTCATGACCCCACCAAACACCTTGAGGCCGGTGGCGCCGATGCGGTCGTGCACCAGGGCGAACGGAAGGGCCAGTAGCACCATGACCAGGCAGGCGAAGGGATAGACCAGTTTCTTCCACAGGGCCACATGGAATCGGCGTGCATCCTGCCGGTTTTCCTCGAGATGGTCGATGTAGCCGATCAGTCTCCCGACCGACATCCTCTCGGGCTGCACGATCAGCACATTGAGCAGGTCGGGGTTGAGCGCCGAACGCCAGCTTACCTCGTCCAGTCGCTCGAGGCGGGTGCCGCCGTTCTGGAAATGGGTGCGGACCACTTTGCTCAGCAACCACGAGTCGGGAGGGCGAAACTCCGCCTTTTCGGCCAGGCTGATCGAGGTCAGGATATTGCGCTCGTCGAAATCGAAAATGCGCACATCGAGCAAGCGCGAGTCCGGCAAGGCCGCCTGCACGTTGATGAACGTCCTGTCGTCCTTGATCCAGATGCCGGAGCGAAACTCCTGTCCGATGATCTGACTCGTCGCCTGTAGCCGCAGTTGCTGGGCGTATCGTTCCGCGGCCGGCGCCACATATTCCCCCAACACGAACGCGACCAACCCGAACATCGTGCCGACCCCGAGCAGCAGTGCGGCCAGGCTGCCGGTCGACAGTCCGGACGTGCGCAGCACCCCGATTTCGGAGTGTCGCGCCAGCATCGCGAGCGCGTACAGCGCTCCGATCAAAACCGAAACGGGAATCAGTTCATAACAACGGCCGGGAACCAACAGGGCCACATAACTGACGATATGTTGCAGCGCGTAACCACCCCTGCCCAGGTCCTCGAGCTCCTGGACGAAGTCGAAGAACGCAAACAGCATGACGAACGCCCCCAGCACCAGTGCGCTTGCGGAGATGATGTCGCGGGCGATATAGCGCTGATAGATCTTCATCGTTCCGGTCGCTCAGTGCGCAGGCCGGTGTGGCCATTTGAAGCCTGAATGGATGCGGATGCGGCGGTAGAACGCCGCCAGCAGAAACACCAGCATGAGCAGATGAACCGCCCAAAAACCGATGCCGAACGCGAGCTTGCCTTGCGCCACCCAGGCCTGGCAGACCCCGATCAGATTGGTGTAGGCCATGTATATCAACAACGCCATGAGCAAATTGTTGGTGCGCCCGGCACGAGGGTTCACGAACGACATCGGCACCGCGAGCAGCGCGAGATTCAAGGCTGACAGCGGCAGCCCGAATCGCCACAGCACTTCGCCAAGGTTTTCGGCTGTCGGCTGTCTGATCAGCTCCCATATCGGCAGATATTTGGGGCTCCCCTCGAGACCCGCGGCCTCGCGTGTCTCGATCCTGACCGCGTAGCTTTCGAACTCCATGCGTCGATATTCGGCCGACCCGGGCTCACCCTCGTAACGGCGCCCGTTCAACAACACCACGAACCGGTCCCCGTTGGGAAACGTCTGCACGTAGCCGTCCGCGGCGACCATCACCCCGAGGCGCCCGTGCTGGCGTGTCGCCACGAACACGTTGCTGACACGGCCGGCCTTGTCGTCGCCGGCCTCCACGAAAAAAATGCGATCGGCGCTCGCCGACTCGCGAAAGCTCCCCGGCGACATCTGGGCGAGGTCATCCCGGCTGTCGAGCTGGTTCCGGTACTCGGCCCGCTTGGCTACGGCCCATGGCGACAGGAACAGCGACAGCACGGCGATCACGGCCACCATCGGCAGCGAAAAGGCCAGTACGGGCCTGACCCAGGCATGCAGCGGCAGACCCGACGAAAACCAGATGGTCATCTCGGAATCGCGATAGCTCCGCGTGAGGCCGATCAGGATGGCAATGAACAGGGTCAGCGACAACAGCACCGGCAGGTAATTCAGCGCGGCAAATCCGAGGAACGCAAGGACGGCCTCGGACGCGATCTTGCCGCTCGCGGCCTGACTCAGCAAGCGCACCAGCTGCGTCGTCAGCATCACGGCGAACAGTGCCGCAAAGACCCCGAAGGCATTGTTCGCAAATTCCCGCAGAGCCGATCGAAAAAATATGGTCATATCATGAGGTCGCGCGGCCGGTCCGCTTGCGCGTCCGGTACGCGCAATGCCGGCCACATCAACACCGTCCGTGGCGGATCGAGGCTTAGGACCATGGCGCATTTTTTGACGAATTCCACGCGATACGGCGATAATCCGGCATGGAGCGGGAAACATGCGCCCAAGAGCGGGTCAACGGTGAGCCGACGATGGGTCCCGTGATCGATCTGTGATCGCCATTATCCAAATTTCATCGAAGGAAAAAGACCTTGGAATTTAGCATAAGCAGTGGCAGCCCGGAAAAGCAGCGCAGCGCATGTGTCGTCGTCGGCGTGTTCGAGCCTCGCAAACTGTCGGTTGCCGGCGAGATCATCGATCATGTCTCAGGACGCTATCTGTCCGAGCTGATAAGGCGCGGCGATATGGAGGGCAAGCTCGGCAGTACCCTGCTGGTCCCCAGAGTCCCGGGCATCCTGGCCGATCGCGTTTTGCTCGTCGGCCTCGGCAAGGAGCGTGATTTTCGCGAGAACGAGTATCAGAAGGCCGTTGCCGGTGCGGTGCGCACGCTCAATGAAACGGGCGCCTTTGACGCCAGTATTTTTCTGACCGACCTGCCGGTCAAGAAGCGCGAGTTGCGCTGGCGCATCCGTATCGCGGTCATGGCTGCCCGCGCGGCGCTCTACCGTTTCGATCTGATGAAGTCCAAGCACGACGATGTCCGACGACCGCTGCGGAAGCTGACCTTCAGCGTTTCTCGGCGCGGCGAACTCGCCGATGGCGAGCTCGCGCTGAAGCAGGGTTTGGCGATTGCCGAGGGCACGAATCTCGCGAAGACGCTCGGCAATCTTCCTGCCAATGTCTGCACCCCTGGCTACCTGGCACAGCAGGCCGCAGAACTCGCCACGTCCCATCAGCTGAAGCTCGAAGTGCTGGAACGCGCGGACATGGAAAAACTCGGCATGGGCGCTTTCCTGTCGGTGGCGCGCGGCGCCCAGGAACCGCCGAAATTCATCGTGCTCGAGTACCGTCGTGGCGCTCAATCCGGCAAGCCGGTCGTGCTGATCGGGAAAGGCATCACATTCGATACCGGTGGCATTTCGCTCAAGCCCGCTGCAGACATGGATGAGATGAAATTCGACATGTCCGGTGCCGCGAGCGTGCTCGGCACGGTCAAGGCCGTGGCGGAACTGGAGTTGCCGATCGATCTGGTCGCGCTGATTCCGACAACGGAAAACATGCCTGGCAGCATGGCAACCCGTCCCGGTGATGTCGTGACGACCTTGTCCGGCCAGACGGTGGAAATCCTCAATACCGATGCGGAAGGGCGCCTGATCCTGTGCGATGCCCTGACCTACGCCGAACGCTTCGATCCGGATTGTGTGGTCGATATCGCCACGCTCACCGGTGCCTGCGTGATCGCGCTGGGCGATGTCGCCTGCGGGCTCATGGCCAACGACGAGGGTCTCGCCAAGGAACTGATCGCGGCGGGTTCGATGGCCCATGATCGTGCCTGGCAGCTGCCGCTTTGGGACGATTACCACGAACAGCTGAAGAGCAATTTTGCCGACATGGCGAACGTCGGCGGTCGCGGCGCCGGACCGATCACCGCAGCCTGTTTCCTGTCCAAGTTTGCGGGCAAGCACCGTTGGGCGCATCTCGATATCGCCGGGGTCGCGTGGCGCGGGGGCAAGGAAAAGGGCTCGACCGGACGCCCGGTGCCGCTGCTCACGCATTTCCTGCTGGATCGTGCCGGCGTGCTGTAAGCCGGCAGCGGCGATCATGGTCCGACAGCATGCGATTTCGGTCGGCCCGATATGTCGGCGCGAGCTTGGCCATCGGTCATGACCCGGGTCGATTTCCTGCATGACGTCCCGGACAAGCTGGCCGCCGCCGCCCGGCTCGCGGCCCGGTGCTACGCCGAGCAGCACCGCGCGGTCGTGTTTCTCGACCAGCCCGACCTGGCCATGCGCCTCGATCGCCAACTCTGGTGTCAGCCGGCCTTGGGTTTCCTGCCGCATGTGCTGGCCGACTCGCCGCTGGCCGGCGACACGCCGATCCTGCTGGCGTTGCCCGGCATGCCGCTTGCGCATTTCGACTGGCTGATCAATCTTGGTTCAGAGCTGCCGCCCGACTTCAGTCGATTCGAGCGCATCATCGAACTCGTCGGCCCAGACGATGCGGACCGCATTCCCGCCAGACAGCGTTACCGCCACTACCGCGATCGTGGCTACCCGCTGACGGCCGACAGCTACACGGGACAGGAGTCCTTCGATGGCCGATGAGGATCTGATCGCGCGGGCCGACTCGCTCATGGGACGTCGTCGCAGCTTCATGCCCAGTGCGCCCGCCGAGCTCGAGGAAGACCTGCCCGTGCTCGAAGAGGTGTTCGATCCGCAGGCCGCCTTGCATGCCGCGCGATCGTCTGCGACATCGGCGCCCGGCGAGTCGCAGTCGGCTGAAGGCGAGGGCGAACGCGATGTGCGCGAGGCCTGGCGGCAGCAGATGGTCGCGCAGTTCGCAAGCTGGCTGGAAGACTGGGCTCGGCGTGAGCTGCCGTCGCTGGTGCATCGGGAACTCGGCATGTTCGAGTCCAGGCTCGTCGACGAGTTGAGCGCGCGCCTCGATGCGGAGTTTGCACAGCGTCGCGCACAGCTGGAGGCAAGCGGCGAGCACCGGACCATACCGACGTCGCCGTTATAATTTGCGGCCGTCAAGTACCCCACCAATTTCGTTTCATGACCCTGGCCAAGAGTTTCGAACCGGCGGAGATCGAAAGCCGCTGGTATCCGCTATGGGAGTCCCGTGGCTATTTCGGGGCTGGCATCGACGCCGGTCGCGCGCGCAACTTTTGCATTCTATTGCCCCCGCCGAACGTCACCGGCACGCTGCACATGGGCCATGGTTTCAACCAGACCCTGATGGACGCGCTCAGCCGTTACCACCGCATGCTTGGCGACAACACGCTATGGCAGCCGGGTACCGATCATGCCGGCATCGCCACGCAGATCGTTGTCGAGCGCCAGCTCGAAGCCCGTGGCGAATCCCGCCAGGCGCTCGGTCGCGCGGCCTTTATCGACAAGGTTTGGGAATGGAAGGAAAAGTCGGGTTCGACGATCACGCAGCAGATGCGGCGACTCGGTGCCTCGTGCGACTGGTCGCGCGAGCGGTTCACGATGGACGCCGGTCTGTCCAGAATCGTGACACAGACTTTCGTGCGGCTGTATCGCGAAGGGCTGATCTACCGAGGCAAGCGCCTGGTCAACTGGGATCCGGTGCTGATGTCCGCGGTCTCCGATCTCGAAGTGGAATCGGAGGAAGAGGAAGGCAGTCTTTGGCACATCCGTTATCCGCTCGTCGATGGCACGGGTCACCTGACGGTGGCGACCACGCGCCCGGAGACGCTGCTGGGCGATGTCGCGGTCATGGTTCATCCCGAGGATCCGCGCTACGCGGACCAGGTCGGCAAGGCCGTGCGCCTGCCTCTCGTCGGCCGGGAGATACCGGTGATCGCGGACGGGCAGGTCGACCCGGCATTCGGCACCGGCTGCGTCAAGGTCACGCCTGCGCATGACTTCAACGACTATGCCGTCGGCCATCGCCATGGACTGCAGCCGATTTCGATTTTCACGCTGGATGCGCGTCTGATCGAGGAGGTGCCGGCCGCCTACCGCGGACTGGACCGGTTCGAGGCGCGTCGGCGCATCGTGGCCGACCTGGAAGCCTTGGGCCTGCTCGCAGACACCAAGCCGCATCGCATGACGGTGCCGCGCTGCGGGCGCACCGGCGAGATCGTCGAGCCGATGCTGACCGATCAGTGGTTCGTCGACCTGACCCGCGATTACCAGCCGGACGGCCGGCCCGGGGGCTGGACCCTGATCACGCAACCGGCGATCGACGCCGTCGCTCGCGGCGACATCCGTTTCGTGCCGGAAAACTGGGTCAACACCTATAACCAGTGGCTGGACAATATCCAGGACTGGTGCATTTCGCGTCAGCTGTGGTGGGGGCACCAGATTCCCGCCTGGTACGACGCCGACGGCAATCACTACGTCGCCCACGACGAAGCCGAGGCGCTCGCCTTGGCCGCACGGCATGGATATTCCGGGCCGCTCAGGCGCGACGCCGATGTCCTCGACACCTGGTATTCCTCGGCACTGTGGCCGTTTTCCACGCTGGACTGGACACCCGCGTACCCGGCTGTTTCGAATCCGCTGCTGGATCGCTATTTGCCCTCGTCGGTGCTGGTCACGGGCTTCGACATCATCTTCTTCTGGGTGGCGCGCATGGTGATGATGACGCAACACCTGACCGGCCATATCCCGTTCCGCGACGTCTATGTGCACGGCCTGATCCGCGACGGCGAAGGCCAGAAAATGTCGAAATCCAAGGGCAACGTGCTCGACCCGATCGATCTGATCGACGGCATCGATCTCGATCGGCTCGTCGCCAAGCGCACCTCCGGCCTCATGGACCCGCGTCAGGCGGATCGCATCGCCCGTCGCACCCGCCAGGAGTTCCCGCACGGCATCCCGGCATTTGGTACCGATGCGCTGCGCTTCACCTTTCTGTCGCTGGCCTCGCCGGGGCGTGACATCAAGTTCGATCTGGCGCGTTGCGACGGCTATCGCAATTTCTGCAACAAGCTGTGGAATGCCACGCGCTTCGCGCTGATGCACTGTGCCGATCAGGACTGCAACGACGAGTCGGCGCCGGCCTCCATGGCCGACCGCTGGATCGTATCGCGGCTGCAACGCGCGGAGGCCGAAGCAGCCCAGCATTTCGCCGACTATCGCTTCGACCTGCTCGCCCGCTGCATCTATGAGCTGATCTGGGATGAACTGTGCGACTGGTATCTCGAGCTGGCCAAGGTTCAGTTAGGTACGGGCGCGCCCGCCCGTGTCGCCGCGACCCGACGCACACTGGTGCGCGTGCTGGAAACCACGCTCCGGCTCGCTCACCCGCTGATTCCCTTCATCACCGAGGAGCTCTGGCAGGTGGTCGCGCCGCTGTCGGGCCGTACCGGCGAGAGCATCATGCTGGCGCCTTACCCGGTTGCCGATCCGGCCAGGATCGATGTCGAGGCCGAGGCCTGGATCGAGCGCCTTAAATCCCTGGTGGGTGCCTGCCGCAGCCTGCGCGGCCAGATGCAGGTGTCACCCGCCGAGCGTCTGCCGCTGACCATCGCGGGTCCGGACGCGTCGCTGGCGGATTTCGTGCCCTACCTGAGCGCGCTGGGCAAGCTCAGCCAGGTCAACGTGCGTGCGTCACTTCCCGAAAGCGACTCACCGGTCGCCGTCGTCGGCGACTGCCGCCTGATGCTGGAGGTATACATCGACCGCAATGCCGAGCGCGCCCGCCTGGGGCGGGAGCTGGGGCGCGTCGAGGCCGAACGGGACAAGTGCAGGGCCAAGCTCGACAATCCGAGTTTCGTCGCACGCGCGCCGGCCGCCATCGTCGATCAGGAGCGTGCGCGCCTACAGGGTTTCGAGGACGAGGCCGGAAAGCTCAAGGAGCGCCTGGTCCGCCTGGCGGCGCGCTGAGCGTCCGCCGCCAGGGCGGCATCGGCGCTTACTTGCCGTAGCGACGGTACCATGACGGCTTGCGCTTGTCGAAAAAGCTCTGCATGCCTTCCTTGGCCTCGTCCGTCTCCCAGAAGTCGGCGAGACGATCGACGGTGTAGATGAGGTTGTCGGTGTAATCGTGCGTGACGACGTAGTCGATCAGTTTCTTGGTCATCGCGATCGCGCCCGGCGCGCACGACAGGAACAGATCGATCTCGGCCTCGATGGCGGCATCCAGCTTGTCCGCCGGCACGACTTCATGGACCAGACCGTAGCGCTGCGCCTCGCCGGCACTCATCGGTTTGGCATTGAGGAAGACTCGCCGCGAATAGCTTTCGCCCATCTTCGCCGCCACATAGGGCGAAATCGTCGCTGGTACCAGGCCCAGCCTGACTTCGGTCAGCGCGATCTTCGCGGTATCGACCGCAATCGCCACGTCACAGACCGCAATCATGCCGGTGCCACCGCCGTAGGCCTGGCCATTGATCCGGCCGATCAGCGGTTTGGTCAGCGCGTTCAGCTTGTACAGGATCTCCGCGAGCGGCCGACCGCTTTTGATGCGCTCGGCGCGGTTCTGGTCGCGCTGGCTCATCTGCCAGCGAAAGTCGCCACCGGCGCAAAAGCTTTCGCCCGCACCGGACAACACGACCACGCGTACTTTCGGATCATCCTCGATCAGTGCGATGGCCGCCGACAACTCGGCGAACATCGTCGGATTCAGCGCGTTATGCATATCCGGACGATGCAGGGTCAAGCGGGCGACGCCCGAATCCTCGATCGCGAGTCGAATGGTTTCGAAATTCTGTTGTGACATGCGCGCGTCTCCTCGATGGTGGCAAGTTGGAACAGGAATGGCGAAAAGGAATGGCGTAAACGATGCGTGGTCGGCCGCGCCAACATGGGCAGACCAGTCGGCGTGCGCTGCCTCGTCGACCTGACCAAGGGGAACCGCTTCAAAAAGTATACCATCCGGGGTGCCAGAGTCCCGGCACCGAACTGTCCGAAATCCATGAAATCCCTACGAATCTGGCTCGCCGACCCCGATGTGCGTGCGGGCGTGCGCGATAGCTTCTACTTCCTGCCGGTGTCGCTGCCGATCGCCTTGCCCTATGCGCTGGCTGGCCGCGCCGCCGGCCTGGCCGACTGGCAAATCGTGCTCTGGTCGGCGGCTCTGTATGCCGGCTCGGCGCAGCTTGCCTGCCTCGCGGCGTTCGCAGCCGGTGGCGGCCTGCTCGAGATCCTGCTGGTCACGTTCCTGGCCAACTCCCGGCATGCCTTCCTGGGCATGGCGTTGGCGCCCTATCTGCCCCGATTCCACCCGCGTACGCTGCCGTGGCTCGCATTCACACTGGCGACGCCGACCATCGGGCTGCTGCCGTCCATGGCCAAACGCAGCCGCGATCTGGGGCTGTACACCCTCGTCATGCAGTACGGGCAATGGGCGCAATGGGTGCTGTTCACCGCGCTCGGTCTGTGGCTCGGCCCGATGTTGCCCAAATCCTGGGCGCCGGTGATCGCGTTTGCGGTGCCGGCCGGATTCCTCGCCATGCTCGTTCCTCTTGTGCGCGAGCAGCTGCCCGGCGCCCTGGTCGCCGCGCTGGTCGCGGCCGCCGGCAGCCTGGCGCTCACATTCCTGCTACCAGCACAGACGAGTGCGATCGTCGCCGCCGTCGCCGGTGCGATCGCCGCCTTGGCCATTCCGGACCGCCGCAGATGAATTCGCCCTGGTTCATCCTGATGCTCATCGCAGCGAGCGCGCTACTCACCTATCTGCTGCGCTTCCTGCCGCTGGCCGTGCTGCGTGGTCAGCGGATGCGGCCCACGCTCGAACGCCTGCTGCGCAACATGCCGGTGGGCATACTCACCGCGCTGGTCACGCAATCGGTATTCCTGAAAAACGGGCAGCTCACCTGGGGCTTGGAGGACTATCAGGTGCACGGTCTGATCGCGACGCTGGCGCTGGCCATCGCCACGCGTCGCATCGGCCTGATCGTGTTCGGTGGTCTGGCTGTCGTTGGCCTGTTGAACTGGCTCGGATAGCGCGCAACGAGGCCATGGGCACGCCGGACGACGGTCCCGGGAAGCGCCTTGTAGTGGCCCCGGTGGCCGTGTTCGGCTGTCGGAAAATCTTACACTTTTCCATTGTCGCCGCTCGGGTGGTCAGAACGATAAAACTAAAGACCATCGAAAACATGACGTTATCCGATTTCGGACACCATGGAACGAAGATTGCTTTGATGCACCCAGTGACAGAATTCGCGGCGGTGCCCTCGGTTACCCATTACGATCGGCGCACTTCCGAACCGCACTGACAACCGGTACGACCATGAACGATACGAACGAACAGGATGATCAGGACCGGATCGCGTTGCGCCGGCGCCTGCTGAAGGCCGCTGCCGGCGCTGCACCGATGGTGTTTACACTGCCGGTCGGTGCGCAAGTCGCTGCGAGCAGCGCCAATCAGTGCGTCGCGAAGGATGCCGCCAAGGTGACCGCGACCACGCCGCCACGCTACACCACCACGGCGACCAACCCGACCACCGATGGCTGGGTTCGCTTCAAGGCCGAGGTGGTCATGGTCAAGTTCAATTCGTCGGGAGCCCAGAACATCAAGGCTTGGCTGGTGAAGGGCAAGACCTACGCCGCCGAGAACAAGACGGTGAATAGTACGACGTACACGATAGGGGCGCTGATTGCGCCGACCCAGTACGGCTATGTTTCGTTGTCCCCCCAGCAATACGCCAACCTTCTTGTGTTCGATGATGGCAGCAATCCGCTCGGTTTCTACAAGATCTACCCGGAAACAAAGACCTCGTCGCAAACTGCACTGACCGGTTCCTGCTGGAACTCGGTCCATCCTGGAAATCCGCTCGGTCCAGGCAATATTTTCCCCGGCTGAGCGTTTTCTGCCTGAACGAGGCTCTGCCTCGTTCACCTTCATTGGCCTCAATCGGGCTCGATAGCCGGGCTGGGCTTGCCGCGCAGTTCGCATCGCGGCCAGGCATGACCCGGCATCCCCGCATTTCGGTAGCATTGCGGCCATGATGAGCCCGGACTCCGCGCCCGACCCCGCGCCGCGTGCGCCCGTTGTCGATACGCTGCCCGGCGGCGCGCTGCTGCGGCGGCTGGGCTCGGGGGCGGCCCTGTTCAATCCGCTGAGCTGGGAAACGCACCTGCTCGACGCCGCCGCCACCGAGTTGACCCTCGCATTGCGGGAGCACGCGGCGGGCGCGCCGCTCGCGCGCGCCGAGTTCGAATCCATATGGTCCGAAGAGCCCGCGGTGCGCGTCTCGTTGGAGGCCTTGTTGCCGACTTTGCTGGAGATCGGCATGGTCGTCGACGCGCGCCCCTCGGTCGAGGTCGAAGGCGCGGCCGGGGTCGTAGCCTGATGCACCGCCGGCTCGCGGATACCGAGGGCCGCGAGCTGTCGGCGCAACTGCGCGGCACCGGCATCGCGCTGGATCTGGGCGCGATCCGCCTGCATGTGCGCTCGCCGCTGGCGCTGCTGGCCGAGCGGATCGCGCAGGTCTATGCGGAGTTTCCCTTGCTCGCGCCGGGCGAGTTTTGCGACATTCATGTTCAGGTCGTGCCTGGCTCGAGTCTGCGTCGCTGGTTGAGGCCGCAGGCGCGCTTTCGCGTCGATGGCGTCGAGCCCTTCGAGCCATTTCCACAGGATCATGCGCTGCCGCTGATGGAATGGGGCGCGAATTTCAGCATTGCGCAGCGCTTGAACCAGCATTTGTTGCTGCATGCGGGCGTGGTCGCAGCCGGTGATCGAGCCGTCATCCTGGCGGCGACGCCCGGGTCCGGCAAGAGTACGCTGACCGCCGCGTTGGCACTCTCGGGATTCCGGCTGTTTTCGGACGAGTTCGGCGTCGTCCGCAGGCATGATTTACAGTTGCTGCCGTTGTTGAAACCGGTCGCGCTCAAGAACGAGTCGATCGACGTCATCAAGCGCTATGCGGCGGATGGCTCGGGGGGCCGTATCGGCCCCACCCACCCGCGTACGCGCAAGGGCTCGGTCGCGCATCTCGCGCCGGATCGGGCGAGCGTGGACGCGCGCGCCCGCCCCGGCTTGCCCACGATCGTGGTGTTTCCCGGCTATCAACCCGACGCGCCGTGCTCGCTGCGACCGGAAGAACCGTTGCGCGCCTTTCAGCGGCTTGCGTTCAACAGTTTCAATTACAGCTTGCTCGGCCCCGATGGTTTTCGTACCGTGGCGGCGCTGTTGGACCGGTGTCCGGCTTATGCGCTGAGCTATTCGCGCCTCGATGAGGCGGTCGAAGCGATCGGGAAGCTGCTGGAGACAACATGAAGTCGGGTTTGCCGACGACATCGGGCCTCACCGCCTTGCTGGGCCTGCTGACTTGCCCCGAGTCCGCACGGTCGCTGCCACTCGCCGCCTGGGATCGGGTCTTGCCGCTCGCTCGCGCGGCCGGCCTGCTGGCTGTGCTCGAAGCCCGCCTCTCCCGCGACGCGATGCTCGAACACGTGCCAGACATCGTGTGCGGCCACCTTGCTTCCGGTGCGGCTGCAGCGAGGCAGCGTCGGCAGATGCTGGTATGGGAGATCGTCACCGTTCGGCAGGCGCTCGCGGGCCTGGATGCGCCCATCGTGCTGCTCAAGGGAGCGGCCTATCTGGCCCAGGGGCTGGCGATGTCGTCGGGGCGCTACGCCGCCGATGTCGACATCCTGGTGCCGAAGGCTGCGCTCGATTCCGCCGAACACCTGCTCAAGGACTACGGCTACGAGTTCCAGCACATCGACGCCTACGACGAGCGCTATTACCGGGAATGGAGCCACGAACTGCCGCCCTTCCGTCTGCCGGGGCATCCGCTCGAACTCGATCTGCACCACACGATCACGCCGGTCACCGGACGCTTGCGCCCGGCCCCGGAACTGCTGCTGGCCGCCACCATCCGCGTTTGCGATGCGACGGGAGGCGATGCGGGTGAGCGGGCCCGGTTCCGCGGCTTGCATGTGCTGTCGCGCCCGGACCAACTGTTGCACAGCGCCGTACACCTGTTTCACGACTCCGATCTGGCAGTCAGGCTGCGCGAACTGGTCGATGTCGACGGGCTCGTACGCGAGTTCGGCACCGAGCCCGGATTCTGGCCAGCAGTCGTCGAGCGCGCGCAGCGACTCGGTCTGGGGAAGCCCCTGGGCTATGCGTTGCGCTACGCGCGCGCCTGGTTGGGAACGCCGGTGCCGCTGGGGATCGAATGGCCTGCCCCCGGAAGCCGGCCCGGGCGGCTCGCGCTCGTGACCATGGACTGGATGGTGCCGCGCGCGCTGCTGCCCGTCGACCCGGCCGGCGATGGTCGCCGCGGCGTAGCGCTTGCGCGCGCACTCGCATACCTGCGTTACCACCGGCTGCGCATGCCCTTGTGGCGACTCATTCCGCACGCGCTGCACAAGATCTCGCGGCGTCATGACCCGTCGCGCGCGGCAGCGTCGTGACCGCAGGGCGGCGACTTCGGCCCGCGGGACATGAAGCAGGTGTACACGCGTTGCGCCCGACGCGGCATAATCGCGCCCTTCTGGCATTCACGGGGCCTCCCGTGCCGTAGCCGGCGCTCGGCGCGCGCCGGAATGCGAGCACGCGAATCGGGTCTCGGGATGCCATGCCGGGATGGCGGAATCGGTAGACGCAGCGGACTCAAAATCCGCCGGTGGTGACACCATGAGAGTTCGAGTCTCTCTCCCGGCACCACACAATCGATAGTCCATCGATAGTCCGATAGTGCCATTGCAACAATTCGTTGCCCGCGAGGAGAACACGGCATGTCCGCAACCCTAGACTCCCCCTATTTCAGCCCGGAACTGGATCTGTTGCGCGAGCAGATCCGGCGCTTCATCGACACCGAGGTCAAGCCGAACGGCGAACGTTGGGAAGAGCAGGGCATGGTGCCGCGCGCGGTATTGCGGCAGATGGGCGAACTGGGCTTCCTCGGCATTCGTTATGACGAGCAGTATGGCGGCAGCGCCTTGAACACGATGGGCTCCATCGTGCTCGCCGAGGAGCTGGGGCGGTCCACCTTCGGTGGTTTCGGCGCCACGGTGCTGGTGCACACCGACATGGCGTCGCCGCATCTCGCGAATTTCGGCAGCGCGGAGCAGAAACGGCAATACCTGCCGGCGCTGATTCGCGGCGAAAAGATCTGCGCGATCGCCGTCACCGAACCCGACGCCGGATCCGACGTCGCCGGCCTGCGCAGCACGGCCACTGCCGATGGCGAGCATTTCGTGCTCAACGGCAGCAAGATGTTCATCACCAACGGCGTGCACGCCGATGTCTATTTCGTCGCGGCAAAAACCGACACCAGCGCGAAGGGTTCGCGCGGCATCACCATGTTCATCGTCGAGAAGGGCACGCCGGGTTTCTCGGTCGGTCGCGCGCTAAAGAAAACCGGCTGGCTGTGCTCGGACACCGCCGAGCTGATATTCGACAATTGTCGCGTGCCACGCGCGCAGGTGCTGGGTGAAGTGAATCGCGGCTTCTATTCGATCATGCGCAACTTCCAGAACGAACGACTGGTTCTCGGCGCGATGGCGGTCGGTGAGGCACAGACCGCGATCGATCAGACCGTCGCCTGGACCAAGGCGCGCAAGATCTTCGGCGGGCTGCTCTGGGACAAGCAGGGCGTGCGCCAGCAACTCGCGCTCGCGCAGTCGCAGGTCTCGGCTGCGCGACAGCTGGTCTATCACTCCGCCTGGCTGGATGCGCAGGGGCGCGATTGCGTCAAGGAGGTGTCCGAAGTCAAGGCGCTATGCGGCGAACTGGTCAACTCGGTGCTCTACACCTGCGTCCAGTTCCATGGCGGCATGGGTTTCGTGCGCGAGACCGCGGTCGAGCGCATGGCGCGCGATGTACGCGTGCAGGCCATCGGTGGCGGTGCCTCCGAGGTCATGCTCGAAGAGGTCGCCAAGCGCATGTAGCAGCCGCCCGGCGGGCGCCGGGTGGCCATGTGTTGTAGGCGTTCAGAAATCGAGCTGGCGTGCGGCGAGATCCTTCATGATCTCTTCGGCGCCACCGCCTATCATCATCACCTTGACCTCGCGGTAGATGCGTTCGATGCGGCTGCCGCGCATGAAGCCCATGCCACCCATGATCTGCACCGCACAATCGGCGCAGAACTGCATCGTCTGGGTACTGAAATTCTTGATCAGGCAGATTTCGGCGATCAGCTCGGCGTTCGGTTTGCCGCTGCACTGACGCAGGCGCCAGGCAACCATTTCCAGCCAGCCGCGCGTGGCTTCGAGCCGCATCTTCATGTCGGCGAGCTTGTGGCGGATCACCTGATGGTCGGCTAGGCGCTTGCCGAAGGTCTGGCGCAGGCGCGCCCAGGCCAGCGCGTCGTGATAGCAGACCTGGGCGGCGCCCAGAGCCGTCGCCGCGAGCGTCACGCGCTCGCCGTTGAAATTGTTCATGATCAAACGGAATCCCCGACCCTCCTCGCCGAGCAGGTTGATCGCCGGCACGCGCACGTCCTCGAACACCAGCTCGGCCGTATCGGACGACCACCAGCCGGTCTTCTTGAGTGCGGTGCGCGTGATGCCCGGCGACTTGGCGTCGACCACGATCAGCGACAGGCCGCCATCCTGGCCACAACGCGCGGCCACCGTGAATACGTCCGCACGCATCGCCGAGGTGATGAAGATCTTGCGTCCGTTCAGGACGTATTCGTTGCCCTCGCGGCGAATCTGCGTGCTCAGGCCGGCGACGTCGGAACCCCCTCCCGGCTCGGTGATCGCCAGCGCGCTGATCGCGCGCCCGGCGAGGATGTCCGGCAGCCAGCGCTGTTTGACGTCGGGGTGGCCGGCGGCGGCGATGGGCGGGGCGCCGATGGTGTGCGAGAACAGGCTTGCCTGCACGCCACCGTTGCCACCCCAGGCGAGCTCCTCGCACAGGATCAGGCGCAGAAAGGGATCATCCGCTATGCCGCCATACTCCTCAGGGAAGCCGATCGCGAGCAGGCCGGCGGCCCCCGCCTTCTCATAGAGCGCGCGCGGAAAGCTGCCGGCCTCGTCCCATTCGTCGGCATGAGGCGCGATCTCGCGCTCGACGAATCGGCGGACCGTCGCGCGAAAATCCTCGTGTTCCGGACCGTAGAACGGGCTCGCCAGCGACTGCATGGGGGAACTCATGTGGAGGCCTCCTGGGTGGATGAAGTGAGGGGGGTGATCACGACCAGCGCCTGCGTCGGCGCCACTTGGTCGCCGACCCGGCAGTGGATTTCCGCGATCTGACCGGCCATGGGGGCGATGAGCGGCTGCTCGATTTTCATCGATTCCAGCACCAGCAGGGTCTGGCCCGGATCGACCCGATCCCCGGGTGCCACGGCCAGTGCGACCACGCGGCCGTTCATCGGCGGCTTGATCTGGCCGCTGCCGGCCGCGTGCTGCGGCGCCGGCTGGTCCATGCTGCGGTCGCGGATGCGCAGGTTGCGGCCGGCAACGGTCACGTGCAGGCAATGGTCGTCTTCGAACACGTAGGCCACGCGGTGCTGGATGCCCGCCACCGATAGTGTCAGGCCGTCGTCGTCGAGCCCGGTCTGACGGACTTCGATGCGGTCATCGCCAACCGAAAGCAGCCAGGCCCCCGCATGGGCGGTGAGCGACGCGCTGATCGGCTCCCCGGCCACGTCCAGTTCGAAATCGTAGCGCGGGGTGCCGCTGCTCCACCAGCCATGCAGCGCCGGCAGGGGCAGCCTCTGCATCGAGCGCGCCAGGCATAGCAGCGCGGCCGCGGCAATGGCTTCGGTGCGCGGCGCCAGATCGGATTCCGCGCAAAAGTGTGCGGCGATGAAATCCGTGGTCGCACGCCCTGCCGCGAACTCCGGGTGTTCCAGGCAGCCGATCAGGAAAGATCGATTCGTGGTCAGCCCGAGCACGACACATTCCTCCAGGCCGCGCACGAGACGGCGTGTGGCCTCGGCACGCGTCTCGCCCCAGGCGATGAGCTTGGCCAGCATCGGGTCGTAATAGGAGGTCACCGCCTGGCCGTCGGCGAGCGCGTGATCGCAGCGTACCGAGCTCGGCGGGCGCCAGCGTAGCAATCGCCCGCTTTGCGGCAGAAACCCGCGTTCGGCGTCTTCGGCGTAGAGGCGCACCTCGATGGCGTGGCCATGCAGGCTCAGATCCTGCTGGGCAAGCGCCAGCGGCTCGCCGCGCGCGACGCGCAACTGCCATTCGACCAGATCGAGACCGGTGACCAGCTCCGTCACCGGATGCTCCACCTGCAGGCGCGTGTTCATTTCCATGAAATAGAACTGCCCATCGCCATCGAGCAGGAACTCGATGGTTCCGGCGCCGACGTAATGGACTGCGCGCGCGGCGGTGCAAGCCGCGGCACCGAGCGCGGCGCGCAATGTCGGCGTGACCGCTGGCGATGGCGCCTCTTCGACGACCTTCTGGTGACGGCGCTGAACCGAGCAGTCGCGTTCGCCCAGATGAATGACATGGCCATGACGATCGGCGAACACCTGGACCTCCACATGGCGGGCGCCGGTCAGTGCGCGCTCCAGGATCAGCGCATCGTCGCCAAAGGCCGAGCGCGCCTCGGAACGCGCCGAAGCGATCGCCGCGGGCAACTCGGCCAGATTCGTGACGCGCCGCATGCCGCGGCCACCGCCTCCGGCGGCGGCCTTGATCATCAGCGGCAGGCCGATGGCTTCCGCTTCGGCGAGCAGGCGGGCATCGCTCTGGTCCTCGCCCTGATAGCCCGGAATGCAGGCTACGCCGGCCGCTAGCATCTGCCGTTTGGCACCGGCCTTGTCGCCCATGACGCGAATCGCGGCCGCCGGCGGTCCGATGAACACCAGTCCGGCGGCCTCGCAGGCCTCGGCGAACTCGGCGTTCTCGGACAGAAAGCCATAGCCCGGGTGGACCGCCTGGGCGCCGGCGACGCGCGCGGCCGCGAGGATCTTGTCGATGCGCAGATAGGATTCGGCGGGCGTGAGGCCGCCGATGGCGACGGCTTCATGGCAGGTGGCGACGAAGGCCGCGCCGCGATCGGCGTCGGAGTGTACGGCTACAGTGCGGTAGCCGAGCACACGCGCGCTCTTCGCGATGCGGGCGACGATCTCGCCGCGGTTCGCGATCAGCAGCGTGGAGAACTGCGCCGGCGCGAGAGAGGCTTGCGAGCTGGGCATGGTCAGTGCCTCCCGACAGAAAATTGAACCGGGCGCGTGACGCGGCGATCGCCCTCCCGGCAGATGGACAATACATAGCTCAGCACGCGCCGGGTGTCGCGCGGATCGATGACCCCGTCATCGAGAAGCAGGCCGCTCGTGTACAGCGCTGATGACTGGCTCTCGAACATTTCGGTGATGCGGCGCGAGGTGTCCTCGATTTCGGCGACATCGAGCTTGCCGGTGCGCTGCGCCTTGGTTTCGGCGACGATGCGCATCGTCATCGACGCCTGTTCCGCGCCCATGACCGATATTTTCGCGTTCGGCCACGAGAAGGCGAAGCGAGGTTCGTAAGCGCGCCCGCACATGCCGTAGTTGCCGGCCCCATAGGAGGCGCCGATGAACAGCGTGATCTGCGGGACGTTGGCGTTGGTGACCGCCTGGATCATCTTCGCGCCATGCTTGATCATACCGGCCTCCTCGCTGGCGCGGCCGACGATGTAGCCGGTGGTGTTCTGCAGGTAGAGGATGGGCGTGGCGTTCTGGCAGCAGGTCTGGATGAAGTGCGAGGCCTTGGTTGCGCCCTGCGGATCGATCGGGCCGTTGTTGCCGATGATGCCGACCCGGTGGCCATCCACGCAGGCATGCAGGCACACGGTATGCGGGCCGTACAGCGGTTTGAAATCGAGCAGGTCGGAGGTGTCGACGAAGCGGGCGACGACTTCGCGCACGTCATAGGATTTCCTGCCGTCCAATGGCACGATACCGAGCAGTTCCTCGGTATCGTAGTGCGGCGCCGTGCCGTCGCCGCCATGGTCGTTGCAGTGGGTCCAGTCGAGCCTGCCGATCACTTCGCGCGCCAGACGGATCGCGTCGGCATCGTCTTCGGCGAGGTATTCGCACAGCCCGGAGATGTGCGCGTGCATCTCGGCGCCACCGAGCTCTTCCTCGGTGGCGATCTCGCCGGTCGCGGCGCGCAACAGCGGCGGTCCGGCGAGGAAGGCGCGTGCCCGGCCGCGAACCATGATGTTGTAATCGGACAGACCGGGCATGTAGGCGCCGCCGGCGGTCGACGAACCGTGCACGACGGTGATCACCGGGATGCCGGCTGCCGACAGCCGCGCGAGATTGCGGAACATGCCGCCGCCACCGACGAAATCCTGAACGCGGTAATTGAGCAGGTTGGCGCCGGCACTTTCGACCAGGTGCAGGAACGGCAGGCTGTTCTCGAGGCAGATCGTCATCACGCGCAGCTGCTTTTGCAGGCCCATGGGCTGGATCGCGCCGGCATCGATGCCGGAGTCGGTCGCCTGAATCATGCAGCGTACGCCGCGCACATAGCCGATACCGGCGATGATGCCGGCACCGGCTACCGTTTCGTCGGCGCTGCGACCATCCTGACACCAGCCGGCCAGGGTCGCGAGCTCGAGGAACGGCGAGCCCGGATCCAGCGCGCGCGCGATGCGCACGCGTGGCGGCAGTTGCCCACGCTTCTTGAATGTCGGCAGGGCGCGGTCCGAGGCGGCGCGTGTGCGCGCCTCGGCCATGCGAAAATCCTCGATCAGCCGCAGCCAGTCGCTGCGGTTGCGCTGCGCGGCATCGCCGTCCGTGTTGGCGCGGGATTCGAAACGTGGCATGGGCAGAACTCCTCGATCGCTGTTCGTCTCGGGAACTACTTGTATGTCATTGTATCGGATGCCGTTCGGGTCGTGAATGGCAGTACTCGAAGTAAATTCAGGGAGATGCAGATGGACGCGACACCACACACCCTTATCGCAGATGGACACCGGTTGCACGCCGCATCCTGGGGCGCCATCGGCGCGGGGAAACCGACGCTGGTGCTGATGCACGGCGGGCTGGACTGCGTGGCAACATGGAAGGATTTTCCCGAAGTGCTGCACGCCACGACCGGGCTGGCGGTGCTGGCCTACGACCGCTGGGGGCACGGTGCCTCGGAGCAACTGACCGGCGAGCGCACGATGGCCTACCGGCGGCGCGAAGCCGGGCCGGTGCTTGCCGACCTGTTCGGGCATTTCGGCATCGATCACGCCATCATCGTCGGCCATAGCGACGGCGGCGCGATGGGGCTGATGGCCGCCGCGCACCACCCGGACATCATCCGCGGCGTGCTGGCACTGGTGCCGCAGATTCTGATGCATCCCAGCAGCGCGGAAGGCATGCATGCGGCCCGTCAGGCATTCGAGTCGGGAAAACTGCGCAACGGGCTGGCACGCTACCACGGCGACAACACCGAGGCGATGTTCTGGGGCTGGTACGGGGCCTGGACTACGCCGGAAGCCTTCGCATGGTCCATGGCCGATGAGATCGGCAGGATCCGCTGCCCCATATCGGTGCTCTATGGCATGCAGGACGAATATGGATACAAGCCGAACATCGAGGTACTGATCGAGCACTACGACACGCTGCTCGAACTCGTGACCCTCCCCGATTGTGGCCACCATCCGCAGCATCAGGCGCGCGACGAGGTCCTCACTATGGCCGCGCGCCTGCTCGCGCGGCCCGGCGTGATCGCGCCGCGACCCGAACGGGCCTAGGCCATGAACGCGTTCAGCGAATCGGAAATGCCGTTCATCAGCTTGGGCCGGGACAGATCCTTGATCGCCGCGAAGTGGTCACGGATCTCCTCGATCGTGGCCAGTCCGTCGGTTGCCGGGCTGCGATAGCCGGCTCCACTGGCCCACTTGATGTGGACATAGCGGCCGGCACCGGCCTCGAACACACTGCCGTTCTCCGTGGACTGGTCGCTGCACAGGTAGGCGACGAGCGCCGAAACGGAGCCCGGGTTCAGTTTCGCCAGCACCTCGGGTGGCAGGATGGTCTCGGTCATGCGCGAAGCCGCCACCGGGCAGATGATGTTCGTCAGCACGTTGTTCTTGAGCCCTTCCAGCGCCAGCGTCTGACCGAATCCGACCAGCGCCATCTTCGCGGCGGAATAGTTCGCCTGCCCGAAATTGCCGTAGATGCCTGCGGCCGACGAAGTCATGATGATGCGACCATAGTTCTGTTCGCGCATCGTGTCCCAGGCCGCCTTGCTCATGCAGAACGCGCCCTTGACGTGTACCTTGAACACGGCGTCCCAGTCATCCTCGGTCATGTTCTTGAACGAGGTGTCGCGCAGGATGCCGGCATTGTTGATCAGGATGTGCACGCCGCCGAAAGCCTTTTTCGCGGTTTCGATGATGGCCTGCGCACTCGACATTTCGGTCACCGATTCGTAGCTCGCGATCGCCTTGCCGCCCGCGGCCCGGATCGCCTCCACGACCTTGTCCGCCATCGATGTACCCTGGCCGCCGCCGGTGACGTCTCCCCCGAGGTCATTGACGACGACGTTGGCACCGCGTGCGGCAAACAACTTCGCGTGCGCACTGCCCAGGCCGCCACCTCCACCGGTGACGATGACGGTCTTGCCGTCGAAACGAATCTGCGACATGGTCTCCTCCTGTTAGCGGATAGGGGTGGTGTCAGACTGCATGTCCGGCCGCGTGATCCGAGCAGAATTGGGGTGGCGATCTGTCAGCGTCAGCGTCCGGCGATCAAGGCCGAGGATCATACCATTCGACTGACGCGATCCGTCGCGGCATCGACCTTGTCGGAGCGAAACCAGCACGGGCGTCCGCGCGTGTCGTAACAACGAAAAAAGCCCGCCAATATGGCGGGCTTTCGATTTTCTGCTGGCCTAACCAGACCCGGCCCGGTGCGGCCCGGATCCAATCAGTCTCTCTTTCAGGCGCGACGGCGCAGCGCGATCGCACCCATGACCAGTATGCCGGCACCGAACAGCGCCAGGCTGGTCGGCTCGGGAACCACGCTCACCGTGACCTTCAGGTTGTCGATCCCCCAAGTTTCGTCCGGACTGCCCTGCAGATTGATGCCGTAGAACGTGAAAGTCAGGGGGTCAGTGGTTTCGCCGAAGCCCCAGCTCGAGGTGATGTGGTAGGTGGCATCCCCACCATTACCCGTGGGATAACCGAGGCTGTCCACCGCCACGGCCCCGGTCTGTGCCGGATGCGCGGCATAGAAGGTTTCCGGAAAAGACTGAATCTGTGAAAGGCTGGGCCAGTTCGAAAAAGTGGTCATGCCGATCGGAATCGACAAACTACCTGCCTTGGCGCTTACGCCCAGCAGGTCCGGGCCAATACCACCGAAGGTGTTGCCATCCCACGAGCCAATCGTATAGACGTCGAACGCCAACGAAAAACCAGTGTAGGTCGGCAATCCGCTGAGCGTCAGCGTGATGGTGTGATTGCTGAACCCCAGATTCGTGCCATCGTCGAGCCCCAGGAATTTCTGGCCATTCGGTGCGGAGTTGATCGCCAAGTTTCCGCCACCGTACAGGATTGCGGACGGAGTCGCGCTTCCACTTCCGATCAGGCTGCCTTCAAAATCGTTCTCGTAGGCAACGATATCAGCGGCGTTCGCAGCACCGGCGGACAGCAGGCACCCGGCCAAGGCCGCGAAACCGAATGACTTGCGAAATCTGGACGTGAGGGTCATGGCGGGTTCTCCTGAAGGGAAGGGTACAAGATGTAGGCAGTATCGTGCTCGCGCTATAACAGGAAAGCAAGAATCGATCCAAAACAATAATACATATATTTTTCAATATATTACGATTACTTCAATGGCATGCTTGGCGAAAAGTGTAAAAAATCCCGACACTTTGTCGCCTGCCTGCCTACCCGCCCAGCGCCCGGAACAGATCGGCCACGGCGGCGCGTTGTGCGCGCAGGGTGCCGGCGCGTGCGATGTCGGCGGCCAGCAGGTTGCGCTCGGCGTCGATGATCTCGAGCTGGCTCGCGAGGCCGTGTTCGTAGCGCATCCTGGTCAGCCTGAGGGTTGCTGCCAGTGCGTCGGCACGCTCGCTCTCGGCCTGGAAGCTTTCCCGCGCGCGCGTCTGGGCGGCGAGTGCGGCTCGTACTTCGCGGAAGGCATTCTGAATGGAGCCCTGATACGCGGCGACGGCCTGACGTTCGCGCGCTTCGGCCGCCTCGGTTTGCGCGGCGAGCCGGCCGCCGGAAAATATCGGTGCCGTCACCGCTGCCGCCAGCTGCCAGATCGCGGCCGGGCCCGTAAACAAATTGCTCAGTGCGGCCGCTTCGGTCCCCAGCAAGCCGGTCAGTTGCACCGAGGGAAAATAGGCGCTGCGCGCGAGTGCGACGCGGGCATTCGCGGCCACCAGCCGCTGTTCGGCTTCGACCAGGTCGGGGCGTCGCAGCAGCAATTCCGAGGGCAGACCGGCGGGCAGGACGGCGGGCAGCAAGGCCGCGACGGTGTCCATAGGGCGTGCAACGGCGTCCTCGATGATCGCGCGCGGGCTGCGGCCGAGCAGCACGGCGAGGGCGGCGTCCTGCAGTTCGCGGTCGCGCTCCAGTGGCGCGAGCTGCGCACGCGCCGCCGCCACTTCGGCCTCGAGTTGGCGGTACTCGGCTTCGGAAACCAAGCCGCTGTCCAGGCGCTTGCGTTGCAGCGCAAGCCAGTCGATGCGCAGCGCCAGCGATCGTCGCGTGGCGTCCACCTGGGCATCGAGTGCGCGCAGCCCGAAATAGGCCTTGACGACCTCGGCCGTGATCGCGATGCGCATCGTGTCGCGCGCGGCCGCGCTGGCCAGCAGCTCGGCTTGCGCGGCCTGAGAGGCGGTACGCAGCCGGCCCCAGAGGTCGACTTCGTAGGCGACATCGAGAGCGCCGCGGTACAGGTTGCGCTCGCGCTCGACGCCGGGTGGCAGCAGCCCGGTCGCCGACGAGGACAGGCTGCGGCCGCCGCTGGCCGCCATGCCGACCGACGGATAGAACGCCGCGTCGGCCTGCGCCAGCACCGCGCGCGCCTCATCGACGCGGGCTGCCGCGAGCAGCATGTCGGTGTTGTGCGCGTGGGTCTCCTCGACCAGCTGGTCGAGCACGGGGTCGGCATAAATCCGCCACCAGCGTGCCGCGCTTGCGGGACGCTCCGCGGTCTGGTTCCAGTTCGCGGGCAGCTCCGTCGCCGGCCGTTCGTAGTGGGGCGTCGCGGCACAGCCGGCGAGCAGCACCCCCGACACCCCCAACACCAGCACGCGCTTACTCATGGACGCTGCCTCCGCTGCGCGGCACGTGGTGCGGTGTCGACAGCGCCTTTTTCGCCGCGACGGCGTGTGCGTGCTCGATTTCGGCCTTGATCTCCGCGGTCGAACGGCGTTCGGTGAGATGCCGGTCCGTGATCAGCTTGAAGAACATCGGCACGAAGAAGATCGCGAGAAAGGTGGCAGCGATCATGCCACCCATGACGCCGGTGCCGACCGAATGGCGCGCACCGGCCCCCGCTCCGGTCGAAATGGCCAGCGGCAGTACCCCGAGAATGAAGGCGAGCGAGGTCATCAGGATGGGCCGGAAGCGCAGGCGCGCCGCCTCCAGCGCCGCGGCCGAGGCCGACAGTCCCTCATGATGCTTCAGCACCGCGTACTCGACGATCAGGATCGCATTCTTGGCCGCGAGCCCGAGCAGCGTGACCAGACCGATCTGGAAGTACACGTCGTTGGTCAGACCACGCAGCCACACCGCCGCCAGCGCACCGAAGGTGCCAAAGGGCAGCGCCAGCAGCACCGACAGCGGCAGCGACCATTTTTCATACTGCGCGGCCAGAATCAGGAACACCATCAGCGCCGCCAGGCCCAGCGCCAGCGCAGAGGTGCCGCTCGATTTTTTTTCCTGAAACGAGGCTCCGCTCCAGTCGTAACCGAACTCGGGTGGCAACGTTTCGCGTGCGAGCTGCTCCACCGCGGCGATCGCCTGGCCCGACGACACGCCGGGCGCGCCCTGGCCGAAAATCTTCACGGCCGGTAGATTGTTGAAGCGATCCAGCGTGTCCGGGCCGGCGATGAACCGGACCTGCGCGAGCGAGCTCAAGGGGATCATCGAGCCCGCGCCCGGGCCGTCCTGCGACCGCACGTAGATGCCGCCGATCGCATCCGGGCGCTTGCGGTAGGCGGGTTCCGCCGACATCAGCACCTGCCAGGTGCGCCCGTAGCGATTGAAGTCGTTGACGTAGTAATTGCCCAGCGTCGCCGCCAGCGTGTCGAAGACGTCGTTGATCGGCACGCCCAGCGCCTTGGCCTTGTCGCGGTCGGCGTCCACATACAGCTGTGGCACCGTGGGGCGCCATAAGGTCTGTACGCCGCCCAGCATCGGGCTGGCGTTGGCGCGTCCGAGGAACTGGCCGAGTACCTCGGCCATGCGCTTCGACCCGCCGTCGCCGCGATTCTGGATATAGAACTCGAAACCCCCGGCGGTGCCGAGGCCGAAAATGGGGGGCGGGTTGAACGCCAGGATCAGCGCCTCCTTGATGTGGCCGGTTTTCATGAAGAACTCGCCGACTAGCTGGGGCACCCCAACATCACGTTCGGCCCAGGGCTTCTGCGTCACGAACAGCGTCGCGGCGTTGTTGCGAAAGCCGCCACCCAGCAGATCGAAACCGGTGAAAGCCACGACATCGTGGTTGTTCGGGTTGGCCTTGACGATGTCGATGACCTGCCGGACGACCTGGTCGGTGCGCGCCAGCGTCGCGCCGTCCGGCAGGATCACCGCCGAGATGTAGAAACCTTGGTCTTCGTCCGGAACCAGGCTGCCGGGGGTATGACGCCAGAGGCCGGCGGTGATGATCACCATGCCGGCGAACAGCAGCACGCCGATGCCGCCGCGACGGATCACCCAGGCGACGCCGTCGGAGTAATGCTGCGTGACGCGCGCGAACCAACGGTTGAAGGCCGCAAAAAATCGTGCCGGCGGACGATGTCCGGATTTCAGCAGCGCCACGCTCAGCGACGGCGTCAGCGTCAGCGCCACCAGACCGGATATGACCACGGCGATCGAAATCGTGACCGCGAACTGACGGTACAGCTCGCCGGTCAGGCCGCCGAGAAAGGCGATCGGTACGAACACCGCGCACAGGGTCAGCACGATCGCGATCACCGGTCCGGTGACCTCGTGCATGGCCTTGATCGCCGCCTCGCGTGCCGATAAGTGCGCTTCGTGCATGATGCGCTCGACGTTCTCCAGCACCACGATGGCGTCGTCGACGACGATGCCGATCGCCAGCACCATGCCGAACAGCGTCAGCGTGTTGATCGAGTAGCCGAGCAAGTGCAGGCCGGCGAAGGTCCCGATCAGCGAGACCGGCACGGCCACGATCGGGATCAGCGTCGCGCGCCAGTTCTGCAGGAACAGATAGACCACCAGGATGACCAGCACCATGGCCTCGGCCAGCGTCTTCACCACCTCGCGGATCGACACCTCGACGAAGCGCGTGGTGTCATAGGGCACCGCGTAGGCGAGCCCGGCGGGGAAACGCTCCGCCAGCGCCGCGGTCGTGCGTCTGACCTCGCTGGCGACATCGAGCGCATTGGCGCCGGGCAGCAGGAATACACCCACCAGCGTCGCCGGCCGGCCGTTGAAGCGGCCGATGAACTCGTTGTCCTTGGAGCCGAGTTCGATGCGGGCCACATCCTTCAGTCGCAGCGTCGAGCCGTCCGGGTTCGCACGCAGGATGATATTTTCGAATTCGCGCGGGTCGGCAAGCCGGCCGCGCGTGGTCAACGTGTAGACCAGTTCCTGCGGCCCTCCGGTCGGGTTGCTGCCGATCTTGCCGGCCGCGAACTGGGCATTCTGTTCGTTGAGCGCGCGGATCAGGTCGGACGTCGTGAGCCTGAGCTGGGTCAGGCGATCCGGCCTCACCCAGATGCGCATGGCGTAGTCCTTGGCGCCGAAAATCTGCACATTGGTCGTGCCCGGAACGCGCTTCAGGGCATCGAGCACGTTCAGCGTCACGTAATTGCTCGTGAACAAGTCGTCGCGCGTGCCATCCGGCGAATGGAAGGCGAGCACCTGCAGGAAGGATGACGAGCCCTTTTCCACCGTCACCCCCTGGCGACGGACTTCCTGCGGCAGACGCGGCTCGGCCTGCTTGACGCGGTTGTTCACATTGAGCGCAGCCTGGTCGACGTTGGCGCCGATATCGAAGGTGACTTGGATCTCGACCACCCCTTGCGAGGTCGAGGTCGAGCTCATGTAGATCATCTTCTCGATGCCGTTGATCGCGTTCTCCAGCGGTGCCGCGACGGTCTGCTCGAGCACCTCGGCCGAAGCACCCGGGTAGACGGCCCGCACGGTGACCACGGGTGGCGCGATTTCGGGATACTGCGCAACCGGCAGCGCACCCATCGACGCCAGGCCGGCGATGACGATGAACAGTGACAGCACGGCCGCGAAGATCGGCCGGTCGATGAAAAAGCGCGAGATCATTGCGGCGACCTTTTTGCTGCCGGCGCCGCGGCCTCGGCTGCGCCGGCAGCGGGCGCGACCTGCACCGGCGCCCCGGGGCCGATGCGCAGCACGCCGTCGACGATCACGCGCTCGCCGGGCTTGAGACCGGCGTCGATGAGCCACTCGTCGCCATGCCAGTCGCCGACCGTCACCGGACGCGCTTCGGCCTTGCCCTCGGCATTGACGACGTACACGAACTTGCCCTGTGGCCCGTCGAGCACGGCGCGTTGCGGCACCGCGATGGCGTTGTTGCGCACCGCTCCTTGCAGCACGACACGCACGAACTGGCCGGGCCGCAACTTGCCGTCCGGGTTCGGAATCTCGGCGCGCGACTCGCGTGTTCCGGTCTGTGCCGATATGCGGACATCGGTGAAGTTCAGCTTGCCGGTGCGCGCGTAGACGCTGCCATCGGCCAGTTTCAGCGAGACCTCGAAGCGGCCAGCTTTTGGCAGCTGGATGCGGCCGGCCGCGGCCTCGTTGCCGAGCTTGATGTGCTCGTTGTCCGGTATGCCGAAACTAACCCAGATGGGATCGATCTGCGTGACGGTGGTGAGCAGCACCTCCGGCCCGGACACCAGGCTGCCCTCGGAGCGCTGGGCCCGTCCGGCGACGCCGGAAGCCGGCGACTCGACTTTCGTGTAGTCCAGGTTCAGTCTGGCTTCCACCCGCCGCGCCTGCGCCGCCTTGAGATCGGCGTCGGCAATGGCTTCGGCCGACACGGCATCGTCGTAATCCTTCTGGCTCACGGCCTTGTCCGCGACCAGCGGCTTCAGGCGCGCCACGTTGCGACGCGCCTGATCCAGGCGCGCCTGGGTGGCGGCGACATCCGCTTCCGCGCGCGCCAGCGCCGCGCGGAACGGCGCCGGGTCGATCAGGAACAGCGATTGTCCCTGCCTGACCGGGCCACCTTCCGTGAAGTGGCGCGCCTGCAGGATGCCGGTGACACGGGCGCGCACTTCCACCTCGCGTGAGCCCAGCGTCTGGCCGGTGTATTCGAAATTTGCCGGCAGCGTTCGGGGCGCGATCGTCACCACCGACACTTGCGCGGGGGGGCCGCCCCGGCCCGGGCCCCCGGGGCCGCCCTGCCCACGGTCCCCGGAGGGCGAACAGGCCGACAGCACGATGGCCAGCAGGGGCAGCAGCAGAACAGGGGTACGCATGGCAGGCCGATCGGGGTCAACGAAAGCAGCGGATTCTAACCGTATCCATCGGTGACTTCGTCATGGCCGCAAGCGATTCTCGATCGCAAGCGCTGCGCGCTTGTTGGCGCCGCGTTGCGGGCGCGGTCGGCCGGTCAGTCAGGCCAGCCAGTAGAGTCCCAGGCTGCCCAGCAGCATGACGGCCAGCAGATAGCGGCCGTTCCAGCGGTAGGCGATGTAATGCGCACTGTGGTCCGTGAACTGGCCGATCATCAGGTTGCAGACCGTGTAGGGCGACGCGCTGACGCCGACCCCCCAGCCGCAAAGGTAGGCCAGGGCCATGGACAGCGGTTCGATGCCCAGTCGGTCCGGACTGGGCATCGCAGCGCTCAGTATGATCACCGCCATCATCGGATGAATGGCCAGGTTCGACAGCACGATCACCAGCAGGTAGGCCATGGCCGGCAGCCAGCGCGGCGACAGCGACAGCCACTCGATCAGGCCCGGGATCAGGTCCTTGGGGAGCGTGGCGCGGATCAGCACACCGAAGAACCCGGCCATGAACATGATGATGATCTCGGTCCGGTATTGCGGAAACACCTGCGTGACCTGCCGCTGCACGCGCTCGCGCAGCCAGCGTCCGGTGGTGCGCCAATCCTGCGATGCCCCCTGGCCGGCCACCCACAGCAGCGCGGCAGTCGGGGCGCAGGCCATCATGCCCAGCACCAGCGGGCTGCCGACCGTCTTTTCCAGCAGCACCGAGGCGCCGAAAATGCCGAGGATCAGCAACAGGAACGGCACATGGACCCACCAGCTGGCGAGATCGAGCGGCTGCACGCTGTCGGCCTCGACTTCAGCGTTGCGGAAACTCAGCTGATCGTCGATCCAGCCGACCGCCAGCAACAGCACCACGGCCGCCAGGGCGGCCGGCACCACCGTCTCCCATTTGAGCGTCGGGATCGCGGTGAGCACGATCGGGATCGGCAGCGACAACGGCGACCAGGTCGGCACCATCGCGAAGCCGCGCTGGATCGCCATCATCGCGCGCCGCTCGCGCAGCCGACGCGCCTCGGGGCGGTCGGCGACGCCCTCCGGCGCTTCATTGCCGCGCTTGACCATCGAGCCCAGCAGGCCGATCACGCCCATGCTGAGGATCAGTCCGAACAGATTGCTGCCCAGTGTTAGCACCAGGTAACGCCGCCCGGCCGGCTGCGCGAGCAGTTGCCGACCGGCGCGCTCGATGCGCGCCGATTTCTCCGCGGCCATGCGCACGAAACCCAGCGCGACGAAGAAGGTGCTGAGGAAGGTGCCGAACACGATCCCCTCGCGCACCAGACGCCAGGGCTCCGGCATGCGTGGCCACAGCAGCGCGGCGGACAGCAGCGCCAGCACGACGATGGCGCGCGCCGCACGCGGGCTCTGACGGTATTCGAGCATCACATAGGCGACCATGGCCAGGCTGGCCATGGCGGCGGCGAGCGGCTGGCCGTGTGCGAACTGGTCGACCAGCGTCGCGAGCGATGCGACCGCCAGCGCGATGCCGGAAATCGTCGCGCGTGTCATGGTCCGGCGCATCGGTGCCGTGGCCGACAAGGCGGGCGGCGCCGCAGACAGGCAGCTCGCGCCGGCAAGTCAGGACGGGCGTTGCAGTTGCGACAGATCGCGCACCGCGCCGGTGTCGGCCGAGGTGGTCAGTGCCGCATAGGCCTGGAGCGCCGCGCTCACCACGCGCGTCCGTGCGCGCGGCTTCCAGGCGGCCGCGCCGCGCGCCGCCATGGCGCTGCGCCGCCTTGCCAGCTCGGCCGCGTCCACGCGCAGATCGATGCGCCGTGCCGGGATGTCGATATCGATGACATCACCGTTTTCGATGAGCGCGATGTCGCCACCCATGGCCGCCTCCGGCGACACATGGCCGATCGACAAGCCCGAGGTGCCGCCGGAAAAGCGGCCGTCGGTGAGCAGCGCGCAGGCCTTGCCCAAGCCCTTCGATTTCAGATAGCTGGTCGGATAGAGCATCTCCTGCATGCCCGGCCCGCCCTTGGGCCCTTCGTAGCGAATGACGACCACGTCGCCGGCCACGACCTCGTTATCCAGGATGCCGTTGACCGCGTCTTCCTGGCTCTCGTAGACGCGCGCGCGACCGCTGAACACCAGGATCGATTCGTCGACCCCGGCGGTCTTGACGATGCAGCCCTTGCTGGCGATGTTGCCGGTGAGCACGGCCAGCCCGCCGTCCTGACTGAAGGCCTGTGCGTGCGTGCGGATCACGCCGTGGGCGCGATCCAGGTCCAGTTCCGGGTAGCGGCGCGCCTGCGAGAACGCGACCTGCGTGGGCACGCCACCCGGTGCTGCGCGATAGAAGGCGCTCACTTCCGGCGACGGCTGGCGCGCGATGTCGTAGCGCGCCAGCGCCTCGCCCAGCGTGGCACTGTGCACGGTCGCGCAATCGCGGTTGAGCAGGCCGGCCCGATCCAGTTCGCCCAGTATCGCCATGACGCCGCCGGCGCGATGCACGTCTTCCATATGGACATCGGCCTTGGCCGGCGCCACCTTGCACAGACAGGGCACGCGGCGCGAAATGCGGTCGATGTCGGCGAGCGTGAAATCGAGCTCGGCCTCGCGTGCGGCGGCCAAGAGATGCAGCACCGTGTTCGTCGACCCGCCCATGGCGACATCCAGCGACATCGCGTTCTCGAAGGCCGCGAAATTGGCCAGCGCGCGCGGCAGCACACCGACCTCGTCATGCTCATAGTGGCGCCGCGCAAGATCGACGATCAGTCGCCCGGCCTCCAGGAACAGGCCCTTGCGATCGGCGTGGGTGGCGACGAGCGAACCGTTTCCGGGCAGCGACAGGCCGAGCGCCTCGGTCAGGCAGTTCATCGAGTTGGCTGTGAACATGCCCGAGCAGGAACCGCAGGTCGGGCAGGCCGAGCGTTCATAAGAGGCCGCTTCCTCGTCCGTGCAGTTCGGGTCGGCCGCCTTCACCATGGCATCGATGAGGTCGACGGCGATGATCTTCTGCCCCCAGTTCACCTTGCCGGCCTCCATCGGACCGCCCGAGACGAACACCGTCGGCACATTCAGGCGCAGCGCCGCCATCAGCATGCCGGGCGTGATCTTGTCGCAGTTGGAGATGCACACCAGCGCATCGGCGCAGTGTGCATTCACCATGTATTCCACCGAATCGGCGATCAGCTCGCGCGAAGGCAGCGAGTACAGCATGCCGCCATGGCCCATCGCGATGCCATCGTCGACCGCGATTGTGTTGAACTCCTTCGCGACCCCGCCGGCGGCCTCGATCTCGCGCGCGACCAGCTGGCCCATATCCTTCAGGTGCACGTGGCCCGGAACGAACTGGGTAAAGGAGTTGGCCACGGCGATGATGGGCTTGCCGAAATCGCCGTCCGTCATTCCGGTCGCTCGCCACAGCGCGCGTGCACCGGCCATGTTGCGGCCGTGGGTGGAGGTGCGGGATCGGTAGGCTGGCATGGAGGCTCCGTCGGGCTGGCAGGGATGGGGCGTGCGGATTGTATACTCGTCGGTCCTTGGCTCGATACGCAGTCGATACGCGTTCGAACGTTTGACCGCCGCTCGGATGTCCGTGATCCGCCCCGGGTCATGCGCAGCGCTCCGGTATCCTTTTCCGCGACCTAACCCGAACCAATGGAGCTTCGATGCCCGGTTTCCTGCCTGATTGGCCGATCACCCTGCCCGCGCTGATGTGGCTGGCCATGGCCTTGATCCTGGCGGGCCTGAGCGGCGAACTCGCGCACCGCGTCTTTCGTCTGCCCCGCATCACCGGCTACATCCTGACCGGGCTCTTGGGCAGCGTACTGGGCCTGGGCGAACGCACCGCTCTCTCGCAGTCGAGCCTGCGTCCGGTGATCGATCTGGCGCTCGCCTTCCTGCTGTTCGATCTCGGCACGCGCGTCAATCTGCGCTGGTTGCGCCACAACCCGGCGCTCGCGCTCAACAGCCTGCTGGAGTCGCTGATCGGCGCGACCGTGGTGGCCCTGCTGTTGATGGCACTGGGCCTGGACACGAGCGCAGCCCTGATCGTCGCAGCACTGAGTATGGCGACCTCGCCGGCGATCGTGGTTAGGGTGGTCACGGAAATGCGTGCCACCGGGCAGGTCACCGAGCGTCTGCAGACGCTCGCCGCGCTCAACAGCCTGTATGCCATCATCACCGTCAAGCTCGCGTCGGCGGGTTTGGCGCTCATTGAAGGGGGGCCATCCGCGCTCGCGTGGCTCGGACCGATCTATCTGCTCGCCGGCTCGATACTGGTCGCGCTGCTGCTCGCACGCACGATCACGACGCTGAACCGGCGTACCGACCTGCGCGAGGACAATGGCCTGCTGCTGCTGTTGGGCAGCTTGCTGTTCGCGCTCGCGCTGGCCGAGGTGTTGAAGTTGTCGCCGCTGCTCGTGCCCTTGTTGGCCGGCATGAGTCTGTCGCTGTCCAGCGACCGCTCCCGCGCCTGGCCGGCCCACTTCGGGCTGGCCGGCAGCGTACTGGCGGCGCTGCTGTTCGTGGCGAGCGGCTTGTCGATCGCGCCGGCGGCGCTACTGACCGCGGGCATCGCCGCCGTGGTGCTGATCGCCGGCCGCCTGCTAGGCAAGCTGCTGCCAACCTTGTTGCTGGCACGGAAGAGCGGGCTCAGCTATCGCCAGGCGCTGGCGCTGGGATTGGCGCTGACGCCGATGTCAGGCATCGCGTTCGTGCTGGCGGCCGATTTCATGTCGGACTTTCCGGAATCGGGCGGCCGCGTCGGCGAAATCGCCCTGGCTTCGCTGTGCATTCTGGAGATCGTCGGGCCCATCGTCTTGCAACGCATGCTGGTCTGGACAGGCGAGGCCCAGAGTACCGCTGAAAGATCCGGAGGTCAGCCATGAGCCTGGAAGCTTTCGCCTCGTCCCGATCGCTGTCGCTGGGGGTCGAGCTGGAGTTGCAGATCGTCAATACGCGTGACTACGACCTCACGCCGGGGGCATCGGACCTGCTGCGCGTACTGGCCGGCAAGGAGGTCCCCGGCGACATCAAGCCGGAAATCACCGACAGCATGGTGGAGATTTCCACGGACGTCTGCACCGGACATGACGAGGCGCTGACGCAGCTTGTGGGCTTGCGCGATGCCCTCGTCGACGCCGCGCGTCAGCTCAACATCGGCATATGCGGTGGTGGCACGCATCCGTTCCAGCACTGGCCGGAACGGCGCATCTCGGACTCGCCGCGGTTTCATCAGCTCTCCGAGCTGTACGCGTATCTGTCGAAGCAGTTCACCATCTTTGGTCAGCACGTACACATCGGCTGCCCCGGCGCGGATGACGCGCTGTGGCTGTTGCACGCGCTGTCGCGCTACGTGCCCCATTTCATCGCACTGTCGGCGTCCTCACCGTTTGTGCAGGGCGAGGACACCGGCTTCCATTCGGCCCGCCTCAATTCGGTGTTCGCCTTTCCGCTTTCCGGACGAGCGCCTTTCGTGCTCAGCTGGTCTGCATTCGAGACCTACTTCGACAGCATGACGCGCACCGGAGTCGTCGACAGCATGAAGGATTTCTATTGGGACATTCGCCCCAAACCGGAATACGGCACGATCGAGATCCGTGTGATGGATACGCCGCTGACGGTGGCCAAGGCCGCGGCCATGGCCGCCTATATCCAGGCGCTGGCGGCGTGGCTGCTCGATACGCGGCCATTCGCGCCGCGCGAGGAGGATTACCTGGTCTATACCTTCAATCGCTTCCAGGCGTGCAGGTTCGGTTTCGATGGCGTGTATGTCGATCCCGAAAGCATGGCTCATCGCACCATCGGTGACGACATCTTGCTGACGCTCACCCGGATCGCACCCTGGGCCGAGAGGCTGGGCGCCGATGCCGCCTGTCGCGAGCTGCTGCGCGACGTCGCCGGCCGTGGCAACGACGCCGCCTGGTCGCGCGCTTATCGCAACGAGGATGCCTTGCTGCCGGAGCTGGTGCGGCAGCATTGCCTGACATGGGCACGGTCGACACATGCTGATCCATCCCCAGTTTGACCCGGTCGCGATCCAGCTCGGGCCGCTGGCCGTGCGCTGGTACGGCCTGATGTATCTGTTGGGCTTCGCGCTGTTCGCCTGGCTGGGGCGGCGGCGCGCGGCCGCGGCAGGACTGGACGCGCGCGCCATCGACGACCTGCTGTTCTACGGCGTCGTCGGTGTCATCCTGGGTGGGCGCCTCGGTTACGTGCTGTTCTACAAGCCGGCCTACTATCTCGCCCATCCGCTCGAAATCCTTGCCGTCTGGACCGGCGGCATGAGCTTTCACGGTGGCTTCCTCGGGGTGCTGATCGCCATCGGGCTCTATGCACACAGGACGGGGCGGTCGTGGCTGGCGCTCACCGATTTCATCGCGCCGCTGGTGCCGCTGGGGCTGGCTGCCGGCCGGCTGGGCAATTTCATCAATGGCGAGCTGCCCGGGCGCGTCACCGATGTGCCCTGGGCGATGGTGTTTCCGCAGTTCGACCTGCTGCCGCGTCATCCCTCGCAGCTCTACCAGTTCGCGCTGGAAGGGCTGCTGCTGTTCGCGCTGCTGTGGCGTTATTCGGCCCGCCCGCGGCCCAACGGTGCCGTTTCGGCGGTGTTTCTGATCGGCTACGGCGCCTTCCGCTTCATCGCCGAGTTCGGCCGCGAGCCGGACAGCTTTCTCGGCCTCATCGCCTTCGGCCTGTCGATGGGGCAGTGGCTGTCGCTGCCGATGATCGCGGCCGGCCTGTGGCTCTGGCAGCGGGCGCACCGGTCCTGATCGCTTGCGCTTGACTACAATGCCACTTTTTCCCCGGAAGCCAAGATGAGCCCACGCCCGTTTCGCATACTCGGTTTGCAGCAGATCGCCATTGGCGGACCGGACAAGTCCGCGCTGCATCGGCTCTGGGTCGAGCTCTTCGGGCTCACGCACGAAGGCGAGTACCGCAGCGAGCGCGAAAACGTCGATGAGGACATCATCGGCCTGGGCCACGGCCCGCATCGGGTCGAGATCGATCTGATGCAACCGCTCGATCCGGCGAAAAAGCCCAGGGTCGACGATCCGCCGCTGAACCATGTCGGCCTGTGGGTCGACGATCTGCGCGCGGCGGTCGCTTGGCTGGAGCAACAGGGCATGCGCTTCACGCCGGGCGGCATCCGCAAGGGCGCCAGCGGCCACGACATCTGCTTCATCCATCCGCGCGCCGACGCCGGGCATGCGCGCAGCGGCGAAGGTGTCCTGATCGAACTGGTGCAGGCGCCGCCGGAGGTCATCGCAGCGCTGGCGCCAAAGTAGGTCGTGGCGAAGCCGAGGGTCACGGCCTGCCAGCTCATCGACCTGTCGAGTCCTGGCATGTGCTGTGGGTCGGGCGCCGACGGGAATGCAACCGGCGAGCCGAAGACTGCCGATTGACCTTGGCCGGCGCGTTTCGATAGAATCCGCGGCCTCTGCGTCGTCGGATGTGGGCGGGCGCAGCCCCGGGGGCGATTAACTCAGCGGTAGAGTGCCACCTTCACACGGTGGAAGCCAGTGGTTCGATCCCACTATCGCCCACCAGCATGGCCCACCGATCGCGCCGGCTCCGGCACGGTGCCCGGGTCACGAGGTCGCATGCGGCAGCTTCCCGCCGGGTACCGGCACGAGCGGTGTACCCTTGTTTCCCTTGTTTCGGCGCTGCGTTCATCCTTGCACGTAGTGGTTCAGATCGGCGTTCACCCAGGATTTTCATCATGACCGGCAGCGTGCGTACCCGCTTCGCTCCCAGCCCGACCGGCTATCTGCACATCGGCGGCGCGCGCACCGCGCTGTTCGCGTGGGCTTATGCGCGGCGACATCACGGCCGCTTCGTGTTGCGTATCGAGGACACCGACCGGGAGCGCTCGACCGACGAATCGGTCCAGGCCATCCTGGACGGCATGCGCTGGCTGGGACTGGACTACGACGAGGGGCCGCACTTCCAGACGCAGCGCATGGCGCGTTACCGCGAGCTCATCGAGACCTTGCGCGCGCGCGATCTGGCCTATCCGTGCTACTGCTCGCGCGAGGAGCTCGACGCGATGCGCGCGAGCCAGCGTGCGCAGGGGCTGAAGCCTCGTTACGATGGTACATGGCGACCGGAGCCCGGCAAGCTGCTGCCCCCGCCGCCGGCGGGCGTCGAACCTGTCATCCGGTTTCGCAATCCGACCACGGGCTCGGTGGTCTGGGACGATCTGGTCAAGGGCCGCATCGAGGTGGCCAATGCCGAACTCGACGACCTGATCATCGCGCGTGCCGACGGCAGCCCGACCTACAACTTCTGTGTGGTGGTCGACGATCTCGACATGGCCATCACGCATGTCATCCGCGGCGACGACCATGTCAACAACACGCCCAGGCAGATCAACATCCTGTCGGCGCTGGGTGCCCGGCTGCCGCACTATGCCCATGTGCCGATGATCCTCGGCGCCGACGGCGAGCGTCTGTCCAAGCGTCACGGCGCGGTCAGCGTGATGCAGTACGCCGAAGAGGGCTACCTGCCGGAGGCGATGCTGAACTACCTCGCGCGGCTGGGCTGGTCGCATGGCGACGACGAGATTTTCGACATGCCGACGTTCGCGCGCTGGTTCGATCTCGAACATATCGCGCGCTCGCCGGCGCAGTTCGATCCGCGCAAGCTCGCCTGGCTCAACGCCCACTACCTCAAGACCGCGGACCCGGCGCGCCTCGTCGACGCCGTCATGCCGCGTCTCGTCGCCATCGGGCTCTCGCCGCACGAGGGACCGGCGCTGCTGCCGCTGATCTTGCTCTACCGGGATCGCGTCGCCACGCTCAACGAACTCGCCGACGTGCTCAAGCCGTATTACCAGCTCGTGCATCCGGAGCCGGCGCTGCTGGCCCAACACCTCAGCGATGCGGTGCGCCCGGCGCTGGCGGCCTTTCGGCAACGTCTGCCCGCGATCGACTGGCAGCGCGAGGCGCTGAACGCGGCGCTGAAGGAGGTAATCGCGGCACACCGCCTGAAAATGCCGCAGCTCGCGATCCCGCTGCGGGTGCTGCTGCTCGGCCAGACGCAAACCCCGTCCATCGATGCCGTACTGGAAGTGTTCGGCCGCGAGCGCGTGATCACGCGGCTGGACCGCCTGGCCTGACTGGCAAGGCGGTCGCGCGCGGGGGTGGCCGGTCAGCCGGGCAGCAGGCGGCCGTTTTCGAGCCGTACCGGATCGCCGGCGCGCCAGTTCGGATCGTCCGTGGTGATGGTCTGCGTCGTGCCGTCACGCATGCGCACACTGACCTCGTAGGCCTGCGTCACGCGCTGGCTCTTTTCGATCTGGTGGCCGGCGTAGGCGCCGCCGGCGATGCCGACGATGGTCGCCAGATCGCGTCCCTTGCCGGCACCGACCTGATTGCCCAGCAGTCCGCCGACCACGCCCCCCACGGCCGCGCCCAGCCCGCTCGCGTTCTCGCCACGGCGGATCGGCCGCACCGCCTGCACCACGCCGCAGTCGGCGCAGTAGCTGGTGGGCCGATAGTCCGGCTCCCGGCGCGGATTCCATGACGGCTCGCCCGCATCCGCGTAGCGTCCGTCCGCGCGCGGAGCGCGCGCGGGCGTGGCATCGGTGACATCGATGCCGGCGTCACGGCTGGTGCCGCTGGCGGCGACCGTCCGCGCTGGCGGCCGCTTGGTCACCACCGTAGCGGACGATGCCGCGCCGGCAGCGGGATGCGGCGCGGCGCGCACCGCGGGCGCCGGGTTCACGATCACCTGGACCGGCGGCGTCGGGCCAGGCGCCGCCACCGATGGGGCGAGGCTCGGGCCGGCGGGAGTGGTGGCGCTGATGGTCTGCGCTGCGGGCGCTTGCCGCGCCGGCAGCAGGCCGAAAAACGAGGCCGCGACGGCCAGGCTGGCCAGCGTCACGGCGCCGGCCGCGACCCAGATTACCGGGTGCAGGCGCCCACCGGCGTCTGCACGCGGTGACAGATTGTCGGGACGCATATCGCGGTAGGTTTGATGGGTATCCATGTGATCCTCCTGAATCGCTCGGTTCGCATGGAACTGAACGCCCCAAGTCCGCGCCGGGCGCACAGGCGTCACAAACATTTACAACTGCTGCCCCGGCGGCCTCGACGCGTGGCCGCGGGCTGCGCGCGCTAGCCCAGATACTTCACCAGAGAGAGGTCGGCCCAGCCTTGAAACCCGCGTGGAATCGGCGTGCCAAGAACAATTTTTGGGGGGGCATGCCGATGTCAAAGTGTAGCGCTGATCAGATGTCTATTGGGCACCTTGGGCGCCGAGTGATCGAAGCGAAGTTCCGCGGCGCACTCAGCTCCGACGTCAGCCTGATGCCGCTGCCGCAGGTCGATCGCAGGATCGGCCTGTCGGCGAGGGTGGCCAGGGCACTGCACGATCCGCGCGACCCCGAGCGCCTCACCCACTCCTTGCGCGACCTGATCGCCCAGAGCCTCTACGGCCTGTGCTGTGGCTACGAAGATCTCAACGACTACGATGTGCTGCGCTTTGAGCCACAATCCGGCACTTCACATCGCACGGACCACCCTAATGGCATGACATATGCCGCTTCGGGGCAGCTTCATGAAATATCCGGGCTCGGGAGATGCTACATGACCCCAAGCCACCCCAGGCCGGGGAAGATGTCTGGACCGACCTGGTGACGGTCGTCGCGC
>JAJVIJ010000015.1 GCA_022072095.1 Rhodocyclaceae bacterium
AACGACCGGCAGGCAAAGTGCGCGCGGGCAGGGTCCCTGCCCATTTTCCACGCGCCCTAGTCTCCGGAGAGTTCCATGATCAGACCCACACGCATCGCAGTGGCCGTCGCCGCCGTGTTCGCCGCCCCGGCTTTCGCCGCCAACAGCTATTTTTCCAACTTCACGCCATTGGCCGCCTCGTCCCCGGCCAACCCTGTGAACTCGCCGCTCGAGGCGACACCGCTGACGCTGTCCTCGCCCAACTTCAGCCAGAAAACCATCGCCGATCGCACCACGCAACTGGGCCTCGGCCAGAGCAACAGCGGCAACTGGGACATGATCACCGCCAACGAATCCGGCCCGTCGGCCGGCCGCTATCTGTTCATGCCCTTCGAGACCGGCACGGCCGGCGTGCAGCGCATCGACCTGCAAACGATGACGACGCGCACCATCGTCGACAGCGGTACGCAGGCTTTCGTCGCCGGGGATGCCTCGCGTTGGACGCCCTGGGGCAGCTATCTGACCGCCGAGGAATCCTGGGGCAGCAGCAGCACCAAGGGGCGGCTGTTCGAAGTCACGAACCCGCTGGTCGAGACCGGCCAGGCCAACATGGTGCTTCGCAATGTGCTGCCGCGCGTCTCGCACGAAGGACTGGCCTTCGACAAGACCAACGCGCTGTATTTCATCGACGAACTGAATGGCGGCTCGATCTACCGCTACGTCTCGGCGAATCCGAACGCCACCAGCGGCGACAGCTATTTCGACAAGGGGCAGACCTTCGTGCTCAAGACCGCCGGCGGCAGCAATGCCAACGCGGTCGGCGCGGCGGCCTGGGAGCCGATCACCAACGCCACCGGCGGTCCGCTGGCGAACACGTTTTCCGCGTTCGTGAATCTCGGCGGCGGTCAATTCGCGATGGATGGCCGGGTCGCGGCCAATCTGGTCGGCGGCACGGACTATCAGCGTCCCGAGGACCTCGAGATCAAGACGCTCGCCAGCGGCGATCAGATCCTCTATGTGGCGACCACGACCACGCATGAGGTCTATTCGATCGATCTGGCCAACAACCAGGTCAAGCTGTTCGCCAGCCGGAACACGCTGGATGCCGCCACCGGCCAGGCAGTCGGCTCGGCCTTCACCAACCCCGACAATCTGGCGATCGATGCCGACGGCAACATCTACGTCATCGAGGATCAACCGGGCGGGATGGCCGACATCTGGTTCGCCAAGGACGCCGATCATGACGGTGTGGCCGAGTCGGTCGGCCGCTGGGCGTCGATGAACACCGCCGGCGCCGAACCCACCGGGCTGTACTTCGACAAGTTCAACCCGAACATCGCCTACGTGAACATCCAGCATCCGAGCAGTGGGGTCGATCGCACGATCCAGATCAGCGCCGTGCCGGAGCCGGAATCCTATGCGCTGTTGCTCGCCGGCCTGGGTGTGATCGGCTTCGCCGCGCGCCGCCGCGTCGGTCGCTGAGCGGGTCCGCGGCCGGATACCCGTCCGGCCGCTTGTCTGAGTGTCCGCATCCCCGCCGCCGGCCCCGCCGGCGAGCGGGCATGCGATCGTGAAGAGGCCGCGCAGCGGATAATCTGCACGCATGGACTCAGGGCGGACGGCATGATCCGCTCTTGATTCCCGCCTGGTGGCGCCGATAAGGGGACTCCGGCCCCGTGTTTCGGCCTCGCCTACCCGTTCCGAGCTTCGAGCGACGATGACATCCTGGTTTCTTGCGCCGGCGTGGCCGCGCGTCCTGCCCTTCGCGCTGTTCCTGCTGTTGCTCGCTGCGCGCGGATTGCCGGTCTGGGATGGGCTGTCGATCGACACCCGCTGGCTGTACGCGTTGCAGGCAGGGCTCGCGCTTGCAGCCCTGATCGCTTACCGCAGGCAGTACAGTGAGCTGAACGCGGCGCGCCGATCCGAGGCGTCGATCTGGCTGCTCGCCCTGGTCGCCGGGCTCGCGGTGTTCGGGCTCTGGATCGGACTCGACTGGGATTTCGCGACCATCGGCGAACCCCAGGCTGCCTTCGTGCCACTGGATCAAAATGGCGAGCTGCTGTGGTCACTCGTCATCGTGCGCATCGCCGGTGCCGCACTGGTCGTGCCGGTCATCGAGGAATTGTTCTGGCGCTCGCTGCTCATGCGCTGGCTCGACCACCGCGATTTTCTGGCTCTGGACCCGGCCCGCGTCAGTGCGCGCGCGCTCCTGCTGAGCGCGTTCGTGTTCGGCATCGAGCACCCGCAGTGGCTGGCCGGCCTGATCGCCGGGCTGGTCTATGGCGAGCTGTACCGACGCAGCGGCAACCTATGGGTGCCGATCGCCGCGCATGCACTGACCAATCTGTTGCTGGGCATCTGGGTGGTGGCCACCGGCGCCTGGCATTACTGGTAGCCTGGCCGGGCCGGATCGAGTCATCCGCCGGCCGGCCGACGATCCGCAATCATTCCTTCAGCATTCCGCGCACAGCAGTGGCACGAACATCTCGGCGCTGCTGGTGCCGCCATGCACGCCCACCAGCCGGTAGCGCCGCTCGCCCGGCAGCCAGTCCACCAGGGTCCAGTCCTCGCGCGGGATGAGCGTGTAGTCGCCGATGTGGCCGAGCAGGCGCGGATTCGGCGGCAGCGGTCCGAACCAGCCCCGGGCGACGAGGTCGGTGGAACGGTACAGATCGACGACGCCATGCCAGGCTTGCCGCACGTAGTCCTCGAACTCCGCTTCGGCGCCCGGACGGATGTAGGCGTAGCTCGCGCGCCGCTCGCCGCACAGCGGGTTGCGCAGCATCGCCGCCGCGGTCGGGTGCTCATCGAAGCTGATCACGCGCTCCGGCGGCGCATCGATGAAGCCATGATCGGCCGAGATCAGCACGCGCGTGCCGCTGGTGGCGATGTCGGCGAGAAAGCGGTCCAGCGCGTGTTCGAGCGTGGCGCAGGCGTCGGCGACCTTCCGGCTGGCGACGCCGTGACGGTGGGCCAGGCTGTCGAGTTCGGGATAGTAGGCGTGGACGAACTTCGGCCCGGGCACGCCGACCAGCGTGCGCAGCGTGTCGAACATCGCCCCCAGTCCGACGTAGCCGACGCGCTGGGCCCGGCCGCAATGATGGCGGTTGAACGCTGAATCGACGATGTCGGCCGGTGCCACCGCATAACCGGGCCGTTCGATGCGGTCGAACAGGCTGACGCTGTCGAACAATGCTTCCGGTTCCAGCGCGACCTCGGGCGTGCCGGCGCGCGCGTGCAAGGGCAGCACCGCCGTGACGCTGCCCGCGCCGAGTTCCGGGTAATGCATGTGCCAGCCGGTCATCGCGTGCTGTGCGGGCGCGAGCCCGGTCAGGTAGCTGGTGACCGCGGTTGCCGTCGTCGACGGAAACACCGAGCTCAGGCGACCGATGCGCAGGCGCGCGAGCAGGCCATCGCCAAAGTGCTCCAGCAGGTAGTCGTCGCCGAGTCCGTCGATGACGATGAGCAGCAGGTTGCGCGCTTGCGACAGAATGTTCGGGGCGAGTGCGGCGCAAGTGGCGACGGGCAGCGTGGGCGAGGTGTCGGCCGCGCCGCAGGCCGTGGCCAGGCTCTGCATCAGATTGCACAGGCCGTGGCCGTCGTAATCGGGAAGGACATGGTGCATCGGACGGGGCTCGGAGTTCGCGGACTGGAGCCGATTATCGCGCAGGCCGGCGGCCACGTTCGCCAAGCGGCCATCGGTTCGGGCGCATGCCCGGGCGGGACGGACTCTCGAGCTGCGATCTCAAGGCCGACGGCACCCTTCCGTAAGAACGCCGTAGCCTTCGGAATCCCCGCCATGTCCCGTCCCCGCCGTCACGTCGAGCCCGAGCCGGACACTTCGGATCGCTGGCTGATCTCCTATGCCGACTTCATCACGCTGCTGTTCGCGCTGTTCGTGGTGATGTACGCGGTGTCCTCGGTCAATGAGGGCAAGTATCGCGTGCTGGGCGAATCGATGGCCCAGGCTTTTCGGCCCGAGCTGGACGCGATGATGAACATTCGTCCCGCGCAGACGGGCGATGCAGCGTTCGCACTCATCGCGGCGCGGCGGAGCGCCACCGAGGCCGCGCGCGAGCGGCAGCGCGAGCAGGTGCGCGCTCACGACACGCAGCTGTCGGAACTGCTGTCGCCGCTCGTCAAGCAGGGTGCCGCGCAGATGACCAGCGGCGCGTTCGGCATCCGCATCGATCTGGCGGCCGATTTCATGTTTCCGCCCGGACAGGCCGTGGTCAGGGAGGACATGGTCAAGACACTGACGGCCATCGCCGCGGTGTTGGCCTACAGCGACCTCCCGCTCACCGTCGAAGGCCACACCGATGACCGGCCGATCGCGGGTGGGCCGTTTCGCTCGAACTGGGAACTGTCCGCCGGACGTGCCGCCGCGGTCACCCGGCTGCTCGCGCAGGGTGGCATCGCCGGTGCACGCCTGACGGCTTCCGGCTATGGTGATCAGCGGCCGCTGGCACCGAATGCCGATGATGCGGCGCGGGCGCGCAACCGTCGCGTGCAGATTCGCCTGGACATACCCAACGAACTGGGTGTCGCGTCGCCATCAGGCGGCAACCAGCCTGTCGCGCTGCCCAGAGGAGAGCCAGGCACCTTCAACGGCAGCTTTCCACAGTAAGGGCGAGTGCGGCCGACGGTGCGGCATCCAGCTCAGGCGTCGACAGCTATGCACCCGGGCGCGCGCAGCATCGATGCCCGCCGCCACCGAGTCATGCACGTTGGCCGGCGTGGCGATGACCGCCCGTACGATCTCCGATCCAGCATCGATCGCGACATGTGCCTTGTAGCCATGCATCACCGTGTCGCGCCGCACGCCGAAACCCGCCTCCGTGTCCGCCGTGCCGCCGCCATCCTTGGGCGGATTGGCGCGTGCCGACTGCACCAGGCGGCCATCAATCAAAGTGCCCTTCTTGACCAGCAGCCCCCTGGCCGTCAGTTGGTCGTTGAGATGATCGAACAGCAGGATGAGGAGATTCTTCTTCATCAGGCGTTGACCGAAGCGCACCAGCGCCGTCTCGTCCTGCACAGAATCGGTGAGCGTCAGGCCAAGAAAACACAGAAAGTCGATGCGCATGCACGTCTGGGCTTCGACTTCGGCATCCGACAGGTTGCATCAGTGTTCCAGCAGCAGCATCTTGAATATCGCCCGTGGCGGATGCGACGGGGGGCGGTGTGGTTGTAGAGGCTGCCCAGCGGCAACTCGAAGGCCGACCAATCGACCCCCCGTTCCAGCTTTACCAGCCAGTGATCGGCAGACATCCGCCCTGCCAGCAGGTCATCGCCAAAACCCATCTGTCGGTTGCGCTTGCCTTCCATTCCTTTCACCTCCCAGAACAATTCATCCCTCAGCGATGACAAACGCAAAATCGTTCACGGGTTTCGCAGGACTTTCCTACTCTCAGGTGGTGCGGCTAGACGGGGGCAGGTCACGACGTCCCCCGGCATTGAGCAGCACGTCGGTTTGGCGCCCAATCCTGCAACCGGCGGAGCGCGGTCGGCTGCGCGGGCGAAATGAAGCGCGTTCAGCCGTGTCATGCAGAACTTTCATCTCGTCGCTTCGGGGTCTGCGCAATGCTCGACAGGTGTGCCGCATGGCGAGTAGGGAAATGCATGGTGTGGGGGATGCGCGGTTTGCGAGGATGCGGTCGGGCCGCGCGGGGCTTGGCGGCGCTGTGGCAGGGGGTCGCACGGCACGTGCGCCGGGTGCGAAAAATCGGCGAGCGGCAGCGCCTGCGTGCGACACTGAGTGCGATGTCGCGCCGCGAACTTGCCGACATCGGCCTTGCCAGGGGCGACATCGAGCGGGTCGTGCGCGGGCTGCCTCCACCGTGCCCCAGACCGCCCCGAGCGAGCGGCATGACGATTGATGACTCCAGCGAAAGGAACAAACGATGAACCAAGCACGAGTTGCGGTCGCGATCGTGGCGGCTGCCGCGCAACCAAAGGCGAAGCCGACCAACTATCCGTCACCCTTCGCCGCGCGCGTCGCGGGTCGCGAGAAACGGCCCTTGGGCGATCTGTTCGGCCTGACGAATTTCGGTGTGAACTTGACCCGGCTAGCACCGGGCGCGATCTCGGCACTGAGGCATGCGCACACGGTGCAGGACGAGTTCATCTACATCCTGCAAGGCCACCCCACGCTGCGTACCGACGCCGGTCAAACACCGCTCGCTCCAGGCATGTGTGCGGGATTCAAGGGGGGCACCGGCGACGGCCACCACCTGGTGAATGAGACTGATATCGACGTGCTGTATCTGGAGATCGGTGACCGATCTCCAGGCGATTCGGCGAGTTATCCCGACGATGATATCCGGGCGGTGATGGAGTCCGGGAAGTGGGTGTTCGCACACAAGGATGGCCGCCCGTATTGACGGTCGTCTGCGAGAGCCGGATTCGGAGCGGGAGGGAACGGATGGGGGCGGGCGCATGACCGGGACGGTGATCGGATTCATCGGTCTTGGAGTCATGGGGCGGCCGATGGCCGTCAATCTTGCCCAATCCGGAGCCCGGCTCGTGGTGTGGAACCGGACCCCGGAAAAAAGCGCGCCGCTGCGCGCGCTCGGCGTCCGGGTCGCCGGGAGCGCGGCGGAGGTCTTTAGGCTGGCGGATGTGGTCATGCTGATGCTGGCCGACGAGCAGGCCATGGACCAGGTGCTCGCACGCGGCACGCCGGCGTTTTCGCACGCGCTGGCCGGTCGGATGGTGGTGCATATGGGTACCACCTCGGCCGCGTACTCCTGCGCGTTGGAACAGGACGTCGTGCGCGCGGGTGGGCGCTATATCGAGGCGCCGGTTTCGGGGTCGAGCCAGCCGGCGGAGGAGGGCCGACTGATCGGCATGATCGCCGGCCGAGACGAGGATGCCGAGCGCGTGCGGCCACTGCTCGCCGCGCTGTGCAGTCAGGTATTTTCATGCGGGCCGGTACCCGCCGCGCTGCTGATGAAGCTGTCCGTCAATCTGTTTCTGATCACCATGGTGACCGGTCTGTGCGAGGCCTTTCATTTCGCCGATCGACATGGGCTTGATACGCGTCTGTTCCGCGCGATCATCGATGCCGGCCCGATGGCGAGCAAGGTATCGGAGGCCAAGCTGGCTAAGCTCGTCGAGCAGGATTTCTCGGTCCAGGCCGCGATCACCGACGTCTTCAAGAACAACCGGCTCATCGCCGATCAGGGCCGACTGAGCGGGCTGGCCTGTGCGCTGCTCGCTCGGTGTCACGTGCTCTTTGGCGAAGCCGTCGATCTGGGCCTGGGCAGCGCCGACATGGTGGCGGTGATCGAGGCGATCGACGCAGGCTCGGATCGGCCGGCGGTTACGGGCTGACGGACCCCTGCGCATGTCCGCCACCCCGCATTCCTGAATGGCAGAAGGTGTCATGCAGCAGCCCCCCGAGCACGCTGCCGATCCAGCGCACATCGAGATCTGGTTCGATTTTGGCAGCCCCTACAGCTATCCCAGCGTGATGAGAATCGACGCGGCCGCGAAATCGGCGGGGCTCGCCGTGGCGTGGCGGCCCTTCCTGCTCGGACCGATATTCGCCTCGATGGGATGGCCGACCTCACCCTTCGTGCTGTACAAGGCGAAGGGCGCTTACATGTGGCGCGACATCGCCCGGCAGTGCCGCAAGTACGGCCTTCCCTGGCGTCAGCCGTCGGTGTTCCCTCGCCGTGCACTGCTGGCGACCCGGGTCGCGTTGCTTGGTGCCAGCGCGCCCTGGGTCGGCCCGTTCTGTCAGCAGGTGATGCAGCAGAATTTCGTCGAGGATCGCGAGATCGACTCCCCCGGCACGATCGCCGAGGTGCTGGACGCGCTCGCGCTTCCGACGGCGCGGCTGCTGTCGCAGGCGTGCGCCGACGACACCAAGGCCGGGCTTCGTCGCCGGACCGAGGACGCGATGGCGCGGGGAATCTTTGGCGCGCCGAGCTTTTTCGTCGGCGAAGAAATGTTCTGGGGCGATGACCGGCTGGATGATGCGCTGGCCCGCGGCGAACGCTGCGATCGAGCGGGAGGCGAGAGCGAAGGGCGGGTGTAGAGCGAGGAGCGGCGCGCGCTTACGATCCAGTCGCGCCGTCTAATTTTTCCGTGCGGCGGTCGACAAGTCCAGCAGCCAGTCGATCAGTGCCTGGGTTTCCGGCGGACGCTGCGCATTCGACGGGACCACCAGACAATACGATCGATCGGATGTCAGTTCGATGTCGAACAGCCTGATCAGCGTGCCGCGCTCGAGATGCTTCTCGGTCAGCACGTCTAGCGCCAGTGCGACGCCATGGGCATGTTCCGCGGCATCGATCGCCAGAGAAATTTCGCTGAAAGACGGTCCGCTCGTCGGCCCGCTGCCCGGCTCCGGCGCGTCTAGCCCGGCTGCTTCGAACCACGGGCGCCAGGGGATGACGCGCTGACGCAGCAAGGTGGCGCGCAACAGATCCTGCGGCTGTCGCAACCATGGGTGAGCGGTTCGGTAAGCCGGGCTGCAAACGGGAAAGATCCGCGCCGGCAGCAGCGGAGACGATTCGAGGCCCTCCCAGCGTCCGGTGCCGAAGCGTATGCCGACGTCCGCCTCGCCGGCACGGATATTGACGTTGCGCGAGGTCACCAGGATGTCGACGTCGATGTCTGGATGGGTACGCTGAAATGCGGGCAGTCTGGGAATCAGCCAGTGGGATGCGATTGCCGGCGCGAGCGTCAGCCGTACCCGGGGCAGGACTGGCTTGGCAATCTTGGCCAAGCCTGCGCGCAGCGCCTCCAACCCTTCATGCACGTGAGGCAGTAGCTCACGCCCTCGTGGCGTCAGGCTGACCAGCGGGCCTACGCGTAGCAGGAGCGCCGTTCCCAACTGCGATTCGAGTTGCGCAATGCGGTGGCTGACCGCGCTGGGCGTGATGCACAGCTCGTCGGCGGCCCTGGAAAAGCTGCCGAGCCTGGCGACGGCATCGAATGCAATCAGCGCACGCAGTGGGGGGATGGGAAGGTGGGGGTGAATGTAGCGCTTGTCCAATTCCAGCTCATATCCGCGCTTCGACACCTTGCCCGACGCGCCGGGGTGAGGCGCCGTGATCGGCGCAAAGGGTATGCAAAGGGTACGCGAACTCTCCATTTTCGGGGGGCGGGCAGGGCCATCGCACGAATCCTATGCCAGGCCGAAGATCTGAGCGCGGTAGGTATCGGAGGTGGAGGCGGTGAGGCGCTTGACCTTGAGGCCGCCCTTGCGCTGGACAGGAGCGAGGCGGATAAGGTTCAAGGCGAAATGTCGCGGTACGGCGAAGTTGTGGGCGGCAGCGTGCTCGCATCTGATCGTCGCCGGAGGCGACATCCATGCACCCGTGCAGGCTGCTCTCGACGTGCCAATGCTGGCGCACGGTCTGGTTCGGGCGCGCGGCATCCGGCGGCAGGCTGGAGATGTAGACGCGGTGGTCGACGGTCATCTTGCTCTTGATCGTGCGCTCGGCGGCGATCACGGCAAACGAGCGCAGGCCAGTCCAGCGCTCAGGAGCACGCAGGTATTCGACATTGTCGAAGACATAGCTTGCCGTCGAACGCCACCACTTTGTCCTTCGCCAAGGCCTCGATTTCGACAAAGGTATCGGCACCGGCAAGCACGCCGCAGTCTGCCACCACCCGCCATTTGACCAGGTCGTGTTCGACCTTCGAGACCGGGCGCGGATCGCGCAACCCCACGAATATGTCCGCCAACGACAATTTCTTTCCCGTCTCCATGGGCCACCCCAAAAAGACAGAAACCTAATCAATTCAGCCCCTTGTGAACAGAACCTCGGCAACCGCCTGATCGTCAACGACTCTTTCGACTGTGCACGACGACGTCATTCATGCGATTGCCCTGGCATCCAAGGCGGATGCCCGGATCACCAGGAGGAGGCCGGTATAATTCCGCTCCTTTTTGCGGGCGGTTCGATTCGTGCAGGTTTTTCATGGCTTATCGCGGTCGGTGCCGGGGGGATGCGCGCTGACCATAGGCAATTTTGACGGCGTCCATCGCGGTCATCTGGCGCTGCTCGCGCATCTGCGCGAGCGCGCGCAAGCGCGTGGCCTGCCGGTGACGGTGTTGACCTTCGAACCGCACCCGCGCGAATTCTTCCAGCCGGCGTCGGCTCCGGCGCGACTGACCAATCTGCGCGAAAAACTGAACCTGCTCGCTGCCGCGGGCGTGGAGCGCGCGTTCGTGTGCCGCTTCAATCGGCGGTTTGCGATGCTGGATGCCGAGGCCTTCGTCCGCGAGGTGCTGGTGGCCAGGCTGGGCGTGCGCTATCTGTTGATCGGCGATGATTTCTGTTTCGGTCGTGGGCGCGAGGGCGGCTTTTCGCTGTTGCGCGCGATGTCCGGACCCTGCGGCTTCGAGCTGGAGGCGATGCCGACGATCGAGGTCGACGGTGCGCGCGCATCGAGTTCGGCGATCCGCGACGCGCTCGCGGCCGGTGATCTCGATACCGCAGCGCGATTGCTCGGGCGCCCGTTTGCGATCGCCGGCCGCGTGACGGTCGGCAACCGGATCGGACGCACAATCGGTTTCCCGACCGCGAACATCGCGCTGAAACGGCGTCGGCCGCCGCTGGCCGGCATCTATGCGGTGCGTGTCCACGGCGATGGCCTGTCGGCTCAGCCGGGCGCGGCGAGTCTGGGCGTGCGGCCGACGATCGGCGACGGACTCATGCCGGTGCTGGAAGTGAACCTGCTCGATTTCGATGGCGACCTGTACCGTGCGCATTTGAGCGTGGAGTTCTGCGCGAAGCTGCGCGACGAAGAGAAATACGCCGACCTCGACGCGCTGAAGCGGCAGATCGCGGCCGATGTCGAGGCGGTGCGCCGATATTTCGCCGCGAACTCGGCGGCTCCTCGCTGAGGAGCCCATGCTGTGCGCGACTGCCGCTGGCTGCATGATGATATGGACATGGTCCCGCATGCTCTCTTCTTTTTCCGATCAGATAGGCTCGATGGGTCACGCAGATGGCTGATTACCGCAAGACGCTGAATCTTCCCGAAACGCCGTTTCCGATGCGCGGCGATCTGGCGCGGCGGGAGCCGCAATGGGTGCGGGCGTGGCAGGAAGGCGGCCTGTACGAGCGCATTCGCGCGGCTGCGCGCGGCCGGCCGATGTTCGTGCTGCACGACGGTCCGCCCTATGCCAATGGCGACATCCACATCGGCCACGCGGTGAACAAGATCCTCAAGGACATGATCGTGCGCTCGAAGACTCTGGCCGGCTTCGACGCACCCTACGTGCCGGGATGGGACTGTCACGGGCTGCCGATCGAGCACCAGATCGAAAAGACGCATGGCAAGGCGTTGCCGGCCGAGCAGGCACGTCGCTTGTGTCGCGATTATGCGGCCGAGCAGATTGAGCGCCAGAAGCGCGATTTCATCCGCCTGGGCGTACTGGGCGACTGGGATGATCCCTACCTGACGATGGCCTACGCCACCGAGGCCGACGAGTTGCGCGCCTTGGGCGAGCTGTATCGCAAGGGCTACCTGTTCAAGGGGCTGAAGCCGGTGAACTGGTGCTTCGATTGCGGCTCCGCGTTGGCCGAGGCCGAGGTGGAATACCAGGACAAGCGTTCGCCGGCCATCGACGTCGGCTTTCCGTTGCTGGATGGCGAGCGCGCTCGCCTGGGCGAGGCCTTCGGGCTGGACGCCGGGCAACTCGCGGACACAGCCATCTACGCGGTGATCTGGACGACGACACCGTGGACGATTCCAGCGAACCAGGCGCTGAATGTACATCCGGCGCTGCGTTACGAACTGGTGCGCACGGCACGCGGACTGCTGGTCCTGGCCGCCGATCTGCGGCCGGCTGCGCTCGCGCGCTTCGGTCTGGAAGGTGAGGTGCTGGCGACCTGTGCCGGCGAGGCGCTGGAGCTGATCCGTTTCAGCCATCCGTTCTATGCGCGCAGCGCGCCCGTCTATCTGGGCGATTACGTCACGACCGATGCCGGCACCGGCATCGTGCATAGCGCGCCGGCCTATGGGCTGGAGGACTATGAGTCCTGTCGGCGCTACGGCATGGCGATCGAGGACATCCTGACGCCAGTGATGGGTGATGGCCACTATGCCGAGTCGCTGCCGCGTTTCGGCGGCATGAACATCTGGGACGCCGCGGACGCGATCATCGAAGCGATCGCCGGGGCGGGCTGCCTGTTCGCACGCGCCGAGATCCGTCACCAGTACATGCACTGCTGGCGGCACAAGACTCCGCTCGTCTACCGGGCGACGACGCAATGGTTCGTGGGCATGGATACCGTGCCCAGGCACGAGGGGCCGACGCTGCGCGAGACCGCGTTGCGCGCCATCGATGCCACGCGTTTCTATCCGGAATGGGGGCGCGCGCGCCTGCACGCGATGATTGCGAATCGCCCGGACTGGTGTGTGTCGCGGCAGCGCAACTGGGGGGTGCCGATCCCGTTCTTTCTGCACAAAGAGAGCGGCGAACCGCATCCGCGGACCATGGATCTGCTCGAGCAGGTCGCCTGCCGAGTCGAGCGAGAGGGCATCGAGGCCTGGTTCCGGCTGGACCCGGCCGAGCTGCTCGGCGACGACGCGCGGGATTACGTGGCCATGCGCGATACGCTCGATGTCTGGTTCGATTCGGGCAGCACGCACTGGTCGGTCATGCGCAGCCGGCACGGCAGCGAGCGCTTCACCTACCCGGCCGACCTGTATCTGGAAGGTTCGGACCAGCATCGCGGCTGGTTTCATTCATCGCTGCTGGTCGGCTGTGCGATGGACGGGCGCGCGCCCTACCGCGGTCTGTTGACCCACGGCTTCGTCGTCGATGGCGATGGCCACAAGATGTCCAAGTCGCGTGGCAACGTCATCGCACCGCAGCAGGTGTCGGACAGCCTGGGCGCCGAAATCCTGCGTCTGTGGGTGGCCGCGACCGATTATTCGGGCGAGCTGTCGATTTCCAAGGAAATTCTCGACCGCGTCGTCGAAACCTACCGGCGGCTGCGCAATACGCTGCGCTTCCTGCTCGCCAACACGGCCGATTTCGATGCCGCCACGACGCTGCTGCCGGTGGCGGACTGGCTGGAGATCGACCGCTATGCGCTCGCGCTCACGCGCCGCCTGCAGGCCCAGTGCGAGGCCGATTACGCGCGCTTCGAGTTTCACCGCGTGGTGCAGGCGGTGCAGAGTTTCTGTGCCGAGGATCTCGGCGCGTTCTATCTGGATATCCTCAAGGACCGCCTGTACACCACCGCCGTAGACGGACAGGCACGTCGCGCCGCGCAAAGCGCGCTGTGGCATATCACGCAGACGCTGGTGCGACTGATCGCGCCCATCCTCGCGTTCACGGCCGAGGAAATCTGGAGCCTGCTGCACCCGGGCGACGAGCGTGCCAGCGTGATGCTCTCGACCTGGTACGGCCTGCCCGATCAACCCGACGAGGACGCGCTGCATGCGCGCTGGACGAGCTTGCGCGCGCTGCGTGCGCAGGTGTTGCGCGAAATGGAGCTCGCGCGCAGCGCCGGCCTTATCGGTTCGTCCTTGCAGGCGGAGGTCGAGCTGGGTGCGGCGGGCGAGCGTCATGCGGCGCTCGAATCGCTGGGTGATGACCTGCGCTTCGTGTTGATTGCATCCGCGGTGACGTTGACGCGAGTTGGCGAAGCCGACGACGAGTTCGTGCGCGTGAGTGCAAGCGCGCATCGCAAGTGCGTGCGCTGCTGGCACTATCGCGCGGATGTAGGCAGCGACGCGGGCCATCCGGAGCTGTGCGGCCGCTGCATCGGCAACCTCCATGGCCAGGGGGAAACGCGCCGGCATGCATGATCAGGTCCTGCCCGCTGTGATGCCACGGGCGGCACTGAAACGCTGGCTGGCGGTGGTGGCCGCGGTGGTGCTGCTCGATCAGCTGAGCAAGCTGTGGGTGCTCCATACGCTGCCCTATGCGGCGCAGATCGAGGTGACCGGGTTTTTCGACATCGTGCACGTCCACAACCCGGGTGCGGCGTTCAGTTTTCTTGCCGGAGCCGATGGCTGGCAGCGCTGGTTGTTCGTGGTGCTCGCGCTGCTGATCTCGGCCTATCTGGGGCGGCTGCTGGCGCGTCACGCTGCGCAGACGGCGTTCGCGGCGCCGCTTGCGCTGATCCTCGCCGGCGCCATCGGCAACCTGATCGACCGGCTCTGGCTCGGTCGGGTGATCGATTTTCTCTATTTTCATGCCGGACCATATGGGTTCCCGGCATTCAATGTCGCCGATGCCGGCATCAGCGTCGGGGTCGTCGTGATCCTGTGGCAGCAACTGCGCGCCGGTCCGGACAAGGCGGGCGAAGGGAAAGGGGAAGGAGGGCAGGGCGCATGAACAGTTCGGCGGTGGTGGTCGGTCCGGACAACTTGGTGACATTGCATTACCGCATCGCGACCAAGGCGCTGGGCGACCTGGTTTCGACCTTTGCCACCCATCCTGCGACCCTTCAACTCGGACAGGGCGAGCTGGCGCCGGCGCTGGAACGCTGCCTGATCGGACTGGTGCCGGGGGTACGGCGTGTGTTCGAGCTGGAGCGTGGCGCCGCGTTCGGCGAACATCGTCCGGAGCGGGTGATGGACCTGCCGCGCACCGCTTTTCCCGATGAGGTCGTGGTGGCGCCCGACATGGTGCTGGAACTGCCCCTGCCCGGCGGCGGGGGCCAGCACGGCCGCGTGCGCTCGCTGACCGAATCCACGGTTACGGTGGACTTCAATCACCCGCTCGCTGGTCTGCCGGTGTGCTTCGAGGTGGAGATCCTCGGCATCCTGTGAGCGCCCGAGACCATATTCCGGACATGCTCAAGAGTTTCGACGAGCGGCTGCTCGAGCGTGGCTATGTCGCCGATGCGGCGCAGCGTGCGGCGGCCGCGCGGCTGCAGCGGCTGTTCGACGAGCTGATGGCGTTCAAACGCGCGCGCGCCAATCCGCTGAAAAAGCTGCTGTCGCGGCCGCAGCCGCCGCGCGGAGTGTATCTGTGGGGCGGGGTCGGACGCGGCAAGAGTTTCCTGATGGACTGTTTTTTCGCGGCGCTGCCTTATCGGCGCAAGCGGCGCGTGCACTTCCACGCCTTCATGCAATCGGTCCATGAGCGCCTCAAGGCCCACAAGGCATTGCCCGATCCGCTGATGCGTGTGGCGGACGATGTCGCACGGCAGGTGCGGTTGCTTTGTTTCGATGAGTTCCATGTATCCGATATCGCCGACGCGATGATCCTGGGGCGGGTGATCGCGGCCCTCGTCGACGCCGGGGTGGTGATCGTCGCAACCTCGAATTACCCACCCGACGGTCTCTACCCGAATGGCTTGCAGCGGCAGAATTTCCTGCCGACCATAGAGCTTTTGAAGCGTCACCTCGATGTCATCGAAGTCGACGCCGGCACCGATTACCGGCTGCGCTCGCTGGAAAAGATCGATGTTTATCTGGTGCCGGCCGATCGCGAGGCGGATGATCAGCTTGCGCGCGATTTCGAGGATCTGGCGGGTGATACGGGGCGGCCCGGGCGGGTGACGGTGCTCGGACGCGAGCTGAAGGCGCGCCGCTTGGCTTCCGGCGTTGCCTGGTTCGATTTTGCCGAGCTATGCGAGGGGCCGCGTTCACAGAACGACTATCTGGAACTGGCGCGAGAGTTTCATACTGTGCTGCTGTCCGGGGTGCCGCGTATGGCGCGGGATGCGGCCGATGCCGCGCGCCGATTCACCTGGCTGGTCGACATCTTCTATGACCACAAGGTCAAGCTGATACTGAGCGCGGCCTGTGTGGCGCATGAGCTGTATGTGGCCGGGCCGCATGCGCAGGAGTTTCCGCGTACCGTCAGCCGGCTGATCGAGATGCGCACGCGCGACTATCTCGCGCGCGGCCACCGCCCGGAGGCGATGGCCTCCGCGTGATCGGGGGGCTGCCGATGTCCGCCGCACGCCTGGGGGCCACGGTCCGCGTGCGATGTGAAATACGACCTCGGGAGATCGAATTCGACGTGATCACGCCGCGCAAGCGGGGTAGCGATCTGTAATATGCCGCCTTCCGTTTCCTGCGAGGACTGATCGACGATATGGAGCGAACCAAGCCCGAGCCCGGGTCCCGGCTCAGTCACGCGGTCGCGGTCGTGGCCTACGTGTCGGTCGCGGCCTACCTCGCTTTCAGCATTGGCATGCATAATTTCGTGGTGCAGCTTGGCGTCATGTTGCGCCGGCTGGCTGGCTGGGGCTAGCGGTGGATGCGTCGGCCATGCAGCCTTTGTTGGCCGCAGCCTTGCTGTTGCTGGTCGCGCTCGCGACGCATCGCTTCGGCCGCCAATTCGGGCTGGCGGTCGAGGAGCGCGCGATCGTGTTCGGGTCCTTGTTCTTTCTGCCCATGCAATGGCTGGGGGTCGCCGCCGCGCTGGGCGGCGGGGTCAGTCTGAGCTTGCCGGCCGCGCTGGCGACGGTGCTCGGGCTGTTTGCGCTCGGCGAGTTTGCCGCCTCCAGGGCGACAGGCGCGGTATCGCTGGCCTATCCGGCTCGTGCTGCTCGTATGGCGAGCGAGCCCCGATCCGCGCCCTTGCGCCTGTTGCAGTGTGGTACGGTGGTCGCGAGCCTGATCGCGGTGGCGGCGCTAATGATCGGTTTTCCGCGCGGTTTCGAGGGGGTTGCGTATCACTTGCCGATCTCAGTGAACAGCTTCCGCGATGGTGGCTTGTACATCTGGGATACGGCCCAGATGCATACGCTCCCTGCCAATCAGAGCCTGGTCACCGGTTTTGCCTTGCAGGCGCTGCCGGAACGCCTGGTCAGCTTGCTGCCATGGGTGATCGGCCTGTTCGCCTTTTGGGGGCTCCACCGCCTGTGCCTGGCCTGTGGTCTGATGCCCCAGACGGCAGGATTGCTGGCTCTGGGCAGTGCCTCGATTCCGATGTTCGGCTTCAACGCCTTGGAAATCGGCGCCGATCTGGGTGGACTGGCCTTTCTGTTGCTGGCGGCGGCGCTGCTGATCGGAAGTCCGCATCACCGGCGACTGACCGTGTTGCTGATCGGCGCCGCTTGCGGGCTGGCGTATGGCTTCAAACCCCTGCACTTGATTCCGAGCGCCTTGTTCGCTGTTGTCTTGTGCGCCGATGCCGCGGGCGTTGACGTCGGCGTCAGCCCGTGGCGGCGCGCGGCTCGCGCGCTGGGCGCGGGCGGGATGTTCACCATCGGCTTTGCCTTGACGGTCGGACCGTGGTGGTTGCGTGGGTACTGGATGTTCGACAATCCCTTCTACCCCATCCACCTCCCGATTCTGTCGGATCTGATGCACTGGCCGGCGTCGCCGGACTTCTGGAAGGAACACAGTGCCGACACACAGTATGAGTGGGTGCGTTCATCGCTGGAGTGGCTGGTGTACCCATGGGTGGAATGGCATTTCATCGAGCAGAACTTCAAGGCGCACGCCGGCTTGGGGACTTTCTTCGCGGCCACCATCCCTCCCGCGTGGCTGGCCTTCAGCGGTGCCCTGCTCGCCGGCGCGATCGCTTGGTGCCGGCGACGATCTCAAGTCGGCACGTGCTGGCCCGCGCGACCGCTCTTGCTGTGCTATGCGCTAGGCAGCTTCGTGCTCGGGCTGTGGTTCGTGCTCGAAGATCGACAGCCACGCTATACCTTGGCCGGCATCGCTTTCCTACTGCCTTTGTTCGGCGCATTCCTGGAGCGGATGCCGGCGAAAACGAGACGCCGCGTCGAGTGGCTGGTGTCGGTGTCGGCGCTTGGCATGCTGGGCGTCATCATGACCTTGTTCCTGAGCAAGCAGCTGCCGCACCTGTCGAAAGGCATTCCGAGCCGGGCCGATTATTACGAGTACCCGTATGCGCTGGACAGATTGCCGCCGGGCAGCACGGTTCTCAATCTCGTCGGACGCAATGTCAACTACATGTTGTATGGCGAGGGGCTGCGCAATCGGGTCTGGTCTTCGACCTTGTTGCCCTACCTCGGTCGGCTTCGGGAGGATGGGAGCCTGAGCCTGCTTCCCGAGGCGCTGCGAAGCCGGGGCGTCACGCATGTGTATGTGAGCGATGGCGAGCGACGCTTGCTCTCGGGCGGCTGTCTGAATTTCGAGCCGGTAGAGATCATGAGCCGGAATCGCTACAACGGACGACCGCTGCCGGCGAGTCGGGGCGTCTATCGGGTCACGATCGCGTGTGCGGTCGAAACTCAGGTATTGCGACCCGGACCCGATGCTTAGGCAGACTGGGTGGTCTACGAGAAGAAAGTTTGAGGGCAGCGATGGAACCGGAGATGTACAGGCAGATGGCGCAAGACCAGCAGTCACACTGGTGGTTCGTTGCGCGCCGACAGGTTCTGGGCGCGATCCTGGATTCGCTGTCGCTGCCGGCGGACGCGCGCATACTCGAGGTCGGGTGCGGCACCGGGGGCAATCTCGGCATGTTGAGCCGGTATGGTCGCGTGTCGGCGATCGAGTCCGACCCCTATGCGCGCACCCACGCGAGCGAGCTCTCCGGCCTGACGGTGAGGGATGGGTCGCTGCCCGATGGTCTGCCGGACTTCGGTCATGAGTTCGACCTGATCTGTCTGTTCGACGTGCTGGAACACGTGGAAGCCGATACGGCCGCGTTGGCTGCACTTTCGCGGCGGCTGGCGCCAGGCGGACGCCTGCTGATTTCGGTCCCGGCCTACCAGTGGTTGTTCGGCGGCCATGACCGGGCGCATCATCACTTCCGCCGCTACACCGTGACCGAGTTGCGCACAAAGGCCGTGCAGGCCGGACTGACGGTGGTGCGCAGCGGCTATTTCAATACCGTGCTGTTCCCGCTGGTGCTCGTCAGGCGGGCGCTGGGTCGCCTCGTCGGTGGTCAAGGCGATGATGCCGCCATGCCTGCGCCCTTGGTCAACCGGATCCTGCGGGCACTTTTCTCGGTGGAATCCCGGGTCGTGGCGCGCCGGTTGTTCCCGTTCGGCACCTCGGCCCTGGCTCTGCTGCGGCGTGCTTCGTGAGCGGGGCCGGTTCCAGGCTGATGTCGGCGATGTTCGAGCGGACATTCCTGCGATTCCTGCTGGTCGGACTGGGCAATACCGCGCTCGGCCTCGCGGTCATTTTCGGGTTCCGGCTCGTCGTTGGGGAGGTGCTGGCCAATCTGCTCGCCTACCTGCTGCTCGTGCCCATCGCCTTTCTGACCCAACGACGCTATGCGTTCAGGGACGGTGGCGGCCGGCTCAGCGGGTTTCTGCGGTTTCTGCCCGTGGTCGCGACGGCTTATGCGCTCAACGTGCTGACGCTGATGGTCTTGCTGGATGTCGGGTCCGACCCGCGCCTGGCGCAGATCGTCGCCATTTCGGTGTACGCGATTGCGAGCTACTGGCTTTCTCGCCGGGCCGTGTTTCGCTCACCGGTCCCGTGACCACGGACCATCCGTGTGTGGAGGTTGTCGCGCCATGAAAGATGATCGACGGGCGGCCGCGCAAGCGGTCGCGCTCGGCTCGCGTGGACTGTTGTCTGTCGTGGTGCCTGCGTATAACGAGGCGGAAGGCCTGCCCGAGCTGCATCGCCGCCTGTCGGCCGTGCTGGACGGTGTCGATCTCGACGCCGAAATCCTGTATGTGAATGACGGCAGTCGCGACGCGACGCTCGCCGTGATGGAGGACTTGCGCCGACAGGACGGGCGGGTCGGCATCGTCGATCTGAGTCGCAACTTCGGCAAGGAGATCGCGATGACGGCCGGCCTGGACTTGGCCGGGGGCGATGCGGTCGTGGTGATCGATGCCGATTTGCAGGATCCGCCCGAGCTGATCCCCGAGCTGATTCGCCATTGGCGCGCGGGTCACGATGTGGTGTATGCCAAGCGCGAGTTCCGCGAAGGGGAAACCTGGATCAAGCGGGCGACCGCTCACCTGTTCTACCGCCTCATCCGCCGCGTGAGCCGAGTCGCGATACCCTCCGATACCGGTGACTTCCGTCTGCTGTCGAGACGCGCCGTCGATGCATTGAAGCAACTGCGCGAGCAGCACCGCTTCATGAAGGGGCTATTTTCCTGGATCGGCTACTCGCAGCACGCTGTTCCCTACCGGCGTGACCCGCGTTTCGCCGGGCAAACCAAATGGAATTATTGGAAGTTATGGAATTTTGCGATCGAAGGCATCACCTCGTTCACGGTCGCCCCGCTCAAGCTGGCCAGCTATCTCGGCGTGATCGTTTCGGTGAGCGCCTTCCTTTATATCGTTTACATGGTGGTCAGCACGCTGCTGCGCGGCAACCCGGTCCCCGGCTACCCTTCGCTGATGAGCGTGGTGCTGTTCATCGGGGGCGTACAGCTGATCTGCCTGGGCGTCATCGGTGAGTATCTCGGCCGGACTTTCAACGAAGTGAAAGCACGGCCGCTGTATCTGTTGAACCGATTCGAGCCGGCGGAACTTGACCTGGCGGGCGCGACGAACGCCGTATCGCCGTCCGGCGATGCCACGGACGACGACCGGTGAAGGTTCGACGGAGAGTCAGCCGGCAGCCTGGACCGGAATCAGGTTGCGCTGGGCGATCGGTCGATTGCAGCCGTCCACATAGACCAGACTCGGTTCGAATTTCTGTAACTCGAGTTCGGAATACTGGGCATAGACCGCGATGATCAGCAGGTCGCCAGGAGCGGCCTTGCGTGCCGCGGCGCCATTGACCGAGATCGTGCCGCTTCCACGTTCGGCGGCGATCGCGTAAGTGGAGAAACGTTCGCCGTTATTGACGTTATAGATGTCGATGGCCTGGTAGGGAAATATGCCGGCGATATCGAGCAGGTTCTGGTCGATCGCGCAGGAGCCTTCGTAATGCAGTTCCGATTGCGTGACCGTGACGCGGTGCAACTTCGCTTGTAGCATGGTGCGCAGCATGGGGATTCCTTCGAAACGAAATTCCTTGGTGCGGCATCGGCGGCGACGCCCGTGAAACCTCGAGGGCGTTGGCATCCGATATCACACATCGACCTCTACATTGTCGATCAGCCGGGTCCCACCCAGGAACGCGGCGCCCAGCACCACCAGTTCCCGGTCGGAAAGAGCGGGCGATTTTAGATCAGCGCGGCGTCGGATCGCAATATATTGAGGCCTCCAGCCGTGCTTGCTCAATTCCGCCATGGCTCGGGCCTCGAGCCCGAGCCAGTCCTGGCATCCGCCACTGAGTTCGGCCCGGACGGCCTGAAGCTGCCGGTGGAGGCGCGGCGCCTCGGCGCGTTGCTCCGCCGACAGGTAGCCGTTGCGCGAGGACAGCGCCAGGCCATCGCTGTCACGCAAGGTCGCGTGGCCGATGATCTGGATCGGCATGGCGAACTGGCGGACCATGTTGCGGACGACCATGAGCTGCTGGAAATCCTTCTTTCCGAACAAGGCCACATCCGGTCGTACGATCTGAAACAACTTCATGACGACGGTCGCGACACCGTTGAAGAAACCCGGGCGAAAATGGCCCTCCAGGATATCGGCCTGATCGGGGTCAGGCACCACTTGGTAACGCTGCGGCTCGGGGTAAAGGGCGATTTCATCGGGTGCGAACAGCTGATGCGCACCGGCGGCCGACAAGGCTGCGCTGTCCGCCTCGAAGGTGCGCGGATAGCGGTCGAAATCCTCGTTAGGGGCGAATTGCAGGCGGTTGACGAAGATGCTCGCGACCACGCAATCCGCGTGTTCGCGCGCGGCCTCGATCAGTGCAATGTGGCCTGCGTGCAGGTTGCCCATGGTCGGCACGAAGGCAATGCGGCCGGCATCGGCGAGCGCGCTGCGCAAGGCGTCGATCTGGCGGTGAATGTGCATGGTGGTGTGTCGCGAATCAGTAGCCGTGTTCCGGCGCCGGGAAACGGCCATGTTTCACCTCGGTCACGTAGCGACCCACCGCGTCCTGAACGCTGCTCGCGCCCTCCATGAAGTTGCGCACGAAGCGCGGCCGCTTGCCCGTCGAGACGCCCAGCAGATCATGCAATACGAGTACCTGACCGTGGCAGCCGGGGCCGGCGCCGATGCCGATGGTGGCGAGCCGTTCGCTGCGTTCGGTGACGCGAGTCGCGAGCGCGGAGGGCACCAGCTCAAGCACCAGCATTGCCGCACCCGCCTGTTCCAGCGCCGACGCATCATTTTCGAGGATGCGGGCCGCCTCCTCGGATTTCCCCTGCACGCGGAAGCCGCCCAACTGGTGGACCGACTGTGGCGTCAGGCCGATATGCCCGCAGACGGGAATGCCACGCTCGACCAGAAAACGTACGGTCTCGGCCATGTGCGCACCGCCTTCCAGCTTGACCATCTGTGCCCCCGCGGCCATCAGCGACACGGCGTTGCGCAGGGCTTGCGCCGGCGATTCCTGATAGCTGCCGAACGGCAGGTCGGACATCAGCATGGCCCGACCGCCGCCGCCCAGGCCGCCGGCCACACAGGCGGTGTGGTAGGCCATGTGCTCCATCGTCACCGGCAGGGTCGTCGAGCGTCCCTGCAGGACATTGCCCAGCGAATCGCCGACCAGCAACACGTCGACACCGGCGGCATCGCACAGCGCCGCGAAGCTCGAGTCATAGCACGTCAGCACCGCGATGCGTTCGCCCGCGGCACGCATTCTGGCCAGTTCGTTCGTGGTGACGCGTCGGTTTGCGTTCATGGTGGCTCCTCAATTGGCGTAACCGAAAAACTCCCGATAGCCGCGCATGCCGTGCAGCCGCTCGATCAGCAGCGACAGATCCGTTTCGCTGTCGATCGGGTTGAGTTCCTCGGCGTTGACGATCATGACGGGTGCGGCATCGTACTGATAGAAGAATCGGGCATAGCGCTCGGCGACACTCGCCAGATAGTGTTCGCCGATGTGGCGCTCGATATCCAGACCGCGGCGGCGCACGCGCTCGCGCAGCGTCTCGGGCGAGGCCTGCAAGTAGATCACCAGATCCGGGGCGCTGATTGCCGGTTTGAGCGCGAGGTATATCTGGCGGTAGAGAGCGTATTCGTCGTCACCGAGGGTCAGGCTGGCAAAGAGCGGATCCTTGTCGAGCAGAAAGTCGGCAACCACCATGCCCTTGAACAAGTCCTCTTGCTGGAGGCTGCGCAGCTGCTCGATACGCTGGAACAGGAAGAACAATTGCGTCTGCAATGCGTAGCGCGCCATGTCCTGATAAAAACGCCCGAGAAAAGGGTTTTCGTCCGGGCGCTCCAGCAAGGTCGGTGCGGACAGATGCTCGGCAAGGCGACGGGCAAGCGAGGTCTTGCCGACGCCTATCGGGCCTTCGACGACGATGTAGCGAGCGCGCTCAAGCATGATTGCGGGTTCGACCGATGGTGCCGGCGGATGGCTGCGACGTGGCACGGGCGGGTCTGGGCGGGTGCGTGGTGGTCAGGAACGGAAGATGAAATAGACGGCGCCGAGGATACACAAGCCGGCCCAGACATAGTCGAGCCGGAACGGTTCTTTCATGTAAAACAGCGCGAACGGCACGAAGACCGTCAGCGTGATGACTTCCTGCATGATCTTGAGCTGCGCCAGGGAAAGCGCCTGATAGCCGATCCGATTCGCTGGAACCTGCAGCATGTACTCGAACAGCGCGATGCCCCAGCTCAGCAGCGCAGCGACCCACCAGGCGCGTGCTTGCAGCGTGCGCAGATGGCCATACCAGGCAAAAGTCATGAAAATGTTCGACGCGACAAGCAGGGTGGCAGCCTGCATCCATGCGGGCATTCACGACTCCAGTCTGGTGACCGTCTGGCAATCGAGCGACATTAGCAACCGTCGCGCGGGACCATGGCCCGGAATGTCGACATCCGGCGCAAGTTCGATCAGTGGTCTGAGCACGAACGCGCGTTCGTGCGCGCGCGGATGCGGGAGGTACAACTCGGGCGTCACCTGTACCCGCTCACCGAAAAGCAGCAAATCCAGGTCGAGTGTGCGCGGGCCATTCGGCACGCAACGTACGCGCCCGTGTCGATATTCGATGGCATGCAACATCGCGAGCAATGCTTCCGGAGCGAGCCGGGTATCGATGGCTGCGACGGCGTTGACGAAGTCCGGCTGGTTGCGCAGTCCCACAGGCGAGGTCCGGTAGAAGCTCGACAGCGCAACGAAGCGCGAGTCGGCAAGTCGGCCAAGTTCGGCGACCGCCGACCGCAATGTCGACAGCGAGTTGCCAATGTTGCTGCCGAGTCCGATGTAGGCACGCTCAGTCGCCAACGCCGGATGCTTCGCTATGGGCCGCCGTCGTTTCCGCTTGGGGACCCGCACCGGACGTCTTGCGACGCCTTCGAGGTCGGCGCGGCTTGGCAGCGGTGTCGACGATCAACATGTCCGCGCGTGCCGTCTCGCCGGCGTGGGCGAAGCGGTCCCACCACTCGGGCAGTTCCGGGTCCAACTCGCCTGCCTCGGCGCGAAGCAACAGGAAGTCATAGGCTGCGCGAAAGCGGGGCTGCTCCAGCAGACGGAACGGGCGCCGTCCGGACCGCTGCAGAAAGCGCGGTTGCAGCAACCAGATTTCCGTGATGTCGGACGCGATCTTGCGCGTGATGGCGAGCGCTTCCGATTGCTGCTCGAGCACGGCATGGGTTGCCGACACCAGTGCGGGCTGGGGTGGTGTGCCGTCCGCCTGGTGCTCGGTCCAGACCTCGACGAGTTGCTGCCATAGCAGCGCCGCAAACAGGAAACCGGGTGAAACCGACTTGCCCGCTCGCACGCGCTGGTCGGTTGCCGACAAGGCGGTGCGCAGAAAGCGTGCGCCAGCCGGGTTGGCCAACATCGAATCGAGTAGGGGTAGCACGCCGCTGTGCAATCCTTCTTCGCGGAGCCGGTCGATGCATTCGATGGCGTGACCGGACAACAGCAACTTCAGCAACTCGTCCAGCAGCCGGGCCTGGGGGACGTTCTCCAGCAGTGGCGCGAGTTCGCGGATCGGGGCGCGTGCGGCCGGATCCAGATCCAGCCCCAGTTTTGCCGACAGGCGTACTGCGCGCAGCATGCGGATCGGATCTTCCCGGTATCGTGTGGCCGGGTCGCCGATGATGCGCAAGGTCTTTTGCTTGAGGTCGGCCACGCCATGGTGGTAGTCGACCACGATCTGCGTGCTCGGGTCGTAATAGAGCGCATTGATCGTGAAATCGCGCCGCATGGCATCGTCGCGTTGCACGCCGAAGACGTTGTCGCGGACGATGCGGCCGGTCTCGTCGGTTTCGGCGTCGCGCGCTGCGCGGAATGTGGACACCTCCACCGTTTCACGACCATGCATGACGTGCACGATGCGAAAACGTCGCCCGATTGCGCGCGCGCGACGAAAACACGCAATGACCTGCTCCGGGGTCGCGTCGGTGGCGACGTCAAAATCCTTGGGCGATACGCCGGCAATGAGGTCGCGCACCGCGCCGCCCACCACATATGCCTGATGTCCGGCGGCTTGCAGCGCTGCACATGTGCGGCGAGCCGCCGAGGATATCTGCTCGGCGCGTATGCCGTGCTGCTCGGGACCCAGGCGGGCCGGCTCCAATGACTTGCCGTCGGTACGGGCCGCGCGCCGGCGAAACACGCGGTGCAGCAGTTTCCTGATCATCGGGTCAGCAACTGGCGTCCGTAGCGGCCGAGTGCAGGGCCAGGATCGGCCAGCCGTGTAATTTTGCGTGCGCGGCGAGCGTTTCGTCGGGGTCGACCGCGACCGGGTGCGTGACTCGATTGAGCAAGGGCAGATCGTTCAGCGAGTCACTATAGAACCACACCCTGGAAAAGCTCGACCAGTGCAGTCCGAGCGATTCGAGCCAGCTCTCGGTGCGCGCGATCTTCCCTTCCCGAAAGGCGGGAAGGCCGCGTGGCGCCCCGGTGAAACGGCCGTCCTGCTGGGCCGGCACGGTCGCGATCAGGTGGGCGATGTCGAACAATCTGGCGATCGGCGCGGTGACAAAGCTGTTGGTTGCGGTGACGATGGCACACAGGGCGCCGCTTTGCTGGTGTTGGCGCACCAGCTCCAGGGCCGGTGCGCGCACCAGCGGCATGATCCGCGTTTGCACGAACAGCGCCTGCCAGCGTTCGAGTTCGCTACGTTGGTGACGAGCCAGCGGTCGCAGCTGAAACTCGAGGAACTCGTTGATATCCAGTGTCCCATTGCGATACTGCGCATAGAACGCGGCATTCCTGGCGCTATAGACCTCGGCGTCGAACACGCCCTGCTCGATCAGGAACTGCGCCCACTCGAAGTCCGAGTCACCTGCGAGCAACGTGTTGTCGAGGTCGAACAGAGAAAGATCCATGGTCCGCATGGCTCAGAAAGGCGCGAAGCATACTCCAAGTGCCTGTCGGCCGCGCCATGCGCGAGTCCTCATCGGGGCCCGGGCCTCGATTGCGCAGGGTTCAGGATTTCACGCAGCAGGCTCAATGACGGCAAGCGTCGCAAGGTCAGGCTCGCCTCGTCGAGCGCGTCGAGCACGCCCATCAATACCGGCAGCTCGCGTCGGCAGTGGCGTAGAAGGTAGGCCGACATTTCATGGGTGAGGTCCATGCCACGCCGGTTCGCCTCCGCGCGGATGGCTCGTGCCAAGTCGTCGTCTGCGAGCGGTCGCAACTGGTAGACCAACGCTTGCGCGATGCGGGTACGCAGATCCTCGCGCAGAGGCAAGTCGGCGGGCGGCGCGGAGCCCGCAATGAGCAAGGCCAAGCCGGTGAAGCGCGCAGCGTTCCAGAGAGTGAACAACTGGTGTTGCGCGTCCGCCGGCAGCGAGTGGACATCATCGACGGCCAGCAGACCACCATTTGCCAGAGACAGCGTTTGCGGCCAGTGCCCGGCATCGAGGTAGAGCGCTGGCCGACCATGCGTCTGCGCGGCCTGCGCCGTGGCGCGTAATAGATGCGTTCGACCGCAGCCGGCCGGCCCCCACAGATACAGGGACTCGAACGACTTGGTGTCCATCAGTGCGCCTGCACGAGTCCAAGCGTCGATGTTGTCGCCCGGGATGAAGGTCTCCAGGCTGGGCTCCTGATGAGCGCGAATGTCGAGTGTGAGTTGGCGCATGCGGTTCAGGGGGCGTCGCGCCCCCCATGCAGATCGCTGTTGAGGTAGTGCACGTACAGCTCGCGCATGCCAACGAGCAGCGCCGCGGAAGCCGGGAGGGCCACCAGGACTCCGGTGAAACCGAAGAGTTGTCCGAAGGCCATCAATGAAAAAATGACCGCAAGGGGATGCAGACCGATCCGCTCGCCGACCAGGTAGGGGGTCAGGATGAAGCTCTCGATGGCCTGGCCCAGCGAATAAACCACGGCGACACCGATGATCGGCAGCCAGCCCTGCATTTGCAGCGCGGCTGCGGCGAGAGCGAGAACCAGCCCGAAGCCGAAACCGACATAGGGTACGAACACGAACAGGCCGGTAATGATCCCCACCGGCAACGCGTAATGCAAGCCGGCGAGCCACAGGCCGACACTGTAATAGGCGGCCAGAACGAGCATGACCGACAGCTGCCCGCGAAGGAATTCCGACAGCACGGCATCGGCCTCGGCTAGCAGTCGCCCGGAGGTCGCACGCCAGGCATGCGGGGTCAGCTCATGGACACGTGCCTTGAGTGCGTGCCAGTCGAGCAACAGGTAAAACACGATCAGCGGGGTCAGCAATACGATGGCGGCGAAATTGACGATTGCGACACTGCCGCTCGCCATGTATTCGAGTGCAAGCACCAGTGCATCCTTGGCGCTCGCCCAGTGCGTGACGAGCAGATTCTTGATGGTTTCCAGATCCAGGTGCAGTTCGACGCCGATCAGGCCCGAGAGCCAGGGAAGGCCCTGTTGCTGCAACCAGCCGATGTATGCCGGCAGACCTTGCAGCAGTTGTCCAAACTGCCGGACGAACAGTGGCACAAGAATGAGCAGCAAGGCAACCAGCACCAGGCAGGTCAGCGTGACCACCAGTGTTGCGGCCGGCGCGCGCGCGCAACCATGGCGCTGGAGGCGGTCGACGAGCGGGTTGAGGATGTAGGCGAACACCAGGCCCAGCGCGAAGGGGGTCAGGATCGGGCCTAGCTGCCATATCGCCAGCAGGAACGCGAGCACGACGCCTATGAGCAGCCAGGCTCCAGCGGTGATGGTTCGGGTCCAGCACATCGGTTGATTTCGGCTCCGGTAGAATCAGCGGCTCGGAACCGCTCCGCACACGCGCCGGGCGCCGGGGCGGATTGGTCGCATTGTCGGCCGAAAATGGGCGGATGATGCCATCGATCCCGCCTCCGCCTGAGGCCGGGAGTCGAAGTCTACTGCAAGATCGCGCGCCCAAGATCGCGCGCCATCACCAACACCACCATTCTTGACATGAGTCACGATCACCCTGCCCCGACTTCCTTGAGTTACCGCGATGCCGGTGTCGATATCGATGCCGGTGATGCCCTGGTCGAGCGCATCAAGCGCCACGCCAAGCGTACCGCCAGGCCGGAGGTGCTGGCCGGGATCGGGGGGTTCGGTGCGCTGTTCGGCATTCCAAAGGGGTATCGCGAGCCGGTGCTGGTCGCCGGGACAGACGGGGTCGGGACCAAGCTCAAGCTTGCGTTCGAGTTGGGCCGGCACGATGGCATCGGTCAGGACCTCGTCGCCATGAGCGTCAACGACATCCTCGTACAGGGCGCCGAGCCGCTGTTCTTTCTCGATTACTTCGCCTGCGGCAAGCTGGACGTCGATGTTGCCGAGCGGGTCGTGGCGGGAATCGCGCATGGCTGCGAACTGGCAGGTTGCGCGTTGATCGGCGGCGAAACCGCGGAAATGCCAGGCATGTACCCGGCCGGCGAATATGATCTGGCCGGGTTTGCGGTGGGCATCGTCGAGCGGGACGCGGTGATCGACGGTCGGCATATACAGCCGGGTGATGCGGTGATCGGCCTTGCATCCAGCGGTGCGCATTCGAACGGCTATTCCCTCATCCGAAAGATACTCGAGCGGAGTGGGCGCAGCGTTCTTTCCGAAGCGTTCGGTGACGGCACGCTCGCTGACACGCTGATGGCGCCGACGCGCATCTATGTGCGACCGGTGCTCGAACTGTTCCGCGCCATGCCGGGTGTGGTGAAAGGGCTGGCGCACATCACCGGCGGCGGTCTGCGTGAAAACCTGCCGCGCATCCTGTCTGCGCAACTCGCGGTCCGGCTCGATCCGGCCGCGTGGCCACGGCCGGCCCTGTTCGACTGGCTACAGCGCGAGGGCGGGGTTGCCGAGGACGAGATGCTGCGCGTCTTCAATTGCGGCATCGGCTTGGCTCTGGTCGCCGCCGAGGCGCGCGCGGCGGAAATCGTGCACGGCCTAACGACTGCGGGGGAAAGGGCCTGGCAGATCGGTCGGGTCATCGGTCGCGAACAGGGTATGAGCCAAGTGCTGTATTGACCCGAACACGGGTTCGGCGCGGCGGCTCCAGGCCGTCTGGCTGGCGCTTGAAGTATGTATCGCGTCGGGACCGGCGCCCTTTTTTCATGCACGCAAGGCTTGCGATGCACCATGTTGATGCCGCGTCGCGCGGCATTGTGTGGCCGTGGGCGGTGTCTGCGGCATGGATTGCTCGGTGGTGGCGTGAGCTGTCGCGTGCATCGATTTGGGCAACTGGCTTTGGCACGTTGCTTGCTATGTAATGACGCCGCGGGCCAACGTCGGCCCGGCACTACGGCATTCCTGGACAATGGCGTCCATCCTCGCTGTCATCTGCTCGCGGTGAGGATGGGCGCTTTGTCGTTTCTGGTCGACAGGAACCGGATATCCGGCGGCCGCCAGGGCCTGTGCCGCGATCCATAGTCAATTGTCAAAGGAAAAACCATGTCTTATCTCGCGCCCACCGAGTTCGTCACCAAGATGGTCGATGCCGGTGAATCGAAAATCTTCATGTCGACACGCGACACCTTGATCCGTGCCTACATGGCCGGTGCCATCCTCGCGTTGGCCGCGGCATTCGCCGTCACCGTGACGGTGCAGACCGGGCAGCCGCTGGCGGGAGCGATCCTGTTTCCGGTTGGATTCTGCTTGCTCTACCTGCTCGGCTTCGATCTGCTGACCGGGGTGTTCACGCTCTGTCCGCTGGCCTTGCTGGATAAACGACCGGGAGTTACGGTAGGCGGCATTCTGCGCAATTGGTGGCTGGTATTCGTCGGCAATTTTGCCGGGGCGCTGACCGTGGCGGTGATGATGGCCATCATTTTCACGTTTGGCTTCACCGAGGCTCCGAACGTCGTCGGCCAGAAGATCGGCACCATCGGCGAGAGTCGGACGGTGGGCTACGCCGCGCATGGCGCGGCCGGCATGCTGACCCTGTTCATCCGTGGTGTGCTTTGCAACTGGATGGTGTCGACCGGTGTCGTCGCGGCGATCATGTCCACGCATGTGACCGGCAAGATCTTCGCGATGTGGATGCCGATCATGGTGTTCTTCTACATGGGGTTCGAGCACTCGATCGTCAACATGTACCTGTTTCCATCCGGCCTGATGCTGGGCGGCAACTTTTCGCTCTATGACTACTTCGTATGGAATGAAATTCCGACGGTGGTCGGCAATCTGGTGGGGGGCATCACCTTTGTCGGCCTGACGCTGTATTCGACGCACGTCCGCACCGGGGCGAAACGGGCTGCTTGAACAACTGTTCTGGGTAGTGGGGCAGGGCGTGCGCGCCGTGGCCCCACTCTCCTACACCCACCATGCTCAGGATCGCGGTAGGCCAATATTCCGACAAGGGGCGGAAGCCCGGGAATCAGGACGCCCATGGCATCTGCATTCCAAAGGAACCGCTGCTCGCGACGAAAGGCATCGCCGCAGCCGTCGCTGACGGCATCAGCTCGAGCGAAGTCAGTCACATCGCCAGTGCGTCGGCAATCAGGAGTTTTCTCGAGGACTATTACGCCACCTCGGAGGCATGGACGGTCAGGAACTCGGTCCAGCGCGTGCTGAATGCGACGAATGCCTGGCTGCATGCGCAGTCGCAGGCGGGCCCGCATCGTTTCGAAAAGGACCGCGGCTACGTGTGTACCTTCAGTGCGCTGGTGCTGAAGGGGTCAGTGGCGCACCTGTTTCATGTCGGGGATAGTCGTATCGGACTCATTCGCAACGGGACTCTCGAGTGGCTGACCACCGACCACCGCACGACGGTGTCGCCCGAATACAGTTATCTGGGCCGTGCACTCGGAATCGACGCGTACGTCGAGCTCGATTACCAATCCCTGAACGCTCAGCCCAGCGATGTGTTCGTGTTGAGCACGGATGGTATCCACGAACATGTCGCCCCGGAGTTCATCGTTGGCATGCTCGCCGATGGTCGCGGGCTCGACAACGCCGCGCGGCTTATCGCCGACGAGGCGCTAGAGCGCGGTAGCCCGGACAACCTGACACTGCAACTCGTACGCATCGAAACGCTGCCCGAGAAGGAGGCCGCGGAGCATGTCAGGCAATGGGCCGAATTGCCAGCTCCGCCATTGCTCGAGGCACGCATGGAGTTCGATGGCTATCGCATTCTGCGCGCCTTGCATGGCAGCAGTCGCAGCCATATCTATCTCGCCGAAGACATCGAATCGGGCATGCGCGTGGCGCTCAAGATTCCCTCCATCGATCTTCGCGAGGATGCGTCCTATCTGGAACGCTTCATGCTGGAAGAGTGGATCGCGCGGCGCATCGACAGCGCGCACGTGCTCAAGCCCTGCCCAATCACCCGGCAGCGGAATTTTCTCTACGTTGCAACGGAGTACGTCGAGGGGCAGACCTTGTCGCAGTGGATGCGGGACAACCCATCGCCCGATGTCGAAACGGTACGCGGCATTGTCGAACAAATCGCCCGTGGCCTGATGGCATTCCACCGTCTGGAAATGCTGCACCAGGATCTGCGGCCCGAAAACATCATGATGGATGCCCATGGCACGGTGCGCATCATCGATTTCGGTGCCACCCGCGTCGGCGGCCTGGCCGAAGCGGGCGGCCACGGCGCGCCGGAGCGCATGCTGGGTACCGTTCAGTACTCGGCCCCCGAGTACTTTCTCGGAGAAGTTGGCACGATGCGTTCCGACCTCTTTTCGCTAGGTGTGATCACTTACCAGATGCTGTCAGGCAGGCTGCCCTATGGTGCCGAGGTGGCCAAGGCGCGTACGCGCGCGGCCCAGAGAAAGCTGCGTTACCGGTCCGTGCTGGACGACCTGCGCGAGATCCCCGCCTGGATGGATGCCGTGCTGGCGAAGGCCGTGCACCCCGATCCGTGGCAGCGATACGGCGAGTTGAGCGAATTCATGCACGACCTGCGGCATCCGAACAGCGAATTGCTGGGCAAGGGACCACCGCCGCTCATCGAGCGCAATCCGCTGCTGTTCTGGCAGGTGCTCTGTTGCCTGCTGATGATCGCCGTGTTGGTGCTGCTCGCTGGGCGGACGGCACCCTGAGACGGAAGCTCCGAGGGCTTATAGAAACCGGCTTGATGGGCGCTGAACGGCGGGCCCGCAGCCCATCGGATCGGACGCTCGGAGCGGCAGCGACTGGCCGGCTGACACGCCCGATTTGAGGATGGTCCCTCCCTGGCGCCGGCAACCCGGCTCCCGATACTCAGTCTCACGGTCGGCAGGGCCCGAGCGCGAGCGACGAAGTCGAGCCATGACTTCGAGCTACTTGAGCTTGGTTTCCTTGTACAGGACGTGCTTGCGAGCCTTCGGATCGAACTTCTTCAATTCGAGCTTCTCGGGCGTCGTCCGCTTGTTTTTCTCGGTCGTATAAAAATGACCGGTCCCGGCCGTCGATTCGAGCTTGATCTTTTCTCTGCCACCTTTCGCCATGGGACGCTCCTTAGATTTCGCTGCGGCCTTGCAGCTCGGCTAGCACCGCATCGATCCCTTTCTTGTCTATCGTGCGCAAACCGGCGTTGCTCACACGCAGACGAACCCAGGCATTGCGGGACTCGGACCAGAAGCGGCGATATTGCAGATTGGGCAGGAAGCGACGTTTGGTCTTGTTGTTCGCGTGCGAAACCTGGTTGCCCACCATGGGGGTTTTACCTGTCACTTGGCAAACTCGGGCCACGGCCAGACTCCAAATAAAAATAAAGCCGGCAATCATACCTTTCTGGCGAGCACTTCTCAAGCAGCGATCTTTTCCGGCTGCAACTTCCGCGGCACGCGTCGGGCCAGACTTGCCAGCGGCGCCGGCTCGATGGTCTGGGGCCGGGCATAGGGGGTGCAGTCGGGTCTCAAGGCAAGCCGGCCGCGTCCGTTATGGGTGTGACCTCAATGAGCATTGGAATGGGCCCATGCGTCGCCTTCTCGATCTGTTTGCAATGCTTGTCGTGTTGTCTCCGCTGTCCGTGCTCCACGCGGTGGAACCCCTGCGGTTCGCTCCGCTGAATCAGCGCAGCCCGCAGTTGATGGCGAGCTACTGGAATCCGATTCTGGATTACGTCGGACGAAGGGCCGGCGTAGCCTTGGCCCTGTCGATCGGCAAGACAGCCCCGGACACGACGGCGATGACGGTGCGCGGGGAAGTCGATCTGGCGTTTACCAATCATTTGTTTACGCCGGAGCGCGACAAGCTCGGCTGGCGCGTCATCGCGCGACCTGCAGGGGCCGCCATATGGGGGGAGATCGTTGTGCTGCCAGACAGCCCTGCACAAAAACTGGCTGATCTTGAAGGTCGCGACATCGTGTTTCCATCCCGTGAGGCCTTCGTGGCCTACCAAGTGACCATGGACGGCCTGACGAAGCAAGGCGTGCAGGTGACCCCGCGATTTTCCGGCAATCAGGAAGGTGCCATGGGGCAGTTGCGCGCTGGCGCCGTCGCTGCGGCATCGGTGAATGGCCGGGTGATGGCCGACTACGCGAAACGCGAGGGTGTCGCGTACCGCACGCTGTGGCGTTCGGACAGCTTTCACGACCTGGCCGTCATGGCCCATCCACGCGTTCCAGCCGCGCAGGTCGAGGCCGTGCGTCGGGCGTTCGTGGGTATGGCCGATGATCCAGAAGGCGCGCGCATCCTCGAGCAGGTGGCTGCGCTCGTCAAGCAGTCGCCACCTTTCGGCTTCGTGCCCTCGGACAACAAGGACTACGACAGCTATCGGCGCTTTTTCCTCAAGGCGCAGCCGCGATAGGATAGAGCGCGGGTCTCGGGTGTCCCGGGTTCGATCGCGGCACATCGCTAAAATGGAGCTGTCGACTGCCAGACGCGGGGTCTCGATGCCCCGATGCCCCTTTGCCCGTGCCATCCGAGTTTGATCTGATTCGCCGCCATTTCATGCGACCGCTGTCGCACACCGTGTTGGGTGGCGGCGATGATTGCGCACTGGTGTCGCCGAGCGCGGACCATGAACTCGCGATCAGCACGGACATGCTCGTCGCCGGCACCCATTTTTTTCCGGACACCGAGCCCGAGTCGCTGGGGTGGAAGGCGCTGGCGGTCAATTTGTCCGACCTGGCGGCGATGGGCGCCCGGCCTCGATGGGCGCTCGTGGCCGCAGCCCTGCCGCAAGCCGACGAAACGTGGATCGCGGCGTTCGCGCGAGGTTTTTTCGCTTGCGCGACGCGCTTCGAGGTGGACCTCATCGGAGGCGATACCACGCGCGGCCCGCTCGTCGTGTTGTGCCCGACCGTGCTTGGAGAACTGCCCAAGGGCGGTGCGCTCAGGCGTGACGGCGCACGCGCCGGGGACCGGTTGTGGGTCTCGGGTTATCCCGGGCGCGCCGGTCTGGGGCTCGCGCACTTGAAAGGTGAGCGGGTTCTACAGCCGCCCGATCTGGACGCATGCCTGCAAGCGCTGACACGACCACAACCCAGGGTCGAACTCGGGCTGGCTCTGCGCGGTGTGGCCAGCGCAGCGATCGACATATCCGACGGCTTGCTGGGTGATCTCGGACACATCCTGCAGGGCTCCGGTCTGGCCGCGCTGCTCTATGAGGCGGCCCTGCCGCGACCGCTAGCGGACACTGCGCGTATGGCGGCGGAAGCCAGGCAAGCGCTGCTGGCGGGTGGCGATGACTACGAGCTGTTGTTTTCGGCGCCACCGGGCGCTCCTTTGGCCGAAATCAGCCGGAAGATCGGGCTGCCGCTGACTTGTATCGGCGAGCTGATTCGTGGGGACACCGGACAGGTCGACCTCGAGGATGATCGCGGGCATCGGACCAGATTGCCTGCACGTGGCTACGATCATTTCATGGGCAGTCCTTGAGCGACGGCCGCCATTCTTGGTGCCGGACGTTTCGGCCAGTGTCAGGGGACATCGGCTCTCGTGATGCTCGGCTATTCGAAGCGGCGTGAAGCGCATGTCACCCATTCCGCGCCCTGGTATCGCATTTCTGTTTGCGCATCCGGCGCATTGGCTCGCTCTGGGAGGCGGGGTCGGCTTGCTGCCGGCGGCGGGTACCTGGGGCACCCTGCTCGCCTGGCTTCTGTTCCCGTCGTTGCGACAGGGTGCGGAGGGCGATGGAGCGTTCGCAGCATTGCTGATACTCGGGCTGGTCGTCGGGGCGCTGGTCTGTGCGCGCACCGGACGCGATCTCGGGGTAGCGGATCATGGCGCCATCGTCTGGGATGAAATGTTGGCGTTCTGGCTGATACTCTGGATCGTGCCGATGGAGGGGCACTGGCACATGGCTGCCTTCGTATTGTTCCGGCTTTTCGATATCGTCAAGCCGCCGCCCGTGAGCTGGGCGGACCGTCGCTTCAAGAGCGGCATGGGCGTCATGCTCGACGACCTGCTGGCCGCGGGCTGGACGCTGCTGGTTCTCGCGCTTTGGCAGCGATTCCTCACGTGAATCGGACGGATAGCCGTATCATGCGGCAATGGCCGAAAGCGAAGTCACGGAAATCGAACTGGAGCAATTGGCGGAGAGGCTCTCGCGCTTGTTGCTCGCACGCGGCGAGTCCGTTGCCACGGCGGAGTCCTGCACCGGTGGCTGGGTAGCGCAGACACTGACGTCGATCCCTGGCAGCTCGATGTGGTTCGAGCGAGGGCTCGTGACGTACTCGAATGAGTCCAAGCAGGCGTTGCTGGGTGTCTCGGCCGCAACCCTGGCGAGTTCGGGCGCGGTGAGCATGGCCACCGTATCGGAAATGGCCGCCGGCCTGCTTGCAGCCAGCCCGGCTGACTGGACACTCGCCATCTCGGGTATCGCCGGCCCCGGCGGCAGCGTACCGGGCAAGCCGGTCGGATACGTGTGCTTCGCGTGGGCTCACCGAGGTTCGAATCCGCAAACCGAGGATGCGTTTTTCCCGGGGGGTCGCAGACAGGTTCGAGCGCGATCGGTGCGTCATGGCTTGCGCGGCTTGATTGGGCGGCTTGAGGCCACTTGAGACCATTTCGGCTGTGCAATAATCCGCCGCGATCGACGACGCTTTTTTGCAACCTCATTCCAGGATTCTTAGCCTCATGGATGAAAACAAGAGCAAAGCTTTGCTCGCCGCACTTGCCCAGATCGAAAAGCAGTTTGGCAAGGGCTCGATCATGCGCATGGGCGACGGTGGCGTGGAACAGGATCTGCAAGTGGTTTCCACCGGCTCGCTGGGCTTGGACATCGCGCTGGGTGTGGGCGGTTTGCCACGCGGACGATGCGTGGAAATCTATGGGCCTGAGTCGTCCGGCAAGACCACGCTGACTTTGCAGGTCATTGCCGAGGCGCAGAAACTGGGCGGCGTTTGCGCTTTCATCGACGCCGAACACGCGCTGGATACGTCCTATGCGGCGAAACTCGGTGTCAACGTGGGCGATTTGCTGCTTTCCCAGCCCGACACCGGTGAACAAGCGCTTGAAATCGCCGACATGCTGGTGCGCAGCGGTGGCGTCGATGTGGTCGTGATCGACTCCGTGGCGGCGTTGACACCCAAGGCCGAAATCGAAGGAGAGATGGGTGACCAGCTGCCGGGGCTGCAAGCGCGCCTGATGAGTCAGGCGCTGCGCAAACTTACCGGCAACATCAAGCGGACCAACACCCTGGTGATCTTCATCAACCAGATCCGCATGAAGATCGGGGTCATGTTCGGCAATCCCGAGACCACGACCGGGGGCAATGCGCTGAAATTCTATGCATCGGTGCGGCTGGACATCCGTCGCATCGGGTCCATCAAGCGCGGCGATGAGGTCGTTGGCTCGGAGACGCGGGTCAAGGTCGTCAAGAACAAGGTGGCACCCCCGTTTCAGCAAGCGGAGTTCGACATCCTCTATAACGAAGGCATATCCCTGGAAGGTGAGATCATCGATCTCGGCGTGGCCCGGCAGATAGTGGAAAAATCGGGTGCATGGTATGCCTACAACGGCGAGCGCATCGGGCAGGGCAAGGACAACGCCAGAGAGTTTCTGCGCACGCACCCGGACTTGGCGCACGAGATAGAAAACAGGATACGCGTCAGCTTCAACCTGCCGGACCGTCCGGCAGTCCACGCTCCCGAGTGACGAAGAGCCTGATGACGCGTGCGCTGGCGGCGCTCGCCCGGCGCGACCATGCGCGTGCCGAGCTCGCGAGAAAGCTGGCCCCGCATGGCGAGTGCGCCGAGATTGAGGTGGTTCTCGAGCGTTTGCAAGCCGAGGGTTATCTATCCGATCGGCGCTTCGCCCAGTCCTTCATCGAGGCCCGGCAATCCGGCTATGGACCGCGCTATCTGCGTCACCAACTCGAAGCGCGCGGGGTCGATCGGGATGTCGTCGAGGAAGCGCTGACGTCGGCCTCGGAAGACGAGGGGACACGCCTGGCCGATCTGTGGCGTCGTCGTTTTGGCGCACCTGCCAGCAGCCCTACAGAGTGGTCGCGGCAGTACCGTTATCTGGTGCGTCATGGTTTTGATGCGGCGCTGGTTCGACGCTTGCTGCGCAACCGCGAGACCGGGCAATGAGCCGCCTGTCTGCCACGGCTTTGTCCAAGCGATTCAAGGCGCGGCAAGTGGTGCGCAACGTCTCGTTCGAGGTTCAGGCGGGGGAAGTCGTCGGCCTGCTTGGGCCGAACGGTGCTGGCAAGACGACCTGCTTTTATATGGTGGTTGGCCTCATTGCTGCGGATGGCGGTGAGATCCGGATCGACGATCTTGCCTTGACGCATATGCCGATCCACAAGCGTGCAAGGCTTGGCCTCGCCTATCTGCCACAGGAAAACTCGGTGTTTCGTAAGCTGAGTGTCGCGGAAAACATCATGGCCGTGATCGAGATCAACGAGCCGTCACGCGACCAGCGTCAGGATCGCCTGAACAGCTTGTTGTCCGAGTTGCACATCGGGCATTTGCGTGATCAGCCAGCCGTAGCCTTGTCGGGGGGCGAGCGTCGTCGGGTCGAGATAGCCCGCGCGCTGGCCGGACAGCCGCGCTTCATCCTGCTGGATGAGCCGTTTGCCGGTGTCGACCCGATTGCAGTACTCGATATTCAAAAGATCGTCGGCTTCCTGAAGGGGAGGGGTATCGGTGTGCTGATTACGGACCACAACGTGCGCGAAACGCTGGGGATATGCGATCGTGCGTACATACTGAACGACGGCGAGGTATTGGCCAGCGGTTCACCGCAGGAGATTGTCTATAATGAACGCGTTCGCGAAGTCTATCTGGGCGAGCATTTCCAAATGTAGGTCGGTTTTCGACCACTTGTGCCGCGTTCCATGCCGTACTTCGTGCCTTGTTTTTCGTCAAGCAGCCCCGCGCCCGCCTTGCATTGCGTTGGGCAGATCGTGACCAGCCCCGCTTTGACATGTCGTCGATGCCTTCGGTCCATCGTGACCGGCGCGCTGTCGGCGCTCATTTGCGTTCCTGATCCCCATCCTGGCGGACACCGCAGGGCGCGTGGGCGATGAAGCAAACTCTTCAGCTGAGACTGTCTCAGCATCTGGCCTTGACACCGCAGTTGCAGCAGAGCATTCGGCTGTTGCAGATGTCTACCCTGGAGTTCAATCAGGAGATCGAGACTTTCTTGCAGCAGAATCCCTTGCTTGAGCGAGCCGAGGGCGAAGAATCGTTCCGTGAAACGGCGGAGGGTGGCGAGGGGGGACACGAGATCGTGTCGTCGGACGACGACCGGCCGGATACGTTGTCGGGCTCGTCGGAATGGACCTTCGAGGAGGCCTCGGGCGGTCAGCGTGGTGACGACGAAGATGCCGACTACCAGGATTCACAGGCGGCCACGTCCAGCCTGAAGGATCATCTGATCGAGCAATTGGCCTTGACCCAGCTTTCCGGGCGGGACCGCGACCTGGTCCGGTTTCTGATCGAGGCGCTGGATGACGACGGCTATCTGACTCAAGGCCTGGATGAGTTGCTCGCCTTGCTGCCGGAGGAGATGCTGGTCGACGAGGAGGATCTTGGCATCGCCTTGCGCCACGTACAGCAGTTCGACCCACCTGGTGTCGGGGCGCGCAATATGGTCGAATGTCTGCGGCTGCAATTGCTGGGCCTGCCGGCGGACCATGCTCGCGAGTTGTCGCTGGCGATCGTGACAGACCATCTTGAAGTCCTGGCCAATCACGACTATGGGCGTCTCAAGCGTGAACTGAAGTGTTCCGAAGCCGAATTGCTGGAGGCACAGCGTCTGATCCGGACCTTGAATCCCCGTCCGGGCAATCGCTTTGGCGTCGCGGATACACGGTATGTGATACCGGACGTGATCGTGGCCAAGCATCGTGGTCACTGGGTCGCGTCGCTCAATTCCGAGGCGATGCCCCGGTTGCGCATCCACCGGCTCTATGCGGATCTGCTGAAAGGTCAGCGCGGCAGCGGTCTGGCGGGCCAGCTCCAGGAAGCGAAGTGGTTGATCAAGAACGTGCAGCAGCGGTTCGACACCATACTGAAAGTCTCGCAAGCGATCGTCGATCGACAGCGGTCATTTTTCGATTTTGGCGAAGTGGCCATGCGGCCGCTCACCTTGCGCGAAATCGCGGACACTTTGCAGATTCACGAGTCCACGGTATCGCGCGTCACGACACAAAAATACATGTCGACCCCGCGCGGCATACTCGAGCTAAAGTATTTCTTTGGCAGTCATGTGGCGACCGAAGCAGGTGGCGCGGCGTCGTCAACGGCGATACGCGCGCTCATCCGTCAATTGGTCGCGGCCGAAGATGGCAAGAACCCCCTGTCGGACGCGCGGTTGGCGGAAATTCTGCGAGAGCAGGGCATCGTCGTAGCGCGCCGTACCGTGGCCAAATATCGCGATGTTCTCAATATTCCTGCTGTAAACCTGCGCAAATCGATCTGAGCCATGGCGCGATTGCAAACATCACGCGGTGGGGCACGTGTCGGGCGCCGCTTCATGGATCGCAGTTGATGCAAACGGTGACCATCGTGTCACCATCGACGAGAAAGGAACCGATACAACATGAACTTAATCGTTACCGGACACCACTTGGAGGTTACGCCGGCCATCCGTGAATATGTGGCGAGCAAGGTCGATCGGATCGTCCGTCGGTTCGATCAGGTCACTAGCGCGAGTGTCATCCTGTCGGTTGACAAGCTCGACCGCAAGGCTGAAATCACATTGCATATGACCGGCAAGGACATTTTTGTCGAGGCCCACAATGGCGATCTCTATGCGGCGATCGATCAGCTTGTCGACAAGCTCGATCGACAACTCGTCAAGCACAAGGAAAAAGTTCAGAATCACGCACATAATCCAATCAAGCGACAGGATGTCGAGTGAAGGATGGTGTGAGCCAGAAGCGCGAGGAACGTGCCCGACCTGTCCTCGCCGGCACGCGATGCATGGGTGGTCTGGCCGACCGCACGGCAAGTCAAGCACGCGCTGATTCGCCGGTACCGTGAAAATTCCGGTTTCGTTGACGCTTAGGGGCAAACGTGGTGTCGCCGCGTTGCCGACGGCAAGCATGGTCGGCAAACTGCTGTGTCCCGAGCAGGTCTTGCTGGACATCGGCTCGGTGAGCAAGCAGGCGGTCATCGAGGATATCGGTGCCATGTTCGAAAAATCCTGCGGAATCGAGCGTGCACGAGTCGTTGCTTGCCTGCTCGCGCGCGAGCGGCTCGGTTCGACCGCTTTGGGGCAGGGTATCGCAATCCCGCATGGGCGCATGAAGGGGCTGAGGGAGGTGCGTGGCGGATTCGTCAGGCTGTCCGAGCCAGTCCCCTTTGACGCGCCGGACGGCAAGCCCGTGTCGCTGCTATTCGTGCTGCTGGTACCCGAGCATGCCAACGAACAGCACCTCGGGCTGTTGTCCGAATTGGCGCAGATGTTTGCCGATCGTGATTTTCGCGCCATGCTGGCGACGGCCCCGCATAGCTCGGCCATCGTCGAGCTTTTCTCGCAATGGCAAACACATGGTAAAGATCAGCGTCGGCCAGCTGTATGACTACAATCGCGGGCGTCTAAATCTGTCTTGGATTTGTGGCCATCGCGAGGCACAGATCGCGGCGCCCGACGGGCCGCATTTTGCGGCCGATCTGGTTGGCCATCTGAACCTGATTCATGCTGCGCGGCTGCAGGTCTTTGGAAGTGCGGAGATCCAGTGGTGGCAGGCACAACCGATCGATGCCACGCGGCGCTATTTGCAGCAGATGTTGTCGGGCGCACCGCCGGCGTTCATCGTGGCCGATGGCATGGACCCGCCTCCATTGGTGCGCTATGCCTGCGAGCGCGAGCAGGTGCCGCTGATGGCCTCGGCGAAAAGCTCCTCGGCGGTGGTCGACCAGTTGCGCAGCTATCTGGGGCGCGTGCTGGCGCCCAAGCAAAGTCTTCATGGCGTGTTCATGGACGTGCTCGGCATGGGGGCTTTGATCACCGGAGATTCAGGGGTCGGCAAGAGCGAGCTTGCGCTCGAGTTGATCAGTCGTGGCCACGGACTGGTGGCCGACGATATCGTCGAGGTTGCGCGTATTGCGCCGAACGTTCTCGAAGGAAGCTGCCCGCCGCTGCTGAAGGATTTTCTCGAGGTGCGCGGGCTGGGCATACTCAATATCCGTACGGTGTTCGGCGAGTCGGCCTGTCGCCGGCGCATGCGTTTGCGCCTGGTGATCCATCTGCACAAAGCCCAGCCGGGGATGCCGGAGGCGACGCGCCTGCCACTTGATGCCGAGTCTCATCAAATTCTGGGTGTCGAAGTTCGCCGCGTGATCATTCCTGTTGCGGCCGGCCGCAACCTCGCTGTGCTGGCGGAGGCGGCGGTGCGCACGACCATCCTGCAGTTGCGCGGGATCGACACGACCTTGGAGTTCGTTGAACGTCAGCAACAGGCATTGGGCGATCAGGACGCGATGCACTGAGCATGGCCCTGTTTATAATCGCCTTGCGCATTCGGGACATATCGCATCGATTCTCGTGGCTTTCCGGGGCGTGGCCGTGGTGGTTGGGCGTAGCGGTTTCCTCTTGTGTTTCTTACCTGGAAGGGAGTGGTCATGAACAAGAAACTGTTGATGAGCTTGGCTGCGGGAGTATTGCTCGCGTGTTCGATGGCGTCAGGTCCGGCGTTGGCCGGCGCTCAGCAGGAGAAGATGAAGCAATGTAACCAAGATGCGAAAGGCAAGACGGGCGACGAGCGCCGGGCCTTCATGAAGGAGTGTCTGTCCGCGGGCAAACCGGCTGCAGCCGACAACAAGTCCGCGCAGCAGGAAAAGATGAAGATGTGCAACGAGAAGGCTACCGGAAAGACGGGGGATGAACGCCGGGCCTTCATGAAGGAATGCCTGAAAGGTTGATGGGTCGTGACGAATGCCCTGGCCATGTGGTCGGGGCAAGATGAACATACCGCTTCGAGTTTTTTGGGTGATGGGCCGCATGCTTGAGAACGGCGCGCTTTCTTGCGTGGTGCGATGGGTCGGCGTTCTGTCGTTTGCTGTGGTGGTTTCGAACGCATACGGCTTTCGCTTTTCCGATGCCGAGCGCGAGGACACCGCAGCCGCGGCGGAGCGGGCTCAACGGATTCAGGATCTGGTTTCCGCGCCCTGCCAGAAGCGACTCAAAAACGCAAAGATCATGACCCTGGTTGCCGAGCGCGCGAGCAATGGATGGGTGACGCAGCAGGCGCGCTACGGCCCGCATTTCCAGGCGATCAATCGGCGCTTGCGGGCGCTCGGCTTGAAAACCTACTCCCAGGAAGAGATCCGGGCGCAGATTGCACAGGCGGAGATCGATGCCTACTTCCGCAATGACCCCGATGCCGCGCTGTCGGCCTCGAAGCGGCTCGGCGCCCAATACGTATTGCGGGGCACGATCACGACCCACTCGGCCATGAATCCGGTATTGCGCATTCCCGAGGTCAGTGTCCAACTGGGTTTCACGCTTGCTGCCGCGAATGGCCGCACCTTGTCCGACGTCAGCGCTCGTGCCGAATCCTACTCCGGCAGCGACACGCTCGGGATGGCACTCACGCTGGTGAATGAACAGGCCGATGAGCTGGTTGCGCGCTTGTATAACGATTACTGTCGCGCGGCCGGCAATCGTAATTGAATTTCGAGAACACGGGAGAACTGGATGAACACCATGTCAACGCGAACTCATGTCAGGGTTGCCCTGGCGGCAAGCTTGGTTGCGCTGGCCGGACTGAGTTCCGCTCAGCCGACTTTCGAAAGCGCGTCGCCGACCGCCGGCAGCGACAGCTCGAAAAAGGCCAACGAAATGGCCGACAAGGCGATGTACAAGGAAATCGAGTATGCCAATGCCAAGAAAGCGGGTCCGGCACTGATCGTGATCCCTGGCGAGGTGAAGAGCAACAATGCCAACTTCATGCAAAAGTTCGGTCCCAACAACATTGCCGACTTTGCGGAACTGGAATTGTCGAAAGCCAATTTCAAGGTGCTGGAGCGTAGTGACCTGGGGCCCTTGCTCAGCGAGATCCAGCTCGCTTACACGATGGGCGATCCCCAGGCGGCGCGCAAGCACATGCAGAAGGGCAAGCTGAAAACCACCAAGTGGATCGTCAAGTTCGACATTCTGAAGGCCGAGCAGGTTGCGCAGGCGCAGGAGGGTTTCGATGGCCGCGCTGCGGGCCGCCTGCTCGGCATCTTCGGTGCGTTCAGCGGATCGCTGGGCGGTGCGCAGGCCGGCGCGGTGGGCGAAACGGTGGCGGGCTCCGTGCAGACCAAGGAGAGTTCCGGCGTGTGGGTGATCGGCATGCGCTACAAGATCATGGACGCCAATACCACCGAGCAGGTGGCCCAAGGGTATACCGAGGAGAAAATGGAAATCGGTGCCAAGGGCACCTCGGTGATGGGGGTCTCGTCCAGCGCGCAGGGCGGGGTGTCCCTGGACACCATGGTGCAACGTCTGGTACAGAAAAACGTCTGGGACATCGACAACAAGCACAAGTGAGTGGGTGCCTTCGATGAGCCAGCCAGACAAGCTCGGCAAGTATCGAGTCGTTCGCCCTCTTGGAGAGGGCGCCATGGGCGTGGTGTACGAGGGCCACGACCCGGGTATCGATCGGCGCGTCGCCATCAAGACGCTCAAGCGCGAGCATCTGGAAAGGAGCGAGGCGGACGACGTGCTCGCGCGCTTCGCGCGCGAAGCGCAGGCTGCCGGCCGGCTCAACCATCCCGGAATCGTCGCGATCTATGATTATGGCGAAGATCAGGGCGTGGCATACATCGCCATGGAATATGTCGAAGGGCGTTCCTTAAAGGATGTGCTCGACGCCAGCGAGCGGTTTTCTTTGCCCGCCATCATGCGCATCATGGAGCAGGTACTGTCCGCGCTCGACTATTCCCACGGTCGTGGCGTCGTTCATCGGGACATCAAGCCGGCCAATATCATTCTGCTCGCGGATGGTTCGATCAAGGTAACCGATTTCGGCGTCGCGCGCATCGAATCCTCGACGCTCACGCAGGCGGGGACCGTGCTCGGTACGCCGGCCTATATGTCGCCCGAGCAGTTCATGGGGCAGACCGTGGATGGGCGTTCGGATATCTTTTCCGCCGGCGCGATGTGTTATCAGTTGCTGACCGGTGAAAAGCCGTTCACGGGTGGCCTGACCACCATCATGCACCGCGTGCTCAAGGAAATCCCGCCGCCGCCCTCGGAGCTGAATGTCCAGGTGCCGCGCTTTGTGGATGCGGTCATCGCGCGTGCCATGGCCAAGCGACCGGATGAGCGATACCAAACCGCCGGCGAGTTCCGTGAAGCACTGCTCGCCGGAATGCGCGATGCGAAAGGGGTTGCTCCCGGCATAGCCAGTGATGAAGCGACGGTCGTCGCGGGCGGCGGCGCCGTGACGGTGGCATTGGCTCGCGACGCTTTGTGTGCCGATCCGCAACCCGTGGATGCGACGATGAAGATTCGTGCGTCCCAGCCAGAGCCGGCCCCGGCCCCGGCATCTGGCGCGAACACGGATGCATTGCGTGCCGAAACCGCCTATCCGCGTCGCAGGCCGGTGGTGGTCGCTGTCGCCGTAGTCGTGCTGGCAGGCGTCGTGGCCTGGTGGGTGTCGGGTCCAACGTGGAAGCCGAACAATTCGGAGGAGGACATTGCGGCGAAGCAGCCCGAAGTCGCGGCACCGGCCGGCGGGCTTGCGACGTCCGCGAGCGGGCCCGGCATGGCCGTGGTCAGCGTGCTCGGCATTGCAGACCCCAGCGATCCGCGCTTCGACCAGTCACCGGCGGCGCTGGCGGCGGCGCTGCGCGAAGATGTGAAGCGCCAGCTGGTCGAAAAGGCGCTGGCTCTGTATGTCGAGCCGGATTCACTGGTGCGCCACTACGCGCTGCTGCAGTCCCGGCTGATGGATAAGGGTGGAGACTATGTCGAGACCCTGCTCGACGAAGGGGCACCCGAAATCGGCAAGGATGGCCTGGCCTACATGAGGGCGCGCGCGCTCGTGCGTGTACGCGAGGTTCAGAAGTCGCTGAACCAGATGTCGCGGGATGAGCGCATCGAATTCATACGGAATAATGGCGACCCCCGTATCTCGGTGGCGATCCGCGCCCGCTACGAGGGTGGCGACAGCGGTACACAACATTCACCGGTCGCTGAGAACCTGCTGAAGGAACGGATCCAGTCGTTCGGTTTCAGGGTGTGGGGCGAACAGGAGGGCGGTGCGCAGGCGGCCGACTTCGCCATTGACGGCCAGGTGCAGTTTCGAAAACTGTCCGCGCGCTTGCCGGCATCCGGTCTGATCGTCGAGAAGATCGCGCTGACGTCATGGACACTGAAATGCCTTGACCGCAAGACGGGTGAAGAGGTTTATCACAGCACGAGCATTCCGGAGAAGAGCACCTGGAATGGCGAAGAGCAGGCGCTACAGGAAATCGGACGCATGGTCGGTGAGGCGTTTTCGCGCAACTTCTTCCTTCAGCATTTCAACTTTGCGTCACAGAAGGTGCGTCTGAAGCTCGCTGGCCTGCCCGGTGCGTGGACGCCGATGCTGATGCGCGAACTGGGTGGCTTGCGCAATGTGCTGTCATCGTCGGTCGCCGGCCAGGATCTGATCGATGTCGAGATCAGTGCGGGCTCGGTCAGTGTGGCGGATGCGGTGCAAAGCCGTATCCTGCTACCGGTCAATCGCAAGCTCGGGCAAACCTGCCTGTCCGTTTCCGGGGCCAACGCTCAAGAAGTTAGCGTGTCCCTCGATCCCGCATGTACGGCCATGCTTGGCCGCCTGGAAACCACACCGCCTGCGGCGCTGTTCGGGGCCCCCAAACCGAGACTGGACGCGATCGTCCGAAATCCGGAAACGCTGCGCAAGCTACAGATTTGAACGAGCCGGCCCGGGCTCGCCGGGCTTGTTCGTGCGCCGTATTAGCCGGCGACGATTTCGTAGCTCATCAGCTCGACGCCTTCTTCCGTGGCGCTATGGCCGAACCCGATCTGGCCATGCTGGCGTAGGATCGCTTCCTCGCGCTTCAGCACCACCTCCGGCTCTCCCGACACGGTCAAGAAGGTGCCGTTGGTACTTTGGTCGATGAGCACGAATTTGTTGCGTCTGCGCTCGATCCGGCAGTGCTGGCGTGATGCTCTTTGATCGCGCACGACGATGTCGTTGTTCTGCACACCGCGCCCCATCGCCAGGGTATCGCGGCCAGCGTCCATGACGTAGTCGGCATCACGATAGCGGAGGTGCAGTCGCGGAGGTTTTGCGTCCCGGAAGATGGGCGATGCCTTCATCGTCAGGTCGGAATGTTCCTGCCAGATGACCTCGAAAACGGCGAGTTCGTCGGCCTTGCCCTTGACCGGAAGGCGATCGATCTCGCGCACGGCGTCCTTCATTATCGGCGGATACTCGGCGACCGCTTCGGCCGTGGTGAGGATCTGGCCCGATTTCGCGAGGCCGACCATGCGGGCAGCGACATTGACCGTGTCACCGAAATAATCATCGTTTTCCTCGATGACCGCACCGAAGTGGAAGCCAACGCGTATCGCGAGTTTGACGCCGGAAACGGGAGGCAGGTCTTCGATGCGCAGCTGCATTTCGCAGGCGGCCTGCGTGGCTTCGACCGCATTCGGGAACACCGCCATGACCTCGTCGCCGATCGTTTTCACGACACGACCGGAAAAGGCTTCGACGGCCCGTCGCATTCGGTTCAGGCAACGGTCTACGGCGTGCAGTGCCTCGGTATCACCGAGCTTGTCATAGAGACGGGTGCTTCCGGATACATCGGCAAAGAGAATCGCCTTGTCGTTCTGCGCGTTCGTCATGTCGTCGATGAGCTGCTGTGCAATAGACCGGATTGTAGCGATTGCGCCGGCAGGGCTTCGGCATCATTGCGGTGTCGGGTCACGAGGCCCTTCGACGCCGAAGTTCGGAAACCGAAGCGAACCGTCAAATCTGCACCAGGCGACCACCGTCCACGGCGAGGATCTGTCCGGAGATGTAGGGTGCTTCGAAGAGTAGAAAGCAGGTCGCGCCGGCAATGTCCTGGGGCCCACCGATACGCGCCAGCGGCGTGCGCCGAATCACTTCGGCACGTCGTGCCTCGTCGAATTCCGGGGTTTCCGGCCACAGGATCGGTCCGGGCGATACGGCATTGACCCGCACGGCTGGCGCCAGATCCACCGCGAGCGCCCTGGTCAGGCCGATGAGTGCCGCCTTGGCTGCCGAGTACAGGGGATAGCCCGCCAGCGGACGCTCGCCATGGATGTCCGTGATGTTCACGATAGCCCCTGAGGCGGTGGCAAGCGCAGGCGCCGCCGCCTGGCTGAGAAACAGCGGCGCCTTGAAGTTACTGCCGACCAGCTGATCCCAATCTGACTCGGTGATGCGTCCGACCGGGGTCGGGAAAAAACTCGAAGCGTTGTTCACCAGACCATCCAGGCGGCCGAAACGTGCGGTGATCGAGTCGATCAGGCCGGCCAATGCCGACGTGTCGAGCAGGTCAAGCGCAAAACCCTCGGCGGAATCCGGGCGCATGGCGTTCAATCCACGCAGCAAGTCTCCTGCTTCGTCCGCGGAACGGTGATAATGCAGGGCGATGCATGCGCCCCGTGCGTGCAATGTGCGCACGATTTCTGCACCGACACGGCGACCGCCGCCGGTCACCAGAACGACCTTGCCCGCAAGCGCATTTGCGGTGCCATCGACGCATTCCATCATTGACACATTCCATTGATCGCCGAGCGAAAGGTTTCATGACGTGCCATTGTAGTGGTAGTGGCGAGCCGACTCGGCCAGCACAGGAGGTTCGGGGGCAGTTGCCGACTCCGGATCCGGAAGCGCTGCGGCGCAGCGAAACCCTGCTCGATCAACTGCGCGCCGAGATCGGCCGCGACGGCTGGATGAGCTTCGAGCGCTACATGGATCGAGTGCTCTATACCCCGGGGCTGGGCTATTACGCGGCCGGCAACCCTAAATTCGGGCCGGCGGGGGATTTCGTGACGGCGCCCGAACGCGGTCCGCTGTTTGCGCGTGCACTCGCGCATCAACTGATGCAGGTCATGGCGGCCTCGGCTGCCAATATCCTCGAGGTCGGGCCGGGTAGCGGGGCGCTGGCCGCGGATCTGCTCGTGGCCTTGGCCGAGTTGGGCTGCGTACCGGAGCACTACGCGCTGCTCGAGGTGTCGTCGAGCTTGCGCGATCGTCAGGCGCAGCGCATCGCTGCGCGCGCGCCGGAGTCGATGGCGCGCGTCAGTTGGCTGGATCGCTTGCCCGAGCGCTGGTCCGGGCTGGTGATCGCCAATGAAGTCGTCGACGCGATGCCGGTCGCGCGCCTGCATTGGCGCGAAGATGGGCTGTACGAACAGGGTGTCGTCTGCGATGCGTCCGGGCGATTGCTGGCCTCTGATCGTCTGGCCGACGCGCGGCTGGTCGCCGCCGCTCGCGGGATAGACGTTCCGGTCCCGTATCTGAGCGAAGTCGGGCGCATCGGTCGCGCCTGGGTCGGCGAATGGGGACATCGTCTCGAGCGTGGCGCGCTGTTCATCGTGGATTATGGCTTTCCGCACCATGAGTACTACCACCCGCAGCGCGCCGGCGGTACCCTGATGTGTCACTATCGTCACGTCGCCCACGCCGATCCGTTTCTCTATCCGGGTCTATGCGATATCACCGCGCATGTCGATTTCAGTGCCCTGGCCGCGGCCGGTCATGCGGCCGGCCTGGACGTGATCGGCTACACGAGTCAGGCGCAGTTTCTGCTGCAATGCGGACTGCTCGAGCACGTGGATCTAGCCTTGCAACGCGACCCGATCGGCGCAGCGAAGGCCGGTGCGGAGGCCAATATGCTGATCAGCCCGGCCGAAATGGGTGAACTGTTCAAGGTCATCGCCTTTGGGCGGGGAATCGACACGCCGCTGATCGGCTTCATGCGCGGAGATCGCACTCATACGCTCTGAACATGCGCGCGTGGCCAGAGCACGCGTGTTGTCCGGTAGAGAAGCAGCCCGTTCAGCAGATGCCATGCGAAATGCGTGCCGATCGGAAAGCGCGTGCAGACGGTTTGGTCGATGCTGCGCAAGCTCAGTGACAGCAGAAACAATCCGGCAGCCTGAAACAACGGGCGCGCCACGACAGGTGCTCCGTGTCGACTCCATAGAGCGCAACCGCCGAGCGCAAGCAAGGTGGGCAGGTACAGGATCGAGCCATTTGCAAAGTCGGCCGGCACCAGTGCGGCAAGCAAGCGATCACCGGCGACGAAGGCCGCGACCACGAGCCACGCCTGGGTGTTGGAACGGCGTCCGATGCGTACGACAAAGCGTTGCAGCCAGGCCAGCACGTAGAGCGCGATGAAACCGACGTCGAGCACCGACGTACCAGCGCGCGCGGTGTTATGGAAGATGAAGCTGCCGATGCCCACCAGCCCGATCAGCGCGACCAGCAGAATCAGGTCTGACGGACGATGTTCGCGATCCATGGTGAGCAGTCGTCGTGCGAGCAGCCCAGCGGCGATGACGAAAGAAAGGTTCGAGAGTGCATTGACGGGTTCCGCCCAGAACCCGGGATCCAGTCGCTCGCAATAGAGGTCGACGGCGGCAGACCAATCCAAGAATCAACCTCCCTGCCTGGACGCTTCGAACACCAGGCCCGACTCCGTGACGATGGCGTCGAGACGAACATCATGGGGTTCCGGTTCGACATCGACGACGCGGCACAGCTCGAAACCCACCCCGATCGCATAGGGCCGGGGGCACATCACGGCCAGCGTTCGATCGAAGTAACCGCCACCATAACCGATGCGAAAGCCGGCCGCGTCGAAGCCGACGAGCGGAATCAGCAGCAGGTCCGGCGTCGCGGCGATTCGTGCCACCGGCGCCGGGATGCCGCACAAATCCGGAGCCAGGGCGCTGTCCGGGGTCCAGAGACGAAACTCGAGCGGACCCTGCAAATCGGTCACGGCGGGCAGGGCCGCACGGCGCTCGCGTGCGCCCGGGAGCCAGGCCGTGAGCAGCGGGCGTGCGTCGAATTCGGAACGAACCGGCCAGCAGAATCCGACGACCGAGGGCATCATGCGAGCCAACAGTGCGCACAGCGTGGCTTCGATGGCGCGGCTCCGGTCGGCATGCTCGGTCACCGAAATCGCATCGCGCGCCGCGATCAAGCGAGTGCGCAAGCGCTGGCGGCGCGCCCGGCCTGGTTCGTTGTTGTTCGAACCGGGTGAAGATGAAGGAGAGGTGCTGGCCTGCATCCGATTTCTATCCTTCGTGCTACACGCTGATCACCGATGGTGTAAGAATAGCGCATGGTCCTGAACGGAGTGCCGCGCATGGGTTCGTACAGCGTTCGCCGCGTCATACGCTCGGCCTTGCTGCTCGCTTGCATGGCGGTCGTGGCCTGTTCACGGGTGGCCGTCGCCGCGCCTGCCGATCCTGACTCCCGTTTAATCGAGGCGCGCACGATGTTCGAACGGGCGGACAAGGCTGGGCTCAACCGCGTGGCCTCGGGGTTCGAGCACCCGGTACTGCAGATGTATGTCGACTATTGGCTGCTGCGCGTCGATCTCGACCGTGCGACGCCGGTACGGGTTCGTGCATTTCTGGATCGCCATGCCAGTACGCCACTGGCCGAGCGGCTGCGGGTCGATTGGGCGAAGCGTCTCGCCGCCGAAGGCCAATGGGAGCGCTTTGCGGAAGAATACGGCCGGCTCGCGGAGCCCGATGCCGAGCTGCGTTGTCGCGCGCTCGAGCGGCAACTGATGCTGCGGCCCTCAGTCGCGCCGCTATCGGCATCGGCGGCGACGGAGGCGCCGCAACAGCCGACGATCGACTCGCTGGAGCCGGTCTGGCGGGAGGCCGAGCGGATTTGGCGCATCGATGCCGAAACGCCCGCCGGCGCCGCCTGCGAACCGGTTTTCACGGTGCTCGTACAGCGTGGTCGGGTGAGCACCGACGAGCTCTGGTGGCGCCTGCGTCGTCTGGTCGAGGCGGGACGCGAGACGGCGGCGCGCAATACGCTGGACCTGCTCGCGCACCTCGGCGAGGCAGGCCGCTTGACGGCCGGATCGGTGGGTGTGGCCTTGCGTACGCCACTCAGGCTCGTGACCCATGCTCCGGTCGATTTCCCGCGATCGCGGGCTGCGCGCGAGTCGATGCTTTGGGCGTTTGCGAGCCTGGCGCGCGTCGATCTGGCAGAGGCCATCTCACAGTGGGCACATCAGGCCGGGCGGCCGCAGGCCTTTCAGCCCGGCGAACGGGCATACGTCGAGGCGCAACTCGCGTGGCGCGCGGCGCGCGCACATGCGCCGCTGGCGCTGGATTATTTCCGTCGCGCCGGAGACACGCCGCTCACCGAGGAGCAACGCGAATGGCGGGTGCGTGCGGGACTGCGCGCCGAGGACTGGGCCTTCGTCCTCAACAGCATACAGTCCATGCCGGCCACACAGCGGGCCTTGCCCGCATGGACCTACTGGCAGGGACGAGCCCAGCAGGCGCTTGGTCATGTCGACGAAGCCCGGCGCCTGTTCGCCGAAATTGCGGCCCAGCCGAACTTCTACGGCAACCTCGCCGATGACGAACTGGGTCGAGGCACGGAGCCACCCCCTGCGGTTGCGCAGGCGCATGCCGACGATGTCGCGCGGGTTGCGGCCGAGCCGGGCATACATCGGGCTCTGGCGTTGTTCGTGCTGGGGCTTCGCCCGGAAGCCGTGCGCGAATGGAACTGGGCGCTCAGGGGTCGAGACGACCTTTACCTGTTGGCTGCCGCGGAGCTCGCCCGCCGCGAGGGCATCTGGGATCGGGCGATCTATGCCGCGGAGCGCGTCGGTGGCCAGGAGGGATATGCCATGCGCTATCTGGCGCCATTCAAGGATGAGGTCTCGCCGCAGGCGCGTGCGCTGGGGCTGGATCCTTCCTGGGTCTATGGTTTGATGCGTCAGGAAAGTCGGTTCGTCAATACGGCACGTTCGTCTGCGGGGGCTCAGGGCCTCATGCAGTTGATGCCGGCGACGGCGCGTGAGGTCGCGAAAAAAATCGGACTGGAGGGGTTCCGCACCGAGCGCTTGCAAGAGTTGGCGACGAACGTGACGCTGGGCACGCATTACCTGCGCCAGGTCTTGGATCGCCTCGACAATCATCCGGTGCTGGCAGCCGCCGCTTACAACGCCGGGCCCGGGCGTGCGCACCGCTGGCGCAGTGCGGCCCCGATGGAAGCCGCGATCTATGCGGAGACGATCCCGTTCAAGGAAACCCGCGACTACGTCAAGAAAGTCATGAGCAACACGGTGTTCTATGCGGCACTGTTCGAGGGTCGGACACAGCGCCTGAAGCAGCGCCTGGGTGTCATCCCACCGTCTGTACGTTGAGTCGCATGGGCGAGATGCCACGAGGCACCGAAGGCTGGGTCGTTACAGTCGCCACGTGGTGGCGGGCGAACGCGCCGGCCGGCCCGAACTAGCCGATCTTCATCCATGCGTGTCTACGCGGTGGGCGGCTGTGTGCGCGATCGGATGCTCGGCTTGCCAGTCAGCGATCGCGATTGGGTCGTGGTCGGTGCCACGCCGGAGCAGATGATCGCGTTGGGCTATCGCGCCGTCGGTCGAGACTTTCCGGTTTTCCTGCACCCCGATACCCAGGAAGAGTATGCGCTGGCGCGGACCGAGCGCAAGACGGCGCCGGGCTATCGCGGCTTCGCCGTGCACGCCGATCCGACGGTCACGCTGGAGGAGGATCTGGCGCGCCGCGATCTGACCATCAATGCCATGGCGGAAGACGAGACGGGGACCGTGATCGATCCCTACGGCGGCCGCCGCGATCTCGCGCTCCGCCGCTTGCGTCATGTGACGCCGGCGTTCGCCGAGGACCCCGTCCGGATTCTGCGACTGGCCCGCTTCGCAGCCCGTTTCCACGATTTTTGCGTCGCGCCGGAAACGCTTGCGCTGGCACGCGGCATCGTGTGTTCCGGTGAGGCCGATGCACTGGTGCCGGAGCGTGTCTGGCAGGAACTGTCGCGTGGCCTGATGGAGGCGCGGCCGGGTCGCATGTGGACCGTGCTGCGTGAGACGTTGCTGGCTACGCGGCTGCTGCCCGAGCTGGCGACGGTTATCGGCGGCTTGCGCCCATCACCGAATGGCCTCCGCATAGCCGCCGAAGCCCATCTGGTGCGTGCGCTCGATGTCGCGGCCGCATATGGTGTCGGTGCCCCGGTTTGCTGGGCGGTGCTGCTTGCGCAGCTTGCGGAGTTTCCGGAGGCGGCTCAGCGGGCCGAAGCGCTTTCACGGCGTCTGCGCGTGCCCGCTCACAGCCTGGACCTCGGCCGTCTCGCCGCCGAGTTGCGCCAGGCGATGGGCGAGGTCGACGCGCTCGATGCCGAAGGGCGCGTGCGCCTGCTGGAACGTTTGGACAGTGTGCGCCGCCCGCAGCGCCTGATGGAGCTGCTGCAAGCCTTCGCCTGCGATCACCTGGCGTTTTCTTCCGGACCCCAGGACCGGCGCACGCAAGCCGGACTCGCCGAGCTTTATCCGCCTGCGGCCGTCTGGCAGGCCGCTGCCACCGTATGCGCCGAGGTCGATGCCGGCAGGGTTGCGCGAGAATTCCAGGATGCCCCATCCCCAGACCTGGGGGCCGCGATCCGAGCCGCGGTTCATGCGGAACGTGTGCGTGCGGTGGCGGAAATTGGCTGAGGCCGGCGGGGCCGCGATGGATCGCGACATCGGCTTTTCCGCGGTGTTTGCGGCGCCATGTTTCGCGCTCGGCGTGCGCTGCGATGGCCAGCGGGTACTCGGCATCGAGTTTCTGCCGAGCCAGGCGGCCAGACCGGCGCGCGATTCGCTGTCCCAGCTCGTGCTGTCCCAACTCGCGGCCTATTTCGATGACCCGGCATGCGGCTTTCGCTTGCCGCTCGCCCCGGCAGGCAGCGTGTTTCAGCGACGCGTATGGGCCGAAATCGCCGCGATTCCGTCCGGTTCGATCCGTCACTACGGTGACTTGGCGGATACGCTGGGGAGTTCGGCACGTGCCGTAGGCCAGGCCTGTGGCGCGAATCCCTACCCCGTCGTGGTTCCCTGCCATCGCGTGCTTGCGAAAGCTGCGGGCGGTGCCTCGGCGCTGGGTGGTTTTGCCCACAGCCGCGCATCGGACTGGCGGGCGATCAAGCGCTGGCTGTTGCTCCACGAGGGCGTGTCGCCGTGGAACGATGAAGCCTGCCGCTGATGAGGCCGGGTGTGCTTTGCAGCCGCTCGCGCCGGACGACGCCGCGATCATCGAAGGCCTGAGCGACGCGCTGTGGCTGGAGGACGGCTTGTCGCCACGCTCGCTTGCCGCCTACCGCAGCGACCTGCGCCTGTTCGCGATCTGGCTTCGGCATCGACGGCAAACCTTGCTGCATGCCGCCGAACATGACATTGCAGCCTATCTCGCCGAGTTCGCCGGGCGTGCCCGCCCGGCCAGTCAGCGTCGGCTGATCGCCAGTCTGCGGCGTCTGTACCGCTGGCTGATGCGCCAGGGGCGACTGGGTGCGGACCCGACGGCTCGGATCGAATTGCCGGCTCCACCTCAGCGTCTGCCCAGGGTGTTGTCGGAGACCCAGGTGGAAGCCCTGCTCGCGGCACCGGCGACCGACACGCCGCGAGGGCAGCGCGATCGGGCCATGCTCGAGCTGCTCTATGCGACCGGTCTGCGTGTGTCCGAGCTGGTTGGCATGAGGCTCGTCATGCTCAGCCTGGACATGGGCGTCGTGCGCGTGCTCGGCAAGGGGGGGCGGGAGCGCCTCGTGCCCATGGGTGAACTGGCACGCGCCTGGCTCGAGCAGTTTCTCGATGATGGCCGATTGCGCCTGCTCGGCGGGCGAGCCAGCGACGTGCTGTTTCCGACGGCACAGGGGCGGGCGATGAGCCGGCAAATGTTCTGGTCCCTGATCAAGCGCTACGCGTTGTCGGCCGGGATCGAGCCCTCGAGTCTGTCGCCGCATACGCTGCGGCATGCGTTCGCCACCCACCTGATCAACCATGGCGCCGATCTCCGCGTCGTGCAGTTGCTGCTCGGTCATGCGGACATGGCGACGACCCAGATTTACACGCATGTCGCGCGCGAACGCCTGAAAGCCTTGCACGCGGCGCATCATCCGCGGGGTTGAGTCGGGCACAGCGATGCGAGAAGTAAGCTTGAGCGCGCGGTTCGGTCTACTAGCTGAGGGCTTGTCGGGCTGACGCGGGTGTTGGCTCGCCGGGCAAACCAGTGTTCTCTGGCCATCATCTTCGCCCAAGGAGTCCGATGATGTTGATTCGCAAACCGGCGGATATTCCGCCTTCCGAGATCACGCCTCGATCCACATATGTCGAGCGCCGCCGCTTCCTTGGCAAACTGGCAAGCGTCGGAGGTGTGGGGGGGGTGAGTGGAATGAGCGGGATGAGCGGCGTGGGGGCGCTGGCCATGGCTGCGATGTCCTGGCGGCCTGGGGATGCTGTGGCCGAGGTCGGCGCCGGCTCCCTGGGCGCGCTCGTGAAGAGCGCACACAGCACGAACGAAACGCCGAACAGCCTGCACGATATCAGCCACTACAACAATTTCTACGAGTTCGGCGTCGACAAGGCTGCGCCGGCGGCGCAGGCACACACGCTGGTCACGCGTCCGTGGACGGTGCGCGTCGAGGGCCTGGTGAAGAAACCCAGGCAGATCGCGATCGAGGATATCCTGAAGCTCGCGCCGCTCGAGGAACGTATCTATCGCCTGCGTTGCGTCGAAGGCTGGTCGATGGTGATTCCATGGGTGGGTTTCCCGCTCGAACGCCTGATCCGGTGGGCCGAGCCCTTGTCGGACGCGAAGTTCGTCGAGTTCGTCAGCCTGCATGACCCGAAGCAGATGCCCGGACAGCTGTTTCCGGTGCTGCGTTGGCCATACGTCGAGGGTTTGCGTCTGGACGAGGCGATGCATCCGCTGGCCTTGCTCGCTGTGGGCTTGTACGGCGACATCCTGCCCAAGCAGAACGGGGCGCCACTGCGCATCGTGGTCCCGTGGAAATACGGCTTCAAGAGTGGCAAGTCGATCGTTGCACTGCGCTTCGTTGCGCAGCAGCCGGTGACCTCCTGGATGCGCGCAGCGCCCAGCGAATACGGCTTTTACTCGAACGTCAATCCGGACGTCGATCATCCGCGCTGGAGTCAGGCGCGCGAGCGGCGTATCGGCGAGTTCGGCAAGCGCAAGACCCTTCCTTTCAACGGCTACGGCGAGCAGGTCGCCGGCCTTTATGCGGGCATGGACCTGCGGAAGCAGTTTTGATGTGGGCAGGGCGCGTGGCCAAACCGTCGGCGGCATGGCTGGCCCGCATCAAGGTCGCGCTTTTTCTCGCCTGCCTGTTGCCGACGGTTCTTTTGGCCTTGGGGGTCTATCAGGATCGGTTGGGCCCGAACCCGATCGAGGTCGTGACGCGTGGCACCGGCGAGTGGACCTTGCGCCTGCTGTTGATCACCTTGACGGTCACGCCGCTATGCCGATCGAGCGGCTGGAAATGGTTGATGCGCATGCGCCGCATGCTTGGGCTGTTTGCGTTCTATTACGCACTGCTGCATCTCGGCAGCTACCTGTGGCTCGATCAGTTTTTCGATTGGGGGGCGATCGGCCGGGATATCCTCAAGCGTCCGTTCATCACCGTAGGTGTGGCTGCGTTCATGCTGCTGGTGCCGCTGGCAGCGACCTCGAACCAGGCGATGGTGCGCCGACTGGGCGGCCGGCGCTGGCTGCGGCTGCACCGCAGTGTCTACCTGATCGCGATACTCGCCGTGACGCATTTCTGGTGGCTCGTGAAGAGGGACATCACCGAACCTGTGGTTTATGCGTCGATCCTCGCGGTGCTGCTCGGCATGCGCCTGCCCCTGCACCGGTGGGGGCAGGCGCGGACGCAAGCCGCAGCCAAAGGGCGAGCGCGTGTCACTGGTCCGGCTTGGCCCCGGAATCCTTGATGACCTTGGACCACTTCACGATCTCGCTGCGGACGAAAGTCGCGCTTTCGTCGGGGCCGTAGCCCATCGCTTCCAGGCCGCCGCGAGGGCTGAAATAGCGCTCATACACGTCCGGTGCGTTCATGGCCTTGGTGATTTCGGCATGCAACTTCGCGGCGATGTCCTTGGGCAGGCCGGCGGGTGCGAGAAAACCTAGCCAGGCGTAGGCATCGAACCCCGGCACGCCGGCTTCGATCATGGTCGGGGTGTCGGGGACCGCGGCGGAGCGCTTCGGGGTGCCCACCGCGAGCAACTTCAGTTTGCCCGACTTGATGTGCGGCATGGCTGAGATCGGGTCGTTGAACAGCATCGGGACCTGCCCGGCGACGACGTCGGCCAAGGCTGGGCCGGCGCCCTTGTAAGGCACGTGGCCGAGATTGATGCCGGCCAGGGATTTGAACATTTCCCCTCCCAGATGCGAGGCTTGACCGTTGCCGGCCGAGGCAAAGAAGATCTGGCCGGGCTTGGCCTTGGCCATCGCGATCAGTTCCCTGACGTTGTTGACCCCGAGCGAGGGATGCACCACCAGGTAAAGCGGCAGGCGAGCCACCATCGCGACGGGCGTGAAGTCGCGCACCGTATCGTAGGGAAGCTTCGGATACAGGCCGGCATTGATGGCGTGCGCGGTGGCCACCACCAGCAGCGTATAGCCGTCCGGTGCCGCGCGCACCGCGGCCTCGGAGCCGATGATGCCGGCCGCGCCGGGTCGATTGTCGACGATGAATTGCTGCCCGGTGCTTTCGCTGACCTTTTGCAAGATCGCGCGTGGCAGCACATCGATGATGCCACCCGCCGAAGAGGGGACGATCACGCGGACCGGTTTGCTTGGGTAGTTGTCGGCCGAGGCCGGCGCTGCACACAGCAGGCCAATGAGACTGAGGGTTGCAAGCAATATACGCGACATCAGGGTTTCTCCGTGAAGGGGTTTAAAAAAATCCAAACCTAGCGCGGGGCAGGCATTGGCGGTTTGCGCGAGATCAGTTCATTCAGTTCATCTTGGGCAGCTTGGCGTCCCGGAACACCCGTGCCCATTTGTCGATTTCACGACGGATCGCGTCTGCAAACTGCTCCGGCGTGCTGGCGACCACGTCGAGCCCGGATTGCGTCATCCTTTCCTGTACATCGGGGAGCTGGAAGATGCGTACGAGTTCGGCATGCAGGCGATTGATGACATCGCGCGGCGTGCCGGCCGGCACCAGGAAGCCGGTGAAGGCGGCCGCGTCATAGCCCGGATATCCGGATTCGGCGACGGTGGGGACCTCGGGCAACAAGGGCGTGCGCTTGGGCGAGGTGACCGCGAGCGCACGGAGCTTGCCGCCCCGGACCTGAGGCAGTGCCGAAATCGATGGGTCGAACAGGAACTGGATTTGGCCGCCCATCAGGTCGGTCAATGCGGGAGGCGTGCCCTTGTAGGCCACGGAGGTGACCTCGATGCCGGTGGTCAGTTTGAACAGCTCGCCGCTCAGCTGCGATACGCTGGCCGAATAGCCCATGGCCAGCCCGCCCGGCCTGGCCTTGGCCTGCGCGACCAGGTCTTTCACCGATTGGCCCGAAAAACTGTTGTTGACGAGCAGGACGTAAGGCACCGTGCCGACCAGCATGACCGGGGCGAAATCCTTGATCGGGTCGTAAGGCAGCTTCGAGAACAGGTTGCTGTTGATGCCATGGGTGCCGTTGGAGGCGAGCACCATCGTGTAGCCGTCGGGCGCGGCACGCGCGACCAGTTCAGTGCCGATGATGCCGTTGGCGCCAGCGCGGTTGTCGACCACCACCGGCTGGCCAAGGCCATCGCTCATCTTCTGCGCGATCAGGCGCGCCAGAATGTCGGTGCTGCTGCCCGCCGGAAAGGGGGCGACGATGCGCAGCGGTTTGTTCGGGAAGCCCTGCTGGGCGCACAAGGTGCCCGAAAACAGGCCTGTAACGCCCAGGCACAGCGCGGTCAGCATGCCGGCGAACGAAGGTGTACGGATCATGTTTGTCTCCTCACCGGCATGTCGATTATCGTGGCGCCGCGGCGGCCGGCTCGCAAGGGCCAGCCGAGGATACAAGTTTTGACCATGCGGCGGGTAGTATTGCAAGCATTGCCGTGTGATGGTGGATGTGATGGCGACCTACGCGATCGGTGATCTGCAAGGCTGTCTGGAACCGTTCGAGGCCTTGCTTGCCGAGATCGGGTTCAGTCCCGGGCGGGACCGTTTATGGCTGACCGGCGACCTGGTGAATCGCGGTCCGGATTCTCTGGGCGTGTTGCGCAGGGTGCGTGGTCTGGGCGCGTCGGCGGTCACGGTGCTCGGCAATCACGATCTCCACCTGCTGATGGTGGCCGCGGGCCACGGGCGTCTGCACGCGGAAGACACCTTGGGCGCAGTGCTCGACGCGCCGGACCGCGACGATCTGCTCGACTGGCTGCGTCGTCGGCCACTGCTGCATGTCGAGCCACCGTATTTCATGGTGCACGCCGGCTTGTTGCCGGCCTGGTCGGTGGCGCAGGCGCAGGAGCTGGCGCAAGAGGTGGGCGAGACGCTGGCGGGCAAGCATTGCGCATCGCTGCTCGAACACATGTACGGCAACCTGCCCGACCGCTGGGACGATGCGCTTTGCGGTTGGGAACGCCAGCGGGTGATCATCAATGCCATGACGCGCATGCGCGTATGCACGGCCGACGGGCGCATGGCCCTGGCCTTCAAGGGGCCACCCGGGAATGCCCCTGCAGGGTATCTGCCGTGGTTCGTGGTCCCGGGGCGCGCCAGTGCCGGCGACACCGCGATTTGCGGACACTGGTCGGCGCTCGGTTTCTTGATGACGCCAGGCTTGATCGCACTGGACTCGGGCTGCCTATGGGGGGGATGCCTCACTGCAGTGCGACTGGAGGATGGCCGGGTGTTTCGCCGGCGCTGTCCGAGATCCGTGGCACCGGAGGGCTGGGGCTAGGCGGCGAGGAAGGATGTCCGGGTCTAGCCTTCTTCCGTCGTCCGTGTCCGATATCGAAAAGCGTGATCCGGCCAGCGTTCGTTCACTAACTGGACTTGTTCGAGATCAAGTCGGAACATGCCGACTCTGCAAGATCATCGATGTCATCTTTCATCGCTTCGGTTGGCAAGACATGACTCCATCGACGCCCATCATGAACCCCACTCAGCCCCGAAAATCGCCGCCGGCAGGGTTTGCGCTGTGGCAACTGGGGTTTCGCCCGTTCTATCTGGCAGCCAGCGCTTTCGCGTGCGTCTCGGTCGCGCTCTGGGCCATGCAGTATGTGGGCTGGCTGAGCTGGGCTTATCTGCCCAGTCCGATCTGGCATGCCCATGAATTGCTTTTTGGATATGCCCTGGCGGTGGTGGTGGGTTTCTTGTTTACCGCAGGGCGTAACTGGAGTGGGCAGCCCACGCCGGCCGGCCGCGGCCTGATGGCGCTGGTGCTGCTCTGGGCGGCCGGGCGAGTGTTGGTCGCGAGCCCATGGCCGCTGGTGTCCGCGCTGGTGAATGCGGCGTTCCCGCTTGCCGCGGCCATCGGATTGGCGCGCGCGCTCGTCGCCGCGCGCAACCGGCGCAACTACTTTTTTGTCGGCTTGCTGGGCTTGCTGGCCGTGGGACAACTGGGCATGCACCTGTCCATGATGGGCGCGGTCGAGCTGCCCGCGGTCATGGGTCTGCGGCTTGGCCTGGACGTGCTGCTGCTGACGATGGCCGTGATGGGCGGCCGTGTCATCCCGATGTTCACCAATAACGCGCTGCCGCACGCCCGCGCTCGGCGCTCGCCGTGGCTGGAGCGTGTCGCGCTGGGCGCACTGTGGATGCTGATGGCCATTGACGTGATGCCTTGGCAAGGCACAGGTGCGGCGATCGCGCTGGCCCTGGTGGCATTCGTGCACCTGCTGCGTCTTCTGCTGTGGCAGCCATGGAAAACCGTGGGCACACCGTTGCTGTGGGTGCTGCATGTGGGCTATCTATGGATACCGGTTCATCTCGCGCTGCGCGCGCTCGACGAGTTGGGCCTCGTTGGCGCGCAGCTTGCCACGCACGCGCTCACGGTCGGCGCGATCGGCGGCCTGACGATAGGCATGATGACCCGCACTGCGCTGGGCCATACCGGACGGCCGCTGCGCGCCGGCAACTGGGAGCTGGCCGCCTATCTGGCCATTTTCGGCGCGGCCCTGGTGCGTGTGGGCGGGCCGCTGGCTTGGCCGGCGGCTTACGGCACGACCGTGTGGCTGGCCGCGCTGCTCTGGTGCGCCGCGTTTTCGTGCTATCTGGTGCGCTATCTGCCGATACTGACGCGGCCACGCGTCGATGGTCGGCCGGGCTAGGGGGCCGAGCAACTCAACCGGGCGTCCTTGTCCGGTTCGCAGCCCAGTGCAGCCAGAGTTCGATCGGTCGCAGCGACAGTTCGAACAGCCGGCGCTGGGCCTGCATCAGCGACGCGAGCCATGGCATGCTTCGTTCGACGCGCCGCTCATCGAGCGCCCTGCGCCATTGCGTCAGGGCGGCGTTCCAGCACTCGGGGCTGTTCGGTGCGTATTGACGACGGCTGTCCGTGAGCGCCTCTCGCCACAGGCGCGCGGCGGTCGATTCACTGACGCCCGCTCGCCGGGCGAAATAGGGCAACAATTTTGGAGACTTCGGGTATTCCATGGTCGCTCTTCGCGGCTGGGTTGAGCATGCTCATGCAGGTCCGCGTCATTGTGCATTGCAACATCCGTTCAGGCAAGCCGCGTCCCGGGAAGTTCCCGTCCGGACCGGTAAGGCGATAATCGCTGCCATGGACCATACACCCAGGGCCCGGCGCGGGCTGGCCAATGTCGGGCAGATCGACGACTTCGACGAGATCATCGATGTCCGCTCGCCGGCCGAGTTTGCACTCGACCATGTGCCCGGCGCGCTCAGTTGCCCGGTGCTCTCCGACGCCGAGCGGGCCGAGATCGGCACCTTGTACAAGCAGGATTCACCCTTCGCCGCCAGGCGCGCCGGCGCGGCCATCGTTGCCCGGCGCATCGCCGAACACTTGGCGACACGATTTTCCGAGCGCGAACGATCGTGGCGGCCGCTGGTGTATTGCTGGCGCGGCGGCAAGCGCAGCGGCGCGCTGGTTCTGATACTGCGCCAAGTCGGCTGGGATGCCGCGCAACTCGAGGGCGGTTACAAGGCTTTTCGCCGGCGCGTGATCGCTGACCTGGACCACCTGTGTCGCAGCCTGAATTTCCAGGTCGTATCGGGCCCGACCGGTTCAGGAAAAAGCCGTCTGCTCAGCGCGCTCGACGCGCAAGGCGAACAGGTCCTGGATCTCGAGGCGCTCGCCGCGCACAAAGGTTCGGTGCTGGGCGCGCTTCCCGGCACAGCCCAGCCCAGCCAGAAGGCATTCGAGACTGCGATATGGGGCCGCATCCGTGGCTTTGATCCGGACCGTCCGGTCTGGGTCGAAGCGGAAAGCCGCCGTATCGGACTATTGACCGTTCCGGAAGCGCTGATCACGCGCTATCGAGATGCGCCTTCGGTCTTGATCGAAGCGTCGATGGAGGCCCGCATCGAATTCCTGCTGGATGACTACGCCTATTTTCTTGCCGATACCGAGTCGTTGGTCGCGCGGCTCGATTACCTTCGCGGCATACACGCCAACGAAACCATCGACGCGTGGAAGTCCATGGCACGCACCGGTGCGCTGCGAGCGATGTTGGCCGAGCTGCTGTCCAGGCATTACGATCCGCTGTACCGGCGCGCCTTGCGCGCCAGACAGGAACGGGCCGAGGGGGTCAGGCCCGAGGTAGTCAGGCCCGAGGGGGTCAGACCTTATGCAACCGATGATCTGAGCCCTCCGGGAATTGCCAGCCTGGCCGAGCGCATACGTGCCGACGGCAGGTCAGGCAGCGCGGCGCGATGCGCCGTTTCCGGTCGCGACCGGCCTTGATGGGTGTGGTGTGCCACCGCTGCGTCGCCGGCTCGCAACCTGCTCATCGCCAAGGGCATGGTCTGGAGCCCGAGCCACGGCGTACTGCCTTCACCGTGTCGATGTTCGATGCGTTCATGCAGCGGATCATGCCCGGCGATGACTGGCGGGGCGAGTGATGTCCGCGCGCTCGCGGCGCATTGCCAATGAATGGCGCGCCTGTCACGCGTGGTCTACGACGTTTCCGGCAAGTCGCCG